>CABJAE010000001.1:0-48748 GCA_902363535.1 Peptoniphilaceae bacterium
GTAGCATGGCGGCCTCCTTTTTTCTCTATTTTACTATAATTGAGTGGCTTAAAGCGGTTTTAAGACACAAAAAGGGAGGGTGAATCGGTTGATTCACCCTCCCTTTGTCATCACTCTGAATCGGACCCCGCAGGATCCGATTTTTTATTTCTCTTCTTCTTCGTCTTTCTTCTCGTCTAAATAGCCCAGTCGCTTCAAGACCAAATTGTAGCCGTCGGCACCGTAGTTTAGGGCGCGATTGATGCGGCTGATCGTCGCCGTGGAGGCGCCGGTCTGCTTTTCAATTGCGTGGTAGGTTTGGTCGGAAACCAACAGTTTCACTACTTCCAGGCGTTGGGAGATGGCTTTTAATTCTTTGATGGTGCAAATGTCTTCGAAAAAACGGTAGCACTCTTCTTTGTTTTCCAAGGATAAAATAGCTTCAAACAACGCATCCATGCTATCATTTTGTATTTTTGAAGAATAACTCATAGTCACCCCTTATGAAAGGCCTGTAATGACGCCGTGGGCGTCGATGTCCATGCCGTTGGCGGCGGGAACTTTCGGCAGACCCGGCATGGTCATGACCGCGCCGGTAAGGGCCACGATAAAGCCCGCGCCGTTGGACAGGCGAATGTCTCGAATGTGAATGGTAAAATCTTCCGGAGCGCCCAGCTTTGTGGGATCGTCGGTAAAGGACATTTGGGTCTTCGCCATGCACACGGGCAGCTTATCCCGGCCGAGCTTTTTAATACGCTCGATCATGGCGAGGGCGTCGTCGGAATAGACGACATCTTTCGCGCCGTAAATCTTCTTCGAAATAATTTCGATTTTTTCCTCCACGGGCAGATTTGTGTCGTAGAGGGGCGCGTAGTTGTTGGGCGCTTCGCAAAGAGCCACGACTTTTTCGGCGAGCTCCATGCCGCCTTCCGATCCCTTGCTGAATACATCGGAAAGGGCCACGTCGACGCCCAGGCCAACCGCCAATTCGTCGATGGTTTTAAGCTCCGCTTCCGTATCCGTGGGGAATTTATTGATGGCGATGACCACGGGCACGCCATAGCTCTTCATGTTTTCAACGTGGCGCTTTAAGTTCACAAAGCCCGCTTTCAATGCGTCCACGTCTTCTTCGCCCAAATCCTTCACGGCCACGCCGCCATTGTATTTCAGGGCGCGCACCGTGGCGACGACCACGATACAGTCCGGGGTAAAGCCCGCTTCAGGTGCCGCGATATCCAAAAACTTTTCCGCACCGAGATCGGCACCGAAGCCCGCTTCCGTAATGGTGTAATCGGCCAGATGCAGGGCCGTTTCCGTTGCGATAATGGAGTTGCAGCCGTGGGCGATGTTGGCAAAGGGGCCGCCGTGAATAATCGCCGGCGTGTTTTCGATGGTTTGCACCAAATTCGGCAAAATCGCATCTTTCATCAGCATGGTGACGGCACCGGCCACTTCAAGGTCCTTGACGTAAACGGGCTTGTCGTCGTAGGTATAACCGATGATGATCCGGCCGACCCGGGCTTTGAAATCTTCCAAATCTCGAGCCAGGCACAGGATCGCCATGATTTCCGAAGCCACGGTAATGTCGAAGCCGTCTTGACGAATGACGCCGTTTTTCTTCGGACCCATGGCAACGATCACTTCCCGAAGGGCGCGGTCGTTCATATCCAAGACGCGCTTAAATGAGATTTTTTTCGGGTCGATGCCCAGTTCGTTTCCTTGGTGAATGTGGTTATCAATGGCCGCGGCGATTAAGTTGTTGGCGCTGGTAATGGCGTGAAAGTCGCCGGTAAAGTGGAGGTTAATGTCATCCATGGGAAGGACCTGTGCATAGCCGCCCCCGGCCGCACCGCCCTTAATGCCGAAGACCGGCCCCAGGCTCGGTTCCCGCAAGGTGCTGATGGTGGATAAGCCCATTTTATCCATGGCCATGGCGAGGCCGATGTTTGTGGTGGTCTTGCCTTCTCCCGCCGGCGTCGGGTTAATGGCTGTGACGAGAACGAGCTTGCCCCGCGCCTCGTCGTGATCTTCAAAGGCGCGCCCTTCGATCTTTGCCATATAGCGGCCATAAGGCTTTAATTTATCTTTCGGAATATTCAGGCGTTCGGCAATCACTTGGATTTCATCCAAATGGGCCTCCCGTGCAATTTCTACATCGCTTTTCATTTTAGGCACGAAGATCAGCCTCCAATTTTTTGTTCATTTCCGCCACTTCATCTTGTAATTGCTTTTTGTAGGCCAGGAGCCGTTCCTTAATGGCCGGATCGCCGACGGAAAGAATTTGTGCCGCCAAAATACCGGCGTTCTTTCCCCCGTTAATGGCGACGGTGGCCACGGGTACGCCGGAAGGCATTTGTACCGTGGAAAGAAGGGAGTCCATGCCCCCTCCGACGGAAGTTTTACCCGGCACGCCGATGACGGGCCGCGTCGTGTGGGCGGCGATGACCCCGCCTAAGTGGGCGGCTTTTCCCGCAATGGAAATAAACACTTCCGTGCCTTCTTCTTCTCGTTTTTTCACGTGGTCCACCACCTCGTTGGGCGTTCTATGCGCGCTGTAAACGACCACATCATAGGGAATTTCGAGCATTTTTAAGGCGCCGATCACGTCAAAGGCGATGTCTTTGTCGCTGTAGCTGCCCATAATTATAGAAACTTTCATTTATCCGTACCTCCTTAAATCCTTTACCATGTTATCAAGAGTGAGTAAAGCTGTCAATATACGCGGCCCCCTCATTCGCCGGCCCCTTCGGGAAAGAAAAGTCCACCCGGAAACCGCCGTCTTTATTTGCCGCCGTCATCACGCCTTTGTGCAAGCTGCAAATTTGCTTCGAAATCAAAAGCCCCATGCCGTGAACGGAAACGGAAGTCGAATCCGAAGCTTCCAAGCGATCCAACACCTCTTTTTTCACGCCGCCTCCATTGTCCCACACAGTGATGTGAATGCCCTCTTCCGCTTCCTTGAGCGTCACGTGAATGTCTCCCGGCTGATACATGATGCTGTTTCTGATCACATTGTCGATCATGCGGGCGAAGAGGTGGCTGTCCATATGGATCTTCGTGTCTTCACTTAACTGATTGTCGAATAAAATGCTTCGATCCTCGTGTTCGTTCAGATGAGCGACGATGATTTTCCTGAGAATAGGCGCAGGATTTTGAAAAGTGAATCGGTCGTCTCTTAAGCTTTGAAGGCGCGTGGTGTCGTTCAGGTCCTGAATGGTTTTGCTGATGCGCATGATCTCTTCTTCCATGGTCGCCACCGCATCCTTATTGGACTCGTCCTTTAAATCATTCAGCCCCCAGCTAAGTTTAGAAAGAGGCGTGCGCACGTCATGGCTGATGCCTCGAATCCATTGGCTCTGGCTTTTGCTCAGCTGCACATAGCGGGCATTGGCGTCGTTGACCGCGTGGGACACTTCCTTTAATTGCCCGGTCTCCTCCAAAGGTACATAGTCGTCGGCATAGATATTATCCAAGGCATCTTGCAGCGGATTCAGGTTTTTATAAAGATTGGCCCGCTCTTTGCGGTACATAAAAAAGACGAAAACGAGATAACCAAAAAGAAACAGAAGAGCCAAGTCCACGTTTAAGAGCAATTGTTCCACACTGTAATAATTAAAGGGCAACTTGTCCAGGGAACCCTTGGGATAGCCGAAGACCAACAGCTCGTCCCCCACCACATAGGTGAGCACCGGATAATCCTTTAAATAAAATCGCGTGAAGCGGGCCACATCCGTCATCTTGTAGTATTCGGGCACTTCAGGCGGCTTTCTCCAAGACTCCGCCACTTTTCCCTCTTCGTCGATGCGTATGGCCCACAAGCCGTTTTCTTCTAGAAAGCGGCGATTCTTTTCGCCAAAAAAAAGGTCGTCACTTTTATTTTCCATAATGTAGTCGTAGGCAACGCTTGGGGTGGTGTACTGCTTTCTCATATTGTAGTTGATGTAGAGAATAATTAGGATGAGAAAGACGAGGACGAAGAACAGTGCCACGGTAAACAAAAAGAAGCGGCGTAATTTTTTTAAAATAAACTGAAACATAATGAAGCCTCTACTGCTTTCCGATGAGCTTATAGCCCAAGCCCTTTACCGTCACCAGGCGGGTGGGATTGGAGGGATCGTCTTCCAATTTTTCCCGCAGGCGGTAGATATGGGTGATGAGTGTGTTTTCGTAGCCGAAGGTTTCTTCCCATACGGCGTCGATGATTTGGTCGATGGAGACGATGCGGTTTAAATGATTGGCGAGAAGGGCCAGGATTTTGTACTGCTTCGCCGTGAGTTTCTCTTCCCCGCCTTCTTTGATAATCGTGCCCTTCGCCGGATCGAAGAGGGCGCCGTTTAAATCCACGGGACCTTCCCTCTCTTCCCGGAAGCTTCTGCGCAACACGGCCTCCACCCGCCACAAGAGGTCTTCTGCGAGAAAGGGCTTCACGATGTAATCGTCCGCTTCCGCTTCGAAGCCCTCCCGCCTGTCGTCGATGCCGTCTAGAGCCGATAAGATGATCACCGGAATATGTGATTGCTTACGTACGGCCCTCAACAAATCCATGCCGCTTCCGTCGGGCAGCATGAGATCCAAAATCATGAGATCCACTTGGTGATTGGCCAGTTGAAAGCGTGCCTGAGCCAGATTCGACGCCGTCTTCACGGAGGTATAGCCCGCCTTACGCAGGTAGGCTTCCAAATGGTCCAACAGGGATTTTTCATCGTCTACGATTAAAATAATCGGTTCTTTTTTATTCATCTGCCACTGCCCCTTTCGCCATCATTTTACCATAGCGGGCGGCACCTTCCTCGTTTGTGATCTAAAAGTGATCTGCTGTCCATGGTTTCGTGAGCTTCGCTTTTTACAATGATAGCAAAAGGAGGCTTCTATGAATAAACTCTTAACCATCGAAAATCTAAGCAAAACTTATAACGGCAAAAAGGTATTGGACGTGGATCATTTCGATTTGCCTGCCGGCGCCATTTACGGCTTGATCGGCCCCAACGGCGCCGGAAAATCCACATTGATGAAAGCCATTTTAGGCCTTATCGAACCGGAGGTTGGCGACATGGTCCTTTTCGGCGAGAAGGTGACGCCGAAAAACCAAAAGATCCTCAATCGCAAGCTGGGCGCATTGATCGAGCGCCCCGCCTATTACGATCATCTCACGGGACATGAGAATCTTTCCATTCTCTGCACTTTAAAGGGCATAGATAAAAAGCATATTCTCCCGGCCTTGGAAGCCGTGGGCCTCCGGGCAAAGGCAAACGAAAAGGTGCGAACTTATTCCCTTGGCATGAAGCAGCGGCTGGGCATTGCCATGGCCATTATCGGCGAACCGAAGCTTTTAATTCTGGATGAGCCTATAAACGGTCTGGATCCCGTAGGCACTCTGGATATGCGCCGGCTCTTTCTTCAATTGGCGGAGGAAAAGAATACAACGATTCTGATCTCCTCCCACATTCTAGACGAAGTGGAAAAAATCGCCACCCACATCGCCATGCTTCAAAAAGGCCACTTGATCTACGACGGCACCTTGGAAAATTATCGTCGCCTTCACCCGCCGATTCTCTCCATCCGTACGTCGGACAATGAAAAGGCGGCGGAGGTCCTTTCTTCTCTGAGATGCAAAATTCGCGGTGACCGACTGATCTTAAACCACCCCTCCGATCGCGATGTGGCAAAGGCCGTGCGCGCCCTAAGTCCTCATGTAGATATTTACCGCATTGAAGAAGAACGGGAAAGTTTGGAATCCTTATTTATTCAGGACACGCAGAAGGGAGGCAGATCCATTGACTAGTATGGAATCGAGAGAATATAAAGGCTTGGGCCTCTACGCGCTTCTTTTTCTCATGCTTTGTGTTCACGTCCCTGTCTTGGGTGTCATTAGCTTTACAAATTCTTTTACAGAGGAAATCTATCCCCTTTTCTCCCTTTTAGACGCCTACTTTTTGTTTCAGTTGATCTTCAACCCGGTGCTTCTTTCTTCGTTAGTGAAAAAAGTGGTAGAAATCGAAGAGAAAAACAATATGTTTCAGCTCCAAAAAATGCTGGGCGTGGAGCCGTCGACCCTTCTCATGAGAAAATGGTCGTGGCTCAGTTTGCGCCTCTTCATTCTGCAGTTGATCGAGTGGGCATTGATCCTTCACATGGCCGCCCGTTCAAGTTATTTCAATTTTTCGCAAGTGGCAAGCGCCCACGTGGCCGTAGTGTTTTTCAGCCAATGGCTCATCGCCTCAGCCTTTGTCGCTCTCTTTCTTGTTTTGGATACGCGGTCCAAGAGCCCTTATTTCACCCTCTTCTTTTCCATGGGCGGGGCTCTGTCGGGCATTCTCTCCATGTTGACTTCCCGCGTCCTCACGCTCATCAATCCCTTTGCGTGGAGCAGCTCCCTTCTGAGCATTTCCTATGTCAAGGGAAGCGAAGGATTTGACCGCGTACTAAATCCCACGCCTTGGCTATCCTTGGTCGTTTCCCTCGCGGGTTTATTGATCTGCCTGTTCATCATAAAAAAACACACGCGCATTCGTAGCGACAAAACCATTTAGGAGGCACTATGTTTTCTGTTTTTTCAATTGAGGTCAAGAAAATAAAATGGCTTCCACTTCTCTTGGCCATTCTCGTCGTGCCGTTATTGGCGACAAGTTTCGGTACCTTTAATTACATGGGCAATCGTGGCATGCTCACCCATGAATGGGAGAGCTTGTTTACCCAGATTTCTCTCTTCTACTTCTCTTTTTTCTATGTGCCCCTCATCGCCATCATCGTCGCCCTATTGTGGCAAGTGGAGCACAAGGCGGGATTAAACTTTATCCGACTCAGCAGTGCAAAACACAGCCAATTTATTTTTGCGAAAAGCCTTTTGGCCTTATTCCTTATCGTCATCGCCCAAATTTTCTTTTTTGCTTGCTTCTTCATGGCCGGCCGCTACATCTGCGGCTTCGGTGAGATTGATTTTTCCCTTTATTTCTACTACTTCTTTGCGAGCATCCTTTTGGCCATACCCGCCGTCTTTGTTTTTTCCGCTTTAAGCATTCGTATGAAATCCTTGGGCGGCGTCACCCTTCTCTCCGTGGCCGTGACCATGGCGGGATTTATGGCTTGCGCCCAGCAGATCGTTCCCATGATCGAAAATGTCTTTGCTCTAAACACCCTGGCCTATGAAATGAATCACTTCGCCCGGTTTACCATACAGGATTCCCTCGTCGTCATCGGTTTCGCATCCGTCGAGAGCATTCTCGCCTACGCCTTCGCCCAACGACGCTTAAAATACGAATAAACAAAAAAGCCGCCCCTGTGTTTCCACGGGAGCGGCAATTTTTTTGTCTATTTCTTTGTACCGATGTAGTTCGGGCTTTCTCTCGTAATCGTAATGTTGTGGGGATGGTTTTCTTGAAGGGTGGCGGGAGTGATCTTCATGTACTCCGTATTGGTCTTGAGTTCATAAATATTTTTTGCCCCGACGTAGCCCATACCGGATTTTAAACCGCCGACGAGTTGGTAGATGACGTCGCCGACTTTTCCCTTAAAGGGCACGCGACCTTCCACGCCTTCGGGAACGTATTTCTTCGTTTCCGATTGGAAATAGCGATCGCTGGATCCGCTGCTCATAGCGCCTAAGGAGCCCATGCCGCGGTAGGTTTTGAAACGACGGCCTTCCACATAGATTTCTTCTCCGGGACTTTCGTCGGTACCGGCAAACATGGAGCCCATCATAACCACGTCGGCTCCCGCCGCAATGGCCTTGGTCACGTCGCCGGAATACTTGATCCCGCCGTCGCCGATAATGGGGATGCCCTTTTCTCTGCCTGCTTTCGAACAGTTTAAGATCGCCGTCACTTGAGGCACGCCGATCCCGGTAACTACGCGGGTGGTACAAATGGAACCGGGGCCGATACCGACTTTGACGCAGTCGGCGCCGGCTTCGATTAAGTCGATGGTTCCTTGATAGGTGGCCACATTCCCGGCAACCAATTGAATGTCGGGGAAGGCCTTTTTAATTTCTCGAATCGTGGTCAATACGCCTTTCGATTGGCCGTGGGCCGTATCGATGACAAAGAGGTCCGTGCCCGCAGCGCGAAGGGCTTCCACCCGTTCGTATACGTCGTGGGTGACGCCGATGGCGGCTCCGGCAAGGAGGCGACCGCCTGCATCTCTGGCGGAATTCGGGTATTGAATGGATTTTTCGATATCCTTAATGGTGATCAAACCCATGAGATGGTGGCTGTCGTCGATAAGAGGCAGTTTTTCGATCTTGTATTGCTTCATCACCTTCAGGGCATCGTCCATGGAAATGCCTTGTTTGCCCGTGACCAAATTGTCGCTGGTCATGACGCTGGCGATTTTTTTGTTTAAATCGTCTTCGAAGCGAATGTCGCGATTGGTAATGATGCCTTCCAGAATATTATTTTCGTCTACGATGGGCACGCCGCTGATGCGGTAGTGGCTCATAAGTTCCATGGCATCTTTGATTTCATGCTCTTTGGATAAAGAGAAGGGATCGGTGATGACGCCGTGTTCCGACCGTTTGACGCGGTCCACTTCCTTTACCTGTTCTTCCAAGGGCATGCTCTTGTGAATAATGCCGATGCCCCCTTCGCGGGCCATGGCGATGGCCATTTGCGATTCCGTAACCGTATCCATGCCGGCACTCATCAGGGGAATGTTCAGTTCGATGGCGTCTGTGATCTTCGTCTTTAAATTCACTTCGTTGGGCAACACTTCAGAATACCCGGGCATGAGCAAAATGTCGTCGAAAGTTAAACCGTCTCCTAAAAATTTCATCAAAGCCTCCTCTTTTTTCTCATTCTACGATAGACATTTATTTTAGCAAAAGACCGGTCGTCAATCAAGACGAGGATGAGAGACGTTTCGGCGTAATGCGAATAATCTCTAAATCCTTCGGCCCCTTGGCGATCACCTTTCCTTCGCGATCGACACTTAGTTGAATATCCGTCTCCCGAAGGGCATCCACCAAAGACGCGTCGCCGTAAATTTCCACGTCGATCTTCTTCGGCACGTTAAAATCGCTGAGATTGACATCTTTCATGGACGTCATGTGCTCCGTGGAGACTTCCATGGTGCGCCGCGCCGATTCCTTTTTCATGTAACGTAAAATCACGGATTCGTCGGGATTGACGAGATGGATTCCCTCCGGCACGTTTAACTGTACGGGCACGGCATTGGTGCTCATGAGCTCTTTCGCATCCACGGGCCGGGTGGGAATGCTCTCGATGCGATCAATGACGTCGGTCTCGCCGGTAATGGTCACGGTGGCCGGCGTAAGGATAGCTCGATCCCGATTAAAGTCGCCACCCTCGTCGTCGACGAAGTTCACTTCCACGGGCACACTTTTCGCCTTCGATATGGTCGCCTGAACGCCGACGGTATTCGGCGTCACCTCGATGCCTGCAATTACGTTTTTATTCTTATCCAAGGGCGAAAGCTCGACAGAGGATAACACCGTATCTTTCGCGCCGGATATGGCGATGTAGCCGGCCACGGAATGCACTTTGTCGACGGCTTTTTTCGGGCCCTTGACGGTGACTTCTTCTTGATTGACGATGATTCTGTCCAGCACCATGCCGTCGGCGGGCTTGCCTTTGGCCGTCACCGTCACCGGTTTTTGCATCGTCACCATTTCATCGACAGCGATGGTGATGGCCGAGGGATTGGACTTTTTAATTTTAATGCTCTCGTCGGAGAGGCGGAAGTGAATGGGCAGCCGTTGGGAGCCCGGTTGCACTTCGCCTAAATCCACATAGGCGGAAATATCTTCTTCTTTTAATCCGACGATGGCGCTGCGATTGCCGGA
Organism: Peptoniphilaceae bacterium; assembly: GCA_902363535.1. Taxonomy (GTDB): domain Bacteria; phylum Bacillota; class Clostridia; order Tissierellales; family Peptoniphilaceae; genus Aedoeadaptatus; species Aedoeadaptatus acetigenes. The sequence goes on from CABJAE010000001.1 coordinate 9,776, forward strand.
GACGACGATATTGGTGGTGTAATCGTCGTTTTGCAAAAGCTCCATTCCCGCTTCCCGCATGGTGGATTGGTTCCGAAGCTCCACTTCCACATTGGTGAAGTCCTTGGTGATCACCGGATCGATTTCCGTAATGATGAAGAACCAAAGCAAAATTGCCAGGACCAGGGAGAATATTTTCGTAATCGTGTCCCGATTGTTCGCTATAAAATTTACATATTTATCGCGCATCAAATTTCCTCCTCGTCACTCTTTGGGAAATAGATCCCCCGCAGCATTTGTTCCAAGGTAGAAAGATCCAAATGGCGGTTAATGTTTCCGAATTCGGCGACGGAGATGGATCCCGTTTCTTCGCTGACCACGATGGCGAAGGCGTCGCTTTTTTCGCTGATGCCGATGGCCGCCCGGTGGCGCGTGCCCAATTCTTTGGAAAGGCCCTTTTCTTCCGTTAAGGGCAGAAAGCAGGCGGCGGAAACGATCTGATCCCCGTTGATGATGACGGCGCCGTCGTGGAGGGGCGTGTTGGGGATGAAGATGTTGATCAAGAGACCGGAAGACAAGTCGCCGTAAATGCTCGTCCCCGTTTCGATGATTTCATTTAAGCCCGTCTTACGTTCGATCACCATTAAGGCGCCGATCTTCTGGCGGGACAAAGAGGCCACGGCGCTGATGATTTCATTAATGGTGGATTCGTCCCGGGTTCCCGACAAGACGAAGCCTTTTCGAATGGAGCTGTTTCGGCCGATAAATTCCAGGCCCCGTCGTATTTCCGGCTGAAACACGATAAATAGGCCCAAAAATCCCCAGGTCAACATGCTCTTTAAGAGGTAATTGAGCATATAGATCTGCAGGATTTCGCTGAGCTTCGTAAGGATCAGGACCACGACGATCCCCTTGCTTAATTGCTCGGCGCGGGTGCCCTTGATTAATTTAAAGAGCCAATAGATGATCACCGCGACGATGGCGATGTCGATGACGTCTTGAATCCGTAGCATCGATAAAGTTTCACTTATCCATTGCATGGTGATCCGCCTTTCCGAATAAATAAGACGTAGCGCTCGCTACAAATAAAAACAAACCGAAGGCGATGAAGCCGTCGCCGATGCTCATGACCTTTGCACTTGAGACGGCCGAGGAAAAACAGAAGCGGTCGCCTAAAAAACGAAGCCGCGTCGCCTCGTTGACCAAGCTGTGGGTCAGAACCCGCCCCTCGGTGATTAAGGCAAGGGCGCGGCTGTCGCCGATCTTTAACAGAGCTTTTGCTTCCACGGGCATGGCGCCGTTTAAGGCGACGACCGCACCATTTAATGCGAGCCCTATGCCGGCCGAAACGTAACCCGGATGGCGACCGATCACACAGCCCACGGCCATGATAAAAAGCAGAAGGGCGTGGATGGTGGAAAAGTGCGCCGCAAGGAAAGGCACCGAAGGCGCCGCCTTGAGTGCAATGAGAAAGAGGGCGGCGCCGGTGCCTGCGACGATTAAATTTTTAAAGCGGGGTTCCTGCAAAAACGTCTTGTCTTTCCACGCCATAAGAAGCCCCAGGCATACGCCTAAGATAATCCCTTCAGTTGTCATTCTTCACCTACAAAAAATGCGCTCTCCTTAGAAAGCGCATTTGTTTTATTATTCTTCGTCTTGGGATTCTTCCGCATCGACGGTTTCGAGTTGATCGAAGTTGATCAGATCGCCGATCGCCATGGAGAAGCTTTCTTCTTCAGGTTTCGCTTCTACTTGCGGTTGTTCTCTGCGACGAGGTTTTTGCTCTTTCTTTCTTTCGCGAGGAGCTTGTTCGTCTTCGCCGCCCGGTTGAAGGGCCTTCATGGAAAGAGAAATCTTCTTGTCTTCGAAGTTGATATCGGTGACGCGAACGTCGATTTCTTGACCGATTTCTAAGACATCAGACGGTTTTTCGACGTGTTGTCTGGAAATTTGAGAAACGTGCAGTAAGCCGTCTACACCGGATTCCAGGCGAACGAATGCGCCGAAGTCCAGAATGTTTACGACGGTACCTTTTACGTCGTCGCCGACTTGTACGGTTTCAACAAAGGTATCCCAGGGTTTTTGGGTGGTTTGTTTTAAGCCGAGGGCGATGCGGTTCTTTTCTTCGTCGATTTTCAGAACCAGTACCTTTACCTTTTCGCCGGGGCTTACGACATCGCTGGGATGTTTCACGCGGTTCCAGGAAAGTTCAGAGATGTGAATCAATCCGTCTACGCCGCCGACATCGACGAATGCGCCGAAGTTGGTAAGGCGTTGAACCGTACCTTCGATGAATTCGCCTTCTTGAAGGGTGCTGTACACTTCTTTGCGTTTTTCTTCGATTTCCTTGGATTCGATGTTTTTGCGAGAGAGGACGAATTTTCTTCTGCCCTTATCGAAATCGATGATTTCGCATTCTAAGTCTTCATCGACGTATTTGCTTAAATCTCTTTGGAAACGTACGGAAACGTGGGATGCGGGAATAAATCCGTTTAATCCGTCGACGTCACAGGTCAAGCCGCCTTTGACGACATTGGTGACGTGAGCCGTAACCGTTTCGCCGTTTTCAAATTTTTCTTCCATTTCATCCCAAACTTTCATGTTTTCCACGCGTTTGAAGGATAAAACGACATTACCGTCTCCATCGTCCATTTTCATTACGTAAACCTGAATTTGATCTCCTTGGTTGAAGATTTCACTCGGTTTTACATTGGGATCGTTGGACAATTCATCTCTGGAGATGATACCGTCTGCGCGGTAGCCGATATTAACCATAACCTCGTCGTCGGTTACGTATAATACCTCGCCATCGACAATTTCACCGCGGCGTACGCGCGTGAAAGAGTTTTCAATGGCCTCCATCATTTCATTGTTCATTTCGTCCCTGTTCATATTATCCATTCTACTAACAGCCTCCTTGATTACCGAATCCGGAGTGGATGCCCCGGCGGTAATACCAATTTTATTGAATTTTTTAAATGGACGTAGATCGAGTTGATTTATGGTTTGAATATGGTAGACATTATCGCAATGTTCTGACGCAATCTTTACGAGCTTCTTCGTATTTGCACTATTCTTACCACCTATAACGAGCATACAATCCACATGAGTAGCCAACATGCGACAGGCATCCTGACGGTCGTTTGTGGCTTTACATATGGTATTATACCTTAAAATCTCCCCGGTGAAAACACCTTTTAGCCTTTCTTCCACAGAATCAACCAATTTATTGGGATTTGTCGTCTGGGAAACAAGGGCAATTTGATCTTTCTCACTTAAAGGCAAGGCGTCCGCCTCATCGGCGTCTGCGACGATGTAGACCTCGTCGCCGTAAGAGGCGATGCCCTTCACTTCCGGATGGTCTTTGTCGCCGACGATGACCACGGGAATGCCCTTGGTGTTGTTTTCCTCGACGATGGTGTAAATCCTCGAGACAAAGGGGCAGGTCGTGTCTATCACGCGGTTGCCTTTCGCGCTCAACTCTTCCTTTAAGGCTTTCGTCGTGCCATGGCTCCTCGTAATGACCGTGGCGTTTTCAGGCAGATGGGCTTCGTCGATGAGCTCTACGCCTTTTTCCCGCAGGTCTTCGTTTACTTGGGCGTTATGCACAAGCTCCCCTAAGATCTTCACGTCGTCGTAGGCCTGAGCCGTCTGAAAGGCGCTTTCCACAGCGCGCTTCACGCCGCCGCAAAAGCCGTAGCATTCACTCAACAGTATTTCCAAGGTAGTTTCTCCCTTCGTAAATGGTGGCCATTAAGGCGCGCATGCGTTTTTGGTATTCCTCTTCGGTGAGTTTTTCCTTTTCGAAGGGAATCGGCACACGGAATATGTAGCGCCGTTTGCGAAAGAGTTTGTAGTCCCCTTCGATGTATAGGGGCAGAACTTCGGTCCCGGTGCGGGAAGCGAGAAGAATGGTGCCGGGCTTAGCCCGGTCGTAGTCCACGTCCTTGACCCGCGTTCCCTCCGGAAAAATGCCCACGATCTCGTTCTTTTTTAATGCCCGCATGGCGATAATGGTGCTCTTCGCATCGCCGTGGTCCCGGTCGACGGAGATGGCGCCGACGCCCTGAAGGATTTGCTTTAAAATCGGCTTTTCAAAGAGCTCCCGCTTCGCCATCCAGCGCACCTGCTTGGGAAAAAGAATCGAAACGAAGAGGGGATCCCAATTGCTCTTGTGATTGGCCACCAAAAGATAGGCCTTGTCCTCCAGCTCGGGCATGTTCACCACTTCGTAGGGATAGAGGATTTTTAAAAGCCACCCGGTAATGCCTTTCACGAAATTATAAAACATGGCCGTTCTCCACGTAATTCACCATGGTGTCCAATACTTCTTCTTCGCTCATGGCGGTGGAATCCACGAGAATGGCATCCGCTGCCTGCTTCAAGGGAGCCACGGCGCGATTTTTATCACGCTCATCCCGGGCGTGAATGTCGGCTTTAATGGTTTCCATATCCACGGCTTCGCCAAAGGCCAGGCGCTGTTCGTAGCGACGTCTCGCCCGCTCTTCTTCCGACGCCGTGAGGAAAAATTTCACATCCGCCGAGGGCAGCACCACCGTGCCGATGTCCCGCCCTTCCATGACGACGCCGCCGTCTTCAGCGAGCCGCCGTTGCAGAGACAGAAGATAGTCCCGCACCGCCGGCTCTTTCGACAGCTGCGAGGTCTTTTGGGAAATGGCCTCCGTGCGAATCACATCGCCCAGGGCCTCGCCGTTTAATTGCACGGCGCCGTCTTTGTAGTCGATGGACTGAGCGTCCACGCGCTTCAGAAGCTCCTTAGTGGAAAGATCCCCACCTTCTCTTACGGCGATGTAGGCGATGGTGCGGTAGAGGGCGCCGGTGTCGATGTATTCGTAGCCCAGACGCTTTGCCAGGGCGCTTGCGATGGCGCTTTTCCCCGCGCCTGAGGGTCCGTCAATGGCGATGGTTTTCATTTATTCCTCCTCACCGGAACACATGCCGGCTAAGTACCCGCTCGAAAATGCGATCTGTAAATTAAAGCCCCCGGTGGGTCCGTCCACGTCCAAAACTTCTCCGCAGAAGTAGAGACCCTTGGCCTTTTTGCTTTCCATGGTCGAAGGATCCACGTCCTTTACGTCCACGCCGCCGGTGGTAATGATCCCGGTATTTTCGTTAAACAGTCCGGCGTAGCGCAGGCGAAAATTTTTCAGTGTATGAATCAGCCCGCGCCGCATCTGCGCCGACAGCTGATGGGCCGGCAGATCCTGATCCACCTGCGCCTGATCCAACACCGGTGCGATCAAAGACTTGGGAAGCAGGTTCTTCATCAGATTGTGCATGGCCCGATTGGAATTGTCCTTCACTTCGCGCAGAAGCCGCTTATCAAGCACCTCTTCTGTGAGGGCGGGCTTTAAATCGAGAGACAAGTCCACTTTATCGGAGCGATTAATCTTCGATGAGAGACTCAGGACGATGGGCCCGCTGATGCCAAAGTGGGTAAAAAGCATTTCCCCAAAATCGGAGAAGCTTCCCTCTTTCGTCGTCGCCGTAAGGGCCACGTTTTTTAAGGTCAGGCCGGACAGCTCTTCTAAGTAGCTTTCTTTGAGTTTTAATCCCACGAGGCCCGCCACGGGCTTGATGATGCCCATGCCGAAATCCTCGGCGAAACCATAGCCGTCGCCGGTGGAGCCTGTGAGTCGATAGGTCATGCCTCCTGTGGCGACGATCACCTTGTCTCCGCGAAACGTGCCCCTGTTTGTCCTTAGAACATAGCCGTCTTCTTCTCTTTCAACGGATTCTACCGTGGTGTTCAGGCGAACAACTACTTTCCTCTTTTCCAGTTCCCTTGCCAAGGTTTTAATGATATCCGAGGACTTATCGCTTTTCGGAAAGACTCGATCGCCCCGCTCCACCTTTAAGGGGGTGCCGCGGCTTTCGAAGAAATCTTTCAGCATGGCGGCGGTGAAACTGTAATAGGACGAGTACATAAAGCTTGCATTGCGATTCAGGACTTCAAAGAAAAAAGGATCGTCGCAGTCGTTACAGAGATTGCACCGTCCCTTGCCTGTAATAAACAGCTTCTTTCCCAATTTTTCATTTTTTTCGATTAAGGTGACCTCTGCCGTCTCCGCCGCTTTTATGGCGGCCATCATGCCGGCGGGTCCGCCTCCTATGACCAGTATCATTTAACACCTCGCGATGCCTACCCAGTAGGGCGGGCAATGATTTTGATTGGGAAAGGTGATTTTTACCACCTTGTACGCTTTCTGATCCAATGCGCCGATCAACGCTTCCATGCCCTCGCTCTCAACTTTTCCTGCGTCGTGGCCGGGATAGATCGCGAGACTGATAAGGGCGCCGAATTTCATGTTGGCCAGGATTGCATTTAATGTCCGCTTTGTGGCGGGCCAAGTCGTGGTGATCTCCTTGTCGCCGCCGGGCAAATAGCCCAGATTCATGACAAAGGCGTCGACCTCAGAGAGCTCCACATAGCGGGAAACATTTTCGTGGCTGTCGAGAATCAGCTCCGCGTTTTTAATCGCTTCTTTTTTTAAAAGGGCCTCCGTCTTGTCCATGGCGGCCTGCTGAATATCCATGGCCAGGACGCGACTCGCCCGACGCGCGAGAAACAAGGTGTCTTTTCCGTTTCCCGCCGTGAGATCCACGGCGAGATGGTCCTTCTTCAAAAAGTTTTCCAGGACCACGTGGGACCAGGCCACGGCCGATGTAGGCATTACTTCCATGATTTTAACGCCCGAATTTCTTTTTCCCGAAGGGGACGGTACTCCCCTTTTCCCAATTGGCCCAGCTTTAGGGGGCCCATTTGAATCCGCTCAAGCTCAACTACTTCCGCGCCCACGGCTTCAAACATGCGGCGGATTTGGCGATTACGGCCCTCATGTATGGTCACTTCCATGCGGGTCTTTGCGTTTCTGTGTTCCAAAATTTTGAACGTCGCCGGCGCCGTCATGCCGTCACTGAGTTCGATGCCCGTGGACAATTTCTTTGCCGTCGTCTCGTCTACCACGCCTCTTACCGTGACGCGATAGGTCTTTTCCAGTTCGTATTTCGGATGGAGCAGGCGCTGGGTCAATTCCCCGTCGTCCGTTAAAAGCAAGAGCCCCGAGGAATCCATGTCCAGCCTCCCCACGGGGTAGAGCCGCTGCCCTTTGCCCGTGGGCACCAAATCAAGCACGGTCTTGCGCCCCTTGTTGTCGTCTACGGTAGAAACGACGCCGCGGGGTTTGTTCAATAAGACGTAGCGATTTGTCTTCGGCAGGCGCAGAAGCTTTCCGTCGACGGTGACTTTGTCACTTTCCTCCACCTTCATGCCCTGTTCCGTCACGGTTTCGCCGTTTATTTTTACACGTCCGGCGTCGATAATTTCTTCGCATTTTCTGCGGCTGGCGACGCCGGCGTGGGCCATGTATTTTTGAAGTCTCATGATTTTTCCGTCTCCTCTATTGCTTCTTCTTTCGGCAAGTCCTCTAAGCCGGACAAACCGAATTTTCGTAAAAAAGTCTCCGTAGTGCCGTACACTTTCGGGCGGCCGGGAATTTCCATGCGTCCGAGGACGGCGATTAAGTCGATGCGCTCCAGGCTTTTCAGCACCTGATCGCAGCGCACGCCTCGAATCTCCTCGATCTCGGATTTCAGCACCGGCTGCTTGTAGGCGATGATGGAAAGTGTCTCGAGGGCGGCATTTGAGAGACTCTTCGTTCGTGTCTTTTTCGCAAATTCGCTAATGGCCTCGAAGAGCTCCGGCTTCGTGGAAAGTTGATAGCTGTCGTTGACACAGACCAGGCGCAGGCCGCGGTCATCTGAAGAAAGATCCTCTTTTAAGGCATTGACGGCGTGACGTAGCTCCAGGGCCGTGACCTTGAGGGCCTCTGCCATCTCTTTTTCTGTAATTGGATCGCCCCAGGCAAACAACAAGGCTTCAACTTTCGCTTTCAGTTCCATGGATCCTTCCTTTTTTTATCAGTACAATGTCTTTTCCCTCTTGGATGCAACTGATCTTCTCAAGCTTCATGAGCTCCAACAGGGTGAGAAAAACCGTCACGATTTCGATTCGACTCTGTGCGTCTTCCATCATTTGAAGAAATCGCGGCTTCTCCCACTTCCTGAAGGCGGCGTCGATTTTTTCCGCTGCCTGTTTGAAGCTGAATTCCGCGGCGGGAATTTTTTCCAGAGACTGCCGAGCCGCTTCGTGGATCTCAAAGCGCACCATGACGTCGCGAAAGGCTTTCGCCAGGCGGGATGCGTCGCCTTCGGCCAAGAGCTCTTCTTCGGAAAAATCCGAAAAATCCTCCTGCTTCTTGTAGACGGCGCCGTCTTCGTAGGCGGCCATTTCATCCAAAAGGAGGCTCGCCGCCTTCATGCGCTTGTATTCAACAATCCGTTCTACGAGGCCGGCGCGGGGATCCTCTTCTTCCTCTTCCTCCTCCGTCACGGGCTTTGGTAAAAGCATGCGACTTTTAATGGCGAGAAGGTAGCTGGCCATGGCGAGAAAATCCACCATGGAATCCAACACCGGGCCTGAGATGCCATCCAGATAGGCGAGAAAATCGTCGACGAGGACGTGGATTTGAATATCGTAAATATCCATCTCCCGCTTTTTGATCAGATCCAAAAGCACGTCCATGGGGCCGGAAAAAGAGCCGTACACGAATTCATAACTCATGAGAGAAGCATCATGGCCAGGCCCACGCAAACTTGAATCAGACCTTCAACAGCAGGCCCGATAATGCGGGGAATAACCCCGGTGACCACGCCTAAAAACAAGATCCAGTAGAAGTATTTTTCGTATTGGTAGAAGTAAAACTCCGTCTTCGAAGGGAGGAGTGACGCCAATACCTTGGATCCGTCAAGTGGCGGCAGGGGCACGAGGTTAAAGACGCCGAGCATGGCATTGTACCAGAGAAAGTGCAGAAAGAAATTGCTGATCACAAATTGATGCTTCGACGTCCACACGAAGAAAAAGGCACCGAGAATGGCGAAAATAAAATTCACCGTCACCCCGGCCAAGGAAACGAGGATCGTGCCTTTTTTGCGGTTCTTGTAGTAGGACGGATTGATGGGCACGGCCTTCGCCCAACCGAAGCGAAAGACGATCATAAACAAAAGCCCGATGGGATCGATGTGATCCAGGGGATTTAAGCTTAATCGGCCGTCCCGCTTCGCCGTGTCGTCGCCGAGGAGATAAGAGACGTAACCGTGGCCGATTTCGTGGCCGACGATGGCGATGATTAACGCGGGAATGGACCATATATAGGTACTAATGTCCATGATAAACCTCGTCGATAATTAAAGGTGCCGCGGGAACCGGTTCTTCGGAAAAAGATACGATCGCCAGGAAGCGATGGGCCAGCTCTTCCATGGGGCGATTTTTCCCGCCATAGAATGTGGCGAGGACGTCGCCTTTTTCCACGTAATCGCCGCGCTTTTTGTGTAAATAGACGCCGGCGGCCATGTCAAGTTCATCGTCCATGGTTACGCGTCCCGCGCCTAAATCCCTCGAGATAATGCCGACTTCGTGGGCAGGCAATTGACTCAAATAGCCTTCGGTATCACTGATCACGTCGAAGGTTTTTTCAGGTTGAGGGAAAACAGAAAAATCGTCGATGACTCCGTCGTCGCCGCCTTGATTTTTTATAAAGGCTCTGAGCTTGTCCAGGGCCTTGCCGCTTTCGATCAACGCTTCCACCTTTTTTTCAATGGCTTTTTCGTCGCCGCCTTCGGCCAGGTGAATCAATTTCGTGGACAAAAACACGCAAAGGGCCGTTAAATCCTCGGGCCCTTCGCCCTTTAATGTGGCGATGGCTTCTTCCACTTCCAGCGCATTGCCCACGGCGCGGCCCAGGGGCTCTTCCATGGCCGTTAAAATGGCCAGGGTCTTTCGTCCGAAGGTTTCGCCGATGTGCACCATGGTTTCCGCCAATTTGCGGGCCGATTCTTTATCTTTCATAAAGGCGCCGTCGCCAACCTTCACATCCAAGAGCAAGCAATCGCCGTGAATGGCGAGCTTCTTGCTCATAATGCTCGATGCAATCAGGGGAATGGAATCCACCGTGGCCGTGGCGTCCCGCAGGGCGTAAAGCTTTTTGTCCGCCGGCGTAATGTTTGCCGTCTGCCCCGCAACGGCCATGCCGATGGCATTGGTGGATGCCACGATTTCATCCATGCTCAAATCCACACTCATGCCGGGAATGGATTCCAGCTTGTCCAAGGTGCCGCCGGTGTGACCCAGGCCGCGGCCGCTCATTTTGCCGAAGGGCAGCCCGTAGGCCGAGAGAATGGGCCCGATGATCAGGGTGGTCGTATCGCCTACGCCGCCGGTGGAGTGTTTGTCCACCACCGTGCCCTTAATGGAGGAAAGGTCCACGGTCTCACCGGATTCGATGATGGTGCGGGTTAAATCGGCGATTTCGTCGCCGTCCATGCCGGAAAAGTAAATGGCCATTAAGAGGGCGCTCATTTGGTAATCTTTTACGGCGCCGGAAAGGTAGCCGGCGATGGTGCTTTCGATTTCTTCTTTCGATAAGGCCTCGCCGTGCTTTTTCTTTTCGATAACTTCCAATACGCTCATATTAAATCGCCTCGATGGTCTTCGTAACCAATGCCTTAAAATCGTCGGCGACCCGTGCGGAAATTTCGATCACTTCCTCATGTTCCAAGGGTTGATTCAAAATGCCCGCCGCCATATTGGTAATGCAGGAAATGCCGATGACCTTCACGCCTCGGTGGTTGGCGATAATCACTTCGGGCACGGTACTCATGCCCACGGCATCGGCACCTAAAATGCGGGCCATGCGCACTTCCGCCGGCGTTTCGTAGCTGGGGCCTGTCATGTACATATACACGCCCGATTGATGCTTGATCTTCAATTCTTCGGCCGTGGATTTCGCCAGCGCCGCAAGCTTCGGATCGTAGGCATAGGACATATCCGGGAAGCGCTCGCCCTTGCCGTCGTTGGGGCCGATTAAAGGATTCTTTCCGTTGAAATTAATGTGATCGGTAATAATCATTAAATCCCCGGGCTCAAAACCTTCGTTGACGCCGCCGGCGGCGTTGGTCACGGTTAATGTTTTTATGCCCAGTTCGCAGAGAATCTTTGTTGGAAAGACCACATCGGCCATGTCCACGCCTTCATAGAAGTGGATGCGGCCTTTCATGGCGACGATGTTTTTTCCCGCCAGGGTACCGAAAATCAGCTCGCCGCTGTGGCCCTGAACCGTGGACTGTTTAAATCCGGGAATGTCTTTGTAGGGAATGGACACGGCGTTTTCGATGGTTTCAGCGAAATCACCTAAGCCGCTTCCTAAAATAATGCCGATCTCCGGGCGGAGGTCGGTTTGTTTATCTAAGTATTCAATGGTTTTGTTCATTAGCATCTCTCATTTCTTTTACGGCGTAGAGCCCGATAATGGTTTTTGCGTCGATAATTTCGCCCAATTTGATCATGCGCAGGGCTTCGTCCAGATCCATATAGACCACTTCCAAATCCTCTGTCTCATCCAAGTGCATTTCACCGGGCGTGGGATTTTCGCAATAGAAGATGTGGATCTTTTCGTTGGTAAAGCCCGGGGACGTATAGGCTTCAAGGAGAAACTCGGCGGATTCCGCTACGAGTCCCGTTTCCTCGGCCAGTTCCCGAATGGCAGCCTTCATGGGATTTTCGTTGTGTTCGATAAGCCCGGCGGGAAGCTCCAGAAGACATTTTTTCGTGGCGATTCGATACTGTTTCACGAAGGGGATTTTACCGTCTTCACACAGAGCCACCATGGTGCAGCCGCCGGCGTGTTCTACCACTTCCCGCTTGCCGTAACGTTGACCGTCCAGCTCTACGGTGTGGCAACTCAAAGTGACGACCTTGCCTTCATATATTTTTTCGCTGCGTATAATGCGCTCTTCAGAAATCATAAAACCTCCTAGATTCGGTTTCGTAACATTTCGCGTGCTGTCTCTCGCGTCTTTTCCGTGTCCTCGCCGCTGATCATGGTGGCCAACATGGCGATGCGTTCCTCGTCGTTGAGTTTTTGAACGTAGGAGACCGTGCGTCCCGCTTCCAGTCGCTTTTGAATGCGGTACTGGCGATCGGCCCGCGCCACCACTTGAGGCAAGTGGCTGACGACGATGAGCTGCCTGTCTTCAGATAGACGCTTCATTTTTTCCGCCACCACTTTCGCGGTCTTGCCGCTCATGCCCGTGTCCACTTCGTCAAGAATGAGGATTTCCCGCTCGTCCAATTCGGAAAAGATGCTGATAAAGGCTAAAAAGATGCGGCTGATTTCGCCGCCCGAGGCGATGTCCGCCATGGGAAGCAAATCTTCGCCTCTGTTTGTGGCGACGAGGAAGCGGACGCCGTCCATGCCGTCTGCGGCCAAAGCTTTTTCGGAAAAATCCACCTTAAATGCCGCGCCCTGAATGTCCAGCTCTTCCATCTCCCGGGCCATACGCCCTTCAAGCACTTGAGCCGCATCCATCCGGCGCTTTCTCAACCGAAGGGAAAGGGCCGTGGCCGCTTCCATTTTTTCCTCGCAGGCCTTTTTCATGGTTTCAACCACGTGTTCGTAATCGTCGATAAAGTCCAGCCGCTTCCGGCTTTCTTCCAAAAAGGCCTGGATCTTTTCGTAGCTGTCGCCGTATTTTCTCTTCATGGAATTGATCGTATCCAAGCGATCCGTCACTTCCTGCAAACGGCCGGGATCGTCGTCAAAATTTTCGCCCCTGTCACGAAGGGTTTGCGCCAGGTCCTGAAAACCGTAGCGCATGTCTTCAAAGGATTCGAAGAGATCGGCGAAATGGCTGTCGTTTTGCGCCACCTTTTCAAGTGCTGCACCGTACCGATCCAAGAGGGAGCGAATGCCCCCTTCTTCAAAGGCCAACTGATTCATTTCATTTAGAAGTTCCAAGGTTTCCGTATGGCTGTTTCTCGCGCGAAATTCTTCGGCCAAGGCTTCGTCTTCCTCTTCTTCCAGGGCCAGAGTTTCGATCTCCTCGATTTGATAGCGCAAGAGATCCCCTTCACGAGCCAAGGCCTCGGGATCCTTTACCTCGGCTTTTAATCGGTCTAAAAGCGCCCGGTACGCGCCGTAGATTTCTTTTAACTCGGCGAGATCCCTTTTGTGCTCCTCGCCGCAGAAGCGATCCAAAAGCTCCAGCTGAAAATCCGGTTTCATGAGAAAACTATTTTCGCCTTGCACTTCCGACAGGGCGAGAATAGAGCCGAAGTCTTTCAAAACTCCATTCGTCACGATTTTTCCGTTGATTTCCGACAGAGACGGCCGATCGCGGTCGATGCTTCGCTCCACAATAATCACGTCTTCAAAGGGAATGTTGTGTTCCGCGAGAAAATCCAGGGCCTTTTTGTTTTTCGTCATAAAAACGCCCTGAACCGACGCCTTCTCCGCGCCTTTTCGAATCATATTTTTTTGAGCCCGCCCGCCGAGAATCAATCCGATGGCGTCCATAATAATGGATTTTCCCGCGCCGGTCTCCCCGGTCAATACGGAAAAGCCGTCGTGAAATTCCATGGACGAGTGATCGATAATGGCGAAGTCATCGATTTGAAGGCGTAAAAACATATTAGCGAAACTCCTCCCCGGACGCCCGCACCACGCCGTCGATGTCGACGGGCTTCGATGCCGCGACCTCCTTCGTCATAAGCATTAAAAATTCCGTGTTCCCCGTCGCGCCCTGGATCGGCGAGAAGGTCAATACCTCAGGATACATACCCAAATCCGCGACGAGATCATGTATTTTATTTAAAACTTCCCGGTGGATCTCCGGGTCGGAGACGATGCCGCCCTTGCCCACCTTGCCTTTGCCCGCCTCAAATTGGGGCTTAATCAATGCGGCGATCTTTCCCGTCTCGGACAAGTAGCTCACGGCTTTGGGGAGCACCAATTCGAGGGAGATAAAGGACACGTCGATGGAAATAAAATCCATGGCGTCGTCCAGATCCTCCGCATCCAGATAGCGCACATTGGTCCGCTCCATAACCACGACCCTTGGATCCACTCTCAGGGAATAGGCCAGCTGATTGTAGCCCACATCCACGGCATAGACCTTCCTGGCGCCGTGGGCCAGCATGCAATCGGTAAAGCCGCCGGTTGAGGAGCCGATGTCCATGCACACTTTGTCCGTCAAGTCGATCCCGCAATTTTCGATGATTTTTTCCAGCTTAAATCCCCCGCGGGAGACGTATTTCAGGCTGTGTCCCTTTACTCTGATTTCCGCATCGGCATCGATCATTTGCCCCGCCTTGGCGATGCGCTCCGTGCCGATAAAGGCTTCGCCCGCCATAATCATGGTCTTGGCTTTTTCCCGAGAGGGCGCTAAATTTTTCTTCACTAAAAGGACATCTGCACGCTCTTTCACGCCATCACCTGTCTCTTTTTAAAATCTTATTGACCAGTGCTTCCGTTTCCTCGAATTGACCCACAGAGGCGAGGAGGCTTAAACATTCCTCGGTGTATTCACGGGCCTTCACCAGGTAGTCGTCGGGATTCACTTCCGCGCCGTCTTCTTCCAAATCGAAGTAGTCGTCTTGAAATTGATAGCTCAGGCCCAAGGTTTCGCCGACGCGATACAAGGTGTCGTTCATTTCTTTGGGTTTCCCCGCCAAGGCACCTGCCATGGCGAAGCAGGCCCCTAAGAGGGCGCCGGTTTTTCGCTTGTAGATCACTTCATCGCCGGAGGATGCGCCGGCGCGAATATCCAAGACCTGGCCGTCCACCATGCCCGTGGTGCCCGCAGCTTTAAATAAGTATTTCATGGCCTCGATTCCGCCCGCGGGATCCAAAGACGCCCCTTCGGCGGCAAGCTCTGCCGCTTGGGAAAGGAGCCCGTCGCCGGCGAGAATGGCCAAGGCTTCGCCGTAGGCCTTGTGGCAGGAGGGCTTCCCACGTCTGAAATCGTCGTCGTCCATGGCGGGCAAATCGTCGTGAATCAAGCTGTACGTGTGGATGGATTCCATGGCGGCAGCAAAGTAAAAGGCGGCGTCGCCTTCGTAATTCAAGTCCTTTAATACGGTGTAAAAAAGCGTGGGCCGCACCCGCTTGCCTCCCGTAAACAGGGAGTAGAGCATGGCTTCTTTTAATTCGTCGGCCGCCGAGGGGATGGCCTCGTAATATTCCTTTAATCGCTTATCAAAGTTCATTGTCGCCCTCCTCTTCCATGCCTTCGGTGAGCACGCGAACCTTTTGTTCCAGGCCCTTTAAATCTTTTTCCAGTTCCTTGTAAAGGGACGTGGCCACTTCGTAGAGCTTCACCATTTCCTCCAAGGAAAGGTCTTCATTTTCCATGCGCTCCACGATTTTTTCCAGTTGCTCCGACTTTTCTTTATAATTCATGACCGTTCCTTTCTATGGAAAGCACGCGGGCTTCGACGGACCCGTCGATGAGATCTATATTTAACACGTCGCCCACGTCGAGCTCCGTTGCCGATCGTATGTAGCGATCACAGACGCGCACCCGCGGCTTCACCCGCTCCTTGCCCATGGCCTTCATGCGATTGTCGAGCTCCGCTAAATCCCGCTGTGCATTTTTTACTGCCAGTGACGACTCACGCACCATGCGCTGCTTGAGCGCAGCAAGCTGCTCCATATCCCTCTCCGCCCGCGCCGGAAGATTCACGGCCTTTATGCGTATACCGTCGCTTTTCAGGGATTGCTCGTGAAGATTCAGCGTCTCTTTCATGCGAAAGTCCATGCGCTCTTTCACGGCCTTTTGGGCCAATCGCTTGTTTAAAATGGCCTCCATGGATACGGCCTGATGCAGGCGGTGGCCCAGGGCGTCGTTTCGCCTTCTTGCCTCTTGAAGATTCAAGGCGATGACGTGTTCCATGGTGCGAAGGCGCGCCCTCGAGGCGGAGAGAATGTCTTCCCGTGGGCTGACGATAATTTCCGCGCCGTGGGTCGGCGTCGCCGCCCGCACATCGGCCACGTAATCGCAAAGGGTTGTGTCCACCTCGTGGCCCACGGCAGATACGACCGGATGGCGTCTTTCGGCCAAGGTGCGAATCAAGGTCTCGTCGTTAAAGCAAAACAAATCTTCCATGCTGCCGCCGCCACGGGTAATGAGGACCACATCCACATCATCCCGCGCGTCCAGCCGTTTGAAGGCCCGGGCGATGGAGGCGCCGGCCCCTTCCCCCTGCACGAGGGTAGGTGAGACGATGACGGAGACGGCGGGATTTCTGTTGGCCGCCACCTGCAAAAAATCGTGAAGAGCCGCACCGGCCGTGCTGGTGACCACGCCCACGGTCTTCGGCATCTGAGGCAAAGGCATCTTTTTTTCCATATCAAATAGACCTTCTTTGCTCAGAAGGTCTTTTAATTTTAAGAAAAGTTTGTAAAGGGCGCCTTCTCCGGTGAGCTCCATGGTCTTCGCCACAAATTGCAACCGTCCGGAGGGGGCGTAAATGGCCACGGAACCGTTCATTTCCACTTCCATGCCCACGCTGAATTCCATGTCCGACGCTTCGGCGTCGTCGCGGTACATAATGCAGTCCATGCGAGCCTTGTCGTCTTTTACGGTGAAATAGACATGGCCGCTTGCCGCCGTTTTTATTTCGGAAAGCTCCCCTTTTATCAAGACGTGATTCAACATGTAATCGGTCTTGAGCACTTTTTTTGCATAGGCGAGAAGCTCCGATACGCTAATTGGGTTCATAGCCGCCTTCTCGAACGATATGGCCCAAAACGCCGTTGACGAAGCGAGCGCTGTCGTTAGAACTGTACATTTTCGCCAAATCCACGGCTTCATTTACGGAAATCGGCGGCGCAATATCTTCGTGATACATGATTTCCGCCACGGCGACGCGCAAAATAGACAGATCCACAGCGGAAATGCGGCGAATGGAACCGTCTTTTAAGTGATCGGTGATCATTTTGTCGATGGCGTCTTTGTTTTCGACAATGGTTTCGACGCAGTCGATAATGTAGGCCTTTTCATCAGGTGAAAAGGGACTGTCCGACGCGGATTCCAAACGCATGGCCGCTTTCTTTTCGCTGAAAACGTGGCGATACATTTCCTCCACCTCGTGGGCTTCCCAGACGCTTTCGAAAAAAGATTCCGCCACGTCCATGGAAAAATCGCCTCTGTGTTCCATTGCAAATACAACCTGCATGGTTCCGATTCTTGAAAGTTTTCTGCTCAACAAAATTCCTTCCCTTTATACGGATTCTTTTTCTTGGGCGCGCACGCCGTTGACGTGAACATTCACCGCCGTAATGTCCAAATCCGTCATGTTTTCAAGGCTGATCTTGACGGCGTCTTGCACTTCTTCTGCCACTTCCAAGATGTTGCGTCCGTATTCCACGACGATGGAAATATCCACCACGCTTTTTTCTTCGTCGGCGGTGACTTTGGTCTTCGATTGGCCTCGTCCGGGCAAGAAGTCGCCGATGTCTCTTTTCGTCGTGTAGCTATTATAAACGCCTTCGACCCGCGTAGCCGCTTCCTGAGCGATCCGCGTAATCACGTCGTCGGCTATTTTTACATTGGTGTTCCCCGCAGGGTCAACAAAATATTTTTCAACCATTTCTGCCTCCTATTTTACCTATTATACCATAAACCGCAGACAGGCAAAAACAGGCCCGACGGCACTTTCTGTCTCTATTTGTTTAAAATTTTCGTCAAAAAACTCATGCGATGCCCCGCCGAGGGACCGAGGGCGCGAATGGCTTCCCGGTGCTGTTTCGTGCCGTATCCCTTGTGTTTTTCTATGCCGTAGCCCGGATAGTCCTCGCCCCACTGAATGCAGAGCCTGTCGCGATGCTCCTTTGCCAATATGGACGCGCAGGCGATGGTATAAGACAGGTCGTCGCCGTGGATGATCGCCGCCTGATGACAGTCCAGATCCATGGTTTCCGCATCGACTAAAAACAGGATGTTCTTGTCCGGAAAATGGGCCATCGCCTTCTCCGCTACCGCCTTCATGGCACGCCGCGTGGCCTGTTTTATATTGATGGCATCGATTACTTGTGCACTTTCATTGGCGTAGGCATAAAAAACCGCTCGCTCTTTAATGGCCGCTTCCAGTAGGCCGCGTTTTTTCGGAGAGAGTTTTTTTGAATCCGTCACGCCGTCAATGGCCTTATCCAGAGGCATGATGACGCAGGCCGCCACCACGTCGCCGAAGAGGCAGCCGCGGCCCACCTCGTCGATGCCGGCGATGCAATCGTAGCCTTCTTTCAGATGATCCAGATCAAAATTCAGATCGGTCATCGGCGCGCTCCAAGGTAATCGGTCCCCACTTGCCGGCGCGGAATTCGTCCAGAATCAAGTGGGAGACTTTCGTGTAGTCGATTTCGCCGCCGCGGATCAAACAGCCC
Source organism: Peptoniphilaceae bacterium (assembly GCA_902363535.1). GTDB lineage: Bacteria > Bacillota > Clostridia > Tissierellales > Peptoniphilaceae > Aedoeadaptatus > Aedoeadaptatus acetigenes. The sequence goes on from CABJAE010000001.1 coordinate 28,057, forward strand.
CGGCGTTTGCCAATGGCGTCCATGACCGCCACGGGATCGTCAAAGGTTTCCGTAAGATTGTAGCGCGCCATCATGGGGGCTTCGAACTTTTTCATGGCTTCTTTAACGAGTTCAAAGGCCAGGGTCTCCACGTCCATGATCTCGTCTTTAATGGAGCCGGTGTAGGCTAAATGGCGACCGCGAATGGGCGGATCCAGCTTGGGCCACAAGACACCCGGGGTGTCCAGGAGATCGAAGGCTTTGTGGTGGCGAATCCACTGATTGGTCTTTGTAATGCCCGGGCGATTGCCGATGGCGGCGGATTTTTTCCCTGCCAGCTGATTGATGAAGGTGGATTTCCCTACATTGGGAATCCCCGCCACCATAACCCGCAGCTTGCGCTTTTCCATGCCTTTTTCCGCTTCTCTTTCCCGCAAATCCTTTACAGAATTTTCCAGGGCTTCGGTGAGCTTCTTTTCATTGAGCTTCGATGTGGCGGAGAAGGCAATGGCCGAGGTGTCCGCCTGCCCGTTGAAGTAATCGATCCAGCGCTGTGTTTCCTTCGGATCCGCCAAATCCGATTTGTTTAAGAGCATGAGCACGGGAATGGAGGTGAGCACCTCGTCCAGAAGCGGATTGTAGCTGCTCACGGGAATGCGGGCATCGAGGAGGACCACCGCCACGTCGCACTGGGCCTTCATGCTCTTTAAAGACTCGATGGTCTTTTTCATGTGCCCGGGATACCAATTAATGTTCATCCCCCGCCTCCTTTCTCACAATGGCATCGACGCAGCGAAAGGCGCCGTAATTTTCAGGCGTTTCTTCGCAAATGCTGTCCGCCACTTCTTTTACATCCTCCGGCGCCGAAGCCATGGCAATGCCCACGCCTCCGTGGGCGATCATGGCCCCGTCGTTTCGGTCGTCGCCGACGACGATCATCTCTTCCGGAGCGATGCCTTTCATCTTGCCGTAGGTGCTCAGGCCCCGCCACTTGTCGCTGCCCTTGCCGATGATTTCAAAAAGGGAAAGTTTCGGATCCCTGCTCTTCAGCAAATGGGCCGTGAGTCCACCTTCTTTAATCACCGGCTCCTCGATTAATCCTTCGAAGACATCGGGGGTGGTGTAGCCGGCCACGGCCAGGACATCTTCTTTTAAAAGATCATCCAAGGACATTTCTCTGTACATGTTTTCGTAAAAAACAATGTAGGAGGCTTCCCGCTCCGTTTGCTCGTGGAGGGTAACCAAATCGTAGCCTTTGGCGTAGCTGTCCACGTGAAAAATCGGATGGAGCCCCCGAGCTTCGATGGCCGCCGTTAAGGGGCGAATGGCGTCTTTATCGAAAACGAAGCGGTCCAGGGTCTCTTCCGAATTTTTACGGCGAATTAAATTGCCGTTGTTGCTGATCAGGACCATTTCATCCTTGTAAGGAGCGAGTTCCCGCTTCAACGAACGAAAGGGGCGGCCACTGGCCACCACCGTTTCGATGCCCATTTCTTTCCAACGTTGCACGTACTCGATCATGGTTTCATCGAAAGGTTGTTTTCTCGCGGCGATGGTGCCGTCGAAATCCAGTGCAATTAATCGAATCATAGTCCCTCCGAATAAAAGAGCGACTCCATGAGCCGCTCGTCTTGGTTTAAAATTTTAGTTCTTTTCCTTTGTAGATAATACAGCCCAATCCCCAGAAGATCAATCCGAGCACGATGTTTGCAACCATGCCGATCCATTGGAAATCGCCACTTCCCGCCATGCTCAGCGGGTTCAATGCAGAGAAGGGGAAGAATGCCGCAATGGCTTGTGTTCCGCTTCCCATAAAGATGAGTGCGGCCCACACGAGGGCAATAGCGATAAACAAGAGCAGGCTCCCTCCTTCCGCGTGGGATGCGCGGGAAGAAATCGAGGAATAGAAAAAGCCGACACACAGAAATTCAAAGCCCAAGAGGAGCAGGCAAATGAATACCTGAAGCAGCACGAGGGCCAGGTTGCGTACGTCGTGGATCCCGAAGACGTAGGCGCTTGCAAAGGCGACCAGCAATACACAGAGAAGCACGAGGCCGTAATGCAACATATTGGCCGTGAACTTGCCGCTGTAAATTTCCGTCCGTGTAATGGGGTTAGCGTAGAGGTATTCGATGGTACCGGCGCTTTGTTCCCGAGACAAGCTCTTCGCCCCCAATTGAATGGCGAAAATCCCCAACAAGATACCCAAATATTGGAAGATAAAGGGAATGTAGTCCGTGAATTTGTCGAAGGCAACTTCGCTACCGAAACCTAAAATCGGTTGCATGTTTTCGGAAAAGCCATCGCGAAAACCGTTGGCCAGGGATAGGAGATTGTCGTCTTGTAGGAGCGGGAAAAAGGCCATTAACAGGCCGGTTAAAATCCCGAGAACCAAGAACCAAGCAAAGGCCTTGCCCCGATTGTTTTTCATTTCGAGATTAAAAACCATCACTCATCCCCCTTTTTCGGCTTAAAACTGTATTTTTCCTCGAGCACATCGTCGGAATCCACCGGTTCGATGGGCTGCGTCTTGCGGCTGTCCAGAATCATGGAATCGGAATCGTAGGCCTCCGTCTTTTCTTCGACAGCCCCTTGTTCCTCTTTCGGTGCGGCGACTTCTTCGGCTGCGTCCTCTTTTGCCGCATCCGTCGATTGCGCCTCATCCTTTAGAGGCGCTTCGCTTAAAATCACCGTGTCGTCTTCCATGGGTGCCGACGTCTCGCTCGCTTCGGCTTCAAGGGCCTTGTCGTCGTAGGCGATGATCGTGTCCTCTTCCGAGGTATCGTCAAGAGAGGTCTTCGCCTCTTGTGCCGGTGGAACCGGGCGCTCGCTGACGCTGCGGCCGGATTTAAAGATTTCCACTTTATTTTCCAGTACCGCATCTTCCAAGACGTAGTTCTTCACTTTTTGTTGATGCAATACGGTGGTCAGCGTGGGCAAGTAGCCGTCGTAGAAAAACTCCACGTCGCCGGACTCGTCTTTTAATAAGGTCGCGCCGATTTCTTCAAAGGCCCCCACGTCGATCAGCTCGTCGAAAATGCGAAGCACCTTGTCATTGTTCTTTTTATCCTTCAAATACTCGATGCCCGTTAAGCGGCCGCCGGACAAATAGGCGCCTCGATCGCTGTAGCGTTGGCCGATGGCCAAATCGTCCGTCAAGAGCAAGACGGAAAGGCCTTCGGAACTTTGAAGGCGCTTTATGTGGGTAAAAAGTTTATCCAACATGGCGCGGGACAAATCCTTCGACGGATTGTCCAAAACCAACAACTTCGGTTTTGCAATCAGGGCATTAATAATCGCCACGCGCTTGCGTTCCGAATCCGTTAAATCGGCGAATTTGTGCCGATTGTCCAATTCAAAATATTCCATCAACGACTGAATGTCGTCCGTATTCTTTAATCCATGGAATGCCAAGGTATGATTAAAAATCGCCATGGGTTTTAAATTGTCGTACATCCAAACCTCTTCCGGGACGTAGCCGGTAAATTCCTTCACGGATTTGGATTCCTTTTGGCCGTCCATATCGAAAATACGGATCGTACCCTTATTCGGTTTTAAAAAATGGAACAAAATGCGGGCCAAGGTCGTCTTGCCGGCACCTTCCATCCCCATGATCGAAAAAATCTCACCATCGAACACTTCCAAGTTAAAATCGTTGAAAACTAAATTCCGACGAAATTTTTTGGTCAGTTCATTTACTACAATAGCACTCATGTGTCACCTCGCTTTACCTTCATATTATACATGAATGCCCCATAAAATGAAATCCAATCCCATAAAAGAGCGGCAAAAACTATGGTATAATGAGCTGGATTAGGATTAGGGGGAAGTATTTATGAAATTAGGAATTATCGGATTGCCCAATGTAGGCAAGTCCACATTATTTAACGCCATCACCCAAGCCGGCGCCGAAGCGGCCAATTATCCCTTCGCCACCATCGAGCCCAATGTGGGCATGGTGGAAGTGAAAGACCGTCGACTGGACGTGTTGAGCGAAATGAGCCACTCCAAGCAAATCATTTACGCCACCATCGAATTCGCCGACATCGCCGGACTCGTAAAGGGCGCAAGCAAAGGCGAAGGCCTGGGCAATCAATTCTTGTCCCACATTCGCGAAGTGGACGCTTTGGTCCACGTGGTGCGCTGTTTCGACGACGGCAACATTATCCACGTGGAAGGCAGCATCGATCCCGTGCGGGACATCGACACCATTAATCTCGAGCTGATCTTTTCCGATTTGGAACTTTTGGAAAAGCGCCGGGATCGGGTGAAAAAACAAATGAAGGGCGACAAGAGTTTGCAGGCGGAACACGATTTAATCGAAAAAATCATCGCCGCATTGGAAGCTGAAAAACCGGCCCGTTCTTTGGACTATTCGGAAGAGGATTTAAAACTCTTATCCTCCTTCAGCCTCTTGACCATGAAACCCGTGATCTACGCGGCCAATGTCAGCGAAGACGACGTCGTCAGCGGCAACGCCTACGTGGATCAGGTGAGAGCCTTTGCCGATCAAAGCGGCGATGAGACCATCATCATTTCCGCCGCCATCGAAGAAGAAATTTCCGCCCTGGATGACGAAAGCAAAGCGGAATTTCTCGACGCCATGGGCCTCGCCGATTCCGGCTTGGACCGCCTGGTAAAAGCATCCTACACCCTTTTGGGCTTAATCAGCTTCCTTACCACCGGCGAAATGGAAAGCCGCGCTTGGACTGTAAAAAAAGGCGCCAAGGCACCGGAAGCCGCCGGGAAAATCCACACCGACATCGAGCGCGGCTTCATTAAAGCCGACACCATTTCTTACGAAAAACTGGTGGAAGCTGGTTCAATTGCACAGGCCCGAGAAAAAGGTTGGATCCGAAGCGAAGGCAAGGATTATGTCATGGAAGACGGCGATGTCGTCAATTTTAAATTTAATGTGTAAAGCAAGCCGTGCGTTTCTACGAAAAAACGACCGGCCGCATTCCATCCGAAAAGTTATAATTTAGCATAGAAAGGACTCTGATTTGCAAAGAAAAATTCTATCTGTATTGTTGGCCGTGGCCATGCTGATCGGCTTCATCCCGCAACCGGCATCTGCCCGCGACGCAAGACTTTGGGTCGAGGGCCGTTACATTACAGGCGATGTATCGCCTTATATCCACAAGAACCGAACCCTGGTTCCTCTACGTCAAGTAGCTGAAGCTTTAGGACTCGACATTCAGTGGAACACAAAGGAACGTCAGGTACACATCAAAATCAACGACGAGGACTTTATCTTTTCGCCCGGTGAATCCCATTATCGCGCCGGGGACAAAATGGTCAAAATGGATACGGAGACCGTCATTCGCGACAATCGCACCTTCTTGCCGCTTCGAGTTATCGCCGAAGCCATGGGTAAGCCGGTATCCTGGGATCAGGCCACCTATACGGCCGTAGTCGGCACGGGGTACAGTCCCGAAACGCCCTCAAGCAACGAAAAGACAGATGAAAAGAACGAGCAAAACAATCCCGTCACGCCAATTGTTCAAAACAATAAAAATAATCGGGCAATCGGCGCTCCACAGGGAAAAGGACATATTCGCGGAAATCGAAATTCGCGCATTTACCACCTTCCTCAGGATGCAAGCTACCACAAAATCGCACCGAGAAATATTGTTTTATTTGAAAGTGAAGCACAGGCCCAAGCTGCGGGCTACAGACGCGCGAAAAGATAAGGACTATGTACAGATGGTTGAGGCCGTTGGTTATAATGACCAACGGCTTTTTACTTTAATAGACATATGAGTACAAACTTCCAGGAGTCTTGGCATCGTCCCGTAGGCTTTAACTTCATTTTATTTTGTAAGGGCAGCGAACCCGTAGCATTAAGTATCTTTTACACTTTTGGTTTTATTTTCTTCCCAATCAATTTATGAACAAAATTTATAGCTGGCATTTATCTTTGTTTATGAAATCCCAATTTCCCCAAGCTCATTGCTATTCAAAAATTTCTTGGATATACTTTTGACGACAAGTGCATTTAATTTAAAATCCATGAGAACGCCATTCATTTCATCCACGGCAATTTGACCAAATTATAAATGTGAAAGAATGGAAAAAATTTGCAGTTCAGGAGGTATGCAATGAAGTTCGGTGTAAGAAAGCCTAACTTAAAAAAAAGCTTTAAAGCCAGAACTACCGGCAGGTTGAAACGCTCTGTAAAAAAAGCACTTATTCCCGGTTACGGGAAAAAAGGCATGGGTTACATAAAGAATCCAAAAAAAGCTGTTTATAACAAAGTCTACAATAAAACGACCGTCGATTTACTAAAACCTATTAAACCGGTGACCTCACCTAAGAAGATGAAAGCGAGGCAACCGAAAAAAACAAAATTTCATTACGATGCAACGAAATCCGAAGCCGTTAAGCATGTATTGGAAAAAGAAGGCTACTCTCCTGATCAATATACGACACGGTCACCACGTCGATGGTTAAAATTTATCGCGATTATTCTGGGGCTTGCATCATGGGGTGCCTTATTCGGTAGACATCCGAACATTTTCCTCGGCGTTTTCTACGGCATTCTCGCTTACACCGCGTATCAAAAATCGAAGCCTCGAATAAATATTCTAACTAATCCGAAAACTGAAGCGATTATACCGACGAAAAGCCCCGTTATCACCGACGAAAATGTAGTTGATCGTTTGCCGACTTCGACCCCTAACATTTCCTATAAAGACAATGATGCAATCGCTCCAACCAAGGACAATATGGATGCTCGAAACTTACGTGAAATTGTCCCTTCAAATGTGTTTGATCTGCTCTGGTTTTTTAATGGCCCGTATAAAAATATCGAACGAGGAACACAAACCTTCGACAATGGCTTCTACTCTTTCGAGATCAGTTTTCAATCTGAACCTTCTGCTATTAATGTGCATTTACCCATTGTTGAGGGAACAACGGATCAGAAAATTGGCTATTACCCCACTTACGACAAGCTTACTTCCGTAGAGCGTTTTACTTATTTAAAATGGCTTCAAGACATATCTCAGTCCATCGACATTTCTTACGTTTTTATTTTTTATTACGGTTTGGAGCGCTTTTTATTTACTGAAAAAATTGAGCAAGCCGTAGAAATGATTTTTGAACTTAAAAAGTACCATTCCGAGAATCAATCTTTTAATAGCTATTCCAACGATGCTATTTTAATTGCCGCTATGATGGCAGAAAGACCCGATTGGATCGCACGCTTAAATCCTCGGTGTTTGAGCGCGCCTCTTTATGCCACAATAAAAGGTGCTGTTACGAAATGTTTCTCCACCCATGAAATAATTTTGTTTTCTAAAAAAGTTGGATGGACCAACCAACGCTATATAAAAAATGAACCTCAAAAATTTGAAGCCAACCTTGCGATTTGTTTAAAAGAAAAGTTTGGTACAATTCAATTTATGATTCAAGAGGAGCAATATAAGGAAGTTTCTGACTCTATAACAATATTCCTCGCCAATTATTCTCTTTCCCAAGAAAGCAGGTTTTCAGAACTACCGGATATTTTAAGCCACCCGGATATTCAAAGCTCACTCTATTCCCTTTTGCAGGAAGCCCATGAAAGAACCAAGTTACAGCTTCGTGAAGAGAGAAAGATGAAAACCACCGAGTAAATAGATTTTAATTTCGCTAACAAAGTAAAAGCATCTAAGGAATCACTCTCCCCGAACGCTTTTTGACTTCATTTTTTCTTTATTTCCTTGCGACTATTCATTTTTTGCTTTTCATCCTCATCTGCGCTCTCTTATAAAATGAAGGATTCAAAAAAGGCTTTTTGTCTATTTAAAACATAATGATCATTTCTCCCCTTCTCAATCTTTCATCTTGCTCCGCAACGATTTTCATGTATTCATCTTTTAAATCTTTCGGTGTATCTTCTTTCAAGACTATGTATTTATAGCCGTGCTCAGTCCTCGCTTTTTTCTCAGTTAAATAGGGATGAAATTTAGGCTCCATCATTGTATTGCCTCCTTTTTATTTATTTAAAATCGAGTCGATAAGCCCTTTATTTTTCAGCGCATCAATCCATTCCTTCGGGATGCTGTCGTAGCCGTACACAATCCCCGCCAAGCCGCCCACCACCGCAGCGGTGGTGTCCGTATCGTCGCCGAGGTTCACCGCTGTAAGCACGGCTTCTGTGTAGGATGTGGTATTTAATAAACACCAAATCGAGGCTTCCAATGTGTGCAAGACGAAACCGGTGGACTGAATATCGTCCACGCTTTTGTTTTTGATCTCATCTCGCGCAACCGGTTCTTTGCGAATCAATTGCCGCGCCAGATGCACGTAGTCGACACAGGCGTCCGCGGAGAGTTTGTGGGCGTGGGTAATGGCGGAGGCGGCTCGGATCTCCTCGTCTGTCGCCTCAGTAAATGCCAAGGGCAAAATGCGCATCAAGGAACCGTTGCCGTTTGCGTGGTAATCGTCGAGCCCCTGCCCTCGTTCCAAGGCGATGCGGGTCGTGGTGCCGACATCGAAGGTCTCGCCGTTGGCGGTGTAGGCATCTCTATGGAGCCAATCGCAAAACCGCCTCCGCATATCCTCGCAGTCGATGCGGCCCGTCTCTTTAATCGAATCCAATGTGGCCAGAGTCATACTCGTGTCGTCGGACCAGGTGCCCGGTGCCTGATTCCACGAGCCGTAGCCGGTCATTTCTTTGCAGGTGAATGTTCCGCGTTTTTTAAATTCGAAAGGAACGCCCAGGGCATCGCCGACAGCTAAACCGTATATTGCTGATTTCAACATTTGATCCACTCCTCTGTTTTTAGTTCGATCATTTTCGTTAGCTCTGTTGTTAGTTTACCATTTTTACGGCCGTCGTCCTATGGGCGGCGCTTTACTTATCTAATCACTGCATATGACCTAACTTCTTCATCTGTATAAAGCAAATTTCCCGAATTTCTCCACAAAAAAACCGCCCTCAGGCGGTTCATTTCTTATTCAGCTTCGTCTTCGGATACTTCGATATCTTCGAACATTTCCTCGGCGGTTTCCGGGTAGGTTTCGAAGAAGTCGAAATCGTCCAGATCAAAGTCATCGTAGTCGTCAAAATCGTCGTCTTCGTAGACATAGTCTTCCAATTCGGCCAAGTCTTCTTCTACGACGTCGACATAGCTTTCCATGTCTTCGAATTTTTCATCGACGACTTCTGCCAATTCCGCGACCACGTCGACGAGTTCCAATAGAATTTGGCCTTCTTTCGACGATTCTTCCAGTCCCAATCCATCTGCTAAACCTTGAACATAAGCGATGCGTTGCAAAATGTTTTTCATGGTTGCCTCCTTGGCTAAATTCTGGACATATATTCGCCGGAACGCGTGTCTATGCGAATAACATCTCCCCGATCAACAAACAAGGGTACAAGTAGGGTGAATCCTGTCTCAACCGTTGCGGGTTTCGTCGCGCCGGAAGTGGTATCGCCCTTGACGCCGGGCTCGGTTTCCGTTACTTCCAATTCGACAAAGTTTTCCGGGGTGACGTTAAAAGGCTTGCCTTGATAGATTTGGATTGTCGCCATGTCGTTTTCGCGCATAAAGTTTAATGCATTTTCCACGAATTCCTTTTCGATGGGCATTTGTTCGTAAGTTTCGGTGTCCATAAAGTAGTAAAGCGCGCCATCAGAATACAAGTATTGCATTTGCTTGGTTTCGATTACGGCACTTTCAAACTTTTCCGAGGGATTGAAGGTGGTTTCCTTCGCACCGCCGTTTAAAACCGAACGAATTTTAGCACGAACGAAGGCCGCACCTTTTCCCGGTTTAACGTGTTGAAAATCCACGACTTGGTAGACGTCTCCGTCCATAACAAAAGTTACACCTTTTCTAAAATCACCAGCTGAGATCATAATTTCCTCCTTAATTGTACTGCCTATTTATTATATCAAATTGAAAAATAACCCACAAGATGTGACCCGCCGCCTTAGTAAAGCTTTTTTAATCGGTAGCCGCTCGGCTTTATGAAGTCGTCGAAAAAATAAAAGGATTGTTCCACGAGACGTGGTTGGAAATTGGCGCGGATCGGCCCGGTATTTTCGCCGATGAGAAGCCCGTCCACGACCATTTGTCCTTCCACGGCCGCCCCGGGTTCGCGAATCAATACGCCTTTGACGTGGACGTCTCCTTTTAGGGACGATCCTTTTTTCAGCCAAAGGACGCCGCTTACCTCCAGCGGGTTTTTCGTTTCCACGGCGCTTTCTATTTCCCAACGAAGTTTTTCCGTGTTTTCGAATAGGGGAATTTCCTGATTTTCTTCCGTTACCTGCACAAGTTCTCCGTCTTTTTGCTTCTGGAGCGGCTCCCGTGTGATGACGGAACGAACGCCCGCTTCAGGCGGTTTTGTAAAGCTCTCGGCGAGCATGGGCTGCCACGCCTCGTAGACGCCGGCATTTTTCATTTCTTCCACGCTGAGCACGCCGTCTTCTTGAATGAAAAGGGGATTCACGCCGTCGAAACGCAGATTTGCCTTGGCGCCGATACCCTTGTATGTGCAGGAAATTTCCAGTTTGACGGCGGTATAGCTTCCCTTTTCCGCTACGCAGGACAGACGGGGATGTTCGTCTGATACATCGTCCATGGAGACGGCCGGCAAATGATAACTTCCGCCTAATTGAATGACGTCGATGATCTTTTTTTTACTGACGCCTTCGTTGGCCAAATACGCCAACGACTCGGCGTAATAGGAGGCCTGCTTTTCGTCTTTTTCCGCGCCGAGTAAAAGCAAATTGTCTTCTATGCGGGAAAAAATCACCAAGGACAGGAGGCTGATCACTGCAAAGATAAAGACGGCCATCAGGGCGATGGAGCCGCGCCGCCTACTCATATGACCCCCTGAAGGCGACGACGCGCTTCGATTCACCGCCGCATCTCAGGCGGATCACGAGGCAATCGTCTTTCTTCTCAAAGCTGAGCCCATCTACATGCCTCAGTATGACGGTTTGTGTGCCTTGTTTTACGTTCAAACGGTTGATGGGATATTTGATGTGGCTGTGATCGGCGAAACGCGATAATTTGTCGCCTTCAAAGATATAGCTCACCACTTTGTGCCCCTCTTCTCCCGGCTCGCGAACGTAAAATTGGACGTAATTCTCTCCGATTCGATAGATGCTGTCGGCCCCAAGAAGCTCATCCACCATGCTGTTTAAGGCGAAGCTTACGTCGTTCTCGCGATTGATGCGGCCGGCGAAGGCGGCGGCGCCGTTCAGTCCGCTGAATAAAATTTGGCTAAGTAATGCGATGAGTACGGCGCCGATGGCCATAGCCAACAGGAGTTCAAGGAGTGTAAAGGCTTTTTTTCGGTCGGAGGGACACCAAGAGGCTTTTCCCCGTCTTCTCATCGAACACCTCCACTTTCTCCAATTGATCGTCGTAGCTCGAGACGACGACGTGCATTCCGGGCTCCGCCTTATCTTCGTAGGCCATGTATGATTCCATGGTGTTGACGCTTCGATTGAGCCTGTCCCGCTTCGTATTTTGTTCGTTTAATTGCTTGAAGCTGCCTCCCAAAAAGGCGCTGAGCATGACGGTAACCAGCGCGATAATGGCGGCGGCCACCATGACTTCAAGCAAAGTGAAGCTAGCTTTCTTCATCGGCTCTCTCCATTCGAATGCGTCCGTTTACCGGCGCCACGATGACGTTAAAGGCCGTTTTCCCGACGCGAAAGGTGATCGTGCCGCTATTGGACGGCCTGCCCGACGGGCTGAATGAAATAATATTCCCACCTTGCGCTGTATTGGATTCGACGAAAATCAAATCGTCTTCGTAGGGCACGGTTTTTTCAATTTCATCATATTGAATCATGTATCTGTCGTCTTTAAAAAGCATTTTCGTGTGGGAGCGCGTAATCATGGCGCGCTTTCTCAAGTCGCTGAGCTCCCCTGTGATGGTATGAATTTGGCGTTCAGCTTTAAATCGCCGAACGCCTCTCATTCCCATGACGCCGATGGTGATGAGGACCGCCACAATGGCGATGACACAAATCAGTTCCACAAGGGTCATGGCTTTTAATTTAGTTTTCATTCGATAGGATTTGAATGTTTCGAATGGCCATCACTTCGCTTACGCCGCCTTGATCCGTAAAGGTGTAGCGAAGTTGATTGACGCGAATCGTACCGTCCATGCCGTTTAAGGGGAAGAAAATACGATAGAATCCGTCGCCTAAATCCTCTTTGCGCAGGGGAAGAACTTCCTTGCTGTTTCCTTCCTCGTCGGCCAAGATCAGGCTGTAAATGCCTTCGGTCTTCGCACCGTCGGATACGTCGATGCTGAATTCATGGCCGTTTTTCGGCAGATAGAATCCGCCAGTGTCCATGATGACGACGCGCTTCGGCGCTTCTTGGCCCTCTGCCTTCATAGGCGTTTCGAATTTCACGTCGAGAATTTGATAGGCCTTGTCCACGTTGCGGTCCGTTTGCGTCTCCAGTACCACGGGCATGCCCTCATCCATGGAAGCCGACAAGAAACAATCGAAGGCCGAGTACGTCGTCAAGGCCGGCGCCAAGTTGACGGTATCTTTCGTCTTCGGCGGCGTTTCCGATTGAGGCTTCACTTGGGGTTTCGGCTGTTCTGCCGGTTTTGTGCTCGGTGTTGTCGTATGGGATGTAGACGGTGCCGTCCTGGGCGGCGCGACGGGCGTCGTCGTGTGGGATGTGGACGGCGCGACAGGCGTGGTCGTGCGGGACGTAGACGGGTAGACCGGGCGCCACGTAGATGTAGACGAAGAGGAGCTCGAAGGCGCCGTGGCCGTGCCGGTGCCCGTTGCAGGGGTCGCCGTCGTGTCCGGCGCGGCAGGCGCTGTGGCCTCCGGCGCCGGCGTGTCGAAGGTTTTCGACGATAGGCTGTTGTCCACGATGTCGTAGGGAATGGACAGGCGAATGGATGTGGCCTCCACATCCGAGGGATCTTTGTTGTAGCTGATGGAATCGATGTTCAGCTTATAGGATACGCCTTGCAGGGTTTCCAAATACTGGCTCAACACGTCGGTGGAGCCGCTGTGTTCCACGACCAAGTTCATGAGCCCTGAATTTTCACCGTCGGGCACCACTTCTTCGCTGGTTATTTCCACATTGGGATCCGACGCGATGTCGTTGGCTACGGCCTGTTCCACTTCCGTTTCTTTTAGTGTAGGTTTTTCATCGGCAAAGGCCGCTCCGTCCCCTTCTTGAGCGTGAGCCACAGCCGGCGTGGCGTTTAACGCCGCTCGAAGGGCGTCCTGCTGAGCCTTTGGCGCGTGAATAAAGGCGCCGTAGCCCGTACCCGATGCCGCCAAAATAAGCACCGCCGCTAAAGCCGCCTGTTCTTTTTTAGAAAAGTTTCCTTCTTTTATTCGATTAATTGTGTTTTTAATATAAGGCTTCATCTCGCTGTTTCGTTCGGGAATATCCCCCTTGCGCGAAGATAAAAAATCAAGTTTCACACCATCACCTCTTCAAATATTCTATCAAAGGCCCGAAGCTCTGTCGATGGAATTTCAGTGAAATCAACGCAAAAAAAGAGCCTGCAACGGGTGCAAGCTCTTATTTTAGAAAATAGCATTGGCTTTTCCGTAATCGTAAACGGCGCGGGCAATCATTTCGTGCCCTTCCGGCATTAAGTGGATGCCGTCGATGTAAAGAGCGGGATCGTTCGGAATCACTGAATCCAAATGAAGGCCGGAGGCTCTCTCGTTCAGCTCTTTCATCTTCTCTTGGAGCGACACGATCATGCTCATGCCGACAAAGAGCTCGTCATCGACGATTTCAGGCGTCGGCGGCACGATTATCACGGCTCGGGCGCCTCGCTTTCGGGCATAGGCTTCGAGGCTTTCGTAGGCCTTTATGACCTGATCCACGGTGCCTTCACCCAACAAATCGTTGGCGCCGCCTAAAACCAAGAGCACGTCTCCTTCATTTAGCACAGGAGGCATATCACAAAGCTCCGTGATCCAAGCGCCGTTCATGCCCAAATTGGCGACGGACCGGTTCAAAAGCTTTTCCAACAGGCTGACCCAGCACTCATCGAAATCCACACCGTAGCCCGCCACATAAGAGTCGCCGAAAGCGAAGATCTTAGTCAATTCTCTTGCTTTCGATTTCTTCTTTTAATTCGCCTAAGAAATCGGCAAGTTCAACATCGCTGCGTTCGTTGCCGTCGCGGTCGCGAACGGAGATCTTGCCGCTGTCCGCTTCTTTTTCGCCGACGATGACCATGTAGTTGACCCGTTCCATTTGTGCGTCGCGGATCTTCTTACCGATCTTTTCGTTGCGTTCGTCGTATTCGGCGCGGATGCCGGCATCGGAAAGTTCTTTGGTAACTTTCAGGGCGTAGTCTTCGAATTTTTCACTGATGGGAAGCACTTTGACTTGAACCGGTGCGAGCCACAAGGGGAATTTACCGGCAAAGTGTTCGACTAAAATGCCGAAGAAGCGTTCCATGGAGCCCATGAGGGCGCGGTGACTCATAACGGGTTGTTGTTTTTCGCCCTTTTCGTCCACATAGGTCAATTCAAAGCTTTGGGGCATTTGGAAATCCAATTGAATGGTTCCGCATTGCCAGGTACGACCGATGGCATCGCGCAGGTGGAAGTCGATCTTCGGACCGTAGAATGCGCCGTCGCCTTCGTTGATTTCGTATTCCATTTCCTTGCTGTCCAAGGCTTTTTTCAGTGCTTCAATAGCCATATCCCATTGTTCGTCGGTACCCATGCTGTCTTCGGGACGCGTGGAAAGTTCCACCGTGTAGTCGAAGCCGAAGGTATTGTAAAGTTCATCGGCCAAGTCGATGAGCTTAATGACTTCTTCTTGGATTTGCGAGGGTAGCATGAAGACGTGGGCATCGTCTTGGGTAAAGGTACGAACTCTGAACAGGCCGTGGAGGGCGCCGGAAAGTTCGTGGCGGTGCACTTGACCGAATTCCATGAGCTTAATGGGGAAGTCTCTGTAAGAGTGCATGGATTGTTCATAAACCAAAATGGATCCCGGGCAGTTCATGGGCTTGATGGCGTAGTCTTCGCCGTCGATTTTGGTGAAGTACATATTGTCGCGGTAGTGATCCCAGTGACCGGAGCGGTGCCACAAGTCTTCATTTAAGATCATGGGCGTCTTGATTTCGCCGTAGCCTCGTTCAATTTGCAGGTCGCGCCAGAAGCGTTCCAACTCGTTTCTTACGAGCATTCCCTTGGGATGGAAGAAGGGGAAGCCGGGGCCTTCGTCGCGGAAGCTGAACAGATCCAATTCGCGGCCGATCTTTCTGTGGTCGCGGCGCTTAGCTTCTTCCAGGCGTTCCATGTATTCGTCGAGATCTTTCTTCTTCGGGAAGGAGATGCCGTAGATCCGTTGAAGCATCTTGTTCTTTTCGTCGCCGCGCCAGTAAGCGCCGGCGATGGAGGTAAGCTTCACGGCCTTAATGTCTTTTACATTTTCCAAATGGGGTCCGCGGCACAAATCCACGTAGTCGCCTAGGGTGTAGATGGAAATTTCTTCGTCGGCGGGGAGATCTTCGATAAGTTCGATCTTGTAGGGTTCGTCCTTGAAGAGTTCTTCCGCTTCGGCTTTGGAAAGGACTTTTCTTTCAAAGACCGGGCCTTCTTTGACGATAGCCTTCATTTCCTTTTCGATCTTTTCCAAATCGTCGGTGCTTAATTGTTCGTCCAAGTCGATATCGTAGTAGAAGCCGTTTTCAATGGAAGGACCGATGGCAAATTTCGTGTTGGGCCACAGGCGTTTGATGGCATAGGCCATTAAGTGGGCCGTGGAGTGCCAGAAGATTTGTTTGCCTTCTTCGTCTTCGAATTTAACGACTTTGATGGTGCCGTCTTCGTCGATAAAATCGTGTTTGCCTAAAATCACGCCGTTGTAAACACAGCCGACGCTGGCTCGTTCCAAACCTTCGGAAATGTCGGCGATTAATTCTTTCACCGATTTCTTCGATTCGTATTCTTTTGCGCTTCCGTCAGGATAACTTACTTTAAACATCATTCACCTCAATTAAAAAAACCGACCGTCCCCAAAAGGACGATCGGTACCGTGGTTCCACCTTCATTACTTCTCAAAACATGTAACGCCTGTTAAGCGCTGCCGATTAAGGCAGACGTCGGGGTTGGTTTTCCACAAAATTAAGAGCTTTCACCGTCCTCTTTCGCTAAGGCTTTGTGTACTCGTCCCTTCATTCATGGTAAGAAGTATAGCAGATCCCTGTTGCTTTTGCAACTGTGTTTCTTCTTTATGCCTCATTCTTTAAAAAATTTATAATTTCTTCCGGGCCCATGGCCTTCTCTTCCCCGGTTTTCATGTTGCGAAGCTTGGGCATATTGTTTTGCACTTCCGCCTGACCGAGGACGATGGCATAAGCCACGTTCAGGTGGTCGGCGTATTTAAATTTCTTGCCGATTTTTCCCGACTCGCCGTAGAAGATGCAGCGAATGCCTTCGTCTCTTAAGGTCTTTAACAGACGCAGGCCTTCTTCTTTCGTCTCGTCGAAGGGAATGATCAGGCACTGAGAAGCCGCGTCGTCGTAGCTTTTTAAGAGGCCCGCTTCATTTAATTGGTAATAGAGGCGCGATAGGCCGATGGAAATGCCGACGCCGGGAAGCTTTTGCTTCGTGTAGTGGCCGGCCAGATTGTCGTATCGACCGCCGCTGCAGACAGAGCCGATGGCCGGGTAATCGTCCAAAATGGTTTCGTAGACGGTACCGGTGTAGTAATCCAGGCCGCGGGCGATTTTCATGTCGGGAATCATGTGTTTGTCCGATACGCCTAATGTGCGGGCGATAGAAAAGACTTCTTTCAGTTCGCTGACGCCGGTTTTAAATTCTTCATCGTCGATGGCCATGGCGTCGAGGGCAGCGAATACTTCGTCGGTGGTGCCGGAGATATTGATAAACTCGGCGATTTTTTCCACGGCATCTTCTGAGAGGCCGATTTTTGAAAGTTCTTCCTTCACCGAATCCACGCCGATCTTATCGACCTTATCCACGATGCGAAGCACTTCTTGGGAATCGTTGACGCCCAGAGCCCGGTAGAAGCCGTTTAAAATGCGGCGATTGTTCATGTGAATGGTAAATGCTTCAAAGCCCAGATCTTGGAAGGTCTTGGCGATAATCGAAGGAATTTCGCCATCGTTGTACAGAGACAAAGATCCGTTTCCGATGATGTCGATATCGCATTGGTAAAATTCACGGAAGCGACCCTTTTGCGCCCGCTCGCCCCGATAGACTTTGCCGATGTGGTAGCGGCGGAAGGGGAAGCTTAAATCGCTGTAATGTTGGGCCACGTAGCGCGCCAGGGGCACGGTGAGATCGAAGCGCATGGCGATGTCCGTGGAGCCTTTTTTAAAGGCATAGACTTGTTTTTCCGTTTCGCCGCCGCCTTTGGCCAAGAGAACTTCCTCTTTTTCCAAAACCGGCGTGTCGATGGGCAGAAAACCCTTCTCTTCGTAATTTTTTCGAATAATGTCCTTCATCCGATTAAAGACCAACTGATCTTTCGGCAGAAGCTCCATAAAGCCCGGCAATGTGGACGGTTGTACAATCTGTGTCATTGTCCTCCTCCTTCTATGACAAACATGGCGATGGATGCGGCCACGTTGGCGTTTAGTGAATCGATGGTTTCTTTCATGGGGATTCGCAGGCGCAGATCCACTTTTTCAAGCAGCTCTTCTCGAATGCCTCGGGCCTCGTTTCCCACGATCAAGACGATGTTTTTGTTCTCCCCTTCCACGGCCATGCTCTCGCCGCGAATATCCAGGGCCGCGAAGAGGGCACCGCGGTCTTTGTAGGCGAAGAGCTCCTCGTCTGTGACGTAAGCCACGGGCAGGCGAAAGGCCGAGGCCATGGAGGCGCGGATGCACTTGTCGTTGGTGGGATCCACCGTCCCCGGCCCGACGAGCACGCCGTCGAAGTGAAAGGCTTCGGCGGAACGAATCATGCCGCCGAAGTTTCCCGGATCCTGCACGCCGTCGGCGTAGAGAAAGCGGCCACATTCGGGGAGGCTCGCGGCGTCCGCGAGAAAGCTGCGGCACAGGGCGAGAATGCCCTGATCCGTTTCCGTGGACACCAATTCGTTAAAGAGGCGGTGATCCAAAAGAGTGACGTCCGCCTCCGCCTTTTCGATCAGGGATCGGTGCTGCTCGACTTTTTCTTTGTCGACGATCAGCTCCTTCACATAGCCTTCGGCCATGACCTCTTCGATGACCACGACGCCTTCCACCAAGAGCGTACCCGTTATTTTTCGATATTTCTTATCCTTCAATTTTTTCCACGACTTAAAGCGGCGGTTCTCCTTCGAATCAATGCTATTCATCGGATCGCTCTTTTTGAATTTGCTTCAGGTCGTCGTCGCTGCCGAAGAATATAATAATGTCGTTTCGATTCAGCACTTCCTCGGCGACGTGGCGCACGATAAGGTCCTTGGCCCGGCGAATGGCAATGACATTGACATTAAATTCGCTGCGCAGTTGAAGTTCGCGGATGCTCTTTCCGACCCAATCTTCCGCCACTTCATATTCCACGATGCCGTAGTCGTCGGACAATTCAAAGTAATCGGTAATCCCGTTGTCCGTCAATTGCTTTGCCAGGCGCATGCCCATGTCGATTTCCGGATAAATAATGGTGTGGGCACCGAGGCGCTTTAAGATGTGGCCGTAGCGCTTGGTCGGTGCCTTAGCCACGATCAAAGGAATCCCCGCTTCCACGCAGGCGATGGTAGCCATAATGGCGGAATCCAAACTGCTTCCGATGGCGATAACGGCACAGTCGAAATTGCTCAGGCCCAAATCGTCGAAGACGTCTTCGTCCATGAGATCGGCCTCAATAGCCGTGGTGACATTTTCCGACACGTACTTCACGCGCTCGGGATTCATGTCCACTGCCAAGACGTCGTTGTGCATATTATATAAGGTCTTTGCCACCGTCGATCCGAGGCGACCGAGGCCGAAGACGATAAAACTTTTAACCATGGTACTCTCCTATCCCACGATAAATTTTCCTTCCGCGTAGCGGAATTTGCGCTTGTGTTCTCTGTGAAACAGCCCCATGGCAAAAGTCGTCGGGCCGATTCGTCCCAAATACATGGTAAAGGCCAAAATTAATTTTGACGAATTTTTCAGCATCATGGTGATGCCCCGTGTGACGCCGACGGTGCCGAAGGCGGAAAAAGTTTCGAATAAGGCGTCCAAAAACTTTACATTTCCCGCTTCAAACATGACGACGGCAGAAGCGACGGTAAAGACCAAAGCCACCCCGATGACAAAGAGGGAATAGGCCTTTCGCACGATGTCTTTCCCCACGCGGCGATGAAACATTTCCGTGTCGTCGCTTCCGCGGAGGCTGGCCCAGGTAGCCGCCAAGACGATGGCGAAGGTAGTGGTCTTTAAACCGCCGGCCGTGGAGCCCGGGGAGCCGCCGATAAACATTAAAAGGCAGCTGCCAAAGGCCGTGGGATCGGTAATATATCCCATGTCCAGGGAATTAAATCCCGCCGTCCGAAAGGTGGTGGACTGAAAGAATGATGCCAAAAGCTTCTCAGACAGAGGCATGGGCGCCAAAGTAAGGGGATTGTTCCACTCGAAGACGGAGACCATGACGGTGCCTGCGATCAATAGGGCGGCGGTGGTGACGAAAACCAGTTTCGTATGGGGACTCAAGCGGCGGCGCGTTCTGTAACGCCACAGATCCGCGTAGACGACGAAGCCCAATCCCCCTAAAATGATCAAGGCGGCGATGGTTAATGTGATCAAAAAGTCGCCCTGAAAAGGCATGAGGGAATCGCCGAACAGGTCGAAACCGGCGTTACAAAAGGCGCTCACGGAGTGAAAAAGAGAAAAGGCGATGCCTTTTTTCACGCCGTAAAGCGGCACGAGATGAAACGACAGAATGAGCGCCCCCACCCCTTCGATTGCCAAAGTCAGGAGGGTGGCGAATTTCAACAGACGCACCAGGCCTGTTAAGCTGTCGGCATTGAGCTGTTCTCTAATATACAATCGTCCCGTTAAGGAAATGCGCTGGCCGGTAAAAATCGAAATCCACATAAGCATGGTCATGGTGCCCAAACCGCCGATTTGAATTAAGCCGATAATAATGCATTTCCCGAAGACGGTCCAGCCGGCGGCGGTATTTCGCACGATGAGTCCGGTGACGCAAGAGGCCGATGTAGCGGTGAACAGGGCATCGACAAAGCCTGCCGATGTGTGATTCGCCGACGCTTGAGGAAGCATTAAAAGCAATGTTCCGATTGAAATTAAAACCAAAAAGGAAATTGCCAGGACAAAGGGCGGGTTATGGGAAATTTTTTTGGTTCTATGTCAACCATTGGGGAGTCTAGTGAAAACTAGGCTCCTTTTTGTTTTCCTAAAAGCCATTCATCACCGACCTTTTGAACAAACGAAAAGCAGTTTCGTTCGAAAATGATGAAAGTTTTGCATCCCAAAGGCCACACGCTTCACGGTCTTGATCTTGTTGTGCGTTCCTTCCACGTAGCCGTTACTCCACGGGTAATCAAAGCTGTTGGTAATCTCCTCGAACCAGTTGGTGTAAGCGCGCAAGCAGTAGCGCCACTCCTTTAGCCCGCTTTTCTTAGCCTCTTCCATCCATGTTGAAAGAGCAGTAGCAGCGGCTTCTTTGTTTTTCTGAGAAAGGACGTAGGTGTAAAAGCCTTCTTTTAAGACGTAAGCGGTTCGAATGGCATCGCTCTTTTCGAGCATGGTGGCGACGAGGCTTTTCTCCCCTTGAGTGAGGTCT
>CABJAE010000001.1:48757-191381 GCA_902363535.1 Peptoniphilaceae bacterium
CCTGCCGATGTGTGATTCGCCGACGCTTGAGGAAGCATTAAAAGCAATGTTCCGATTGAAATTAAAACCAAAAAGGAAATTGCCAGGACAAAGGGCGGGTTATGGGAAATTTTTTTCTGAAGACGATTTGGTAATTTCACGCTCTGCTCCTAAAATAAAATACACCCCACAGGGAGTATCCCCATGGGGTGTAGCGCTTATTCTCCCTTAGCTACTTGAACGAGTTGTGCAAATGCATCCGGGTCGTGAATTGCCAATTCGGAAAGAACCTTGCGGTTAATGTCTACATTGGCCTTTTTTAATCCACTGATAAAGCGGCTGTAGCTCATGCCGTTCAAACGTGCGGCGGCATTGATTCTCGTAATCCAAAGTTTACGGAAATCTCTCTTCCTTTGCTTTCTGCCAGCAAAGGAATAGCTCATGGAGCGCATAACCGCTTGGTTTGCTACGCGGTATAATTTCGATTTTGCTCCGAAGTAGCCCTTTGCTTGTTTTAATACTTTTTTATGACGACGCTTTGCGTTGACGCCTCTTTTTACTCTAGCCATGTCTTACCTCCCCGATTACGGAATCATGTTGTCGATGCGGCGAGCATCGGACTTTGAAACCAACGATCCTTTACGCAGATTCCGCGTTCTCTTTGCTGTCTTTTTGCCCGTTAAGTGGCCTTTGTAAGCTTTGAATCTTCTTAATTTGCCGGTTCCCGTTCTGGTGAAACGCTTGGCGGAACCTCTATGCGTTTTCATTTTACCCATCGTATTCCTCCTACTTATTCTCCGATTTCGAGCGGAAAAACATAACCATGTTTCTGCCTTCCATCTTCGGTTTTTTGTCTACTTCCCCGTATTCCGAGACAAGTTCCGTAAATTCATCCAAGACTTCGCGGCCGATTTCGGTGTGACCCATTTCTCTTCCGCGGAAGCGGACGGCGACCTTTAAGCGGTTTCCGTCTTTCAAGAAATCCTTGGCTTTATTGGCCTTCGTGTTTAAATCATGGGTCTCGATTTTCGGCGTCAAGCGGAGCTCTTTTACCGTAATCGTCTTTTGTTTCTTCTTCGCTTCCTTTTCCTTCTTCATCATATCGTAGCGATACTTTCCGTAGTCAAGAACGCGACAGACCGGCGGCTTCGCCTTCGGCGCAATATTGACGAGATCCAATTTAAATTCGTCAGCAATAGCTCTTGCTTTTTCAATGGATACAATACCTAACTGTTCGCCTTCGGGATCAATTAAGCGCACTTCTTTCGCGCGAATTTCTCCATTGATTTGAATTTCTTTAATGACTAAACACCTCCATAGGCAACAAAAAAAGCGGGCACACAAAGACCCGCCATAAAACTGGAACATAACCTTAAAACGTAGTCGTAAGGTGAGAAGCGGACTTCTTCTTCATGCTCGAATAGTGTATCAAATCCCCGGGCGCGTGTCAAGCTTTTTCTATTTCGGCCAGGATATGATTCAGTTTCGTTTGAATTAAATCCACCGCCACTTTGTTGTGGCCCCCTTCCGGAACGATAATGTCGGCGTAGCGCTTCGACGGCTCTACAAATTGCAAATGGGCCGGCCGCACCGTGGCCATGTACTGATCGATGACCGAATCCAAGCTGCGTGCCCGCTCCTTCATGTCCCGCTTGATTCGGCGAAGGATGCGCACGTCGCTGTCCGTGTCCACGAAAATCTTCATGTCCAAGAGATCCAAGACCCGAGGCTCGGAGAAAAGCAAGATCCCTTCGATTAAGATGATGTCCTTAGGCTCCAGGCGGATCGTCTCTTTTTTGCGATTGTGCACGGAAAAATCGTACTCCGGCATATCCACGCTTTTGCCCGACTTTAAAGCCATGAGATGCTCGATAAACAGATCGTTGTCAAAGGCAAAGGGGTGGTCGTAATTGGTCTTCACCCGCTCTTCGGGAGACAAATGGCTTTGATCCTTGTAGTAATTGTCCTGACGAATCACCGTGCAGCGGGCGCCGCCGGTGTTTTTCAACAACTGCTCGGTGACGGTGCTCTTGCCGCTTCCCGATCCACCGCAAATGCCGATTAAGATTGGTTTCAATCCTGCACCTTCTTTCGAATCATATCCTTCGCTTCCACCGCTTGAGGCACGGTTGCGGTAAATACCTGCCGGGCTTTATTGGCCACCTCGATGGGCGCGCCTTCCTCATCCGCCATGTCGTCGATGGTCCATGTGAAGAAATCTTTCCCCGGTCCGAAGATTTCCACTTCGTCGCCGCGGAAAATTCGATTTCGCTGCTCGATGGTGGCTCGCTTCGTTTGGGGATCGTAGTCCAATACGACGCCGACGAAGTCGTAATCTTTGATGTAGGTCACGGAATCGCTGATGCCCTCGGGTCCCTTGGCTTCGGAATAGTAAAAGCCCGTGGTGAAGTCCCTGTGGGATACTTTTTTTATCTCTTCGAGCCAGCGGGGATCGTAGCGGTAGTTTTTCGGATCGGCGTAATAGGCGTCGATGGCCATGCGGTAGGCACGAATCACCGTGGCCAGGTAATAGGCACTTTTCACCCGTCCTTCGATCTTAAGGGACCGAATCCCCGCCTCAATTAATTCGTCGATGTGCTCGATCATGCAGAGGTCCTTAGAGTTTAAAATAAAACTTCCCTCTTCCGTGGATTCGACGGGGAAGTACTCGCCCGGGCGATTCTCTTCCACGAGATGGTACTTGTAGCGACAGGGCTGAGCGCAGTCCCCTTGATTGGCGTCGCGCCCCGTCATGTAATTGCTCATAAGGCAGCGGCCGCTGTAACTCATGCACATGGCGCCGTGAACGAAGGTTTCGATTTCTACGCCCTCTACGTCTTTTTCAATGGCGCGGATCTCGTCCAAGGTGAGTTCCCTGGCGAGCACCACCCGCTCGGCGCCCAAGTCCCGCCAAAAGCGCACGGTTTCGCTATTGGTCAAACTCCCCTGGGTGCTCATGTGAATGGGCAGTTTCGACGCCTTTTTCACCCGCATAAAGATGCCCGGATCGGCGACGATCACCGCGTCCACTCCCGCTTCTTCCAATTCGCAGAGGTAGTCGTCCAGCCCGTCGAAATCCTTGTCGTGGGGAATAATATTTAAGGTCACATGGACTTTTCTTCCCCGAGCATGGGCATATTCGACGCCTTCTTTAATTTTTTCAACGGAAAAGTTTTTCGACGCCTTTCTCAGGCCGAAGGCTTCTCCCCCTAAGTAGACCGCATCGGCTCCGTAGTCGATGGCGGTTTTTAATTTTTCCAAATCCCCTGCCGGTGCCAAAAGTTCTATCTTATCCATCCAATCTCCTTATTAACAACAATCCGTCGCCGACGGGCAACACCGTGGCCGATAAATTATCCGCACGGAGCACCCGGTACAAGAGGCGTTTCAGTCTTTTCACGATGGTGATTTTACGGCGCTTAAATAATTTCTTTGACGCGAGCATGCCGTGAAAGAGCACATTGTCCATGAGGATGACGCCTCCGGGGGCCAGTCGGCGCAAACTTTCTCTCAGATAGATCTCGTATTGCCCCTTGGCCGCATCGATAAATATAAAATCGTAGCTGCCCTCGTCCTTTTGAATAAATTCCGCGGCGTCTGCGACGACGAGGTGAATCCTGTCTTCCAAATGTTGATTTTGAAAATGGGTGCGGGCGTTAACGGCCCGGTCGGGATCCAGTTCCACCGTGGTAATTTCCGCATCGGGCAACGCCCGCGCCATCATGGAGGCGGAATAGCCCACCGCCGTCCCCAGTTCCAAAATGCTTTTCGCCCCCAGAAGCGGCAGAAAGAAATTCAAAAAATTTTCCACCTGCGCGTCGATAATGGGCACGCCCTCGGCTTCGGCGAAGGCGCGCAAATCCTTCAAATAACCGGCGGGCTCGGGAAAAAGCTGCGCCAAATAGTCTTCGATAAACGGTTCTGTTACATGCATGAGAAAAAAGCCGGTTAAACCGGCTATTATACATCCATAATGATGGGCAGGATCATGGGATTTCTTCGCGTCTTCTTGAAGATGAAGTTTCTTAAATCGTCGCGAATTTGCGATTTAATCGAAGACCAATCCTTGATGTTTTGACGCTTGCAATTTTCCACGGATTTCGTCACCATGTCACGCACTTCGTTCATCAAATCCGTGGATTCGCGAACGTAAACGAAGCCTCTGGAAATAATGTCCGGACCGGAAACCATTTGGCCGGTTTTTTTGTTCATGGCAATAATGGCGATGATCAAGCCGTCTTCGGCAAGGTGCTTTCTGTCCCGAAGCACGATGTTTCCCACATCGCCGATGCCCAAGCCGTCGATTAACACTTGTCCCGCTTCCACATCTTTTACGCGACGGGCCTCGGTCTTGGTCATTTCCAGGCAGTTGCCGTTGTCCATCATGAAAATATTGTTCTTGGGAACGCCCATCTTTTGCGCCACTTCCGCGTGTTTCAATAAGTGCTTAACTTCCCCGTGAATCGGGATAAAGAATTTGGGCTTTAAGAGATTCAAGAGAAGCTTGTGCTCTTCTTGATAGGCGTGGCCGGAAACGTGGATTTCCGATAAGGATTCGTAGATGACGCGGACGCCCTTGTCTAAAAGGCGATTGATGACCGTGTTCACCGCGCTTTCGTTTCCGGGAATCGGATGGGCGGAGAGAATAATCACGTCGTCTTTGGTGAGCTGAATGCGCTTGTGCTCGCCGGTGGAAATCCGGGTCATGGCGCTCATGGGCTCGCCTTGGCTCCCCGTGGTAATTAAAACCAATTGGCGGGGATTGTATTTGTTCATGTCCTTAATGTCCACGATGGTGTTGGGCTTTACTTTTAAATAGCCTAAATTTTCCGCAATGCCCATGACATTCAACATGCTTCGGCCGCTTAATACCACTTTCCGATTGTAGCGTTCCGCCGCCGTAATGATCTGTTGGATCCGGTACACATTGGAGGCGAAAGTGGCGATAATAATTCGGTTGTTGCGCATGAGGGCGAAGAGACGGTCGAAGGTGGCGCCGACCTTGCGCTCGCTCATGGAAAAGCCTTCCCGAAGCACATTGGTGGATTCGCTGAACAGGGCCAGGACGCCGCGGTTTCCGATTTCGGCCAAGCGATTTAAGTCGATGGGATCGCCGGATATCGGCGTAAAGTCCACTTTAAAGTCCCCGGAGTGAACCAACACACCCAGAGGCGTGGTAATGGCCAAAGCAGCCGCATCGGGAATGGAGTGGTTCACTTGCACCCATTCCACTTCAAAGAACTTGCCGATTTTTACCGGCTGCTTGTAGCTCACGTTCACCATTTTCGTGGAGCGCAGGAGGCGGTGTTCCTTTAATTTGTTTTCCAACAGGGCCAAGGTCAATTTGGTTCCGTACACGGGCACATTGATCTGTTTCAACACATAGGGCACGGCGCCGATATGGTCTTCGTGGCCGTGGGTAATGACGATGCCCTTGATTTTTTGCTTGTTCTTAATTAAATACTGAATGTCCGGGATGACGATGTCGATGCCCGGCATATCGTCTTCGGGAAAGGTCATGCCGCAATCGACGACGATAATCTCGTCCTTGTATTCGATGACGGTCATGTTCTTTCCCACTTCGCGCATCCCGCCTAAGGGAATGATGCGAAGCTTCTCTTTATACTTCATTGGCCTCTCCTTCTTTTTTGCGACTGCACTTGTCACAAATGCCGTAGAATTTTAAATTATGATCGGTAATGTGAAAGTGCACGGTTTTTTCTATTTCTTCTTCTAAATCGTCCAGTAAATCCACATTGACTTCCGTAATTTCGTGGCAGACATTACAGACCAAGTGGTGGTGCTTATGCTTTTCGTCTTCGAGGCGACGTTCGTAGCGCGTCGTGCCGTCTTCGAAGGTAAGTGCCGTTAAAAAGCCGATGGATTCCAAGAGGCTCACGGCGCGATAAACGGTGGCGATACCGATTTCGGGCATTTTCTTGCCGGCGTAATGAAACACTTCTTCTGTCGTCATGTGTTCGCCTTCTCTTTCGGCAAAAACTTCCATAACTACCTGACGCTGTTTGGTAAACTTATAGCCTTTTTCTTGCAAAAACTCTTTAAATGTATTGTCCATGGGATACCACCTATATTCGTTACTATCGCTGATCGCCTAAAACACGACAAATAAAGGCCCTTCGCCTAAAGAGGCAATTGATCCAAGTAGGTTTGAAGGATCAATACGGCCGCCAATTTGTCCACGTGTTTTTTTCTGTTTTCTCTTCGAACGCCACCTTGCATAAGTACCGCTTCGGCACTAGATGTGGTCAGTCGTTCGTCCACATAAATAATTTCCATGCCCAACGCCTCCTTCAAGTAGTCGGCGTAATTCATGGTCCTTTTCGCCTGAAAGCCCAAAGTGTTGTTCATGTTTTTCGGCAACCCGACGATCAGCTTTTCAACGTCGTACTTGTCGATCAGCGCCTTGAGCGCCGCTGCATCTTCCGCCTTCGATGCCCGAATAATCGTCGTCACCCCTTGGGCCGTGATGCCCAAAGGATCGGAGACGCTGACACCGATGGTCTTGTTTCCAATATCCAATCCTAACAATCGTTTCATTTTAAATCACTTTAATGCAAAATTCGGGGCAGACTGTGGCGCAGTAACCGCACAAAATGCACTTGTCGTTCACCACGGCACGGCCGTCTTCTACGTGAATGGCATCTTGTTTGCAGCGCCTTTCGCAACTGCCGCAACCGATACAGTAATCGCCGATAATCAGCTTCCGCTTCTTTTTCGATACATCCTCCAGGGCACGCTCGTTTTCTTCGCCACGCAAAAAAAGATCCGCGTTGTAGTCAATTTCTTCCTTGGACTGCATGCCGATTGCGGTCGAGTCGATGCAGTCGATGGATGAAATCCACTTTAAAGACGCTCTGTTTTCGGCGATTAAGTGGCCGCCGCCCAGGGCTTTCATGGAATAGATGCCGATGCCCTTTTTGTGTCTCTGTTCGATGGCATTGAGCATTTCCTCCGGCGTGCCGTCTTGAATCCCCACGCCTCGTCGATTGATGATGGGATGGATCACCTCGATCTCGGGGAAAAGAGCCGTGGCATTAACGCAACCGATAAAATGGGTGGAAA
This sequence comes from Peptoniphilaceae bacterium, assembly GCA_902363535.1. Classification (GTDB taxonomy): domain Bacteria; phylum Bacillota; class Clostridia; order Tissierellales; family Peptoniphilaceae; genus Aedoeadaptatus; species Aedoeadaptatus acetigenes. The sequence continues at coordinate 55,820 of CABJAE010000001.1, forward strand.
TGCCGATGGCGCGAATGTATCCCGCCTCTTTTAATTCCACCAGGCGGTTCAATGCGCCCTTGTGCCCCTTTAGAGTCAGGAGGGATTCCTGTTCGTGCAACATGAAAATGTCGATGTAGTCCGTGTCCAATTCCTTCAGCGCTTTTTTTACGCTTGCATCGGCCGTCTTTTCGTCGTAGCAGTAGGCCTTGGATGTAATCACCCATTCCTCACGCCCGAGTTCTTTAATCGCCCCGTGAATGTAGGCGTAATTATCGTAGATTTCCGCCGTATCTATAAAGTTGATACCCTTTTCGTGGGCATAAACCAATAGTTCCGTGCCTTTTTTTAAGGGCAAATTCGCCTGAAATCTCGAAAATGTCAACGAGCCGTAGCACAGTGGCGACACTTCGATCCCCGTTTTTCCTAAAACTGCCATAAATCGCTCCTAAAAACAGAATAGAGATGAGCCCAAGCCCATCTCTAATCTTCCTTTAAATAGAATGTCAGTAACTCTGACAGAAGTTCGTCACGTTCAATGGATTGAATGATACTGCGCGCGTCTAAGTGGCTGGTTATATAGGTGGGATCTCCGGATAGTATATAGCCAATAATTTGATCGATCGGATCGTATCCCTTGTCTTCTAACGCATGAAAAACAGTGGTAATTCCCTTGCGGATTTTCTCGCTGTCGCCATTGGTTTTTTCGAAGATATGCGTTTCAAACTGATTATTGTCCATATAATCTCCTCCATAGGAGCATTATACCACAAATTCCACCGGCCGACATTAGTTTCCTATGGCATTTACAATATCTTTTACTCGGGCCATGGCCTCTTCCACTTTACCGGCATCTTTCGCACCGGCCGTAGCCATGTCCGGACGACCGCCACCGCCGCCGCCGGCAAATTTCGCTACTTCGCGCACGATGTCGCCGGCTTTAAAACCTTTTTCGATGAGGTTTTTCGGCGAAGCGCAGACGAAGTTGACTTTGCCGCCTGAAACAGTGGATAAGACGATCAGGGCATTTTCTTTGTCGCGAAGTTTTTCTGCCATGTTCCTGAGATCTTCCACGGCGACGTCGGTAAAGTGGCCGCGAATGACATGGATGCCCGCGATGGATTCCACATCGCCCACTTCTTCGGCCATTTTGCTCTTGGCCATATCGGCGTGGAGTTTCGACAGTTCTTTTTCCAGACCTTTTTCCTTATCCAGGTGTTGGACCAATTTGTCGATGATCACATCGTCGGTAACTTTTAAGAGACCGGCGATTTTTTTATTTACGCCCATGGAGCGGTTTAAAAGTTCATAGACCGCAGGCCCCGTCACGGTTTCTACGCGGCGCACGCCGGCGGAGATGCCGCTTTCCGACAGGATTTTAAACAGGCCGATTTGCGCCGTATTGTCCACATGGGTCCCGCCGCAAAGTTCTTTGGAGTAGTCTCCCATGGAGACGACGCGCACCTCGTCGCCGTATTTATCTTCAAATAAACCGACGGCGCCTGCATCTTTCGCTTCGTCGTAGGAAAGAATTTCCGTCTTCACGGGCATGGATTTGAAAATCGCTTCGTTGACCGCTTCTTCGACGGCGCGAAGATCCTCGTCTGATACGCCTTCGTAGTGGGTGAAGTCGAAGCGCATAAAGTCGGGACCCACATAGGAGCCCGCTTGATTGACGTGATCGCCTAATTGATCTTTCAGGGCCTTGTGGAGCAAGTGGGTGACGGAGTGGTTGCGGCGAATCTTTTCCCTTCGCTTTTTATCCACGACAGCGTCGACTTTTCCCGCAGCGGCGATGCCTTCTTCCACCGTGCCCACGGCATAGATGTGGCCGGTCTTCGTCTTTTGCGTATCTTCCACGCGGATTTTAAATCCGTCTGCTGTGATATATCCCGTGTCGCCGATTTGGCCGCCGCTTTCGCCGTAGAAAGGCGTCGGTGTCAAATAGAACAGGCCCTTTTCCCCGGCGCCTAATTGTTCTACTTCTTCGCCCTCAGCGAGAATATGCAGAAGCGTCGCTCCGGTGACTTCCGTGGTTTCGTAGCCGACGAATTCGATGGCTTCATCCACATCGTTCAACTCGAAGGAGGAGGCGCTGGACCAGCCGATTTCGTCGGAATCGTCCCGGGCTTCTCTGGCCCGTACTTTTTGGGCTTCCATTTCTTTTTCAAAGCCCGCTTCATCTAAAGTGAAGCCGGATTCGGCGAGAATTTCTTGGGTGAGGTCCACCGGGAAGCCGTAGGTGTCGTAAAGCTTAAAGGCTTCGGCGCCGGAAAGTTCCTTCTTGCCTTCTTTATTTAATTTTTCGATTTCTTCATCTAAGAGGCTCATGCCCGTTTCCAGGGTCTTCAGGAAGCGCTCTTCTTCGCGTTTAATGACGCGAGCGATGACCTCGCGATTGTCGTCCAGTTCCTTGTACTGCACTTTCCACGAATCGATGACGCTTTCTGAAAGTTTGTATAAAAACGCCCCTTCGATGCCAAGATTGCGCCCGTGTTTGGCGGCGCGACGGGTGAGGCGCCGTTCCACATAGCCGCGGCCTTCGTTGGAAGGCACGATGGAATCGGAAATCATAAAGGTAATGGCGCGAATGTGGTCGGTAATGACGCGGACGGACTCGTCTTTTTTCTTGTCCGTGCCGTATTCGTAATCGGCCATGGCGCAGATGTCTTCCAAAATCGCGTGAATGGCGTCGATTTCGAAGATATTATTGGCATCTTGAAGCACCGATGCGATCCGCTCCAGGCCCATGCCCGTATCGATATTGGGATTGGACAGTGGATGGTACTCCCCTTCTTCGTCTTTATCGAATTGGGTAAAGACCAAATTCCACACTTCGATGTAGCGGTCGCAATCGCAGCCGGGCTTGCAGTCCGGGTCGCCGCAACCGTGTTTTTCGCCGCGGTCGAAGTAGATCTCCGAGCAGGGGCCGGAGGGGCCGACGGCGAGTTCCCAGAAGTTGTCATCTTTTCCTAAGCGCACGATGCGCTCTTTCGGCAGGCCGATTTCTTCGTTCCAAATGGCGTAGGCTTCGTCGTCGTCTAAATAGACCGTAGCCCAAAGAAGGTTCGGATCGATTTCCAGGACGTCGGTTAAAAAGCCCCAAGCCCAATGAATGGCTTCGCGCTTAAAGTAGTCGCCGAAGGAAAAGTTGCCGAGCATTTCAAAGAACGTGGCGTGACGGTCGGTCTTTCCAACGTTTTCGATGTCGCCGGTGCGAATGCACTTTTGCGAGGTGCACACGCGGTGTGCGGGAGGTTCCGCTTCTCCTGTAAAGAATTTTTTCATCGGCGCCATGCCCGCACCGATAAGAAGCAGGGATTTGTCTCCCTGGGGTACTAAGGAAAAACTGGGCAGAGCCAAGTGTTCGTTTTGTTCAAAATAGTCCAAGAACGCCGAGCGTATCTCGTGTAATCCCAATGGTTTCATAATGCCTCCCGATATTTGTATAGTCTCTGTATAAAATTATAAAGTCGCATGGACCGAAAGTCAATTTTCTTGCACTGATTCGGCACTTGAGAAAAAGAAATAAGCGGCAGGTAAACCGCCGCTCATTGCACTTTTCTTAATTCTTCTTTTCTTCGCTTGCCGTCTCTTAACTTCATGGCGATGAAGTTTTTGATAATCACTAAAATGGAGAATATGGGCACGGACAGGATCATGCCGATGACGCCGAAGGTGCCGCCGCCGATAAAGATACACAAGAGCACGATGGCCGGGTGAAGGCCGGTGCGCTTGCCCAAAATTTTCGGGGCAAACAGATTGTTTTCCGCCCATTGCAGAAAGACGAAGAGCACCGACACCCACAGGGCCTTTGTCCAGGAATCCATAAAGGAGAAGAAAAAGGCGGGGACAAAGGCCAAAAAGGGGCCGATGTATGGAATGATGTCGGCGATCATGGTAATAAGGCCGATGGCCACGGCGAAGTTCACGCCTAAAATAAAGAGCATCAACATGGTCATGAGACCGACGATAAAGGCGAGGAGCAATTTCCCTTTCACAAATTCCATCATGGCCGAATTGATTTCGCCGGCCAAATAGAGGATGTCCGAACGGTAATTTGAGGGAATGGCCTTGTACATTTTTACCTTTATCCGGTTTTTATCCACGGTAAAGTAGTAGGTAAGAATCAAAACCAAAACAAAGGTGACCATGCGGCCCAAGGCGGCGTACATGCCGCTTGCCATAGAGCGCACCTGATCCAGCAGGTTGTTTTCCACGGCATTTAAATAGGATTCCACCTGTTTCTGTCCGCTGGACATAATCCGCTTCATATCCAGATTCGTCATCTTTTCGATCTGATCGGAAGCATCCAGTATGCGGGCGTTCAACTCGTTTAGCCACTGCGGCAGAGCCACAAAGAGGTTTCTCAGCTCTTCGATTGTTTTCGGAAGAACCACGACAAAGAGGAGAACCAACACGAGAATAAAACCCACGTAGACGATCAAGACGCCGAAGCGCCTCGGGATTCGTTTCGTCTCCAAATAGTTCACAAGCGGATTGATAATGTAGGCGAGGATCATGGAGATCACGAGGGCCGCCAGGGCCGTTCGTAAGACGGGAAATTTTGAAAACACGTAGCGCAGGGCGATCAGTGCCAAAATTCCCAAGAGGATGAAGCCGACGACTTTCAAGTCCACGTGAATGCGCCGACTCTTGTCGATGTACTGGTTTCCGATGTTTATGAGATAGTAAACGCTTAATGCGATGAGCAGAATAAGCAAGATGCCCCGGATGACCACGAGAAAATTCGGCGTCACCACATTAAAGAAGGAATCAAATTGATTCATAGGCTACCTCATATCCGCAAGGGACATGGAATTTAATACGCCGTCGACTTCGTCTTGAATGCGATCCAAAATAGATTTGGCCGAGCAGGCCACGCCTCGGTCGCAGTTGATTTCCTCATCGCTTGTGCAACAGGAAAAAGCCATTTCTCCTTCGAGGGCCGCGATGACGTCGCCGATGGCGATGTCTTCCGGCGGCGAGGCCAATACATAGCCCCCTTGGGCGCCGCGAATGCTTTCAACTAAGTTCCGTTTTTTCAAGCGTGAAAACAATTGTTCCAAATAGGCCACGCTAAGGCCTTCCGCCTCGGCGATGTAATTCACCGAAAGAGGGCCTTTGCCGTAATTTTCGGCTAAATGGTACATGGCCATGAGGCCGTAACGACCTCTGGTCGATAACTTCATGTCTTCACCTCCTTAATTCCGAGTTGTTTTCTATGAATAAGATACCCTATTCACTTCGTCCTGTCAAACTACTTGACAACAACATTCAAAATCTTGCCCGGAACATAGATTTCCTTTACTACGGTTTTGCCTTCCGTTTGTTTGGCGAAGTTTTCGTCATTGTGCATGGCTTCGAAGGCTTCTTCTTTCGTTGCCTCTCTGGGTAAGGTGATTTTATAGCGCACTTTGCCGTTGAATTGAACGGGCACTTCGATGACATCTTCGATGGTTTTTTCTTCGTCGAAGGTGGGCCAGCTTTGTTCGCACAGGTAGCCGCCCAGTTTGCACATATCCCAAAGCTCTTCCGTAATGTGAGGTGCCACGGGATTTAAGAGAATGAGGAAGGTTTTAAATTCCGCCGTATTGACGCCGACCTTTTGGAAGAGATTCACGGCGCTCATCAATTGGGCGATGGCCGTGTTGGCTTTTAAGTGTTCGTAGTCGTAGCCGACTTTTTGAATGGTTTGATGCATAAAGACTTCCGTCTCTTTTCTATATGCATCTCCCGGTTGAACATTTTCCGCCAGGTTCCATACCCTTTCCAGGAAGCGGCGGCAGCCTTTGACGCCATTGTCGGACCAGGGCACGGATTTTTCGAAGTCGCCGATAAACATTTCATAGGTTCTCAACGTATCGGCACCGTAGAGGTTGACGATGTCGTCGGGATTGATGACATTGCCGCGGCTCTTACTCATTTTGCCGCCGTCTTCGCCTAAGATCATGCCGTGACTCGTCCGCTTTTGATAGGGCTCTTCCGTATTGACGACGCCGATGTCGTAGAGGAATTTATGCCAGAAGCGGGAGTAGAGCAGGTGAAGGGTGGTGTGTTCCATGCCGCCGTTATACCAATCCACGGGCATAAAGTATTCCAGAGCGTCTTTTCCTGCCAAGGCCTCGTCGTTATTGGGATCGGTGTAGCGCAGGTAGTACCAGCTGCTCCCGGCCCAGTTTGGCATGGTATCCGTTTCGCGCATGGCGGGCTTGCCGCATTTCGGGCAAGTGGTGTGGACCCACTCTTCGACAGCCGCTAAGGGCGATTGGCCGTTGTCAGTGGGCTCGTAATTTTCCACTTCGGGCAGTTCCAAAGGCAGCTCTTCTTCGGGGATCGGCACCCATCCGCAGTCGTCGCAGTGAACGAGGGGGATCGGTTCGCCCCAGTAACGTTGTCTCGAGAAGACCCAGTCGCGCAATTTATAATTGGTTTGGCGATTGCCCAGGCCTTTTTCCGTAATCCACTCGATCATTTTTTGAATGGCATCTTCCACTTCCATGCCGTCGAGGAAGTCGGAATTGATCATGTGGCCCGCATGAATGTCCACATAGGCCGCTTCTTCCACATTTCCGCCGTCGATAACGGGGACGATGGGCAGGTCGAATTTCTTTGCAAATTCCCAGTCGCGCTCATCGTGGGCGGGCACGGACATAATGGCGCCGGTGCCGTAGGTCATTAAGACGTAATCGGAAATCCAAATGGGAATCTCCTTGCCGTTGGCCGGATTCAGGCCCCAAAGGCCTTCAAGTGCCACGCCGGTTTTTTCTTTGGAAAGCTCCGTACGCTCGAAATCCGATTTCTTTTCCACTTCCGCAATGTAGGCGTCCACTTCGTCGATGTTTTTAATCATGTCGCGGTGGTCTTTTACAATGGGATGTTCCGGTGCAACGACCATGTAGGTGGCGCCGAACAAGGTATCGGGGCGGGTGGTAAATACGTTCAGTACCGTGTCCGTATCTTTCACTTCAAAATGAATTTCCGCACCGACGCTCTTGCCGATCCAGTTCCGTTGTTGGATCTTTACGGGTTCGATGAAGTCGACGTGATCTAATCCTTCCAAAAGGCGATCGGCATAGGCGGTAATCTTTAACATCCATTGGCTAATGCGTCTGTGCTTTACTTCCGCCCCACAGCGTTCGCATTTGCCGCCGACGACTTCTTCGTTGGCCAGACCTATTTTACAGGAGGGGCACCAGTTGACGGGCATTTCTTCCTTGTAAGCGAGGCCGCGTTTAAAGAGTTGCAGGAAGATCCATTGGGTCCAGCGGTAGTATTTCGGATCGGTGGTGTTGATTTCTCGCGACCAATCGAAGCTGAAGCCCAGGCTCTTTAATTGCTTTTTAAAATTGGCGATGTTTTTTTCCGTGACGACACGGGGATGAATTTTATTTTTAATGGCGTAGTTTTCCGTAGGCAAACCGAAGGCGTCCCAGCCCATGGTGAAAATGACGTTTTCGCCTTCGTAGCGGCGCTTTCTGGCTACAATGTCCAGGGCCGTATAGGGGCGCGGGTGGCCGACGTGAAGCCCTTGTCCCGAGGGATAGGGAAACTCGACTAAGGGATAAAACTTTTTCTTTCCGGGTTCGACGACGGCCTTATAGGTCTCGTGTTCGTCCCAAAAATCTTGCCATTTCTTCTCGATGACTTTCGGATCATAATTTTTCATCGTAAACGCCTTTCTAAAACTCTGCATTGCCGACGGTCCGCGGGAAGGGAATCACGTCGCGGATGTTTTTCATGCCGGTAATGTACATAACGGCTCGCTCAAATCCCAACCCATAGCCGGAGTGAACTACGCTGCCGTAACGGCGAAGGTCCATGTACCAGCTGTAGCTTTCTTCGTCTAAACCGAAATCCTTTAATTTTTCGACGAGTACATCCATCCTCTCTTCCCGTTGGCTGCCGCCGATAATTTCGCCGATGCCGGGCACCAAGAGGTCCATGGCGGCGACGGTCTTTTTGTCTTCGTTTTCGCGCATGTAGAAAGCCTTGATTTCTTTCGGGTAGTCCACGATAAAGACAGGTTTTTTGTAGACTTCTTCCGTAATGTAGCGTTCGTGTTCCGTTTGCAGGTCGATGCCCCAGCTCACCGGGTACTTAAATTCGTGGCCGCTCTTTTCCAAGATATCGATGGCTTCCGTGTAGGTGATCCGCACGAATTCCGAGTTCACGACGTTTTGCAGGCGGTCGATGAGGCCCTTGTCGATAAAGGAATTGAAAAATTCCATTTCTTGGGGCGCGTGTTCGAAGACGTAGCGAATAATGTACTTAAGCATGTCTTCCGCAACGTTCATATTGTCTTCCAGATCGGCGAAGGCCATTTCCGGCTCGATCATCCAAAATTCCGCCGCGTGGCGTTGAGTGTTGGAGTTTTCGGCGCGGAAGGTGGGGCCGAAGGTGTAGATGTTTCTGAAGGCCGTGGCGAAGGCTTCCCCTTGCAACTGACCGCTGACGGTAAGATTCGTGTGCTTGCCGAAGAAGTCTTGACTGAAGTCCACCTTGCCGTCGTCGCCTTTCGGGGGATTGTTCAGATCCAAGGTGGTAACTTGGAACATTTCTCCCGCCCCTTCGGCGTCACTGGCCGTAATGATCGGGGTGTGAACGTAGACGAAGCGGCGTTTTTGGAAGAACTCGTGGACGGCAAAGGCAATTAAGCTGCGCACGCGGAACACCGCTTGGAAGGTATTGGTGCGGGGACGCAGGTGGGCCTTGGTCCTGAGGTATTCAAAAGTATGGCGCTTCTTTTGCAGAGGATAGTCGCTTTCGGCCAAGTGTTCCGGCGTAATTTTTTTCGCGTGAATTTCGATGGGTTGTTTCGCCCCCGGACTTTCCACCAATTCCCCTTCCACGCGAATGGAGCTGTAAATGGGGTACTTGGCGATTTCCTTAAAGTTTTCGATATCCGATTCATAAACCACTTGAATGCCGGCGAAGCCGCTGCCGTCGGACAGTTGGATAAAGCCGAAATTCTTCGAATCTCTGGAGGTCTTTACCCAACCTTCCAACACCAAATCTTGGCCTAAGTAGTCTTTATAATTTTCTAACACTTCACGAATTTCCACTGGTATCCTCCTGTTTGATCTCTCTTAAATACGCGGCGAGCTTCTTTTCGTAGCCCCTGTCCGTCGGTCGATAGTAAGTTTTTTCGTTCATATCCAAGGGCAGGTACCGCTGGGGCACATAACCCGATGGGTAGTCGTGGGGGTAGCGATAGCCCTCGTGCGCGTCCATTGGCTGATGCTGATCTCGTAAGTAAGGCGGGATCACGGAGCCCACGCCTTTTTTTACATCGCTCATGGCTTCCCCGATGGCGAGGTAGCTCCGATTGCTCTTCGGCGCCGAGGCCAAATAGGCCGCCGTCTGGGCCAAGGGGATTCGCCCCTCGGGCATACCGATGATTCGAAGGGCCTCGAAACAAGCCACAGCCAAGTTTAGTGCGTGGGGATCCGCATTGGAAATATCTTCCGATGCGGAAATAATCATGCGCCGGGCGATGTACTCCGGCTCTTCGCCTCGATCCAGCATCTTCGCCATGTAATAAATGGCTGCGTCGGGATCCGAGCCGCGAATGGATTTTATAAAGGCGGAAATCGTATCGTAGTGATTGTTTCCGTCCCGGTCATAGGCCTGATTGTTCGTCATGGACGCGTCGGCCAAATCCTGCGTCGTAATTAAAATGCGTCCGTCTGCATCTTGAGGCGTGCTTAAAACCACGATCTCTAAAAGATTCAGGGCGTATCTTCCGTCGCCGTGACTCAAGTCGATGAGCCGCTCCATGGCGCCTGCCTCGAAGATTACGTCGTCTTTGCCGTAGCCTTTCTCCTCGTCATGTAAGGCACGCATCAAAAGCTCTCTTATCGCCTCGTCGTCCAAGGGATAGAGCTGCACCACCTGCAGTCTGGAAAGCAAGGCGCCGTTCACGTAAAAATAGGGATTTTCCGTGGTGGCCCCCATTAAAATGATCTTGCCCTTTTCCACATAAGGAAGCAATACGTCTTGTTGGGATTTATTAAAGCGGTGGATTTCATCTAAAAATAAAATCGTCTCCCGGCCCTGTGCGCCCAGGCGGTCTTCCGCCTCTTCCAGCACCTTCCTGAGCTCCTTTACATTGCTCGTAACGGCACTTAGGGGCACGAAGGCCCGATGGGAATCCTTTGCCATAATCTCGGCCAAGGTGGTCTTTCCGATGCCCGGCGGCCCGTAAAAAAGAAGGGAGGGCATAAAGCCCGATGCCATGAGCCGGTGAATGTATTTTCCCGGGCCGATGACGTGTTTTTGGCCCACGTAATCCTCAAGGGTTTCGGGGCGCATGCGCTGGGCGAGGGGCGCGCTTTTTTCCAAATGATTTTCCGCTTGAAATGAAAACAAATCCATAACAATCAGTCCGTCTTCTTTTTGCGTAGCTCTTCCAGCTCCGCCATAAAGCTGTCGATATCCTGGAAGCGGCGATACACGGAGGCGAAGCGGACGTAGGCCACCTCGTCTAAATCCTTCAGGCGATCCAAAATCATTTCGCCGATCTCTTCCGAGGAGATCTGCTTCACCATTTTCGCTTCGAGGGTCATTTCAATATCGTCCACGGCCTTTTCCATGGCTTCCAGGGAAACGGGCCGCTTTTCGCATGATTTAATCAGCCCTTTTAATATTTTATTTCGGTCGAAGACTTCGATGCCCCCGCTTTTTTTCTTTACGGTCATGGGCACCACTTCCACCTGTTCGTAGGTCGTGAATCGCCTGCCGCAGGCCATGCATTGGCGCCTGCGCCGAATGGATGCGCCTTCTTCCGTGGGGCGAGAGTCGACGACTTTCGATTCTTGATGTTGACAATAGGGACAGCGCATGATTCACCTCCTAAACGAGAAAAGACGTATCCTGAAGGATACGTCAAAAATCTCTTATCTCATTCTGCGAAGAAAATCCGGGATATTTAACTCATCATCCTTATTTTTCTTGGCGGATCCTGTTTTTTCTTCTTTTTTATCGTCGCCTGATCCGACAAAGTTCTTGCCTGTTTTTTTCGGTTGATCGTCTCGGTCGTCGCCGAACTCCGTAGCGATAACCGTGATCTTTACTTGGTCCTTTAAGGATTCGTCGATGCCGGCGCCGAAAATAATGTTGGCTTCTTCGTCGACGGTGGAGCGAATCAAGTCGGCGGCTTCGTTCATTTCAAACATACCCAGGTCGTTGCCTGCCGTAATATTTAAGAGAACGGATTTTGCGCCTTCGATGGACGTTTCCAAGAGCGGGCTTTCCACAGCGTTTCTTGCCGCTTCCGTGGCGCGATCGTCGCCGGAGGCGTAGCCGATGCCCATGTGTGCGATGCCCTTGTCGTGCATAACGGTCTTCACGTCGGCGAAGTCTAAGTTAATGACATTGGGAACGCTGATTAATTCGGAAATCCCTTGGATTCCTTGTTTTAAAATCTCGTCCGCCATTTGGAAAGCTTGGGAGAAGGTGGTCTTCTTATCGGAAATACTGAAGAGGCGGTCGTTGGGAATAATAACCAAGGTGTCGACCTTGCCTTTTAAGGCATCGATCCCTTTTTCCGCTTGTTTCATACGGCGAGCGCCTTCAAAGGAGAAGGGACGTGTAACGACACCGACGGTTAATGCGCCGAGGTCTCTGGCTACATCGGCGATAATCGGCGCCGCACCGGTACCGGTACCGCCGCCCATGCCTGCCGTAATAAAGACCATATCCGCGCCTTGTAGGGCTTCTCTGATTTCATCGAGGCTTTCTTCGGCGGATTGTTCGCCGATTTCGGGATTGGCTCCGGCGCCTAATCCCTTGGTTACCTTTTCGCCGATTTGAATTTTCGTTTCGGCCAGGGAATTTTTAAGGGCTTGGCGATCCGTGTTGACGGCAACAAATTCGACGCCCTTAACCCCTGCATTGATCATGCGGTTGACGGCATTGTTTCCGCCGCCGCCGATGCCGGCTACTTTTATTTTTGCAAATTCTTCGTGATCCATATCAAAATCCAACATATTACTCCTCCTAGTCGCGCACAATGGCCCTTTTAGATCATATCAATTGATTCTATTTTATAGACAAATAGCGAACAAGTCAAGATACCTTAACAGCTCCATCGACCTTAATCAGCGGTATTTGAGGCCTCTTGCGTCTCCGTCTTCTTCTCCTTCGTCTCGGCACTGTCCTCTGTGGTTTTTTTCATTTTTCCGGTCTCGTTTGTCTTCTCACTCTTCTTTTCATTGTCCTTTGAAGCTTCCATACCGTTTTCGTTTTCATCGGACGCTTCGTCGTCTAAGGACGAGGGCTTCACGGCCACCGGATGATCCCCTTGATCCAAGTAGATCTCCCGATAGGCTTCGTTTTTCGCCTTCATCTCCTTGCGGATCTCTTCCAGTTGCTTCGTCTTGTATTCCCCGTCGTCGAAACTGGAAATATGCACCAGGGTTCCGTCGGAAAAGGCCACGCGCATGCCACGATCCAAAATGGACACGGTGTGGATGTCTTTTTTTATTTCCGAAGCGAACAGGGTCTTGATCATATGAATCTTTTTGTCGTTGCCCGTACTTTTAAACGCCACCTGACCCGGGCGCACGCCGTCGGTCACCACGCCAGTGATCTTAGGCAGATTGGGATCGTAGGAGCGGGTGATTTCCAGGGCGCGGAAGTCTTCGTTGACGAGGATGTAGCCCTCGCCGCTGTAAAGCTGAGCGAAGGGGATTTCTTCGTCGATGGCGATGGAAAGGGTGTGGGGAAAGCTGAGGCCGATTCGCGCTTCTTTTACATAGGGCATTTGCTCCAGGCGATTTTTCAGCCGGGATTTGTTCATGCGAAAATAGCTTTTTCCCATGGACTCCCTGGCGATTTTCACCACGGTATTTTTGCTCACGGCCTTGGTTCCCGAGACCTCCACATCTTTCATGGCCGTGAGATTGTTAAAGGCGAAGAGGCCGCCTCCCAAGACCATGGCCACAATCAAAAGAAAGGCGATGCGCCGGTTTCGGTATTTTTTTTGAAGCTTTTTTTTGCGACGCGGCCGCTTTTTCGTATTTTCGGGCTTCATGGCGTCACAAGTCCTAAAATCGCCTCGGCAATGGTGTCGGTGCCTTTGGTGTTTACCATTTGATAGGCCTTGGCGCCCATTTCCCGCCGCTTATCTTCGTCGTCCAAAAGGGCTTCGATGGCCAAAAAAAGCACGTGGCCCGTCAGTTCATCTTCCTCGATGACCTCGGCGGCGTCTTGTTCTTTGTAGCTCATGGCGTTATGAAACTGGTGATTTCCCGCCGTGTAGGCTTTAGGAATTAATATGGACGGCAGGTGCATGGCGCTTATCTCTGCCAAAGTCATGGCGGATGAAGAAGCGACCACCAAATCGGCTACGGCCAGGTACTCGGGGATTTGGTGGGAATAATCCAATAGGGTGTAGGATTCCGTATCCACCACGGGCATGCGACGGATAAAGTCGTCGTAATGTTCTTTTCCCGTAATGTGTACCAGATGGAAGTTTAGATGCTCGTGTTTTTTCATAATTTCGAGGACGGCTTCGTTGGTGGATTCCTGCCCTCCGCTGCCGCCGAAGGAGAGCACCAAGGGCTTGTCCGAATTGTATCCCACAGCTTCTCTTCCGGTCTCTTCGTCGATTTTTTCGAAGGAGGCGCGAATGGGATTGCCCGTAAAGATCTTTTTCGTATGTTCGGGGAAATATTTTTCCGCTTCTTTAAAGCTGTATGCGATTAAATCCACGCGCTTGCCGAGAAGGCGATTGGTTTTTCCCGGGTAGGCGTTTTGTTCCTGAATCGCCGTCTTAATGCCCATGTTCTGTGCCTTCAGCACGATGGGGGCGCAGACGTAGCCTCCCGTGCCCACCACTACGTCGGGACGGAAGTCTCTTAAAATCTTTCCTGCATCCCGAAGGCCGTGGAGCAATTCCACCATGGTCATAATGGATTCTTTATTGATTTTCTTTCTGGGCAGGCCTTGAATGTGCACCGGCGCGAAGGGAATATCGTATTTAGCCGCCAGCTCTTCTTCCATGCTGTCTTTTTTCCCCACGTACAGAAATTCGATGCTTTCGTCTTTCTTTTCCATGGCTTCTTTTATGGCGAGGGCCGGATAAATGTGACCGCCGGTTCCGCCGCCGGACAAGATAACTTTCACTTTGATTCTCCTTTTCTCGATAATCTAAGAAGGATGCCGCTCATGCCCATGACGAATATAAGGGCCGTGCCCCCGAATGAAATAAAGGGCAGGGTAATCCCTGTAACGGGCAAAATCCCCACGGCGACGCCCATATTGAAAAAGGCCTGAAAGCCGATGGAGAGAAAAATCCCCGTGGCGATGAGTTTTTCGTAGAGGCTGTTTTGTTTTAAGGCCGTCAAAAATCCCCGCTGAATAAACAAGGCGAAGAGGGCGATGACTACCGTGGTGCCGATAAATCCGAATTCCTCGCCGATGACGGCAAAGATAAAGTCGTTATACGCTTCCGGCAGGCGATCGAAAACTTCGTGGGATCGAAAATACCCGATGCCCGTCACCGATCCCGTGCCGATGGCGTAAAGGGAATGGGCAAGCTGCCAGTCCGTATTGCCGATGTCGTCGAATGGATTGATAAAGGATGTGAGCCGTTTCATGCGGTATGCCACGCGAAAGACGAAGACGTACATAAAGGCGATGCCCATGGTCAGTATGCTTACAAACTCGGTGAAGTTCATGCCGGAGATGAAGAACATCCCCAAAAGGCTGATGGCGATGACCATGGCCGATGAAAAGTCTTCGTTCATGACGATACCCACAGAGAGCCCGATGACGATCACAATGGGAAGAAAACCGCCTTTTTTCTTTTTCCCCCGATGGATGACGCAGAGGTTCGCCGTGTAAAAAATCGATGCGTATTTTAAAATATCCGCCGGCATAAACTGAATTTTCGTCCCGGGAATGGCGAGCCAGCGAGTGGCGCCGTTGACATTCACGCCCAGACGGGTGTAAAGGGCGGCACAAAGCACCATGCTCAATGCCCACATGGGAAAGGCCAGGCGCTGAAATACCTTTAGAGGGAGTACATAGCCGACTCCCGCCGCCACGACGCCGATGAGAAGAAAAATTATGTGGCGCTCCAAGAAATGGGTGCCCTTTCCGTATTCGGCGAGGCCTGCGGTAAAGGAGGAGGACGCCACCATAAAGACGCCGATGATCAAAAGCAGGACGATGGCGATAAGTAGGGGCGGATCAGCGTATTTTCGGATTCGTTCCATGAATTAATCAGCTCCATCTCTCCCTTACGATCTGTTTAAATTCGTCGCCTCGCACTTCGTAGTTGGGGAATTGATCCCAAGAGGCGCATGCCGGGGAAAGCAACACAGCTTCTCCCGCCACGGCGCGATCCATGGCCGCTTCCGCGGCTTCTTTCATGGTTTCGAATTCCTTCACTTCTTTTACGCCGGCTTCCAAGGCTTCTTCTTTGATAATCGCCTTCGTCGCGCCGTACACATAGAGGCAGGCGATGGCTTGTGCGTGTTTTTCAAAAAGAGATTTAAAATCACTACCCTTGTCGAAGCCGCCGGCCAGCAAGTGAATGGGCTTCGATAAGCTTGCCAGGGCCACGTCCGTGGAATCGGGATTGGTTCCCTTGGAGTCGTTGTAGTAGTCCACGCCGTTAAAGGTGTCCACGAATTCCATGCGGTGGCTGACGCCCCGGTAATTCATCAGGGTGTTTTTAATGGATGCCACGTCCACACCGAGGACATAGGCGCAAAGGGCCGCCTCCAGGGCGTTTCTGACATTGTGATCCCCCACGAGGAGCATGTCGCTGCGATTCATGAGAAAGACTTTTTCCCCTTTGTAGGACAGATACAGGGCGTCTTGATCCTTGTAGGCGCCGTCTTGTTGAACGGGGGTGGTGCTTACCACCAGGGCATGATCCGCTTCTTCGCCGATCATGGCCAAGTAGGGATCGTCGATGTTTAAGATAAGTACGTCCTCATCCCTTTGATTGGCAAAGACCTTTTCCTTGCTCTTTCTGTAAGCTTCCACGGATTTATGGTGATCCAAATGATCTTCCGTCACATTGGTTAAAATCGCCACTTTCGGCCGAAATTCCAAGGTGGTTTCCAGCTGAAAACTGGAACATTCGATAACTAAGTAATCGTCTTTTTTGGCCCGCTTCGCCAAAGGCAAGACGCCGACGCCGATGTTGCCGCCCACATAGGCGACTTTTCCGCCGTCGATTAAGAGATGGTATAAGAGATCCGTGGTGGTGGTTTTTCCGTTGGTGCCCGTAATGGCGATGAAGTTTTCGCAGTCGCTCAGAAGGTAGGCCACCTCGATATCGGAAATAATCGGTACGTCTTTTTCCGCCAGCTCCGGCAAGAGGCCGCTATCCAGTGGAATCCCGGGGCTCTTTACGACAAAATCCACGTCTTCGCCATCGTAAAAGGGCAATTCTTCTTCGATCAAATCCACGCGGCTTTTGTTGTCGTCGTAGACGTAAAGGGAGTTGTCCTCCTTTAAGGCATCGATGGCGCTTAACCCTGTGGTACCTAATCCGTAAATCAATATTTTCTTATTTTTCATGACACGCTCCTAAAAAATCAAGAAGTAACTTATGATGCAGAGGATCAGTTCTACTGCCGCAAACATGGCGACGATTTGTACTTCCCTCATCCCCTTCTGCTCGAAATGGTGATGAATGGGGCTCATAAGAAAAATTCGCTTTCCCCTCGTTTTAAAGGAGATGACTTGCAAAATAACGGACAGGGTTTCGATGAAGTAGATGCCGCCGCAAATGGGAAGGAGCAGGGGCAGATTCAACAGAATGGCGATGGCCACCACGGCGCCGCCCAAGGCCAAGGAGCCCGTATCGCCCATAAAAACCTTGGCCGGGTATTTGTTGTAAAACAAAAATCCCAAGAGGCCGCCGGCCAACGTCATGCAAAAGAGCGCAATGGATGAGCGACCCATTTTTGCGCTCACCACGGCGAAAAACAAAAGAACGATCGTCGTCACCGTCGAGGACAGGCCGTCCAAGCCGTCGGTTAAGTTCACGGAGTTGACCGTGCCCACGACGACGAAAATAATAAAGGGAATAAAGAACATGCCGAAATCCACCGGCCGCATGGTGCCCGGCAAGAGCACGGCGGTGGTGAGATTATCGGAACGAAGAATGAGAAAGTACAGGAGGACGGCGATGAAGATTTGGGCCAAAAGCTTTTGCAGCGCCGTAAAGCCCAGGTTCCTCTTGTTTACTACTTTCAGGTAGTCGTCGACAAAGCCCACAAGGCCGAAGCCCAAGGTGGAAATGAAAAGGATGGCCACTTCGTAGGTCATGTTTTTCGTAAGAAGCGTCCCGATGAGGGCCGCCGTGAGAAAAATCACGCCGCCGATGGTGGGCGTTCCCGCCTTGGACAGGTGGCTTTGGGGTCCGTCTTCGCGAATTTCTTGTCCTGCGTGTAATCTTTTTAACATGGGAATGAATACTTTCCCGCCGATCATGGCGAGGATCCATCCCACCGCCAGGCTGATCAGTCCTGTGCCTATACTCATGCTTGCCTACTCCTTTAATTGTTACCGGCCTTGTTTCGGGCCTTGTTTGTCTTTTCTTTCGCCTCTCGACGATTGTTTCCGTCGGCATTGTTATCGGATGGTTTGTCCCTGACATCGGCTTCAAATCGAATGTGGATTTTTGCGCCTTTCGGCAAGATGTCGCCGGCCAAAGGCTCTTGGCTCACCACCGTGCCTTCCCCTTCCAAAACGTAATCCAGCTTGGAGGATTCAAGAATCTTTTCCACTTCCTGCTTCGTCTTTCCCCTGAAATTGGGAACGGTGCGCTCTCTTCCGTCGTTGGGGTCGATCTTTAAATCGACGATGGTGTTTTCATCCACTTCCGTCCCCGCTTCCGGGGCTTGTTGAATGACCATGCCGAAATCGCCGACATTTTCCGAGGCCATGTTGAATTTAAGACCCGCGTCGGTCAACACCTTCCCTGCATCTTCTAAGAGCAGGTTCTTCACATCGGGGACGATGACTTTCTTTACCTTTTTCGATTGGTCGCTTCCCGTCGGCGGAACGTCCCCTTCCTGAAGGGCCGCCGCCATAATTTCCGAAGCGATGGGCGCCGCCACGGTGCCGCCGAAGTAATCCCCTTCCGGTTCTTCGACGATGACGAGCACTGTGTATTTGGGGTCTTCGATAGGAGCCACGGATACAAAGGAGCTGATGTATTTATCCTTTTCGTAGCCGCCGGTGTCCGATACCTTCCCCGCGGTTCCCGTCTTGCCGCCGACGTGGTAGCGATTCACCGCGCCCATGGTGCCCGTGCCGTGATCCACCACGTGGGTCAGTAGGGTGCGCATGGTTTCGCTGGTGGTTTCGCTGATAACCTGGCGACGGACGGTGCGCCCCTGTTTCACCAAAACATTGCCGCTTACGTCTTGAATCTCATCCACCACATAGGGCTTCAGAAGGTAGCCGCCGTTGGCCACGGCCGAGACCGCCGTCACCATTTGGATCGGCGTTACGGCGATGCCGTGGCCGTAACTCATGGTTGCCAGGCGGGCTTCGTTAATTTCTTTTATATTCGTCGGGACGATGCCTTTTTGTTCCGCAGGCAGGTCGATCCCCGTCTCTTCGCCGAAGCCGAAGGCCTGAATGTACTTAAACAGCCCTTCTTTCGAAAGCTCTCTGGCAATGTTCACAAAGGTTACATTGCAGGATTCGGAAAAGGCCTTATCCATGGTAATGTCTCCGTGGGGATTGGGAAGGGATGTACAGGTGATGGTGACGCCGGGAATGTCGCGGACGTAGCCGGTGCAGTAGTAGTGCTTTTTCGGATTGGTGGTGTCTTCTTCCAGCGCCGCCGCAGCCGTAATGGTTTTAAAGGTAGAACCGGGCTCGTAGGTGTCGCTCACGGAAAAATTTCGCCAGTTGTCGAACAGAATCTTCGACCGCTGCTCGTCTTTTAAATCCTTCCACACGGCCTTCTGCTCTTTCGTCGTCGGCCTGCTCGGGTGGTTTAAGTCGTAGTCGTCGGTGGAAGCCATGGCGCGAATGGCGCCGGTCTGCGTCTCCTGCACAATGGCCGTCATGCGGTGGGCGTGCTTTTTTTCCTGGTGACTGTCCAAGACATCTTCCACTTTTCGCTGAAGGGATTCGGAAATCGTCAGCTTTAAATTGGCGCCGGCGTTAATGGGCACTTGACTGTCCTTTTTCTTGCCGAAGGTCGGCGCGAGACGAAGCGCGTCGTCGTAATATTTTTCGATGCCGTAGCGGCCGTCTCCTTCTTTTCCCGCAAAGCCGATGACCAAGGAAGCCAAATCGTTGTTGGGATAGGTGCGAGCCTCGAAATCTTCCACGACGAGGCCGGGTATATCCGAATCCTTCAGTCGCAGGGCCACAGAGCGTTCCACATTGTTTTTCAGCAGGACATAGCCGCTTTTTTCCATGCGCTCGTCGAACTTCGCCTCGGTCATGTCCAGGGTCTTCAGGGCGAGGCGCCGAAGCTTTTCCCGCTCCTTCTGACTGTCCTTCGCGCCGGCCAAGATATTCGTGTCGATGTAGATGTCGGATTTGCTGATGTTTCCCACCAATTTGTTTCCGTCGGCATCAAAAATTAAGCCCCGCTCGGGACGCTTGACGCTTTTCGTCGTCAGTGCCAGGGCCTCGCGGGTCAGATTGTCGGCGTCGACGATTTGTAAATAGCCTACGCGCACCCACAAAATAAAAAAGAGCAAGCAGAGAAATACATATAGAAACGCCACTTTTCTGTCCATCTTTCGGAGATGGTTTAAAAGAAATCGACGATCTCTTTTTCTCTTCCTCACTCTTTTCGTTTGTTTACTTTTCTGCTCCCCCACAAGAGCCTCCCACTGTTTATTTGAAAATATGCAAAACCGAGATCACCGGGTTCAGGTAGACGTTCTCGTTTACGTCGTTTTCCTCGTTGCGTACTTTCACGTCGATGTATTTTACCTGATCGTTGTCGGGATAGACCATCCCCAGCTGAAATTTCGCTTTTTTCATGATCTCGTCTGAATTTTTTATTTCATCTAAGTCGGCATTCATGTCCCTGTAAGTTTTGTCCATATCGACCAACGCCTTGTTTTGTGCCTCGATAGCTGCATTTAACAGGGCGATCTGCGTATGGGCCCTCAGTTGCAGACAGGCGGTGATGCCCACCATGCACAAAAGAATCCCGAAAAGGGCAGAACGGGACATCCACTTCCGCTTCGGACCTTTCGCGGGCCTCAGGCGGGGACGTTTCTTTTCGACTCGTTTCATTATAACACTCCCCCTAAATTTTTTCAGCTATACGCAGCTTCGCCGAATGGGCCCGATGATTTCGTTTGAGTTCTTCATTCGATGCCGTGACGGGCTTTCTCGTTACGATTTCGATCTCACGCTTCTTTCCGCAGGTGCAAATGGGTTGCCTCGGCGGACAGATGCAATCTTTATATAAATATTGAAAACTGTTTTTCACGATTCTGTCTTCCAGGGAATGGAAGGTGATGATTCCCAGCCGTCCGCCGGGCTTTAGGAGGCGGACCATCTCAGGAATCGACGATTCCAACACGTCCAGCTCCCGATTTACGGCGATGCGCAGGGCTTGAAACGTTTTCTTCGCCGGATGGCCACCCTCTTGCCGCACTTTTTTCGGGATGGCTTTTTTTATAACCGTCACCAATTGGAAGGTGGTGGCGATGGGCGCTTCCTTGCGCTCTTTCACGATAAATTGCGCGATGCGATCGGCCCAGCGCTCTTCCCCGTAGCTTTTGATGATTTTCGCCAGATCCTTTTCGCTGTACGTGTTCACGATGTCGTAGGCGCGCAAAGACATGGTCCTGTCCATGCGCATGTCCAGCGGGCCGTCGAAGCGATAGCTGAACCCCCGCTCCGCCGAGTCGAATTGATGGGAACTGACGCCGATGTCCAGGAGAATCCCGTCCACTTCCTCGATATGTAACGCTTTTAAAATAGCCGGCATGTCGACGAAATTGCCCTTCACCAATTGAAAGTTTTCGCCGATGCTTTCCAAATGCTTTCTCGCCGCGGCGAGGGCAGCATCGTCTTGATCGATGCCCACAAGCAGGCCGCTATCCAATCGCTTTAAAATTTCGCCGCTGTGCCCGGCGCCCCCTAAGGTGCCGTCCACGTAGGTGCCGTCGGGTCGTATCTTTAATCCCTCGATAACCTCGTTCATTAGAACGGGCTCGTGTTTAAATTCCATGGTCCCTCCTAAATTCCGAGATCGGACAGTTGTTGGGCGATGTTGTCGTAGGACAGGGACTCGTCTTCCGTGTAGTCGTTCCACAAGCTGTCGGACCAAATTTCCATGCGGGTGCCAACGCCGATAATAACCGCGCTTCCGTCGAGTTTCGCGTAGTCCGTGAGATTCTGGGGAATGCGCACGCGGCCCTGTTTGTCCAGTTCGCCGTCACATGCCCCGGAGAAGAAGTAGCGCACGAAGGCGCGGGCGTCTTTATGAGTGAGGGGCAGGGTCTTTAACTTCTCTTCCATGCGGCGCCATTCGTCCATGGGGAATAAAAAGATGCACTGATCCAAGCCCTTGGTCATGACGTAGCCGTCACGGATGCCGTCGCGAAATTTCGCCGGCAAGACCAAGCGCCCTTTTGTGTCGATGGTATGTTTTACTTCACCGAAGAACATAGTGCCCCCACTTAAACCCTTTTCTACCACTCTCTCCCACTTAATTATATTTTACACCATTTAATTGGGTATTCAAGCGCAAAATAAAAAAACCACCCAAAAAAGGTGGTTTCTCCGATGAATTTATTTATTTGTCGCTGCCTTCTCTTCCTTCAGGGCATAATCGCCCGTTTTAATTCGCTTGGACTGCACAATTAACAAGAGGATGCCCAAGAAAATGCCGATGATGCTTACCACTTGCGCCGTGCGAAGCGGGCCGATGTAGAGGCTGTCCGTGCGGAGGCCTTCGATAAAGAAGCGGCCGATGCCGTAGAGAATCATGTACGCGCCGGCCAGCTCGCCGGGGAAGCGACGTTTCTTCGAAAGACAGAAGTAGAGAAAGAGAAAAATCCCCACATCTAAAATGGATTCGTAAAGAAAGGTAGGATGGACCATTTGCCCGCCCACATTAATTGCCCAGGGAACGGTGGTGACGCCGCCGTGGGCTTCGCCGTTCATAAAGTTCCCCCAACGGCCGATGCCCTGTGCCAAGACGACGCCGGGGGCCAACATGTCCATGAGCTCGAAAAAGCTGATTTTTTTCGCGAGGCAGTAAATAAATATGGCCAGGGAACCTCCGAGGAGGCCACCGTGTATGGCCAAGCCGCCGTTTCGTATGGCGAGCACCTCGGACAGGTGGGCGCTGTAATACTCCCATTCAAAAAAGACGTAATAAGCCCTGGCGCCGATAATGCCTAAGGGCAAGGCGAAAATGCTCACGTCCACCACCGCCTCTTTGGGCACGCGGGGATTTCGCTCGATGAGCTTTTCCGCAAAAAAGATGGCGAGCAGAGCGCCACAGGCGATAAAGATGCCGTACCAGCGCACCTCTAAACCGAAGAGGGTAAATGCTACGGGATTCACTTTATTCTCCTACGATGGCGATGGACTTCGACGCGCCGATTCGGCTCGCACCGGCGGCGATCATGGCTTCGGCGGTTTCTCTGTCCCGAATGCCGCCGCTGGCTTTCACGCCCATGGCATCGCCCACGGCTTCACGCATGAGCTTTACATCTTCTGTCGTGGCGCCGGCCGTAGAAAAGCCCGTGGAGGTCTTCACGAAATCCATGCCCGCCTCTTTGGCCAAGGCGCAGGCCTTCTTCTTTTCTTCATCGGTGAGAAGGCAAGTTTCCAAAATGACTTTGACCACGGCATCTTTCGCCGCTTCCCTTACGGCCTTCATGTCTTCGAGAACCAAATCATATTCGCCGCTTTTTAATGCGCCGATATTCAGTACCATATCCACTTCGTCGGCGCCGTTTTCCACGGCTTCCTTCGCTTCGAATGCCTTTACTGTTTTCGTATTGGCCCCCAAGGGAAAGCCGATGACCGTGCACACCTTCACCTCGGAATCCGCCAATCGCTCAGCCGCGAGAGTGACCCAGCAGGGCTCCAAACAGACGGAGGCGAAGTCATAGGCCTTGGCTTCATCGATGACTTTAATGACTTCGTCTTTCGTCGCATCGGGATTTAAGATGGTGTGGTCGATGGTTTTATTTAATCTCATGTTTACTTCCTTTCAAAAAGGCAAAGGAGGCCACGATCAGAAGCCCCACTGCCATAATCAGGCCGATTTGTTTGACCATGCCGAAGAAAAAAGCCTCCGGAAGCATTTTGATCATCAGATCCGTGGCCGGATCCATTAGCCAGAGCTTGTTGGAGAAAAAGAGGGTGTGGAAGGTGTACCAGGCCTCGGTGAAATTCATGGCGATGCCGCCGCCTAATATAAGAAATGTGGCGACCAACGCGAGGGCAGCCCGCCCGATGCTTCTCAATCCTTCTTTCACGCCGAATTTTTTCGCCAAGGCAAAAAAGCCGGTGGTGGCCACAACTGTCGCTGCAACACAGAGTCTGCGCATGAGGTGAAACAGAGCGTATACGTCCGCCATGTGATCCACTTCATTCTCGTTGAAATGCGGGGTCAACACCCGAGGATCGCCCTGCTTTAAATAAACGCGCAGCGCCGCGGAGATTCTGTCCAATTCCTTCAAGGACTTTCCCGTCTCCGCCGGAATTTTATTTTCAATCATTTGGCGGTGGTAATAGGCCTCGTTTCCACTGACCGAGTCCGTGGCCGTGCCGAACAACAGAAAAGTGAAGCTCACAGCCACGAGCGTAGCTAAAATCCACCTCATTCGTCGTCTTCGTCGTCGTTTTCCCAATTGTGAATGACTTCCTGTACGTCGTCATTTTCTTCCAATTGGTCGATGAGTTTCGCCATTTTCTTGCGGTCTTCCGGATCCTCTAAAACCGTGGTGGTTTGAGGCAGGTAGGTGATTTCGGAGATGACGAATTCGTAGCCCGCCTCTTCCAAATTCTTCCGCACGGTTTGGTAATCTTCCGGCGAGGTAATAATTTCGATGCCCCCGTCTTCTGTGCGAATGTCTTCGGCGCCTGCTTCGATGGCATCCATTTCCACGACTTCCGGATCCATGCCCTCTTTAATTTCGATCCCCAATTGGCCCTTGCGGTCGAAGAGGAAGGAGACGGAGCCGTCGGTTCCCAAATTGCCGCCGTGTTTATCGAAAGCGTGGCGCACATCCGGTGCCGTACGGTTGCGATTGTCCGTCAAGCATTGCACCATGACGGCGATGCCCGAGGGACCGTAGCCTTCGTAGGTAATGGATTCGTAGTTGCCGTCGTCGCCTTCGCCGGCGGCTTTTTTAATGGCCCGTTCGATGTTGTCGTTGGGCATGTTTTCCGCTTTGGCGCTGTCGATGGCCGCCTTCAGGGCGGGATTGTAATCGGGATCGTCGCCCCCTTCTTTTACAGCTACGGCGATTTTTCTCGCCATTTTCGTAAAGATCTTGCCGCGCTTGGCGTCGGCCTTTCCTTTTTTATTTTTAATGTTGTGCCATTTCGAATGTCCTGACATAGTTACCTCCTTTGTTTATAACGGTTAATTATAACACGCGCGCCCCTTATCTTTCAAATTTCGGCGGCAATGCCCGTTTGTGGGCACTGGTTTTGTGGCGCCGGGCAATGGCCTCTTTGTGCTCGCCCTCGTTGTGTCCCCGCACGGCGGCGTCCAGTTCGGCGTAGGTAAAGCCCATGTCGTCTTCGTCGGTTTGGCCGGCATAGAGGCCCGCCGTGGGTTTTTTCTCGATGACTTCCTTGGGCAGGCCCAATGTTTTGGCCAGTTCCACCACTTCCGATTTCACGAAATCCACAATGGGCATGAGGTCGCAAGCGGAGTCGCCGTATTTTGTAAAGTAGCCGATGTAGTATTCGCTGGCATTGGAGCAGCCGCAGACCAAATAGTTTCTGTCTTGGGCGTAATAATACAGGGTCGTCGTGCGCAGGCGCGGCTTCACATTGGCTCTCGCCATGGCAACATCGCTTTCAAAGGATGCGTCTACGAGGGCGTGAAAGGTCTTCGTCAAATCCACTTTTTCCACATTAAGATCCAGGCTTTCAGCCACGAGACGGGCGTCTTTTTCGTCTTGGGGATTGGAGTCGATGGGCATAATAATGCCCAAGGCGTTGTCGCCGAAGGCGCGCTTGGCGATCCCGGCCACCACGGCGGAGTCGATGCCCCCGCTTAATCCGAAGACCACGCCGTCGGCATGGGCGGCCGCTACGGTTTCTCTCATCCATTGAACTACTGCATCAATCTCTTGCTTCATTCTTGCCTCCATAAAGTATTTGGTCGTAGGCCACATCGTCTACGAGCATCTTTTTTTCGTAGACCGGCCGCTCAGTTTCTTTTTCTTCTATTATAACAACTTCGCCTGAGGTGGCGTCTTGTAAATAAGATTCAAAGGCTTCTTTTCCCGATTTATACACCGTCGTCGTCACTTGTACTTGATCGCTGAAGGCGCAATTCAAGACGGGATAGCCACGCTCCCGCATGTAATTTTCGATGGCGCCGTGGGCCGTGTAGGCGTAGGAGAAGGTGATGTCCACGGCTTCGTGCATTTCCACGATCTTCGCATCGACTAAAGCCTCCGATGCCGCCGAGGAATAGGCGCGGATCAAGCCGCCGGCTCCGAGCAGGGTGCCGCCGAAGTAGCGGGTCACGACGCAGACCACATTTCTCAGCTCGTTGCGCTTCAGCACTTCCAGTATGGGCGGCCCCGCCGTCTTTTGGGGTTCGCCGTCGTCGTCGTATTTTTGAATCAGCCCCTCTTCGCCGATAATGTAGGCGGTGCAATTGTGGGTGGCGTCTTTTTCCATTTCACGAATGGCACGGATAAATGCCTCCGCCGCCTCTTTCGTCGCGGCATAGGCCACGCGACCGATGAATTCGGATTTCTTTTCGATTAGTCGGCTCTCGCCCCTTCGATAGACGGTTTTATACATAGCGCCTCCTTATATAGGGTTTCATTCGGTCGTAGACCCGCTTCGGCAAGGTGGCCGTCATGGTGACGCCGTCGGCATCGTAGTCCAGGCGCTCCACCGGGTAATTGGCTTTTACGGCCTCCACACGATCCATTTCATTGAAGGAAAATTTTAAATCCACCTTTACGTAAAGGTCTTCCACTTTCCTTTGCACGGCGTCGTAAAAGTAATCGAAATCCCTGTCGTGCTTGCAGGATCCGTAGATCACCGTCTCTTCCGCCGGCATAAAGGGCAGTTTCTTGCCCTCCATTAAATCCTTTTTATTGACGAAGAGAAGGCTAGGCACGTCGGCGGCACCGAGGTCATTTAAGAGCTTCCTGGTCGTCTCGTAGCGAAGGGCCGCATCCTCCGCCGAACCGTCGATGACGTGGACGATGAGATCCGATTCCTTCAATTCTTCCAAGGTGGTGTGAAAGGCCTCCACCAAGGTCGTGGGCAGGTTGGAAATAAAACCCACGGTGTCCGTCACGTAGACCACCAAGCCGTCGGGCAGACGAATGCGCCGGGTGTCGGGATCCAGGGAGGCAAAGGGCATGTCTTCCACATAAACCTCCCGTCCTTTTGCATTGGATTCTTTCAAGAGCCGATTCATCACCGAGGACTTTCCCGCATTGGTGTAGCCCACCAGGGCAATGGCCGGTACTTGGGAACTTATGCGATTTTTTCGTCCCGTGTCGCGAATCTTTCGCGCCTGTTTCAGCTTCTTTTTTACCCGCTGAATGTCTCCTGCGATGCGCCGGCGGTCGATTTCCAGCTTCTGTTCCCCGGGGCCCCTGGTGCCGATGCCGCCACCTAAGCGGGAATAGTTTTTCTTGCCGATTAAGTGGCTCTTGCCGTATTCCAGCTGAGCCAAATAGACCTGGAGCTTGCCCACATCGGTTTTCGCACGGGAAGCGAAGATGTCCAATATAAGGGCCGTGCGGTCGAGAACGTCCACTTCCAGCACCTTTTCAATTTCACGCATTTGAACGCCGGAGAGGGTTTGGTCAAATATGACCAAATCCACGTCCTCCGCCCGGACGAAATCCTTCAGCTCCTCGAGCTTGCCCTTGCCCATTAAGGTCGCCGGATTGTAAGCGCGCACCTTCTGTTCGATGGATGCCACCACGCGGCCGCCGGCCACTTTCACCAGGGCGTTTAATTCTTTTAAACTTTCCTCGTAGTAAGTTTCGGACTCGTCGTAAACCGACGCCGTCACCACTTTTTCTCTTTCTTCCATGTTGCCTCCTGCCTAAGCTTCTTTTTAAATATACACAACCTTCCACTTCTACGCAACAATGGGCCATGATATAATGGCAAAAAAGGGGGTTTCCATGGGGATTAAACATACACTTCGCCGCAAAAAAACATGGCAAATGCTTCTCGCGGCCATATTATTTCTTCTCGTTCTTTTGGGGGGCATCGTGGCCATATGGATCGTGTCCATACTGAAGGACTTGCCGCCGGTTGATTTCGACGACTTAACCACGTCCATTCCGCAGACATCCTACATACTCGATGCCGAGGGCAATCCCATCGACGAGGTGGATCCTTCCGTCTTCAGCGAAAACATCTCTGTCGATCAGGTGCCGGATCACGTGAAGGAGGCCTTTCTCGCCGTGGAGGACCGGAGTTTTTACAAACACCACGGCCTGGATTTTCGCCAATTGGGCGCGAGCATCCTGACCAATGCAAAAAGCGGCGCCATCGAACGGGGCGGTTCCACCATCACCCAGCAATTGGTAAAAAACGTCTACTTAAGCAGCGAGCAGTCCTTGGATCGAAAGATCAAGGAGGCCTACCTAACCTTGGGCATGGAAGAAAAATTAGGAAAAGATGCAATTTTGGAGGCCTATCTGAACCGAGTGGATTTGGGCTTGGGCAGCCAGGGCATCGAGGCGGCGAGCAATGCCTATTTCTCCAAACACGCCAAAGACCTGACCGTGGAAGAAGGGGCTCTTTTGGCGGGCATCGTAAAATCCCCCGCCTCCTACCAACCGATTAAGCGGATTCCCACGGAAGAAAACGACGGCGCCAACGTCATCGCCACGCAAACCATCGGCGATCGCTCCTACGATTTAATTGAAAACCCCCGGGCCGAAGAGCGAAAAAAAGTGGTGCTCCGCGCCATGAACCAAGCCGGCTACATCACGGCGGAGGAGGCAAAGAGCTACGCGCAAATTCCCATTTCCTTTATGCCGAAAGAAAATCCCCCCTCGCCCTACTCTTCCTACGTGGCCGACGTGATTTCCGACGAGGCCGTCGCCATTCTTGCGAAGATCAGCCACATGGACAAACAGGCCGCGGAAAAACAGGTCCGCGAAGGAGGGCTCACCATCCACTCCACCATCGTGGGGGATTTCCAGAAAAAAATGGACGCCCTCTACGATACTTATCCCGCCCTCATTGCCCGCGGAAAAAACAAGGGCGCGAACTTCGTGGACTTCAACACCGACGGAAATGACCGCATGATCGACGAGGAAGGCCACGTGCTCTACTACCCCTACGAGGCCCTCTTCGACGAGAAGGGCAATATGCATCTTCCCGCCGGCGCCTTCACGAAAACCGACGGCGGATTGGAAATCGACGGAGAATACTTTACTGAATCAAACGGCAATCTTCTTTTGAAAAACCTCTATTACTTAGACGAAAACGGCAACCTCCGCACCGTGGCCGGCGCCGGAACCTTGTTTCAGGCGGGCGATTTGAAAAATCCTTCCACCCTTCTCCTTCAGGGCGAACTCTACGAGGCCTATAAAGACGCCATCGAAATCACGGAAGAGGAACTCGTCCTTCCCGCCGATCTGTTCCTTCTGCCGGAAAAAGGCAGCCTGCAACCGCAATCGGCGGCGATCATCGCCGACAATACCACCGGCGCCATCGTGGCCCTCGCCGGAGGCAACGACTTAAAAGATCCCGCCCGTCTCCGCTACAATCACCTGACGAGCAAGCGACAACCGGGCACCGCCATCGTGCCTTTAACCACCTACCTCGCCGCCTTAAGCGAAGGCGACACCCTGGCCACCTCCTACGACGACACGCCCATGCACGTCGACGGAATCATATGGCCCAATGCCGATTCCTTCTACGGCTACGACGTCCTGGCAGACGGCGCCGCCAATACCCGCTTGGCCATCAGCGGAAAGATTCTGGAACGCTACGGCTTCGATCCCGTATTGAAAAATCTGAACCGCCTCGGTCTCTATAAGGGAGAGCGGCAAGACGACGCCGTAAAGACGCCCAAGGAAAATGCCAAGCGCCACGACATGACCTACGACGCCATGGCGGCGGGAAATTTCGTGGACGGCATGAATCTTATGGCTCTAACAAACAGCTACGCCCGCATCGCATCGCCGAGCGTATCCGACAATTACACCGTACAAAAGATTACCGACCGCAAAGGACGCGTCCTTTACGAACACGGAAAGACCGCGGCAAAGGACATCCATCGAGAAGACGCCCTCCTTCGCTACGCCCTGGGCCGTTCGCCCCTGGCCGAAAATCTTCGAGCATCGGGCTACGACGCCTTTGCCGTTTCCGGCACAAACAAGTACCGCGCAGATTACTTCGCCCTGGGCGCCACGCCTCGATACACCTACGGCCTGTGGATGGGCAACGACCTTCAAAAAATCGCCTTGGCCGGAGATCGCTCCCTTACGGAAAGCCTGTACGCTTCCCTCGTGGCCATCCTGGGCGACGGAACGCCTTGGGAGCTTCCGGCGGATTTCGAAATGCACGAAGTGAGCGACAAGACCGGCCTCTTGGCCACAACCTACGCCCGAAGAGCCCGCTCCACGGTGACTCTGCCTTTCTTGCCCAACACGGCGCCGACAAAGGAAACGCAAAACTACACGCGAAAACTCATCTGCTCCGTCTCCGGTCAATTGGCCTCCACCTACTGCCCCTATGAAACCATTACCTACGGCTACTACTTCGTGCGGCCCAAGGGCTACGATCCGAAAGCATTCGACGGCATCCTGCCCAAGGACTACTACACCCTGCCCTCGAACTATTGCCAAGTACACACCAAGGAATGGTACGATCAGGAAACACAAAAGGCCAATGAAGACGAACAGGATCAGGACAACGATAACGACCAAAACAGGGATACCCATCGCCGATAAGGCTCCCTTGCGTAAACGCCCCTCCCTTCGGGTATGTACTCATATAAGGAGGCGGTTATGAAACTATCGAAAATCGTGAAATTTGCAGCCATGTCCAAAGGTGCCAAGGCAGGCGCCAAGGCCATGCGGAAAAAGCCCGTGCGCAAAGCCACGGCAAGCTTTATAAAAAGCTACGCCCTGTGGAAGTTTATTCGCAAAAAATAAAATCAGCCCTCGCCGATGAAGCGAGGGCTTTTTCATGGAAAAAATCTAGTCGAGAAACATATTGTCCAGCAAAAGTAAATTCGTAAGGCTTCCCACGCCGCCGGGCACGGAAGTCACCAAATGCGCCTTGTCCACGACCGCGTCGAAGTCCACGTCGCCGGTTAATTTTCCGCTCTCGTCGAAGGCGATGCCGCAGTCGATAATGCACTGATCGTCGCTCACAAAATCCGCCGTCACCCAGCGGGACTGCCCCGTGCCGTAAACCACCACGTCGTAATCTTTCGCCAAGCCGGGAATGTCTTTCGTGCGGGAATGGCCCAGGGTTACCGTGGCGTTTTTATCTAAAAGCATCATGGCCAGAGGCTTGCCGATGACCATGGAGCGGTTAATAATCAACACCCGTTTGCCTTCTAAATCCCCCATGGCCTCTGCAATCATAAGGGCGCTTTTCGCCGTGGCGGGCATGATCTTTCCCTGCCCCGTGAAAATTTTCCACTGATTCAGGGGACTCAAACAGTCGATGTCCTTTTCCGATTGAATGGCGCTGTCAATGGCTTCGACATCGAAATGCTTGGGCAGAGGATGGAAAATCAAGATCCCGCCGATGCCCTCGTCCCGATTGCCGCGATTCACTTCCGATAAAATCTCGCTTTCCCCCGCCGTGTCGGCGAAAGCAGTGACCTTCACGTCGATGCCCACTTTTTCCGCCGATTTCTTAATGGAATTTTCGTAGCTTATGTCCGCCTTTTTGTCTCCGACGCGAAGGATTAAGAGCTTGTATCCGATCCCTCTTTCCTTGGCGACGGCGACTTTTTCCGTCAAGTCGCCGAGAAGCTGCTCCCGCAGCGGGCTTACGTCAAATTTCATTTTTCCCTCCTATTAAAAAAGAGCGGCGAACCGCTCTTCGTGTTTCTGCTTCATTATAACACGCGCGTTGCGTTCACAAAACGGGAGTTATAATACTTTTCAGATAATTTATTTTGTTTTACCCGACCACTGCCGCTGTTGGCGTGGATGAAGGTATCGTCGCCGATGTAGATGCCGACGTGGCTGACGCCCTTGCCCGTGGTGTTAAAGAAAATCAAATCGCCCGGTTGTAATTGGGAGCGATCCACTTGAGCGCCCACTTGGGATTGTGCGGAAGAGGTTCTGGGAAGGGAAATCCCCAATTCGTTGACGTAGATGGCGTACACGAGGCCGGAGCAGTCGTAACCGCCGTCGCCGGTGGCGCCCCATACGTAGGGAGAACCCATTTTGCTGAATGCCGAGTCGATGACCTGTTGTGCCTTCGCGCCGTCTACTTTCGGTGCAATGGCCACGGGTTCGGCGATCTTTTTGACCGGCGCTTGCTTTTGAATGACTGCACGTTGCACGGCCTTCACACCGCCTTCACCGAAGTCCAGGTAGTTGGGATCGATTTGGAAATCCTTGCCTTCTTCATCGAGAATGATGAAGAGGCCGTCTTTGTAGCTCACTACATTAACCGATTGGTTTTTAGCCAATTGGTAAACGCCGTTGGCATTTTCAAGTTTTAAATTTTGTTTCACCTTGGCCGGGGTCATGTGAGGCCCTTCGATGGGTTCGATAAATTTGTTTTCAACGGATCCGAAAAGGCCGTCTTCTGTATTTACCGCTACCGTGTTCGGGTAGTGCTTCACCGTTTGAAGGGTTTCGCCGATAAAGAGGTTGCGGACGACCTTGCCGTCTTTTTTCAAGATGGCGTTTTTCTTTACCGTGTAATATTGAGGTTTGCTTTCGGTAACCAAGATCTTTTCCTTGGGAACGGTGACCTTGGCATTGCCCTTTTGGACTATGTAGCCGCGATCGTTGGAATCGACGATATTTGCTTGTTCTTCCACGGCGAATTTCAATTCGCTGCCGCTATACAATGTGGTGTTATGATCCTGCACGAAAACGCCGGTATCTCTAAGGCCTACGATCGAAATGATTGCCAACGCAGTCGTTCCGACGGCAAGCTTGAACTTGTGACTCATGTGGTAACAACACTCCTTATAAAATACTTCGCTTTGAAAGGGCCCGAAGGCGGGCGATTCCATTCGAAATTAGATTTTTCTTAATGATCTTTTGAAATTATAACACAGTTGGTTACAGAATGTAATAATTTGAGACGTCATTTATGTTACTTCTCTGTTACAGTTCTATGACTTTTTATTTCTTTTTTAACAACCTTCTCTTTCACCAAATGTGACTTCGTAGGTCCTTCAATGGTATACTGTTTATGTACCATCCGGGAGGTGACAGACTATGGAATATGAGTCCGATTACAATTTGTTAAAAGAAAAGATCGACGCCTGCATCACAGAGGGCAGTGTACAAAACGCCAAGAATATCTTCGATTCCTACCACTCCGTCGATATCGACGAAGTGTTGGAGGATTTGGATTCGGCGGATCTTCAGTACTTCCTCTTTATGTTGGATCCGGAAGAGATCGCCAATCTCATCGAAAATGCCGAAGAAGAGCTTCAGGTTATGATGGCCGGTTTCTATTCGACGAAAGAGCTCATCGACATTTTCAGCTACATGACCAATGCGGATGTCGCCGATTTATTGGGGCTTTTGCCCACGATTAAACGAAAAGACATTCTCAACTATATGAAGAAAAGCGAATCGAATATTCTCAAGATGATCTTGTCCTATGACGACGACAGCGCCGCCGGGATTATGACCACGGAGTTTATTTCCCTGAAACAATCCCTTACCGTGCGCGAAGCTCTTTTAAAGATCAAGGAGATCGCCCCTACGACGGAAATTATCGAATCCATTTTCATTACGGATAATTTGCACCGCCTTCAGGGCATCGTCGATTTGCGGGAGATCCTCGTGGCGCCGGGCTTTAAACCTTTGGCCGATCTCGTGGAGACCCACCCCTTTTTCGTCTATGCGGATCAGGATCAGGAAGAAGCGTCGAATTTAATTTATAAATACGACTTAAAGTATTTGCCCGTCGTCAATAAAAACGAGGCCATCCTCGGCGTCATTACCTCAGACGACATTATCGACGTTATGGAAGAAGAACATAACGAAGACATCTTGGCCATCGGTGGGGTTTCCAAAGACGAAGAATTCGACTCCAATTTCTTCCACTCCGTAAAAAGCCGCCTGCCTTGGCTCGTCATCAATCTGTTTACGGCCTTTATGGCATCGGCGGTGGTCAGCATGTTTGAAGACACCATCAGCCAAGTGGTGGCCCTCGCCGCCGCCATGCCCATCGTCACGGGGATGGGAGGAAACGCCGGCAATCAAGCCCTCTCCATCGTCTTGACCAGTTTGGCCCGCGACGAAATCAGTTTGGAAGAAGACCTGCCCCTGGTTTTAAAAGAGATCGGCCTGGGGATTTTTGACGGCGCCGTCATCGGCTTTTTCGCCGGCGTCGTCTTGTATTTGAAGTACCAAAATGTGTATTTAGGCCTGATTATCTTCGCCGCCATGATTTTAAACATGGTCATCGCCGGCATCGTCGGCTTCCTTTTGCCCCTCTTGTTCGACAAGTTGAAAATCGATCCGGCCATTTCGTCGCCGATTTTTCTCACAACATTCACCGACGTGTGCGGCTTTTTTATCTTCCTGGGCCTGGCTTCCACCCTCCTGCCCAAATTGCTTTAATTTCTTATTATTCAAAAAACATGCAAAAACCGAAGGCTTTCGCTGCCTTCGGTTTTCTCATTCTATGAACTCGGTTACTTTTCGATAAAGGAATAGATCCGCTGCGCCAGGACCACGGCCTGTTCTCTCGAGGCATGGGTCTTGGGCTTAAATTCGTTGTTCTTGTAGCCCTCCATTAGTCCCAAAGACTGAAGCTCGTAGACGGATTCCCGGGCGTAGGGGCTGATCTTTGCGTGATCGGCGAAGGGCGCACCCATCGTCTTGTCCCCTTCCACTTCCACGCTGTTTAAGAAGCGGGTCAAAATGGTGGCCATTTGCTCCCGGGTGATCTTCGATTTGGGGGCGAATTTATCCTTGCCCACGCCGTTGACCAATCCAAGGCGCGATGCGATGACCACGGATTCGTTTTTCGTGTCCTTATAGGGGCTCTTTCCCGCCACTAAATGGACGTGCTCCGCTTTTTCGTAGAGGCGCACGATGACTTCCGTAAATTCTTCCCGCGTAATTTCCGTCTTCATATCGGCCTTAACCGAGGGCGGGATCAATCCGTTCTTCCCGGCATCGCTCAATTCCTCCATGGACCATGCACTGGAATTGTTAAAGACCGGGCGATAGCCTACGGAAACCGCATTGGTGTAGGCGCTTTCGCCCTCACCGATGTAGCGGACGCGGAAGCTGTAAAGCTTACTTTCGATGGCGGGATTCGCCAAATTCGAAAACTTCGCGCCGTCAAGCTTCATTTCCACGCGGTCTTTTTCATTTAAAGTAAGCTCACCTTTAAAACTCTGCCCGTTTTTCGAAGACCAGGGGCCGAGATTGACTTTGCTGTCGATTTCGTAGGCTACGGTCTTTCCCGATTCCAATTGTTTCTTCACACCTTCGGGATTGCTCCAAGTAATGGTGAAGGCGTCGTAGCTTCCCCCTTCTCCCTGAGCCAATGCCACCGCCAAGTTTCGCGGACTTTCGTAACTTTGAGCGAAGACCCCCGATGCGGGAAGCAGAATTCCCAGACATAAAAAAAGTGCCAATAGGCGTTTCAATGTGTATTTCAATGGTAACATCCTTTCCTTGCTTTTAAGCTTCTAAAACTATAGCAAAAGGACGGGACCGATTGAAGCGTTCCACAGGTTTTGTAACGGAATTGTCACTTTTATTTGATCTTGATGATTTGAAAATTTTCCAGCTTGTAGTCGAAAAAAGCATGCACGTCGCCTTTTACGGCCGATAGCACCAGGCGCATAAAGCCGTCGTGGCTGATGTAGAGGGTGTCGTCTTTTGCGATCTGCAAAAAAGCCTGCGCCCGTTTGTAGGCCCCGCGAAGGCTTTCCCCTTGCGGCGGACCGTAATTAAAGGGATCGTCGATCCAGGGCTCAAGGGCCTCGCCGTACCGGTCGTAGGCGTGGTGAAATGTACGGCCTTCCAAGACGCCCAGATTCACTTCACGAATCAGGGGCTCTTCCGCCACAGGCCCACGGTCCCACAGGATGGCCGCCGTCTCCTTCGCCCTGAGATAGGGGCTCGTCACCACGGATGTTACGGAAAGGGCGGCGACTTCATCTTTTAATTTCAGCGCCACAGAGGGATCCACGGGAAGCAAGGGCTCGGTCGGCGTGGCGTAGTATTTCTTTTCGTTGGCCGCGGTTTTTCCGTGGCGCATCATGTAAATACTCATGAGAAAAATACTCCGAATAATATCAGCATGAAAAGTTCGCCCGTCTCCACGATGGCGCCGTAAACATCGCCGGTGAGGCCGCCGATTTTTCTTACGGACAGGCGGGATAAGAGCACGCCCCAAAGGCAGGCGGCCACGGGAAAGAAGAGAAAAGACTTGCCTCGGGCAAAGAGGATGATCAGAGCGAGAAGCAGCCACTGAAGGTAGTAGCTGTTTTTTGACGCACCCCGTTTAAAGAAGTTTCCCATGGACGAGGAGCTTGCAGAAGGGAAATAGTGGATCGCCGTCAATACGCCCATGCGCACCGATGCGAAGAAGATTCCCATTTCAATGGGTTGAATGGCGACGGATGCAAGCACGGAAAATTTTCCGAGCACGATCAAAACCAGGGCCAGAACGGCGAAGACACCGATGGTGGAATCGTGCATAATTTCCACGACGCGATCCCTCTCCCGATTGGACAAAAAGCCGTCGGTCGTGTCCATAAGCCCGTCCATGTGAAGGCCGCCGTTTAAAAGGTACCAGGTGAGGATGCCTGAAAAGGCGCCGAAAAGGGGCCCGATATCGTAGAAAAAATTGTTTACGAAACCGACGATGGCGCCCATGACGAAGGCGATCCAGGGAAACCAGAAGAGGCTCTTCCCCGCTTCTTTTTCGTTAAATTCCGTATCGACTTGAATGGGCAGGCGTGTCAAAAATTGGATGGCTAAAAGGAAACTGTTCATTTGATTTTCACCGGAATCCCCGAAATACAAGCGTAAACCTCATCGGCCGCTTGTGCCAACCTTTGATTGATTCGCCCCTGCATGTCCCGGAAGGCGCGGGAGACGGGATGCATGGGCACGATGCCGCTTCCCACTTCGTTGGTGACGATGAACAGATCGCAATCTTTTCGCCTCGCCGCGGCGATTAAATCGCTGAGCTCCTCCATGCAGAGACCTTCGATCTTCTCCTCGTCCACGTCTTCTCCTTCCGCGGAATATTTCCACAGGTAATTAGATAACATGACCGTGACGCAGTCCAGAAGCGCGGCGTCTTCTTCATGGATCGCTTCCGCTAAGTCGTAATCCCGCTCCACGGTGCGCCAGGACGCGGGCCTACGTTTTTTGTGAGCTTCGATGCGGCGAATCATTTCGGCATCATCTGCGGCCTGAGCCGTGGCGATATAGACGACATTTTCGTGCTGTCCTGCCCGTAATTCGGCGTAGGCGCTTTTTCCGCTCCTGGCGCCGCCGGTAATTAATGTAATCATAGGGACTCCTTTTCTATATTCACCAACAACCCCGGATCGATGGCATTGTCTTCCATGGATCCCATGTTTTTCATGGCGTAAATCGCCCCCTCCATCAGTTGGAAGAAGAGAGGACAGCCGCTTCCCTCGCCCAACCGCATGGAAAGATCCAGGGGCGGTTCCATGCCCATGTGCCGGTTCACGAGGGCCGACGCCTTCTCCGCGCTCTTGTGGGAGAGAAAAATATAGTCTCTCGCCTCGGGCGCCATTTGAATGGCCGCAAGAGCCGCCACACCGGTGACGAAACCGTCCACCACCGCCGCCGTCTTTTCTTCCGCGCAGGCCAGGAATGCCCCGACAAGGCCGGCCAGGTCCAATCCGCCCACTTGGGCGATTTTGTGGATCACGTCTCCGTCTCCGGCCCGCGCCACGGCTTTTTTCACCACAGCCACTTTTTTCGCAAGCTGCGCTTCCGTAATGCCGGCGCCGTAGCCCACGCAATCTTCGGCGGACTCGCCGGTTAAGGCGCAGAGAAGGGCCGCCGAGGTGGTGGTGTTTCCGATGCCCAACTCCCCGGTGCCGATCATGGAGGCGCCTTTTTTTATGGCCGCCTTTGTTATATCCATGCCACGCTTTATGGCTTCGATGGCCTCATCTCGGCTCATGGCGGGCTCCTCGGCGATATTTCCCGTTCCCTTGCGAAGAGATGCGTCGATTATCTTGGCCTCCCGCGCCACATCCTCATTCATGCCCATGTCCACGATAAAAAGTTCCGAATCCGCCCGGCGGCTCAGGGCGGCGACGCCGGTTTCTCCTCGGGCCATGGCATTGGCGAGCATTTGCGTAAAGACCGGCGGCGAGGAGCTCACATCTTCCGCCACCACGCCGTTATCGGCGCAAAAGACGACGATGGCTGTTTTCTCCACGGAGGGAACGACACGACGCTGAATCCCCGCCAGGCGAATGGTCATGGCTTCCAAGGCGCCTAAGGAGCCTGTGGGATGGGTGCGATTGTCCCAGTGGGCCTTGGCCTTTTTCATGAACGCTTTATCCGCCGCTTCGACGGATCCCACAAGTTTATCCTTCATTGGCTTCTTTCCTTTTACTTATTTCCTCACGAAGGCGATCGTTAATGTAGTCGTAGCCCTTGGGCCTGTGAGGAATCGTACAATTCGAACAATCCTTTACGCCGCCGACATAGGAAAAATTTCCGCCGCATCCCTCGTCTAAAAGATAGAGAGGGCAGTAACAGAACATGCAGTTAAAATCCCCTTCCATGGCGTGGCAGGGGAAGTATTTACACGCCTTATTGGTGTAAAAGCGATAAGAGAATTCCATTGGTTATCCTTTCTACGACGGCCTTGGTCTCGGAGAAATTCAGCCCCTCTTCTCCTTCCGTGCGAATCACCAGGCTCGTCATGCCCAATCGGCGGGCGGCTTCGATTTTTTCGTGAAAGCCGGAGCCTGCGCCGCTGTTTTTCGTCACCAGAAAGTCGGCTTTTGCGTGTTTAAACAGGGCCAGGTTCATGTCCAAGTCAAAGGGCCCGAGCATGGCCACCATGTCTTCCATGGCCACGCCGGCATCCCGCAAGATGTCGATGCTCTTCGACGAGGGAATGATCCGGTAGATGTGGCGGCTCTCTCCCTTCACCGACTCGAAGAGATCGCAGTGTTTCGACCCCGTGGTAAAGAAAAAGGTGCCCGTCTTCCCTTTCATGTACTCGGCGCAGGAAGCGTAATCGTCGAAGACCACGTCCCCAGCCGCATCCTCCATGGGCCGCTTAAAGCGGTAGTAGTCGATGCCCGCTTCATCCGCCGCCGCCTTCGCCTCTTTGGAGACGATCTTCGCGAAGGGATGGCTCATGTCCACGACGGCGACGATATTTTTCTCGCGAATAAAATCCACCATGGCGTCTCGATCCATGGGCCCTACGTGGACGTCCGCGTCCTCGGGCAGGCGATCACGCCCTTCTTTCCCGGCGACGCTGACGACAATGGCTCTGTAGTCCACGCTTTTGATGATGCGCACGGATTCCGAGGTGCCGCCGATGATCCAAAGCTTCATAATTTGTAGCCCCTGGGTGTGATCATGACGCCGTTTTTTACATAAGTCTCCTTATTTCCCACGATGACCATGGTATTCATGTCGCAGAAGCTGTCGTCCAGATCGCCGATGGTGGTGAGGATTTTTTCTTCACCGACGCGCCGGGCGTGTTTTACCATGGCCACAGGTCTGGAGTCTTCGTATCCCTCTTCTTTTAAAACTCCCATGGCCGCCTTTAAATAATCGGGGCGCCCCTTGGATCGGGGATTGTAAAAGCAGATGACGAAATCCCCCTGTGCGGCGAGGCGAATGCGCTTTTGAATCAGATCCAGCGGCGTCATTAGATCGGAGAGACTGATGGTGACCATATCGTGCATGATCGGCGCGCCGACACGGGAGGCGGCGGCAAAATTGGCGCTGATGCCGGGAATGATTTCGATGTCGATGTCTTTGTCGGCCGCCAGTTCCAATAGGGGCCCGGCCATGCCGTAGAGGCCCGCATCGCCGGTGGAGACCATGGCCGTGGTCTTTCCCTCTTCCGCCGAAGCCAGAGCCATTTTGCAGCGCTCGATTTCCGACTTCATGCCCGTGGTGTAAATTTCTTTTCCCGATGTGTAGTTTTTAATGTAGTTTAAGTAAGGCTTGTAGCCCACGATCACTTCCGAGGTCTCCAAGGCCCGGATCATGCCCAGGGTGAAATCCTCTTCGCCGCCCGGGCCGATTCCGATAATGTATAATTTCTTCATCTTTTTTCCTTTGTTATGCTCAGGGTGAAACCTTCTTCGCAGATTTTTTCCGCGATCATGATTTCGCCGCCCATGTAGGCCGCCGTGCAGGAGACGCTGGAGACGCCGACGGTGGCTCTCACAAAGTCGCTTCCTTCGCAGCGTTTTTCGTTTCTCGATAATTCCTCCGCGCTGTAAATTTTCATGGGAATACGGAAATGCTTGGCCGCGTAAACGATGGCGGGCTCCTCTTTTTTTATGTCGATGGTGTGGATGGCGGCGAGAGCCATGGGATGGATGGCGTAGGTTTTTAGCGTCTTTTTTATTAAAGCCAACAATGCCTCCGGATCCGTGTCCTTTTTCGAACCGATGCCCAAGTGGATCCGTCGCGGCACAAGTTGAAGGCCGGTTTTAATTTCGACGTCTTTTGTCGTAACTACGACGCCGTCTTTTGCATCCGCCGCCTCAATGGATGGTACCCGTTTGATATGAGGATAATCCGGCAATGCATCTTCTTCGGAATACCAGGGGATCTCCCGCCCCGCCACCATGGCGCCGGCAACCTCTTTCATGGCCGCCATATCCTCGAAGGCGTAATTTTCTCTCTGCGCAAAGACGTCAATGGCTTCGAAGCCCAAGCTGTCCGACGCCGTGGTAAGCACCGCTTCGGCGCCCATTGCCTTCGCAAGTTCCTCGGCGTAGGCATTAGCGCCGCCTAAATGGCCGCTTAAGAGGGGAATCACGTAGCGGCCCACCGGATCGATGACCACCACGGCGGGATCCTTTCGCTTGTCCGCCACAAAAGGCGCCATGTAGCGTACGGCGATGCCCGCGGCGCCGATAAAGACGATGCGATCGTAGCCGGTAAAAATATGGCCAAAGTCCTCTTTCTTTATCGGCCGCTGAAAGTCTTTGCCGTAACAATCTTCTTGAGAAAAATACTTCTTCGCCAGGGCCGCGCCCTGAGGCGAAAAACACAATACAGCCGTCTTCACTTCGTGCCCTTTCTGTATTCCGTGGAAAAGTGTTTGTCGTAGAGCTTGCTCTTTTCGTAATCCGTATCGAGAAAATCTCCGACGAGGATTTGGGCGTGTTTGTAAATGTCCCGCCCTTCCATGTCCTTTACGATGTCTTTCAATGTGGAGCGCACGACGATTTCATCGGCCCAGGTAGCCTTGTAGACCACGGCCATGGGCGTGTCGTCGGAATAGCCCTTTTTTAAATCCTCCACCAGGTCCTCCAATTGGCCGGCGGATAAAAAGATGGCCATGGATGCGCCGTGGGCCGCCAGTTTGTCGATGGACTCGCCCTCCGGCACCGGGGTGCGCCCGGCCCGGCGGGTGAGAATCACCGTTTGGCTCACGCCCGGAAGGGTAAATTCCCGCTTTAAGATTGATGCCGCCGCGGAAAAGGAACTCACCCCGGGGATAACTTCGTAATCGATGCCCCACTGATCCAGAGCATCCATTTGCTCCTGTATTGCCCCGTAAAGGGAGGGATCGCCGGTGTGGAGGCGCACCAGATTTTTGCCCGCCTCGTGACTCTTTTTCATGACGTCCAACACTTCATCCAAATGCATGGTGGCGCTGTTGTAAATCTCGGCGCCTTCTTTCGCGCACTCCATGTGGCGGGCGTCCACCAAGCTGCCGGCGTAAATAATCACGTCGGCTTCTTCCAAGAACCGCCTGCCCTTTACCGTAATTAAATCCACATCCCCCGGACCGGCGCCGACAAATGAAATCATCTTTTTCTCCCCTTTAACATAAACACGCCGTTATCCGCGCGCAACAGACCCAGTCGATCTTCCCTCGATACGGCCACATACTTCAGGCTAAAATCGTAGCCTTCTTTCTTCAAAAAAACCTTCATTGATTCGGCGTTGCTCATGGTAATGAAATTGCCGGCTATGATGCCGCCTTCATTTAGATGCTCGTGGGCATAATATAAAATGGCTTCCAACTCGCCCCTGCTGCCGCCGATAAAAATGCGGTCGTAGTTTTCATCTTTTAAACAATCCGGCGCCTTTCCCCGGATCACGTCGATTTTCACACCGAAGGCTTCGGCGTTTTTCTCGATTAAATCCACGGCCTCATCCTTCACTTCCGCAACAATGACCTCGCAGCCCAAAGCCGCCGCCGCCACGGATATGGAGCCCGTGCCCGCGCCGATGTCGAGAAAGGAAAGGCCCGGGACAATTTCCATGCCAGCCATGGTTAAAATCCGCACGTCTTCTTTGGTCATGGGCACGTCGCCGCGAATAAAATCGGAATCATTCATCCAGTTCAAGTTCAATCACCGCCAATGCTAAATCTTCGTCTATGAAAATTTCCTCGCCGATGGGCGCGGTCACAATTTTTTCGTTCTCGTAGGAAAGATAGCTCGCGCCGTGGATCACGCCCTTCGCCCCTTTTGCCGCCAAGGCCTTCGACAGATCACTCGCCGTAAAATGTTTGTCCAAAAGCACACAGCTTAAGGGCTCCTGTAAAAGCAGATCGATCTCCGGTTCGCGGCCGTGAAAAGAGAATGCCCGCATCGTCTGCCAAGGAAGGCACAAGGCCGCAGCCGCACATTGCACGCTGCTTAAGCCGGGAATCACCTTGTCTACCTGAATGCCCTTTGCGCGAAAGGTCCCTGCCAGTCCGAAAAACAGGGGATCGCCACTCACGACCACCGCCACGTTTAAGGCGGGATCCATATTTTCCTCCACCTCGCTCAAACGCTTTATCGCCACGATGTCCTTTCGAATGGGCGTTAGCTTTTCCGCCAGGCGCGAAAAGGCCACGACGCGATCCGCTTCTTGAATGGCCGCCACAGCTTCGTAGGTCATTTTCTTTAAATCGCCGGGGCCGGCGCCGACTATGGTAATCATCGCTCCTCCTACATGGTGTAAATCATTGCGCGAATTTTTATGTCCTCGGTTTTTAAGTACAATGGCACCCGCTTTTCGATGCCGCGCTCCATGGCCTCCATAATGTTTTTATAGCCCAGAGCCGCGGCTTTTTTTATGGCCTGATCGGCGGTCTTTTCCTCCTCCACCGCATCCATTTCCGCCAC
Source organism: Peptoniphilaceae bacterium (assembly GCA_902363535.1). Classification (GTDB taxonomy): domain Bacteria; phylum Bacillota; class Clostridia; order Tissierellales; family Peptoniphilaceae; genus Aedoeadaptatus; species Aedoeadaptatus acetigenes. The sequence goes on from CABJAE010000001.1 coordinate 98,466, forward strand.
ACCGGCCCCCGCCTTGGCCATGTAATAGGCGATGGCTTCCATGCGCCCGTCGGCGACTGCCGAGTGGGTTTGGTAGATGCCGATAGAAACCTTGGCCATTTTTCCCACATGGCCCATTAAGGTAATTTCACGAAAACCCAAATCCCGCGCGAGACACAGGGCGTCGCCGAAGTAATTGGACACCTTTACGACAGGCACATGCAGGCCCAGGGCCCCCGCCCGCTCTTCGCCGTAATTGCCCGGCGTTAAAATCACCGCATCGGCGCCGGATTTTCTCAGCTTCTTCAGTTCCAAATCGATGGTGGCCACATAGGCGCTTTTGCTCATGGGCACCACGAGGCCGGAGGTCCCCAAAATGGACAGGCCGCCGACGATGCCCAACCGTGGATTAAAGGTCTTCTTCGCCAATTCTTCCCCTTCGGGAATGTCGATTTTTATGGCGATGCCTTTATCCATATGCTCCTTCAGCAATTTTTCGATCTCCCGACGGGGCACGGGATTCACGGCGAGCTCCCCGGCCTTTCCCATAAGCCCGTCTTCGGTAAAGGTGCCGACGCCGACACCTCTCTCCCAAACCACATCGCCCGTGTCGGTCTTTGTTATGGTGACGAAGATTTCCATGCCGTTTGTAATGTCGGGATCGTCGCCGCTGTCTTTGATGACGCTGTAAGTGGCCGCACTCTCGCTCCGCATCTGCTCGTAGACGTCGATGGAAAGCACGTCCCCCGCCGGCACTTTTACCTCGACAAGATGGATCGTCTCCCTCTTCTCCAGAGCCTCGATAGCCGCCTTCGCCGCCGCCACGACGCAGGTTCCGGTGGTGAAGCCCAATCGCATGTGCTTACCGTCGACGACGGTGGTCCTCTTCATCGATTAAAGTCCTCGTAAAGAATGGCGTTAAAGACGGAGGCCGCCACATTGCTGCCGCCCTTGGTGCCCACGGTGCGAATGTAAGGCACGGGGTATTCGGCCACCTTTTCCTTGGACTCCGCCGCGCCGACAAAGCCCACGGGAACGGCGATAATAAATTTCGGATGCGCCTTCTTCTCCTCCACAAGTTCCAAGAGGCGGAAGAGGGCCGTGGGGGCGTTGCCGATTATAAATCCCTCGCAGCCCATGGATACGGCTTCTTCCATGGCTACGATGGAGCGAGTGGTCTTTCGTTCGGCGGCGATCTTTGCCACTTCATCGTCGGAGATTAGGGTGACGAGTTCCACTCCCGATGCCGCCAGGGCTTTTTTGTTGATCCCCGCCCGCACCATATTCGTGTCCGTATACACCTTGCCGCCCTTTTTTACCACGGCCCGGGCCGCCGCCATAAAACCGTCGTGAATGTCGATAATGTGGCGGTATTCCACGTCGCCGGTGGTGTGGATCATGCGGCGCACTACGGGCAGCTCCTCGGCCTTAAATTCCACATCGTCTAAGTATTTGTCGATGATGTCCATGGAGGTATTTTCAATGGCCATGGGCTTTTTTTCATACATGGGACCGGCTCCTTTCAAATTGTGTCCACAGTTCTCGAAACCGCGCGTTTTCTTTTTCGCCGCGAACGGCCATGCGAAAGTAATAGCCTTTTAAGGGCGCTTCCGAAAAGGTTCTGAGCAAAATGCCTCCCCTTAAAAAGAAATCGAAACAGGCCTCCACATCACCGCTTTTAAGGCGTACCAAAAGAAAATTCGCTTCCCCTGCAAGGGCCTCGGCGATTTCCGATTCTTCGAAGAGGGCCATAAGCTTCGCACGCTCCGCCGCGATAAATTTGCGGGACTTCGCCATGTACTCGTCGCAATCCTTTAAGCGCAGGCCGCAGGCTTCCGCCACGGCATTTACCGTCCAAGGCAACTGCCGCGCTAAAAAGCGGTCCCGAATGCCGTCGTTCATCACCGCCCAGCCCAGGCGCAATCCGGGAAGGGCGTGGCTCTTTGTGGCGGCTCGTACGGTGATCTGTTTCCGGCAAGAAAGCCCCGCCTTCTGCCCTTCTTCCCCGCCCTTTACGAAGGGAAGAAAGGTCTCATCGGCGAGGAAATACCCGCCGCGGGCGACGACCCCTTCATAAATTTCCGCCACCTCATCGCCGGAGAGGGTATAGCCCGTGGGATTATGGGGATTGGTAATGATCGTGAGGGCCCCATCCGGCATGTGGGCGATAAAATCATCCACATCCAGCCGAAAGGGATGGACCATGGGGTAGGTGGTGATTTCTCTTCCCAGATCCTTCGCAATACTTTCGTATTCGCCGAAGGCCGGTATGGGCAGATAGATTTTTTCGAAGAGAGAAATGCAGATGGCGATGATTTCCATGGCGCCGTTTCCCACGACGAGGCGATTTGCCGCCACGCCCATCCAATCGCCTAAAGCCCGCCGCAGATCCCGGTAAAAGCGATCCGGATAGCGTTCGGCGCCTTCGAGCCCCCGGGCCATGGCTTCCTTTAAAACTTCAGGTGCGCCCAGAGGATTGATATTGGCGCTAAAATCTGCTAAAGGATGCGCACTCTTCCCCTCGTATGTTTTTGTATCGCCGCCATGTTCCAAGGCCGTCTCCTTCCAATAATCAAGCTCATGTACTGCTTCCGCCCGGCGAAGCGCGCGGAATCCGCCGATGCCACCCAGCGCTCCGTTTCAATTTCCTCGAGATAAAGCAGGTGATACCCCGCCGCCTGCAAACGGGCGGCGCTCTCCTCGGCTCGGGTGGTCTTTAGAAGGGCGATGGTATCCACCGCTGGAATGGCCTCGTCTAAATGATCCGTCAAAAGAAAGGATTCGCCCTTTTTCGTCAGGCTTTCCACCACGCCGTTGATCCCCGCGAGAAAAGCGGGGATGCCCGGCACCAATTCTGTTTCGAAATCCGTCGCATCCCCGGCCGCCAGCACTTCGATTAAGGTGGCGTAAATGGTGCCGTCGCCTAAGGTCAAGAGGCAAGTCAGCTCCCCCGCCTTCGTCGCCTCGTCGATGGCATCAAAGGCTTTTTTGTAGTGGGCGGTCGTGACTTCGGTCATTGGGAAATCGAGAAAGATCACCTTCTCGTCATCCACAAACTCTTTCACCCCATCGTAAGCCCGAGATTTTCCCCTATTTATGGGAATAAAAATGTGATCCGCTTCCTGTAAATAACGCAGAGCGCGAAGTGTTAAAAGATCCGCCGCGCCGGGGCCCACGCCGATGCCCACTAATTTTCGCATGGCTTTTTCTCCAAATGGGCGTGAAGTTTCTCCACATAAATGGCCCGCACGAAATCCCAACTGCCCATGCCGCCGGCCACCGGCGTAACGGAAATCCCCGCGACTTCGAAGCGGTTCTTTACGGAATCGTCGTCGCCGAAAATATCGTTTTTCGCGTGATCCCCGGCGAGAAGAAGGAGAGGCGCCAGTTGAATGTCTTTGTATCCCATTTCCTTCATAAAAGAAAGAGGCAGCCGGTCGTCGACGGATCCTTCGATGGTAGAGACCCGGTGGGGCAGATTTTTTTCCTCAAACAATCGGTTTAATTCGTCGTAATCTTTGTCCGCCGCGGTGGGGCTACCGTGGCCCACAAACACCGTGGGCGCCTCGAACCTGTGGCCCACGTCATCGACAAAGCGCAGCAAATCTTTTTCGTCGTGAAAGAGGGCTTCCCCCACCTTCACGCCACGGCTTTTTAACCGCGCAAGCTTGTCGTATTCAACGCCCTCGATTATGTGAAGGGGCTGAATAAAAATCTCTTCCGCATCGACTCCCTCATTTAAAAAACTTTCCACGGCCTCCACTTCGTTTTCGTAGCGAATGCCCGTCTTTTTTTCGTAGCGGTCGATGACCATGCGGGAAGTAAAGGCCACGCGCACGGGCACCTCGACCAACGCTTTTAAGTCCCGAACCACGGGATCCAAATCCCGGCGAAGGGCGTCTTCGTGGGTGGAGCCGAAGGTGGCGATAATCAATGCTTTCATAATCTCTCCTAAATCAAAAAATAAATTGCGGCGTAAATAAGCAGGTACAAGATCGTGCTGCGCCACATGAGTTTCGTGGCACCGTCGATGGCATCGGGCCCTACGGGATTGATGGCTCGGCCGATGGTGGGCTTATACACATATTCGCCGAAATAGTCGTGGCCGCCGCCGAGCTCGATTCCCAATGCACCTGCCGCCGCTGCCTCGCACCAGCCTGCATTGGGGCTTAAATGAGCGCCGTGAAATTCTTTTACCGTAAGAAGTGCGCGCCTCATAAGGGAGGCGGAGCCCGCCGAAAAACACATGAGAAGGGCCGTGAGGCGAGCGGGAATTAAATTTGCCAAATCGTCCAGCTTCGCCGCCCCGTAGCCCGCCAACCGATAGGTTTCGTTGCGATAGCCCACCATGGAATCCATGGTGTTCACCATTTTATAGGCCATGGCGCCGGCGGGACCGAAGAGCGCGGCGTAAAACAAGGGCGCGACAATGCCGTCGGATGTGTTTTCCGCCACGGTCTCCACAGTGGCCTTCACGATCGCCTCTTCATCTAAAGGCGCCGTGTCCCTTCCCACGATTCGAGACAGCTGCTTTCTTCCCTTTTCCACGGACAGGGCCAAGGCCTTTTTCACGCCGTGGGCTTCCTTGTGCAAAGTCTTTGCCGCCAATGCCGTGTAGAGAAGGTAGACGGACAGGACGGTTTTCGCGGGCCCGCTGAATAAACTCAAAAGCCCGCGAATCAAAAGATACATCGCCGCCGTATTCACCAGGGCACAGGCGATGCCCAGGGGCTTCTTCCACCCATCCCGCGCCTTTAAAATCAGTTTGTATTCTGCTGCGATGATCTTTCCCATGCCTACCACGGGATGAGGCAGCCAATCCGGGTCGGCAAAGAGAAAATCCAAGACAAATGCGATCACAAGTTCCATGGTCCGTCCTTTCTGTTTTCAGTTTATCATGGCCGCCCATGCGAAACAATAGAACGGAAAGAAGTCCCGTAAAAACCTGTTTCTTCATGGATTTCCCTTGACTAAAGCGGTATAATAGAGCCATTAATTACAAGGAGGTCATTATGGAGAAAAGAAAATTTAAGCGCATTCTCGTCGCCAACCGCGGCGAAATCGCCATCCGTATTTTCCGAGCTTGTCGTGAACTCGGCATACGGTCCGTTGCTATATATTCAAAAGAAGACAGCCTTTCCCTGTTCCGAACAAAGGCCGACGAATCCTACGAAATCGGCAAGGGCAAAAATCCCGTGGATGCCTATTTGGATATTGACGAAATCATTCATCTCGCCAAAAACAAAGGCGTGGACGCCATTCACCCGGGCTACGGCTTTTTGGCTGAAAACCCCGACTTCGCCCAAAAGTGTGAAGAAGCGGGCATCGCCTTTATCGGCCCGAGAGCGGAAACCATGCGTCAATTAGGGGACAAGATTTCCTCGAAAATCATCGCCAGAGAAGCCGGCGTACAAACCATTCCCGGCGTGGACGATGCCATTCATTCCGACGAAGAGGCATTGAAATTTGCCGAAGAAGCGGGCTATCCCGTCATGATTAAGGCGGCAGCCGGCGGCGGCGGTCGCGGCATGCGCGTGGTCAACAGCAAGGAAGAGCTTTTGGATCAATTCCACTCCGCCAAGAGCGAAGCGAAAAAAGCCTTCGGCAACGACTCCATGTTTATCGAAAAATACCTGGACCGCCCGAAACACATCGAAGTCCAAGTTTTAGGCGACGTCTACGGCAATGTGGTTCACCTCTTTGAACGGGACTGCTCCATTCAACGGCGCCACCAAAAGGTCATCGAATTTACGCCGGCCTTCTCCATTCCCGATCAACTGCGCCAAGACATTTGCAACGACGCATTGAAGATCACGAAAAATTTGGGCTACCGCTCCGCCGGTACCGTGGAATTTCTCGTGGACAGCGCCGGCAACCACTACTTCATCGAGGTCAATCCCCGTATTCAAGTAGAACACACGGTTACCGAAATGGTGACGGGCATCGACATTATTCAAGCCCAAATCCAAATCGCACAAGGCTACGCCCTTTCCGATGCGCCCATCGACATTCCGTCCCAAGAAAGCATCGAACGCCGCGGCTTCTCCATCCAGTGCCGCGTCACCACCGAAGACCCGCTGAACAACTTTGCACCGGACACGGGACAAATTACCTTGTACCGCTCCTCCTCCGGCTTCGGCGTGCGCTTAGACGGCGGCAACGGCTTCCAAGGCGCCGTCATCAGCCCCTACTACGATTCCCTCCTGGTAAAGGTCATTACCCAAGGCCGCACCTGGGAAGACACGGTCAATAAATCCATTCGTTCCCTGCGGGAATTGAAAGTCGGCGGCGTAAAAACCAATCTCGGCTTCTTGCTCAATGTATTGAATACGAAGGAATTTAAAGAAGGCACCTGCGACACGGGCTTTATCGCCGAACACCCTGAGCTCTTCGACATTAACACGTCCACGGACAAAGAGCTCCGCGTCATGGAACACATCGGAAACATCGTGGTCAACGAAAATTCCGATGCGAAAAAAACCTTCGACGTGCCGGTGGTTCCCCCCTTCAAGGAAGAAAGCTACAAAGGCTCCAAGCAAATCTTCGACGAATTAGGCGCCAAGAAGCTTTCCCAATGGATTTTGGATCAAGACCGCCTACTCTTAACGGACACCACCATGCGAGACGCCCACCAATCCTTAATGGCGACCCGTATGCGCACCATCGACCTTTTGAAGGTCGCCAAGTCCATGAACTACAACATCAAAGAAATCTTCAGTATGGAAATGTGGGGCGGGGCTACCTTCGACGTCGCCTATCGTTTCCTCCACGAAGATCCCTGGGAACGGCTGGATCTCTTGAGAGCTGCCATGCCCAATCTCTTAATGCAAATGTTGGTTCGCGGCAACAACACCGTGGGCTACAAAAACTATCCGGACAATGTGGTCAAGAAATTCATTAAAGAATCGGCGGAAGGCGGCATCGACCTGTTCCGCATTTTCGACTCCCTGAACTGGATCGAAGGCATGCGCCTGGCCATTGAAGAAACCATCGCCAACGGCAAAATCGCCGAAGGTACCATGTGCTACACCGGCGATATCTTAGACGAAAGCCGCGACAAGTACACCCTGGAATACTACGTCAATCTCGCAAAACAACTGGAAGATGTGGGCTGCCACATTATCGGCATTAAGGACATGAGCGGCCTCTTGAAGCCCTACGCCGCCGGCAAATTGGTCCGCGCGCTGAAAAACGAAGTGTCCATCCCCATCCATCTCCACACCCACGACACCACCGGAAACGGCGTCGCCACCGTCTTAATGGCGGCTGAAGCCGGCGTAGACATCGCCGATACGGCCATTAACTCCATGAGCGGGCTCACCTCGCAACCGGCCCTGAACTCCGTCGTGGCCGCACTGGAAAACACCTCCAGAAGCACGGGCATCGACCTGGATGCCATCGACCGCATTTCCGCCTACTGGGCTGCGGTTCGTCCCGTTTACGAACAATTCGAGTCGGATCTCAAGAGCGGTACCACGGAAATCTACAAATACGAAATTCCCGGCGGCCAATACTCCAACTTGAAACCCCAAGTCGAAAGCTTCGGCCTGGGCCACAAGTTCAAGGAAGTGAAGGAGATGTACAAAGACGTCAACCAAATGGTCGGCGACATCATCAAGGTTACGCCGTCTTCGAAAATGGTCGGTGACATGTCCATCTTCATGGTTCAAAACGAATTGACCCCTGAAAATATTTACGAAAAAGGCGCCAATCTGGACTACCCGGATTCCGTCGTCACCTACTTTAAGGGCATGATGGGCCAACCTTACGGCGGCTTCCCGGAAAAATTGCAAAAAATCGTCTTAAAAGACGAAAAACCCATTACCGTTCGTCCGGGCAAACTCTTGGATCCCGAGGATTACGAAGCGGACAAGGCCCACTTAAAAGAAATTATGGGCCACGAACCCACGGAACGCGACGTTACCAGCTACTCCCTCTACCCCAAGGTCTTTGACGAATACGCCAAGAACTTCAGCAAATACGATCAACTCTGGCGCATGGGTTCGGATATTTTCTTCCACGGTCTGCAAGAAGGCGAAACCGCCGAAGTGGCCGTCGGCGAAGGCAAGAAAATGATCGTCACCTTAGTCGAAGTGGGTCGCCTGAAAGAAGACGGCACACGCACCGTGACCTTCGATATTAACGGCTCCAGACGCAGCGTCGACATTACGGACAACACCCGCCCCATGCCCACCACCGGCGGCAGCGGCATCTTAATGGCTGATGAAAGCAATCCTCTGGAAGTCGGCGCCTCCATCCCCGGCACCGTTGCGAAAATCAACGTGGCCGTCGGCGACGAAGTAAAGGAATCACAACCCCTCCTCGTCTTGGAAGCCATGAAAATGGAAACCAACATTATCTCCCCCATGGACGGCATTGTGGAACACATTTCCGTCAAAGAGGGCGACAGCGTCGAAAGCGGTCAATTGGTTCTGGAATTAAAAGAAAAATAAATTTGTTTCGCAAGCAAATACAAGAGCCCCCGAAAAATCGGGGGCTTTTCTCATGGAAAAAGCAGCGACATTGAGGCCGCTCTTTATTCTATTTCTTCTGTTTTCTTCGGGCATTTAAAATAAAAGGTGCTGCCGTCGCCGAGTTTCGACTTCACGCCGTAGGTAAAGCCGTGAAGATCCAAAATGTTTTTGCAGATAAACAGACCCAGACCCGTGCCCACCACTTGCCGCTCGTGATTGTCCCGGCCGCGGTAGAATCTGTCCCATATCTTGTCTTGATCCCCATCCGCCATGCCTCGGCCGTAGTCCCGAACGCAGTAGGTGATTTGATCCTTCTGCTCGATCATGTAAATGTCGATCTGTTTTTTGTCCGTGGAGTAGTTTACCGCATTGGTAATAAAATTATAGATGACCTGACGCATTTTGTTTTCGTCGCATACCACCGATCCCTTCCCGTGAATGAGAAAGGTGTAGCCGGTGCGCTCCAGATTTTTAAAGCGGCAAAGCACATCTTCCGTCAGCGCCTTTAAATCCACCGCATCCAAATTCAGCTGCCCCAAGCCCGATTCCACACGGGAAAGATCCAACAGGTCGTTAACGAAGTGGGTAAGGTAGTCCGCTTCTTCGATAATGGTCTGTACGTGTTTGTCTCGAAGTTCTTTATTGTCTCCGGAAATGTCGCGAATCATTTCGCCGTAGGATTTAATGACCGTAAGCGGCGTCTTGAAATCGTGGCTCACGTTGGCGATAAGGTCTTTGCGCATTTCCAGGGCATCGGTTAATTCGCCGGTGGCGTAGTTCAAGGTGCGGGCCAAGTCGTTGATCTCCGTGTAGTCCTGTTCTTTAAACTGCACGTCGTAATTCCCCTGGCCCAGGGCTCTGGCGGTCTTCGCCATGTCTGACAAAGGGCGGGCCAGACGGGAGCTCAGATACAAGGACAGGATAAAGGCCACCATGAGGGAAATAATGCTTACGATAATCAGCTGATCCTTCAGTATTTCCACCGTGGAATCCACGGGATCCACATTGGCGGAGACGGCGAGGAAGTACTTCTGCCCCGCCTCTTCCCCCAGATAAGATACGTATAAAATCGTGGAGGCATTTTCGTTTTTGTAATCAGCCACGTAGGTTTCTTCCGTCTTGTCGTTCTTTAAGAGGGGCTGAAAGTAAGTAAAGAAATCGTCGCCGCTAATGGTGGGTTGGTAAATGTAATCCAGGGGATTTAGGGGAAAGACCAAACCGCCCCGATCGTTGTACACCTGAAGGCTCAGGTTTTTTTCGAAGCTGTAACGCAACAAGGTATCTTCGAAATCTTCCTTGCCGAAGAGGCGGGTCACGGTGCGGCCGACTTTTTCCGTGTCGCGGATTTTCATGGACTTGTAAAAAGAATTGATAAATACGATTTGCAACAGCCACAAAAGGAGCAAGATAAATAAGGCCATACCGGAAAAGTACAGCCAAAATTTTACGCGGATGCTCTTTTGATCCACGATGGTATCCCGTGTCACGATTCGTCCTCGCCGACAAATTTATAGCCCACGCCGCGCACGGTGACGATGTAGCGGCGATAGGGTTCGATGCTGTTTCGAAGCATTTTAATGTGGGTGTCCACGGTGCGGTCGTCGCCGTAAAAATCGTAGCCCCACACTTTATTTAAGAGCTTCTCCCGGCTCAAGGCGATGTTTTCGTTTTCGGCGATAAAAACCAAGAGGTCGAATTCCTTCGGCGTCATTTCCACGGGCTCGCCGTCTACGTAGACTTCCCTGCCGTCCAGGTCGATGGAAAGCCCCTTAAAGTCCAGCACGTGATTTTCCTTTACGCTGCTGTTGCGCTTGGCGATGACCGAGAGGCGGGCCATAAGCTCCTTCGGCGAAAAGGGCTTCACCACGTAATCGTCGATGCCGATTTCAAAGCCGTAGAGCTTGTCGTACTCCTCCCCTCGGGCGCTGAGCATTAATACGGGAATATCTTTATCTTTTTTTATTTCTTTATAGGCGCTGAAGCCGTCCAGGCGGGGCATCATAACGTCCATGACGATGACGTCGAAATCATCGCTCTTGCACATTTCCACGGCTTCCATGCCGTCGACGGCTTCCGCCACTTCGTAGCCTTCAAATTCCGCGTAGGTTCGGATCACTTCTCGAATCTTCGCTTCGTCGTCTACGACCAATAGTTTATACATAGGCACCTCTTTCCGATACCTATTATACTATAAATCCTGCCTTATAACTTTGAGGAGTAGATTCCCTTTTTCGGAAAGCGCAGGCGGAAGGTACTGCCGTGGCGAAGTTGGGACTTCACGTCGATGGTGCCCTTTAGGCTGTCCACATTGTGTTTGACGATGGCGAGGCCCAGGCCCGTGGATTTCTCGTTGTAGCTGCGGGATTTGTCCGCCATGTAAAAGCGCTCGAAGATGCGGCGCTGATCGTCGTAGGAAATGCCGATCCCCGTGTCCTGAATGGTGACGACAAAGCTGGATTCGTCCTTTCCGTCCAAAACGATGCGCACATTGCCGCCTTTGACATTGTAGGCGATGGCATTGTCCACTAAATTGCCGATCAGCTCCCGCATAAGATCCGGGTGGGTGTAGAGGCGATTGTCCCGATCCGGTTGAAAGCCCAGATGGATGTCCTTCGCCGCGGCGTCGGGCTCGTAGGATTTCAACACGTCTTTTACCAACACTTCCATGTCCACGACGCGATACTCTTCCGGGCGATTCTTCTCTTCCAGGCGGCTCATGCTGATAATGGCGTTGATCAGCTCAAAGAGCTTGTTGGACTCGTCGAGAATAATGTCTAAAAATTTGTTTCGATCTTCCTCCGCCACCATGCCCGAACGCAAGAGCTCCGCGTAGCCGGAGATGGAGGTGAGGGGGGTTTTTAATTCGTGGGTCACATTGGATGTAAATTCCCGACGACTGCGCTCGGCCAAGCTCTGTTGGGTCTCGTCGATCATTAGGATCAACATGCCGTAAAAGGCGCCGACCTCGTTAAAGATGGGATCGAAGAAAAACTTGATCACTACGCCCTCCATGGCGATTTTTTGCATGTCGTCTTTTTGATTGTCGAAGGCCCGGGAAAAGGCATCGTAAAAATTGCGCTCCCGGCACAAATAGAGCAGATCTTTCCCCTGAAAATTAATGTAGAGGGAGGCATTTAACAGCTTGACCGCCGCCTCGTTTATGGAGAGGATTTTTCTGTCCTCGCCCACGAGGATCACGCCCTCGGTCATGTTCTCCACCATGTCGTTTAAGCCCGTGAGCCTGGAAGTCAGGCTCTCCAATTGATGGCGTTCCCTTGAGGCTTCTTTCTTCAGGGCCTCTTCATAGGTTTCGTGAAGAGGGCTCAGTTCCAACTTGAATTCCGGATCCTGAACGTAATGGCGGTAATTTTGAATGAGAAAAACCCCTTCTTCTTCCTCTCGCTCCATGCGATAAAGGATGAGCAGATAGAGAGCCATGCCGCCGGCCACGGTGGCGATGATGGTGTAGGACAGGTAGTGGAAGGTGGAGGCCATCATGCTGTCGTGGGCCATGAGAATGATGAGCATGCCGCCGTCTTCAAAGACCGTGGTCTGAATGTATTGGGTTTCGAGAAAGCCCTTGTGGTACACTTCCCAGCCGGCGCTTGTCCTCTCTTTAAGGGGGCTTTTTTTCGCGTAATCCGTCAAGGCATCGGTGCGCTTGGAAAGGCTGTTGGTATAAAGCACCTCGCCCTCGCCGTTTAAATAGACGAGGTTGTCGTCTTTGTCCGTAGCGTGAAGATTTAATTGATGGAGGCGGGCGGCTTCGTTGTCCGCTTTTTTTAAGTTGCCCGTCAGAGCCTCGAGGCTCTTTTCGTTATAACGAATCCCTCGATTGTGATAGTCGAGGGATGCGGAAATTTGAAATATAAAGGCGACCATAAACGCCATTAAAAAGCTGAATCGTCGTATCTTTTCGTTCATTCCTTGTATCCTACTTTGTAGCCGATGTTTCGCACGGTTTCAATGAGCGAGGCCTTGTCTTTCAGCTTGTGCCGCAAAGAGGCGATGTGCACGTCAACGGTGCGAGACTCTCCTTCGAAATCGTAGCCCCAAACCTGGGCCATAATGGTCTCCCGATTCAGGACGATGTTTTTGTTTCGGAAAAGGTAATACAAAAGCTCGAATTCCTTATAGGTTAGGGTAATGGGTTCGCCGTTTACAAGCACCGTACGCTTTTTGTTGTCGATGACGACGCCGTCGATGGCGATGGACCGGCCGCTCTCTTCCTTCGGGCGGGCGCGGCGCAAAACGGCCTTCACCCGCGCCACCAACTCCAGCACGCTGAAAGGCTTGACGATGTAGTCGTCCGCCCCCTTGTCCAGACCCACGATTTTATCCAGCTCCGAAGATTTCGCCGTGAGCATAATGACGGGAATATCTTCCGTCGTAGGATTTTCGCGGATCCGACTCAAGATCGAGAGCCCGTCTTCCCCGGGGAGCATAATGTCCAGAAGAACGAGTGACGGCACTTTTTCGCGCATGGCCTCAAAGAGTTCTTCGCCGGATGCGAAGCCCTGCACGTCGAAATCGCTGTTTTTTAGGGCATAGACGATTAAATCCCGAATGTTGCCCTCGTCTTCTACACAATAAATCATATTACACCCCGAATGTTTCTACGCCTAAGTAATCCTTGTGGTGACCGGTGAGGGAGAATACAACCCACTCGCCGATGTTTTGTGCGTGATCCCCGACCCGCTCCAGGTATTTGGCGATCTGCAAAAGATCCACCGACTCTTCCGGATCATCCTGTCCGTTTTGAAGTTTGTGGATGAGCTTTTCCCGCACTTGAACGAAGAGATCGTCCACCACATCGTCGTGATTGATGCATTGGGTGGCCAAGTCTTCGTCTTTTGTAATGAAGGCGTCGACAGCCATTTTAATCATGGCCGTGGATTCTTCAAACATGCGCGTGATTAAATCCGTGGTGACGGACAGGGGTTTGTCGTCCATGGTGAGGGAAATTTCGCAAATGTCCTGTGCGTGATCGCCGATCCGCTCCAAGTCCGTAATGATCTTTAAGGCCGCGGAAATAAAGCGAAGGTCCCCGGCCACCGGTTGCTGCTTCAAAAGGAGCATAAGGCACATGTCCTCGATCTGCCGTTCCATGCGGTCCACGTCCCGATCGTTGTCGGATACGGAAATAGCCAGATCCTTGTCACGGTTCTTTAAGGCCGTCATGGCATCGGAAACGGCTTGTTCCACCGTGGCCGCCATTTTTATAAGCAGGGTATTTAATTCGTCCAGTTCTAAATCGTATTGTTTTCTCATGTCATCCCCCTATTAACCGAAACGACCGGTAATGTAATCTTCCGTCCGCTTATCCCGCGGATTGGAGAACATTCGCTCCGTCGAATCCATCTCAATGACTTCTCCCGTAAGGAAAAACGCCGTCTTGTCCGACACCCGCGCCGCCTGTTGCATATTGTGAGTGACCATGACAATAGTATAATCCTTTTTTAAATCCTGTACCAGTTCTTCGATCTTTAATGTGGAAATCGGGTCCAGCGCCGAGGTGGGCTCGTCCATTAAGAGCACTTCCGGTTCCACGGCCAAGGCCCTGGCGATGCAAATCCGTTGTTGTTGCCCGCCGGAGACTTCCGTGGCCCGTTGGTGGAGCTTGTCTTTGACTTCTTCCCAAATGGCGGCGCCCTTTAAGGAGCGCTCCACGATTTCGTTCAGATCGTTTTTGTTTTTTATGCCGTGGGTTCTTGGACCGTAGGCGATGTTGTCGTAGATGCTCATGGGAAAGGGGTTCGGGTTTTGAAACACCATGCCGACCCGCTTTCTCAAAAGATTCACGTCGTAGCCGGGGTCGTAAATATCCTGACCGTCTAAGAGCATGTGGCCCTCAATGCGGCAATCTTCCACCAAGTCGTTCATGCGGTTCAGGCACTTTAACATGGTGGATTTCCCACAGCCCGAGGGGCCGATAAACGCCGTGATCTCATTGCTCTTTATATCCAAATTGATCTTCTTTAACGCTTGAAAATCGCCATACCACAAATCCACGTCGCTGACGAACAGTTTTGTCTCACTCATTTAATTGCCTCCTGCTAATTTCGATCCGATTAAGGAACTTAATGCGTTAATTAAAAGGGTTAATACGATCAGAACAAAGCCCGTGGCAAAGGCCTGGTCCACAAACAACCCTTCCGTAGAAAGGACGTACATGTGAAGGGAGAGGGTGCGGCCCGAAGACAATAGGCTCGTAGGCATATCGGTGGTCGTCCCTAAGGTAAACATTAATGCCGCCGTTTCGCCGACGCAGCGGCCGATGGCCAAGATGACGCCGGATAAAATCCCCGGCACGGCCACGGGAAGGACGACGCGAATAATGGTGCGAAGTTTTCCCGCGCCCAGGGCGAGGGAACCGCTGCGCAAGCTGTCGTTTACTGCCATTAAGGCCTCTTCCGTAGAGCGGATAATTAAGGGCAGAATCATAATCGACAAGGTAAATACACCGGAAAGAATGGAATAGCCAAGCTTCAGGGCAATGGAGAAAAACAACATGCCGAAAAGGCCGTAGAGAATCGAGGGAATCCCGGAGAGGGTTTCCGTGGTGAGGCGAATCACTTCAACGATGCGGCTGCCTTTTTTCGCGTATTCCACCAAGTAAAAGCCGGTGAAGACGCCTAGGGGCGTTGCGATTAAAAGAGAGAGCACCACGACGATCAGGGTGGTGATAATGGCGGGGAACATAGACACGTTCTCGGTGGTGTAGGTCTTTTCAAACATGGCCGGATTTAAATGAGGTACCCCTTTGAGTACGATGTAGCCGACGAGAACGATTAAGACGGCAAAGGTAATAAAGGCCGACGCGAGGATAAGCCCGCGAACGATGGACGAGCGCGTTTTCATTAGTCCATCCTCCTTTTTACAACATTAAAGATAAGATTGATCAGCAAGATAAAGATGAAGAGAACCACGCCGGTGGCGATCAAGGCTTCCCGATGGGCGCCGGTGGCGTAGGCCATTTCCAGGACGATGTTGGCCGTCATGGTACGGGTGCCCATTTTTATGCTCTCAGGCACAATGGGTTGGTTTCCGGCGATCATGATGACCGCCATGGTTTCGCCGATGGAGCGACCGATGCCTAAAATAATCGCCGCCAAAATCCCCGACTTCGCCGCCGGTACCACCACGCGCATTAAGCTGCGTTCGTGGGTGGCGCCCAGGGCGATGGAGCCTTGGTAGTAGGACGTGGGCACGGAGCGCAGAGACGATTCGGAGAGGCCGATAATCGTGGGAAGAATCATGATCCCCAAGAGCACCGATGCCGTAAAGACCGTCATCCCCGTGCCGCCCCACCAGCCCCGCACGATGGGTACGAAGACCATCAAGCCGAAGAAGCCGTAAATAATCGAAGGGATCCCGGCCATGAGGTTCACTGCGGGCTTTAAGATTTTGTAAAGCCGACTCGGGCAGTAAAAAGCCATGAACACGGCGGTGAGCACCCCGATGGGCACGCCGACGATAATGGACCCGATGGTGACGTAGACGGAGCCCACGATCATGGGCAGAATACCGAAGGACGGCGGCGCGGCCGTAGGCTTCCAATCCGTTCCCATTAAGAATTTGGCGATCCCCGTCTCTAAAATAAAGGGCACGCCGTTTTTAAAAATGAAGTAGCAAATAACGATAATGGATAAAACCGAAATAAGGGAGCACAGTAAAAAGATAAACTCCCACGTTTTTTCAAAACCTTTTGAATGCATGGTTCTCCTCCTTTTCATGGCTACTTTACCAAGCTATTCTTAGGAAAAGATATGGCTTATGTAAAGTCTATGTAAACAAAAAAACAGGTGTCCGAAGACACCTGTTGTGATTTGTTTATTTTGCAAGATCGCCCCATGCGGTCATGTCGCCTTTGAAGATGTTCTTGATTTGTTCCATGGTAATGTCTTCAGCCGGATTGTCTTTGTTGACGATAACGGCGATGCCGTCTTGTGCCAAGACCGTACCTTGTACTTTATCTTTTTCTTCATCTTTGAGATCGCGGGAGCTCATGCCGATTTGTGCCGTACCTTCGGCTGCTGCGGTAATCCCTGCGGAAGAACCGTTGGATTGAATTTGAATGTTGGCGCCGCTGTTCACTTTCTTGTAGGCTTCAACTAATTTTTCCATTAAGGGGGTAACGGATGTGGAGCCTGCTACAGTGATTTCGCCGCTGACATTGCCGGGGGTGTAATCTTCCGCTTGTTCGTTCTTTACATAGCCTTCTTCTTCAGCGATGGCTTGACCGTCTTTCGAAAGAACGAATTTCATGAAGTCGGCTTCCAGGGAACCTTCCTTCGGTTCACCTTTGGTAACCAAGAGGAACGGACGTGCCAGTTTGTATTCGCCGCTTAAAATGTTGGCGGGGGTTGCTTCTACGCCTTCCAAGGTGAGGGCTTTAACCGTTTCGTTTAAAGAGCCCAGGGAAATGTAGCCGATGGCCGAGGGGTTGCCTGCAACGGTGGTCATAACGCCGTTGGTGGAGTTTTGTACCGAGGCCGATGCCGTGGTGTTGTCAACTTCTTGATCGCCGTTCTTTTCTAAAAGACCGGTGATTTCAGTAAAGGCGCCGCGGGTACCGGAGCCGTCTTCACGGGTGATGACGGCGATTTGACCCAGCTTATCCAGATCGCCTGCTTCCGCGCCCTTGGATGCGTTGGCAGTGTTTTGGGTGTTGTTTGCTGCTTGATCGTTGCCGCCCTTGGCGTTGTTTCCGGAGCCACCGCAAGCCACAAGACTCAGTGCCAAAAGAGATGCTCCAATGGCTAATTTTACGTTTTTAAATTTCATCGTTTGATTCCTCCTATAAAAAATCTTCATCAACTAAATGCATTGTATCGGCTCCCTATTAAACCGATATGATTTCAATGTAAAGACGATGTAAATCTTTTCAGAGGCGGAATTTATAAGAGTTCGTCGATGTCGTGAATAATGTCTCTCGGCTCCATGTCCGAAGGGAAACGTCCGCGCAAATGGCCGTCGCGGTCGATGAGGAATTTTTCGAAATTCCAATGGACGGGATTGTCCCCTTCCGTTAAAGCGGCAAAGAGCGGATGGGCATTGTCCCCCACTACGTCGACTTTAGAAAACATGGGAAAGGTAATGCCGAAGCGGGATTTTACAAATTCCTCGATTGCCGACTCGTCTTTCGGCTCCTGAGACCCGAATTGATTGCAGGGAAAACCGAAAACGACAAAGCCGTCGTCTTTGTAGCGCTCGTAAATGCGCTGGAGCCCTTCGTACTGATGGGTGCATCCGCAGAGGCTCGCCGTATTCACCACGAGAACCACCTTGCCCTCGTAATCGCTGAAATCGACGGTCATACCGTGAATGTCTTTGGCGGAAATTTCGTAAAAATTCATCTAATCCCTCCCTTCTATTTAGTATACGCTAAATCAACACCTTTCTCAATTAAAATGCAAACATTTTCCGCCATTCCCCATACAATTAGCATCTTTTGATGCTTTGAGACAAAAAAGGAACCCGGCTTTCGCCAGATCCCCAATAATCAACATCACAGTCAAATGTAGCGACTCTATATCACCGGATTAAACCAAGACTAAGGACCATCAGATAGGCTCGAATCGCAGATACGATGCCTTGATACAAACTTCCCTCGCCGAGGCCTAGGCCTGTAAAGATTAACAAGAGGAACACATGGGGTGCCGATAAAAGAATTAGTATGACCCCTATGAGGAGATTTTTAGGCGTAAAGAGCAAACCCATAATCATGGCGATAAACGATATTAAGAAAAAAATGGACCAGAGAAGATCGCCTTGATCCATCACGACACCTCGTGCTAATAGAGAGGTTTTGGACAGGTCGCTTTCGGGGTAAAACCATGCCAGGACAAACAGCCCCGCTGCCAATAGGCTAATGGCGTAAAAACAGCGTCTTTCTAAGGCGAATTTTTGGCCAAGTCTATTTTTACTCTTCATACGCCGCCTCCAATCATTTCGATTCCCTTATTTAAAAATGGAACCTTGCCGTCTGAGCTGTTTTATTAACCGACATGATGGGAATGGTTCGATTCATGTCATCGATCCATGGTTGACTGCCTTCACAATTGTTTTCTATGAGCCGTGGCAACCTCTATGGATTTAGAATCCTCCATTCTCCCTGTTCTCTTATATCGATTCCCCTTGCGTGTAGGCACCGGCCTTTCTCCCCACCTGATAATATTATAATAATTTGGCTCTATAATATCCATTGACTTTCCTCGATACTTCGACCCAGAATCCGCTTGTTTGCACGATTCCGTTCCTTTTTGGGGGATCGAGGGAGTTTCTCGGGAAGATGGATGTTCCTGATGCCGAGCAGCCCGAGATCCGTGTAGCCGTAAAGCGTCTTTGTGTAAACGATCTGATCTCTGGTAAACAGACCTTCCTTCAGAGCGTAGCCGACACAGGCATCCAGCGACCACCCGTCTTCGAAGAACTTTCTCTCAACAAACGAGAAGAAATCGGCTTTCTCGAGAAACTTGTAGTGCCTGCAGCACACCTGGCGGTTTTTCTTATAAGTGGCTTGTCCGGCGGCGGCTTTATAGGGGAGGATGTTTCCTTTGTACAGTACCACTGTTCCCCCCTTGATCTCATTGCGGACAGTGTTCGGCGCGCAACTAATCTCTCCGGCGATCCTGTTGACGCTCCAGCCGTCCTTGAGACGGGTCTGTATCAACGCCCTGTGCTCAAATGAAAGATGTTGTCCCTTCCTGTGCTCAGTTGTGGTAGAATGCAGGCGGTCCATAGGGCTTGACTCCTTGTGAATGTGGTTTGTGCTATTACATTTTACCAAAGAGCTGCCTCATGGGCTCTTTCTTGCTACATGCTCAACTTGATTTTACAATCGGCCTATTTATTTTTTCAAATAGATACATAAACTTTTCCATGTTCTTCCGCCATCTATGCTTTCAATTACATAAATTTTCCTCTCTTTTCCATTTCAAAATATTCACGCACTCATATCATATAATTTTTTGTAATATCCATTTTTCTCTAATAATTTTTCATGCGTACCTTGTTCAACAATTCTCCCCTTATCAAAGACTAAAATATTATCGCAATCTTTGATTGTATTTAATTTATGAGCGATTACTATAACTGTTTTGTCTTTGGTTATATTGCTAATTGCTTTCTGTATTAGGTTTTCATTTTGAATATCTAATGCTGAAGTAACCTCATCAAGCAAAACAATTGGGGCGTCCTTAATAATTGCTCTTGCTATTGATATTCTTTGTTTTTCACCACCCGATAGCAGCTTCCCGTTTTCACCGATTGTAGTCATATATCCATCAGGTAAATTTGATACAAAGCTATCGCAATTCGCTAATTTTGCAGCCTCTATTACTTCATCATCCGTTGCGTTTTTATTTCCCAGTCGAATGTTATCCATGATTGTTCCATCAAACAGTAATACATCCTGAAAAACTACGGAATAATATTGCAATAAGGATTCATCATCTACCTTTGAAATATCAGTTCCCGCTAAAAGTACCTTGCCTGATCTTGCTTTATAAAATCCGGCGGCTAACTTCAATACAGTCGATTTACCGGAACCTGAAGAACCTACCAATGCTGTTTTTGAACCAGATTTTACTGTAAATGTAGCATTTTGAAGAACATCTTCATCCTCATATCCGAAAGTTACATTATCAAACTTAATGCTCATATCATCTTCTTTTGCATAAAATGGCTCAACATTGATATGCTCTTTTTTTATATCATCAATTCTTTTAACGAATACATCTGTAGAGAAAATCTCTGTTAAAGAATTCATCAATGCGTGAATAGGATCATATATTAAACCAGCAGAAAACAAGAAAATAATGTATGTGAATAAATCAATTTCTCCATGCAACAGCAAATAAGCTCCTACCAAAATTACGGTTGCTATACCTAATTTAAGAATCATCTGTGCTGACGCTAAAATTGTTGCAGAAAACAATTCAGATTCTCTCTGTTTCTTTTCAAACGCATCCAACTGAATTTTTATAGATGTTTTCTGTTTTTCTTCCAAAGAAAACGACTTTATCTCCTTAATCATTTCAAGTGTTGTTTGTATTTGATCAGACGATGCCAGCTTTTCACTTTTAAACTTTTCATTGTATCTCTTTTGAAGTTTTCTGGATAATAGAACTACTGCAAAAGCAATCGGTATTACCCAAAATAATGACATTGCCATTTTAAAGTTAAATATTAACATCGACAGAAAAATCACTATTGTGGACAACAATGTTCCATAACACTGAGGAATAACATGAGCCAAAGCATGTTCAATCCCCGATGTATCTGTCATTACTACGGTAGTAAGATCAGAAACATCTCTTTTTGCAAAAAATTCTAATGGAAGTTTTCTTAGAAATTCTGAAATACTAACTCTTCGATTTGCACTTTCTTGATAAATATCAATAAAGTTTTTTGTGTATTCTACATACGATAGCAAAATCATAAGTAAAATTACTATCGCAGATACCCCTAAATACATTACAATAGGCAATTCGGCACTATGATTTTTATTTGTAATGATTGAATACATTTGCAATAATACATAAGCACATATTCCAACAGGCAGCATTTTAGAAATATTGGATAATGCGTTAAATAGTATACCTTTTTTAATCAGCATTGCTTCAGCATCAGACAAAGAGTATTTTTCTTGTATTTTATCGAACATTTTATAGCCTCCAATCTGAAGCACTCTGATATTGTTTCCACATATTTGCGTATGCTCCATTGTTTTCAACTAAATCATTATGAGTACCTTGCTCAACGATTTTCCCTTTTTCCATAACAATTATTTTGTCAGCATCAATTACAGTATTTAACCTATGAGCTACCAAAATTACTGTTTTATTCTTTGAAATTTCCGTAATCGCTTTATTGATATAAAATTCGTTTTCAGCATCACAACCTGATGTTGCTTCATCAAAAACAATAATTGGAGAATCTTTAACAAAAGCTCTTGCCAGCGCAATTCTCTGTCTTTCTCCACCAGAAAGGAAAATACCTTTACTACCATAAATACTATTTATACCGTTCGGAAGTTTATCAATAATACTTTGACACTGTGCAATTTTTATAGCTTCATCAATTTTTTCTAACGGTACATCAGGATTGCCTACTCGTATATTTTCAAGTAATGTTCCATTAAATAGTTTGCTGTCTTGGAAAACAAAGGAAATGTTTTTCATAAGTTCACTATTTCTTATTTCATTTATATTCTTGCTACCAATCGTTATCGTTCCTGAGTTAGCCTTAAAAAATTTCCCTATTAAAGAAAGAATGGTACTTTTTCCAGAGCCTGATAAACCAACAAAAGCAACCTTTTGATTTTTTGAAATTTCAAACGATACATGCTCTATAACATTTTTTTCTTGCTCAGGATATGAAAAACAAACATCCGAAAAAACAATTTCTGTATTTTCAGGAAATTCATCACTACCATTTTCTATATATGAATCATCACAGATAATTGTTTCAATTCTATTTAAAGCTTCCTTTGCTTGAATTAAGTTCTCTCCAGTCATCATCAGCCTCATCATTGTTGTAGAAATTAAAGGGCTAAGTAATATGAAAAAAATCAAATCCAAAAATACTGCGATTGGATCGCTTGCTGAATTAAATAAAACTACAGCTACAGCTATCAAAAACACAAAAAAACTATTTAACATAACCCCGAAAATAGTTTTAGGCATACGACAAGCTTTTGCGTAGCCTGTCACCAAATCTCTATAACTCATAATCGTATTATGAAATTTTTTGAAGCTAAATACAGTTTGCTGAAATACTTTGATAATCGGTATACCACGAACATACTCAACAGCTTCTTTGTTCATCTGCTCTTGCAATGTCATGATTTTACCCATCATAAATTTATTTTCTCCGCCCATCATCATCTTTATACATATCACAGAAATGATTAACGGGATAAAGCAAGCAGCACCTAATCTCCAATCAAAAAAGAAAAAACTAATTACAATGATAAGTGGCATAATTGCAGTCGCCGCAAAATCCGGTAATTTATGTGCTAAAAAATCTTCTGTTAAAATGGTGTTTTCATCAATAATTTTTCTAATCTCACCTGTAGACCTCATTTCAAAAAAGCCTAATGGCATATCTATCACTTTATTAATTGCTTGTGATTTCAAATTTTTAGCAACTCTAAAAGCAGATATATGGGCTAAAGACAATGCCACAAAATACAAAGCAATGCCTAAAACAGATGAAATCACAGCGATTTCTCCATAATGCATAATACTTTTCGTACTTAAGTTTTCGACATATAATCTTATAATTTGATAGATACAAACTAACGGAACAATTGAAATTGCAGCACTCAAAATGGATAGTACACACGACAAAACAGTTAGATATTTGTACTTGCCGGAATACTTTAATAATCCGCTATTAATCATAGTTCTTCACCTCACCTTTTAATATTTCCAATATTTTTTCTTTATCATTCTCCGCAGAAAACTCTTTAAATGATTGCCCGTCTAAATATAATACTTTGTTGCAAGAAGTCATTAGAAACTCATAATCATGTGAAATGATAAGTATGATTTTCTGTTTTTCTTGAAGTTCTTTCATTCTTTCAGAAATAATTCTCATATTATTTCCATCTAATCCACTTGTTGGCTCATCAAACAAAAATACATCTCTTTTTAAAAGTTCTGCTGCTGCAATAGTCAATCTCTGTTTCTGACCTCCTGACAAAATTTGAGGATGTAAATCTTTAACAGTTTCCAAATGGAACTGATGCAAGATGAAATCGATATCTGCCTTTGAATCATTTAATTTCAACTCATCTTCGAGAGAAACCTCAAATAAATTACTATCAGGATTGTTTGACAGATAGTATATTCTTCTCTTTCTTTTTGTTTTCTTTATTTTTTCGCCATTTATCAATAAATTGCCTTTCTGTTCTTTCAATAATCCACTTAAGATTTTAAATAATGTGCTTTTACCTACACCGTTATCTCCCATGATTCCATACACATTTCCACTCTTAAATGAATAACTTAACTCACTTATGATCTTCTCATTCTTGTATGAAAAGCATATTTTATCTAACTCCATCGAATTTACTTCTTTTATTTTCTTTGTTTTTGGTACAACGCATTCTAAAGAATATGATCTTAACCCCGCTGTTCTAAAAAAGTCATTACAACATGAAAGATTACAACATGAAAGAAGTTCTTTTTCTGAAAATGAGTTTCTAATCTCGCCATTTTCAAGATAGTAATATTTATCAACAAGATCTTTCAAATAATAAATTCTGTGTTCGGAAATCACCATCGTTTTCCCTTGTGTTTTCAATGACAGCATCAGTTTTCTTAAAGCTTCTACACTTTTCATATCAAGATTGGCTGACGGCTCATCAAAAACATAAATTGGTGGATCAAGAGCATTGATGGAAGCAATTGCGATTTTTTGTCTTTCTCCACTTGAAAGATGAAATAAGCTCTTATCAATTAAATTTTCTCCATTGATTGAGGAAAGTGCTTCTCTAATTCTTCTCGAAATTTTTTCTCGGTCTACACCATAATTTTCCAATCCAAATGCAATTTCATCTTCTACATTTTCCGTAAAAAATTGACTTTTAGGATTTTGAAAAATTGAACCCACTCTTCTTCCTATTTCATACAATTCTTTTTCACATGGATTTATTCCATCTATTGTAATGTTTCCATTTAGCTTTCCGCCATAAAACTTATACGCAAGTCCATTGATAATTCTTGTCAGCGTCGTCTTTCCACATCCGCTGGCTCCAATAAAGGCTACAACTTCTCCCTTTTTAATTTCTAAGTTGATATTTTCAATAATATTTCGGGAGTCCTGATTATATGAAAAGCTCACATTTTCAAATTTAATCATTTCATCATTACTCCTTCCATAAAGTACAGACCCACTGTTAACAGAACGGTCAATATGATTACAAGAAAATCAAATTTTCTAAATTTTATTTCCCTCCTTGATGTATGTTTTCCATTGGCAGAGATTCCTCTTACTTCAGATGCCGCAGCCAATTCCTCAGCAATTTTAGAAGAAGAGAACATCATAGGTACAAATAAATACTCCATTGTAATAAGCGGCTTTCTAAAAGAAATTAAGCCTCTTAATTTTAATGAATCAATGATCTCTGAAAATTCACTTCTTACTACAGGAAAAAATCTCATCATAAAAATAAGTGGTAACGCTATATTCCTATGTACTTTCATTTTCTTCATCACAGCCATCAATTCACCCGGAGGTGTTTTTATAATCGGTATTACAGATAAAATAATAACCAATGTCCTGATAACTATAAAAAGAAACATTTCAGGAAGCATAACGCCAAATCCGTTTCCTTTTGAAATCAATCTCATAATGCTAATGATTGTTATCGCAAGCACAATTTTTACGGTAGATTTGCTATATCCTAGTGCAGCAACATATAGTAATAGGATGACGGTCAGCAAAAAAAATACAGTATCTTTGGACAATACCGAAGCCAAAAATACTGTACTAAAAAATACCGCAACTTTGGAGCGCAAGTCCAAATGCATTACTTTATGATACCTGTTTTTCTAAAGTGCTTTTCTGTCATTTTATTCCCTAAATAGCATCCAATTGCAGCCGCCACCACAGTTAGTGCTAAAGAAATAATGACCCATTTTGCATCTGTATAGTATTGTGTTTGAACTTGAACTTGTTCTGGAGACACTCCTGTTTTAAGAAACGCATCTTTAAAGAACCATATTTCACTCATTCCATGAGCAGCTCTTGTAAGAGATGTAATAATCCAAGCAATCGTAATTCTTTTTATATTTCTATAACTATCAGTGCCTATCATAGATAATTCTGCGATGATACCGCCACCTACGAACCATGGAATCATAAACGGTCCCATAAACACAGTTGCCAAAACTGCTTGTAAGATATTATAAATTAGAGCAACTCCGGGCTTTCCAACTTTCATCGCCATATAAACGAAAAATGGTCCCAAAATTAACGCTGTAAATACCGCATTAAGAATCATGTTAAAAAATAAAGATGCTCCTGTGATCATCGAAAAAGCGATAAAGACCACAATCATAATTGCAGAAAAGATTCCTATAGTAGCCAGGTCTTTGACTGATAATTTTTTTGTACTTTCCATAAATGTTCCTCCTTTTCTATAAAGCTACACTTATGTTAGCACCATCTAACCAAAAAATCTTGCTCAATCAGACCGAACGTGCTGTTTTAGATATTCTTTTATATTCAGAAGGTGTGAGGTTATATTTCTTCTTAAATGCATTAGAGAATTTAGAATGATCAGTATAACCCACATTAAGAGCAATTTCAGAAATAGAAAGGGAAGATTGTCGTAATAGATTTGCTGCAACTGCCAATCGCTTCTTTATTATCGTATCATTAACTGTTTCACCAAAAACATTTTTATAGCAGTTTTTCATTGTTGTGATTTTTATATTAAACTTTTCAGACAATTTTTCATAAGTTATTGTTTCACTATAATTTTGTGATACATATTCGTTGATCTTTTTTGCAATCTCAATATTACTTTTACCAAAATATTGCCTACTACAATACGGAGCATTATTTTTTACTGTTGTAAGATACAAGAATAATTCTTGAAATTTTACTTTCAAATATCCAATCACAATATAATCAGGAACTTTATATATTTCAGCAAAAATATGTTCTATCTCTGATGTGGCATGTTGTATAAAAAGGTTATTATTACTACAAAGTTCTTTTAAAATATCTTCGTAGCTAATTTCAAACATTTTTTCTAATAGTTTTAATTCTTCATCAAATTCTGATGGGGTTATGCAAAAGGTTACCCCATGATAATGACTTATAGGAAAAAATGATTCTTTAGCATTATTGCTCATTAAGTTAATCGCAAAATCTCCAGCCTCCATATAAGTAGCTGTTCCATCTCTCAATACACACTCAAATCTTCCTTCTCTGCAATGATTGATTTCATATCGCATGTCGTTAAATGATGTTTCAGATGCATTACTTATTATTTTTGATGTGTGTATGTCATTATAAAACACTCTAACTCCCTTAAAAACTTCATATTCTGTAATTATGTATTTTTCATTTTCCAAGTTACAGTATTGATGAATCCTGCCCTTTGAATTCTCAATTATTTTTTTCTTATTTCTTCCATAAAGATGGCTCATATAATCCATATTATTTACCTTAAAACCTCTTTCCTATCATTATCGTAATTTTCTTCAAGACAAAATATTTTTTCTATTGGACATCCAAATATTAAGCTACATTTGTAAGCAACCATTATAGAGGGATTAAATTGTCCCTTTTCTAATGAGATTATTGTTCTCGTCGAAACTCCAAGTTTAATTGATAACTCCTTTTGAGTCCAATTTTTACTTTCTCTTAATTCTTTAAGAATGTTTTTCATAAATCCTCCTCACAAAATGTGAAGTATACTTCGTATATGAAGTATACTTCACATATGTGAAAAAGTAAATGTCATTTTCCACTACAACGATCCCTATATTTATGCTACAAAAAAAGAAATTTAAAATATGCTTAATACTTGATCTACAATCATTCTTTTGTAGCAAGCACAGTAAGTTTACGGACACTTACGAAAAAATTAATGAAGCAGCCCTCTGGGTAGAGTGACCCCATAAAGTTGGACTTAATCGAGTAAGCATTTCGCTTGCTCGATTTTGTTTTACATACTCTTCTTTTTATGCAGATTCCATGCGTTCACGGTACTCTTTTGGACTCATGCCTCCTAGCTTTTCTTTGATTCGGTCGTTGTTATAGTAGCGGATAAAGCGCTCGATAGATCGCACGAGTTCTTGCCGGCTTCGGTAGACGTAGCCATCGTAGATTTCTCTCTTCAGGACACTGAAGAAGTTTTCCATGGGTGCGTTGTCGTAGCAGTTGCCTTTTCTGGACATGCTTTGGAAGATGTGGTGTTCTTCCAGCATGGCTTGATAGGCGGTCATTTGATAGCCCCAGCCGCGATCGGAGTGGAAGGTGCGGCGGTAGGGGCAGCCGTTGGTCTGTTCGATGGCTTCTTCTAAGCCTCGTAGCATGGTGACGCCGTTGGGTTGATCGGAGAGGACGTAGCTGATGATTTCCAGATTGTACATGTCCATGTACGGATCGAGGTAGAGTTTCTTTGTTTGAAGTTTTCCTGTTTGATCTTCGACGTAGTATTTGAATTCCGTGGTGTCGGTGGTAATTTTTTGGTAAGGAACGGAGGTGTTGAAGCGGCGGTTGATTCGATTCTTCTTGATTTTGCCGACGACGCCTTTGTACGAGTTGTACTTCTTGTATTTCCTGCCATAGGCATGGACTTGAAGGCCCATGACCTGAACCAGTCGTTGAACTTTCTTTTTGTTGATCGCCCAACCCCGGTTCTTCAGCTCCAGATGGATCCTTCGGTAGCCGTAGTCTTTGTGTTCGCGTCGGATGGACAAGATTTCATCTTTCAAGGCTTGGTCTTTGTCTTCTTCGTTCCACTTTTTCTGCCAATACATGAAAGTGGATTTTGGAAAGTTAATGGCGGCGAGGATCTCGGTTAGTTGGAATTGTTCTCGGAGTTTGGCGACGATCTTCGCCTTTTGTTCGTTGCTTCTTCCCTCTCCAAACTCCTTAATTGCTCCCAGAACATTTTTTGAATGGTAAGTTTCCGATTCTCAGCTTCTAATTCTTTGATGCGATTTTCCAATGCCTCCCGTGTGGAAGCATCAAGATCTTCACTCGACTTTGAAGGATTTGGTGCTTGATTGCGGTCGTCTTTCTTCGTCACAGGTCTCCCTCGCTTGTGTGGTCGCAGACCCTCAATGCCCTCCTCTCGGTATTTCCTGCGCCAGTTAACAATCATGGATGGATTTGTTAAACCGAGTTCAAGGGCCAATTGTTGGTAGCTGCATTCGCTCGTTTCGTAGCGTGTGATGGCTTCTAACTTAAACTCTACACTGTACGCACGTTTATTTCTAGAGCGCATTAACCCTTCATCGCCAAAATGTTTGTAATTGTTCACCCAGCGTCTGATCTGTGAATAAGCAATTTGATATTTATCCTCTAAAACGAGATAGCTTGACTTCCCGGACAAGTATTCTTCAACGATTTTCTTCTTCAATTCATAACTATATTTTGCCATTAAAAGACCCCCAAAGGTTGGATTTCTTGGTCCAACTTTTGGGGGTCAGTGCAATTCTCTGCCAAGTTTTATTAATTTTTGGGATTCTCCCAAACCCTATTTAAACACTTTCTAGACATTTAATTTTTTGTGTTCTATTGCTTTTTTACTAGCTAAAGTTAAAACAATACCTAAAATTGTTAATCCTATTGCTAAGCTTTTCTTTTTCATTATCTTCTCCTCTCACGTTTTCATGCTTGATAAAAATTTCGAATCGTCTTTTTATATTTCCAAAGTCCAATCAAAAATACAATGAAATCTGGTATTGGTTCTGCTAACCATACACCTGTAAGTCCAAGTAATTTTGGAAGTATAAATACAGCAGGCACAAATAAGATGATTTGCCTTAGCATAACTAACAACCCTGCTGATTTTCCATTTCCTACTGCTTGGAAGAATGTGATACACATAATCATAATGCCATAAGTTATAAAAGCACTATAAAATATTCTAAAACCTGGTATTCCTTGAATCAATACTTGACCTTCTAATCCAAATAAGCCTAAAAGTTTTCCAGTAAAGATTAATGACGGAATCCAGAATGTAGCTGCCAAAATAGTTGCATTAATAGTGAAAACTTTGAATATTTCTTTTACCCTATCATAGTTTTTAGCTCCAAAGTTTGCTCCTATAGCTGGTTGTAAACCTTGACTCATACCCCATAATGGGATAAATGAGAAAGAGAACACTCTAAGAGATGCGGCAATAATTGAGCCAGCACTTTCTCCACCATTTGCAAAAGCGGAATTATACAAAAGAGTTTGTTGCAATATGGATAATACTTGAAACAGCATAGCAGAAACTCCAACTCCGAACATCTCATTATAGATAGCCTTGTTTGCTTTTATGCCTTTTATTTTTACTGTCTTGTTTTTCTTTTTGAAATAATAAATTGTCATGAGAGTTTGGATAACCTGTGCTATAACGGTAGCGATCGCTGCTCCTTCTATTCCACTATCACCCATTGCTCTCATAAAAATAGGGTCTAGCACAATATTTATCAAAGCACCTGTTCCCATTATTATCATGGCATCTTTCATCAGGCCCTCACCACGAAGTACCATGTTGGAAGCCTGCGTAAAGTTTACAAACAATGAGCCTATGAAAATAATTTTCATATATCTAACTGCAAGAGTCTGTATATCTGGTGTTGCTCCCATAATAGAAAGCAATTGGTTGGTAAATACAAGCCCCAGTACAGTAACAATGGCTGATAACAAGACAACCCAAAACAGGAGATTGCTCATTATCTTATCTATTGTTTGCTGATCTTTACGCCCCATAGCTCTGGACAATATTGATGCTGAACCTACTCCTATTAGAGTGGATATCCCTGAGTTGATATAGGTCATTGGCATAGCTATGCCTACAGCTGTCATAGCCTGTTGACCTAATATCTGTCCAGCAAATATTCCATCCATTAGAGGGTATAAGCCAATAACCACCATACCGATAATAGCGGGAACAGAAAGTTCTAACATAAGTTTAAAAGGTTTTTCTTTTAATAATTTATCTTCTTTTTCCATTAGATTTCTCCTTAAATTTGAAAGTAATTATTGATTTTGTGTTTTAAAGAAATCATTTAATTTGTGGATATTTTCTTCAGTATAGTTTCCTGACCATTCCACTTGTCCGTTTTCCAAAAAAATAAAATAATCACAACACTCCTTTAGTAATTCAGGATCATGAGTGATGAGGAAAACAGTTTTATCTTTCATCTGCTTTATACTTTGAGCCACATCTAACATATTATGATAATCCAGACCAGAGGTAGGTTCATCTAATATTAGTATGCGACTATTTGAAGCAAGGGCACTAGCTAAAGCTACTCTTTGCTTTTGTCCTCCGGATAGCGACATGGGATGGAACTCTTTTAATTCCAACAAATTAAATTGAGCTAAAATCTCATCTACTTGTCCACTTATTTCATCTGAACTAAGGCTAAGTGAAATTTCCTCTTTGACACTTTCTGTAAAGAGTTGGTGATTCACATCTTGCATGACCATATAAGAAATCTCAAGCCTTTCTTTGCTATCGTAGCTTTTTCCTTCTAAGTTCATTATCCCTGTTGATTCATCTGCAATACCACACAGACAATTGGCAAAGGTAGATTTTCCAGCACCATTTTTCCCAAGAATTCCTATTATATGTTTTCTAGGAAGATCTAGATGATTAATTTCTAATCCAACCACTTTATTGTAATATACACAAAAATTCTCAAGTGCTATTTCATTGGTATACTCAATGTCTTTACTCTCAAACTTAGGAATATTAGAAGATCTTAATCCCATCTCGTGCAACTTCTTGTCTGAAATATCTTTAAATTCCTCAATGCTATAATTCTTGCTAATTCGACCATCTTTCATATAAATAACTCGGTCGACCAAATCCATTAAATAAAATAACCTATGTTCAGCTATGATAATCGTTTTGCCTTGTTGTTTCCAATATTTAAGTATATTTTTTAAATCATCAATGCTTTCAATGTCTAAATTTGATGAAGGTTCATCTAAAACTAAAATAGGGGCTTCCATCACAGCTGTAGATGCACAAGCAATTTTTTGCTTTTCACCACCTGATAAATTAAATAGATTCCTATCTAACAGTTCATGAATGTTTAATGCATAAGCTACCTTTCCTATCCTGTCACGCATCTCCATTCTATCAACACCCATATTCTCAAGTCCAAAAGCTATTTCACTTGTAGAATCCACATTAAAAAATTGTGATTTTGGGTTTTGAAATACAGAGCCGACAATCTTTGAAAGTGATTGAATACTAGTTTGTCCTACTTTTTCTCCATTGATCTCCACTTCACCTTGTAAATCTCCCGTATAATATTCAGGGGAAAGGCCGTTAATTAGTCTCGTTAGAGTAGTTTTTCCACATCCAGACTCACCTGTTAGTAGTATAAATTCTCCTTCTTCAATGGATAAACTTATATTAAAAACGCCAACTTGTCTTTCTTTGCTCTTATAGGTAAAGCTAGCATTGTTAAATTTTATCATCTCTTTCCCCCTCATACTAAAGCCCAAACTAGCAATCCTATCATCAATAGAAAAATCAAAAAATCATATTTTCTAAATTTAACCTCAACAAGGCTCGTTCTGCCTTGAACATTATCTAATCCTCTTGTTAATGCTGATGCGGAAAGTTCATCACCTATTTTGACAACAGAAAACAGTAGTGGGATAATTCTGTACTCTAAAAATAGTGATGGATTGGCTTTTGTTTTTTTACTATTAAATCGTATCCCCCTCATTCGCATAGCATTTGATATTGCCTGATTTTCTTCATTTAGAGTAGGTATGAAACGAAATACTACAGAAACAGGAATAATAAACGCCTCTGGTATCTTCCATTTTTCGAGAGCTGATATAAATTCATTTGGTTTGGTGGAACTAATCGTATAGTATCCCATCATGAAAATAGGAAAAAGCCTTATGACTAATGAGTTGAGCAATACATTAATCATGTTTAATATGGATGGTAATTCATACATATTTTTAGTTTTGCTTGAAATAACAGCCAAAACAAATAAAATTCCATATATGGTTGCAGTTTTGTAATTTTTATTAGATACAAGCAAGAATATAGCGATAGAAACTATCGCTATATCTATACCTATATTGTCATAGACAAAAAACATTATAGTGCTAATGAATACCATGAATAATATTTTTGTTCTCGGATCTAAATAAAAGCCTCTCTTTACTGGGGGAATATAAGTTTTGTAAGCCTCCATTAAGCAATTCCAGTTCTTTCAAAGTGTTTTTTCAACATTTTCTTTCCTATATTAGCACCTATCACCGCTCCAACAAACATGATGCCAATTGCAGCAATTCCCATCCATGGTGGCATATATTTCGCTAAATCGGTCGCAAATTGCTCTCCCATTTGTTGTTTTACTCCTTCCATATAGGTATCTGCCATAACCCACATTGGCATCTGACAGCCTAACTCGGCACATGAAAACAACCAGAATCCTATTGTATTAACTTTAAAACTTTTATACTTTTTAGTATTCATAACTACATCAGCAATAATTGCCATTGGAATATACACGACTGGTGCTAGCCAAGTGTAACCCATAAAATACCAAAATACTCCTAAAATGATTCCCATTAGAGATACCATTCCAAACTTTTCTACCTTGGTTAGAAATAGCATAAATGGAATACCTGTTAATATTGGGGTCAATATAAATATGGTGGGATAAAGTATTGGCACCGCCCCTATCATTCCTGTTACGAAAAATATGACTAAGTAAATAGCCGTATAAATTCCTACGTTAATTAAATCCTTTGCTGTTAATCGATTCTTCATTGAAATCCTCCTTATTATGTTTAATCTTCCAGCTTTCTGTTCCTTCTCTTGCTTCTATAAATTTTTTATAAGTGCCTTCTTTTCTAATTAAATCTTCATGCTTTCCATTCTCCTCAATTATCCCGTCTCGCAAAACAATAATTTGATCTGCATTTCGAATCGTTTTTAATCGATGGGCGATCATAATCACGGTTTTGTCCTTCGTTAAACTTTCCATGGCGTTCTGAAGCTTATCCTCATTTTCAGGGTCTACATTGGCCGTTGCTTCATCAAAAATAATGATGGGTGCATCTTTTATCATGGCTCTGGCAATAGATATTCTTTGTTTTTCTCCGCCTGAAAGAGAGGTGCCACCTTCGCCTATGATGGTTTGATAGCCTTCCGGCAAATTCATAATAAAGTCATGGCATTGAGCCTTTTTTGCTACTTCTATGACTTCTTCCTTCTTAGCTTGTGGTTTGCCAAATTTTATATTATTTTCGATGGTATCTTGGAAAAGATAAACATTTTGGAATACGGTGCTAATTAAATCCATTAAGGATTCAAGCGTGTAGTTTTTAATATTGACATCTCCAATCGATATGCTGCCTTGATCCACGTCCCAAAATCTAGAAATAAGCGAACACATGGTGCTCTTACCAGATCCACTTGGTCCAATAATGGCTGTCATAGCCTTTTCCGGAATATGAACGGAAACCTCCCTTAAAATAGGTATTTTATCATAAGAAAAGCTAACATTATTGAATTCAATATCTGTATGATGAGGCGTAATCTTCTGGCCCTCAATATCCATCTGAGGCATATTTTCTGTTGTTTCTACTTGTTCTATAGAACTTGTTGCAACTCTTAATGTCGCCATGGCGGATCCTGCGGATTGAATACTTGCAAACACCAGGAATGACATGATGATACACATAATTGCTTTCAATAAATCCATGGTGCCATTGATATAAAAATAAAGTGAAAGGACAATCATGGCAACACTGGAAATTCTTAAAACGAGCTCTTGCCCGATGGTATAGGGTGTAAATAATTTCTCCAAGGCTAGATTGGCTGAGCGACTTTCTTCTAGTGCCGAGCGTACGGTTTGGTCTCCTTTTCCTGTTAAATTAAAGGATTTAATGATCGGCATTCCCTGGATATATTCCAAGATCGTTTCTACTAAAAGAGATTGTGCCTCTTGCCTTTTTGGAGCAAGTGTCCTCGACTTTTTTTCCATGACAGAAGTAATATATAGATATAAAACCGTTCCTGCTATAACAATCAGCCCATTTCTCCACTCGAAAAATAAAATCATCAGGGTGAACACAAATGAGTTAATGAAGCCACTCATCATAACAACTAAAACCATAGGAGCTGTATTCTCAACGTCATCTAGAACAGTTGTTAAAACACCAGTCACTTTTCCAATATTATTTTCATTAAAGAATCCCATTGGAACCGTCTTCAGCATTTTTCCTATACTTATTCTTCGATTAGCTACCATAAAATACCCAGCATGCGTTTGATCTAATTGAGCAAAATAGTTGGCAGAAGACCTTCCGACAATACTTACCAACAGCATAAGAAAAACCTTCAGTGCTATAAAGGAATTAAAATCTTTTGTCACCAAGGCTTGAAGCACAAAGTAAATGGCTCCTATTTGCAACATATTGAAGATGGCATACACAAATTCAAAAATAACAGACTTGTTTAAATTTATTCGTTCCTTATCTGCAAATGCCCATATCTTTCGAAGTCCACTTAACATCTAAGCCACCTCCTTTCCACCGATATGTGCTTCCCACATGGCTTGATAAAGTTTATTTTCTTTAAGAAGTTCTTCATGATTGCCACTTGCTACAAGTTTGCCATGATCAATGAGATAAATCTGGTCTGCATTGGTTATTGTTGATAACCTATGAGCAATCATAATGATAGTTTTTCCCTGAATAAGCTTATTAATTGCATTTTGTAAAACTTGCTCATTTTCAGGATCAATATAAGCCGTCGCTTCATCTAATATGATAATTGGAGCATCTTTTATCATGGCTCTAGCAATGGTGATCCTCTGTTTTTCACCGCCTGATAAATGGTTTCCTCCACTCCCTACTTTGGTCTGATATCCATGCTCTAAAGACATAATAAAATCATGACAACCAGAAGCTTTGGCAATTTCAATCACTTCTTCATCGCTAGCCGAAGGCTTGCCCATTCGAATATTTTCCATGATTGTATCGTTAAAAAGGAAAATATCCTGCGAAACAAAAGAAACTAAGTTATAGAGTTGTTCAAGTGGAATATTGAGTAAATTAACTCCACCAATCGATATTTCTCCCTGTTCTACGTCCCAGAAACCAGCAATTAACTTGGCAATGGTTGACTTTCCTGAGCCACTTGCCCCAACAAAGGCATTTAAACTTCGCTCTTGAATTTCCATATCGATTCCTTTAATAACTTCTTCTCCCGATTCATAGGAGAAATGGAGATTCCTGATAGCAATGTCATGATTTTTAAAATGAACTCTTTTTCTACGATGAACTTGTTCTGTCCCATTTAAGACTTCATCAATTCGTCCGACGGTTGTTCCTGTTTGAGCTAAGGCATCGACAAAGTTAATAGCCGCTAGTAAAGGACCGGCTATACCAAAGGAAAGGATGATGGTCGTAATAAAGGTTGACATCTCTAAACTTCCATTAATAAACATAAGCCAACCAACAGGTAATACCGTAATCAAAGTGGTTGGTGAAATGTTCTTGGATAAGGACACCGGTATTTGACATTTTTTCATCCAATGATAATAAAATGAAGCATTAGCTATCACTTTATCGGTGAATTTCCCATAGGATTTTTCGCCTTGATTAAAAGTTTTAATCACTTCAATTCCGCCAACATACTCAACAATGGCTTTATTCATTTCGGTATTGCTCGCAACCGATTTACTATAATCTTCTGCATAATCTTTCATAATTAATGACATAAAAAACATACCTGCCGGAATTGAAACGAGTGACAATAAAGCCATTCTCCAATCTAAAATTAATAGATAGATGAAGATGGATACAGGCCCTAAAATATTCGCCGTCATCTCAGGCAATAAGTGAGCCAAAGGTCGTTCCATTTTTTCTACTTGATCAACAATGGTTGTCTTTAAATCACCACTATGGGTATCAATAATCGTACCAAGAGGCATTCTAGGCAGCTTTTCCAAGAGCATGATTCGTACATTCCTTAGAACAGAGAAAGTTGCTTTATGGGACTCTGCCAAGGCCTTGGCATAAAAAATTGGTTTTAAGCAATAACCAATCAAGATTAGAAAACACCAAGGTAGGTAGAAGGAAAAATCTTTATTTCCAGCAAACAAACCATAAACAATTTTGCTCACGCCAAAATAAGGCAACATACCTAAAAGAACCCCAGTAACCGCCAAGAAAATGGAAAGCTTGAGACCTTTATGTTCTTCTTCTGCCAGCTGCCATAGACGTTTCATATAATTATTTTTCAATGGAAGCCTCCTTTCCTTTTTTCTCAATTTTTGCAAAATAACTTTCTAACATAAGAAGCAAATACTCTCTATTTTTTAGATAATTCTCTCTTGCATTTAAAATTTCACATCCCAATAAACTTGAATTAATAATGTTCGTCAGAAAATCAAATTCTTCCTCCGTTGGTGGTATATAGTTTAACTTCCTTAAAAGTTGACTAAATTCTTGTATCGTCATTGCTTTTAATTTTTTATATAGCTTATTAAGTTTTACATCATTTTTTATTTCGCACAAAAACATGACATATACAGGAATATATTTATTATCTGCTATCATTTTATCTACCCATATCTCTGCCATAATCTGTGGATTGATTGTATTTCCAAAGCTTTCAACAGTCTTTTGAATACTTTTCCCTCTTAAGACACTTCCATCTTTCATAATGTCATATAGAATTTCATAGGTGGAAGAATAATGATGATATAATCCTCCTGCCGATAAACCACTTGCTTCTCTAATTTCATCCATCGTCGTGTTCTTAAAACCTTGCGATAAGAACAAATCTAGGGCATAATTCTGAATTTGCTTTTTTCTTTCTTCCTTGTTCATCCTAACCCTAGACATGGAACATCTCTCCTTCTTCACTTTTATATACCGAGAGCTCTCTCTGTATGCATGTTACTCTTCTCTAACTATTTTGTCAAGAACTATTATCAGTATCAGTTGCTGTTATATACGCTCCCAAGAGATTGCAACATCTCACTTAAGTCGACTCTTATATGAAATTCATTCGCTATTAAAGTCTTTTAGTACCATAACCTTTTATGAAGTTCCAATAAGCTAATAATAAAAAATTGTTTTATACCAAAGGCATCTTTGGTAATTTATCAAGCATTCTTAAACGAATATCTTTCAGTACGCTAAAAGTAGCTTTTTGAGATACAGATAATGCCAGAAAATATAAGATTGATTTCAAAATATACGATAACAAACCTATTCCAAGCCAAAGCAAATAAACCTTACTCTCTTCAATTC
The DNA here is from genome assembly GCA_902363535.1 of Peptoniphilaceae bacterium. Taxonomy (GTDB): domain Bacteria; phylum Bacillota; class Clostridia; order Tissierellales; family Peptoniphilaceae; genus Aedoeadaptatus; species Aedoeadaptatus acetigenes. The sequence continues at coordinate 135,920 of CABJAE010000001.1, forward strand.
CATTTAATAAATTAACTAAAATACGACTTACGCCAATATACGGAACAATTCCCGCTATAACACCCATACTTGATATAAATACAGATGATTTCAATTTTGAATGTTCCTTATACGCAAGCTCCCACAATATTACAGCAGGATTTTTTCTTTCATTTCAGCACCTCCATATATAAATAACTTTGTTCGCTAACTTAGTTATCATCAAGTTGAAAAAATAAAGGCTTAAAAAGCCTTTGCCCTTATATTTAAAAACCTCGTAGTTTTTCCCATCCATCATAAAAAACTTTGAAATAATTCAAGTGTTTGTTTTAACTTCTTCTTCAGTATTAGAATGTATCACAATTTCACATAAAGCATTAATATAAGCATGGTTTAACAAATGCATTGCTTCTTTAGGGATTTCTGCTTTTATATTCTTTTTCTTTGATATAAGTTGAAATGCTTTATGCCTGTTTATATCTTCCTTTTCTACAAGAAGTTCTATAAAATTGTCATATTTCATTCCATATGCTTTGTATATCAAAAGATTAAATAATTCTTCCTTACTAAACGTATAGAGTGTAGATTCAATTGAACCCTCAAAATTGATTTCTGCTAAATCTCGTCCATAATTTTTTTCTATATCTCGAAAAGATTCATCTTCGATCTTATCATAAAAACCTGAAAGTTCTTTTGGCAATGGTGCAACCAAACTGATAAATAAATCTTCTTTATCATTAAAATGTCTATAAAAAGCTCCCGTAGTAACTGGAGTGACCCCCATAAAGTTGAACCTAATCGAGTAAGCATTTCGCTTGTTCGATTTTGTTTTACATACTATTACTTCTATGCGGATTTCATGCGTTCACGGTACTCTTTCGGACTTAAACCTCCTAACTTTTCTTTGATTCGGTCGTTGTTGTAGTAGCGGATAAAGTGTTCGATGGCTTGGACCAGTTCTTGCCGGCTTCGGTAGACGTGGTCTGCATAGATTTCTCTTTTCAGGACGCTGAAGAAGTTTTCCATGGGTGCGTTGTCGCAGCAATTGCCTTTTCTCGACATGCTTTGGAAGATGTGGTGTTCTTTCAGCATGGCTTGATAGGCGGTCATTTGGTAGCTCCAGCCACGATCGGAGTGAAAGGTGCGGCGGTAGGGGCAGGCGTTGGTAGCTGCATTCGCTCGTTCCGTAGCGTGTAATGTCTTTTATCTTAAACTCTACACTGTACGCACGTTTATTTCTAGAGCGCATTAAGCCTTCATCGCCAAAATGTTTGTAATTGTTGACCCATTTCAAAATTTGCGAATTACCAACATGGTACTTTGATTCTAAGACACGGTAACTTGTCTTCCCGGACAAGTATTCTTCGACGATTTTCTTCTTCAATTCATAACTGTATTTTGCCATTAAAAGACCCCCAAAGGTTGGGTTTCTTGGTCCAACTTTTGGGGGTCAGTGCATGCCGTATGAGCTGCTTTTTTTACCGACATGATGGGAATGTTTCGATTCATGTCATTGATCCATGGTTGACAGCCTTCACCATTGTTTTCTATGAGCCGTGGCAACTCCTATGGATTTAGAATCCTCCATTCTCCCTGTTCTCTTTTATCGATTCCTCTTGCGTGTAGGCACCGGTCTTTCTCCCTACCTGATATTATTATAATAACATTTTTCAATTCCATTCTATCTTTATAGGCTTCGCTTGTCAAAATTTTGTTTGATATGATTCCACCATCTTTCTCTTATTAAGTTCAAACTGTTTTATTCTTTTTATGCTATGCTGTTGCTTCACGTTTACGAACTGACGTGGCACATGATAGAAGAACATGCATTTAATCAATTGTCAAACCCGATTTTGCCCATCAAAAAAGGGGCTCTATAATATCCATTGGGGAGTAATTCCTCAATGGATATTTTTGTGCAAAAAGATAGCACTTGTTTTCCCTATCACCTAAAATTAAATCACCACAACATAATAAAGGGGGGCAAACAAGTGCAAAACAATATTACCACATTACTTTTAGGAATCCAAGACGTCGAGGTTACCGCTGTTTTAGAAGAAAGACGGCTCATTACCATTGACTGCAAACCCGTTCATGATCGGGTTTGTCCTCACTGTGGCTCGACCCACGCTTGGGTCCACGATCACCGGAAGCAAGTGCTTCGGGACGCACCGATGCGCCGAAAGCACGTACTTCTGCGGGTTAAGAAGACACGGTATGATTGCAAGGATTGCGGGGCGCGCTTTGAGGCACCTCTTTCCTTTGCCGCCAAGGGCAAGCAGATGACAAAGCGTTTAATTGCTTATGTGGTGGATGCTTTTCGGGATATTCGTTCTGTGTCGGAGTTGGCGCGGGAAGTGGGCATTTCAACGACGAGTATTTTCCGTATCGTGGCTTGTCTGTTTGTGCCCCGTCAACGGCTGCCTCGCGTCTTTTGCATCGACGAGTTTAAGGGCGATAGCGGCGGAAGCAAGTACCAAACCACCTTGGCCGATGGAGAGGCCCATCGAATCATCGATATCCTTCCGACGCGCTACGGCAAGGATTTAGCCGCTTATTTCTCTTCCATTGATCGAGCGGAACGACGCGGCGTCGAGATCTTTGTCAGCGATATGTGCGGCACCTTTAAAGGCGTGAGAGAAACCTTCTTTCCACAGAGTACCCATGTCATCGACCGCTACCATTTCATCCGTCAAGTCCATTGGGCCTTGGAAAATGTGCGGAAGCGGGAACAGAAACGGATGACGGCGACGGAAAGAAAATGGTTTAAACGAAGCCGCAGTCTACTGAAAAAGCCGGCTAAAGACCTTACAGAGGCGGAAAAAGGTCTCGTCGCCACCATGCTCGAAAAGAGTGATGCCATTCGAACCGCCTACGTCCTAAAAGAAGGCTTTTACACCTACGTCCTTTCTCGGAACGACAAAGAAACCGCCGCCACCGCTCTTTCAAAGTGGATGGAAGAGGCAAAGAAAGGCGGGCAAAAGGAATGGCGCTACTGCTTACGTGCCTACAACAACTGGTTTGAGGAGATCACCAACAGCTTTGATTACCCGTGGAGTAACGGCTACGTAGAAGGAACGCACAACAAGATCAAGACCGTGAAGCGCGTCGCCTTTGGGATGCAAAACTTTCATCATTTTCGAACCAAATTACTCTTCGTTTGTTCAAAAGATCGGTGATGGATGGCTTTTAGGAAAACAAAAAGGAGCCTAGTTTTCACTAGACTCCCCAATGGTTGACATAGAACCAAAAAAGGACCAAGCCTATGGCCTGGTCCTTTTTTGATCTATTGGAATGAGATTAGCCGTTTAAACGTTCGTAGCTTTCGTAGCGTTCTTTGGCGTTTCTTTCAGCTGCTTCGTAGAGTGCTTCTGCACGTTCGGGGAACAGCTTCTTCAAGGACGTGTAACGAACTTCGCCTTCGAGGAATTCTCTGTAAGGTTTCGTCGGTGCCTTGGAGTCTAAGCTGAAGGGGTTCTTGCCTTCATCTTTGAGGGTCGGGTTGTATCTGTACAGGTGCCAGTAACCGGTATCCACTGCTTTCTTTTCTTCTGCGATGGAAACGCCCATACCTTGGCGAATGCCGTGGTTGATACAGGGTGCGTAAGCGATTACTAAGGACGGTCCGTTGTAAGCTTCAGCTTCCTTAATGGCCTTGAGGGCTTGGTTCTTGTCGGCGCCGATGGCGATTTGTGCGACGTAAACGTAGCCGTAGCTGGTCATCATGAGGCCTAAGTCTTTCTTGCGAACTTCCTTACCGTTGGATGCGAATTTTGCAACTGCAGCCGTCGGGGTAGCCTTGGAGGATTGACCACCGGTGTTGGAGTAAACTTCGGTATCGACAACCATGACGTTGATGTTTTCGCCACTGGCCAATACGTGGTCTAATCCGCCATAGCCGATGTCGTATGCCCAACCGTCACCGCCGAAGATCCATTGCGACGGTTTGATTAAGACGCGTTTCATGCTGTTGATGGAAGCCAAGAGCTTGTCTGCTTCAGCATTGCCGGTCTTCTTGTCGAGTAAGGGAAGAATCTTGGCAGCAGCTGCCTTGGTCACTTCGTAGCTGTCGGAGTCTTCTAACCAAGCGTCGAATGCTTTGGCGATTTCTTCGTCAGCGCCTAATTCCTTGAATTCTTCCATGTGTTTCTTAATGGTTGCTCTTTGTTGATCCACTGCAACCTTCATGCCGTAGCCGTATTCTGCGTTGTCTTCGAACAAGGAGTTCGCCCAAGAGGGACCTTGGCCCTTGTCATTGGTGCAGTAAGGCATACTCGGTGCGGAACCGCCCCAGATCGAGCTACAACCCGTTGCGTTTGCAATCATCATGTGATCGCCGAAGAGTTGAGTCACTAATTTGATATAGGGAGTTTCACCACAGCCTGCACAAGCGCCGGAGAATTCCAGGTGAGGCATGTGGAATTGCGAGTTCTTAACATTGTCTGCAGGAATTTGATCTTGTTTGGAAGATACGGTTTCTGCAAATTTCCAGTTGGCTTCTTGTTTTTCGAATTCTTCTTCGAAGGGTACCATGACAAGTGCTTTTTCCTTTGCGGGGCATACTTGTGCACAGTTACCGCAACCGGTACAGTCGAGGGGAGAAACTTGAATGCGATATTCGAAGCCTTCCAGACCCTTACCGTTGGGTTTCTTCGTTTCGAAAGCTGCCGGTTTCTTTGCTGCTTCTTCTTCGTCTAATAAGAAGGGACGAATAACAGCGTGGGGGCAGACGAAGGAACATTGGTTACATTGGATACAGTTATCGATTTGCCATTGAGGAACGTTCACTGCGATGCCGCGTTTTTCGTATCTGGACGTACCGGACATGAAGGTACCGTCTTCCATGCCTTGGAATGCGCTGACGGGAAGGTCGTTACCTTCTTGGCGCGTCATGGGAACGAGGATGTCGTTAATGAATGCCGGTGCACCTTCGATTTCGTGGGATTCGGTTTCGCTTAAGCTTGCCCATTCCTTCGGATAATCTACTTTGTGCGCAGCGTTCATACCTGCATCAACGGCAGCGTAGTTCATGTTGACGATGTCTTCGCCCTTGTGGCCGTAGTCTTTGACGATGGCTTCTTTTAATTTTTCTGCGGCAACATCTTCGGGAAGTACTTCGGAAAGTTTGAAGAATGCTGCTTGCATAACCATGTTGGTACGGTTGCCCAAGCCGACTTCGCCTGCGATCTTGGTTGCGTTGATGATGTAGAAATCTACCTCATTTTCAGCAATGGAACGTTTTAAGCTTGCGGGAAGATTTTCTTCCAATTCAGCTTCATCCCAGGTGGTGTTCAATAAGAAGGTACCGCCTTTTTTGATGCCGCGAAGCAGGTCGTATTGGTGTACGTAGGATTGCTTGGAGCAGGAGATGAAGTTTGCGGAAGTCAACAGGTACGTGGACGTAATCTTGTTGTTACCGAAACGTAAGTGAGACATGGTAACGCCACCGGATTTCTTCGAGTCATAGTCGAAGTAACCTTGTGCGTACATATCGGTGCCGTCGCCGATGATCTTGATGGCGCTCTTGTTTGCACCGACGGTACCGTCAGAACCGAAGCCCCAGAATTTGCAACCGATGGTTCCTTCCGGTTCGGTTTCGATAAATTCGTCGACATCCAAGGATAAGTTGGTGACGTCGTCAACGATACCGATGGTGAAACCTTCTTTCGGTTCGCTAGCACGCAGGTTCTTGTAAACTGCGAGGATTTGAGACGGGGTGGTGTCCTTGCTGCCTAAGCCGTAGCGGCCGCCGATGATAACCGGGCGATCGTCGCGGTCATAGTACATGTCTTTAACATCGAGCATTAAGGGTTCAGCCATTGCGCCTTTTTCCTTGGTGCGATCTAAGACAGCCACTCTCTTGACGCTCTTCGGCATGATGTCGAGGAAGTGTTTCTTGGAGAAGGGACGATAGAGGTGAACTTTCAGTACACCGACTTTTTCGCCCTTTGCATTTAAGTAGTCGACAACTTCTTCAATGGTTTCGGTGACGGAACCCATTGCTACGATGACGTCTTCTGCGTTTTCATCGCCGTAGTAGTTAAACAGTCCGTAGTTTCTGCCGGTTAATTCGGAGATTTGTTTCATGTAATCTTCCGTAATACCGATGATGTCCGTGTAGAAGTGGTTGGAAGCTTCTACTTCTTGGAAGTAAATGTCGGGGTTTTGTGCCGTACCGCGTACTTCGGGATCTTGGGGAGCCAAAGCACGTGCTCTGAATGCATTGACTGCGTCCATGTCGACGAGTTTTGCCAAGTCGTCGTATTCGAGCACTTCGATTTTTTGGATTTCGTGGGACGTACGGAAACCGTCGAAGAAGTGAACGAAGGGGACGCGGCCTTTGATTGCGGACAAGTGAGCAACGCCGGCTAAGTCCATGGCTTCTTGTACGGAACCGGATGCAAGTAATGCGAAACCGGATGCGCGAGCAGCCATAACGTCTTGGTGGTCACCGAAAATGCTCAGCGCGTGGCTGGCTAATGCACGAGCTGCAACGTGGAATACGCCGGGAAGCAATTCCCCTGCAATCTTGTACATGTTCGGGAGCATCAGGAGAAGACCTTGAGATGCGGTGTAGGTCGTGGTCAAGGCACCTGCTTGAAGTGCACCGTGTACGGCACCTGCTGCGCCGGCTTCGGATTGCATTTCCTTTACAGATACTTCGTTGCCGAAAATATTCTTTCTGTGATTGCTTGCCCAGGCATCAATATGTTCTGCCATCGGGGATGAGGGCGTGATCGGGTAGATGCACGCCAGGTCAGAGAACGCATAAGCCACGTGCGCGGCCGCTGTGTTCCCGTCCATTGTTTTCATCGTCTTTGCCATTTGAACCTCCTAATTTAACAACATTTTCCTATGACTCAATTATATCAGTCATAAATTGAAATTCAAGTCGTTGACCGAAGTATTCAATATTTCGATATGTTAAAAAACAAACAATTAGTTTTTCGCTAAATGTTGTTGCCGGCGCAATAATTTTTTAATGGTTGAGTTTATTTTTTTCGATGGAATCCAACACCCTTTGATTCAGTGCTTCCGCCGCATTGTAGCCCATTTCTTTCTGTTTGAAGTTCCTCGTTGCGATTTCGATAATCATGGATGTGTTGCGGCCGGTGCGCATGGGGATTTCGATCTTGGGCACGGATTTTCCCAAGATTTCAATTTTATCGTCTTCCATACCCAATCGGTTATAATCGGCGAAATCATCCCATTGGGTCAGTTCGATAACTAGTTCCACTTCTTTTTCCTCCATGATGCAACCGATACCAAAGAGGCGCTCCACGTCGATGATGCCGATGCCCCGGATTTCCATAAAGTGGCGGGTGATTTTCGGCGAGGTGCCGATGAGGCGATTGTCCAACATGCGGATGAGGACGGAGTCGTCGGCGATGAGTTTGTGGCCGCTGACGATGAGATCCAGGGCGGTTTCCGACTTGCCGATGCCGCTTTCGCCGGTGATTAACACGCCCACGCCGTAGATGTCGAGGAGAATGCCGTGTTTTCGAATGGAGGGAGCCAGAGCCCGCTGCATATAGGTGATGATTTTGTAAAGGGCGATGCTCGTGGAGTCGGCGGTGCGCAAAATGGTGCAGTTGTTTTTGCCGGCGTAGGTCAGCATTTCCGGGAAGACTTCTTGGTTTTTGGTGATGATCAGCACGGTGATCTTGTGTTCGAAGAAGGTCTTCAGTCGCAAATCCCGCACTTTCGGATCCAAGCCTTTTAAATAGCACCACTCGGCGCCGCCGATGACCTGAATGCGATCGGCGACAAATTTCGTGTAGAAGCCGCAGAGTTGCAGGCCGGGTCGATTGCATTCCGAGGAATACAGGCGGACGGTGCGGGTATTGTCCGCCAGTTGAATGACTTCGTAGTCGTTGTCTGCGATCAGCTGTTGCACGCTGACGCTTTGTTTTTTATTGCTCATCTTTACCTCCGTGAAAGTGGTCGTACAGGGATTGTGCCGCAGCTTTCGTCATGCCGTCCACCGACGCGAGGCTCTCCACATCGGCGGCTTTTATTTTCGAAAGGGATTGAAAGGCCTGCATCAGGGCCTGTTTGCGCTTGGGCCCGATGCCCGGGATTACGTCCAGCTCCGACTGAAAGCTCGACTTGGACCGCAGGCTCCTATGATAGGTAATGGCGAAGCGGTGGGCTTCTTCTTGAATTTGGTAGGTGAGGCGATAAATCGGGGAATTTTTTGCCACGCGAATCTCTTCTTTATTGAAGTAAATGCCCCGGGTCTTGTGAAAGTCGTCTTTGACGAGGCCCGCCACGGGAATGTCTAAATTCAATTCTTCCAAGACGCTTAGGGCCTGGGTCACCTGCCCCTTTCCTCCGTCCATAAAGATCAGATCGGGGAATTTCGCGAAGCCTTTGCTCTCCCCGAGGCCGGCCTTTTCTCTCAGGCCCCGCTTAAAGCGGCGGGTGAGCACTTCCCGTAAGGATGCGTAATCGTCGGGCCCCACCACGTCTTTTATGCGAAAACGGCGATAATCCGTCTTCTTAGGCAAGCCGTCTTCAAAAACCACCATGGAACCCACGGATTCCACGCCGGAAATATTGGAGATATCGTAGGCTTCGATGCGCTGAAGGACGCCTTCCATACCCAAGGCTTCCTGCAATGCTTCCAGTGTATTCTCCACGGTTTTTTGTTTCGTGCGCATTTGATCGGAATGCTTGTCCAACATGTCGATGGCGTTTTTTCTGACCATGGTCATGATCTGCTTCTTCTCGCCGATTTTCGGCACCACCACATGGACATTGGCGCCTTTTTTCTCCGTGAGCATGGCCTCGATTAATTCCCGCTCGTCGAAGTATTCGTGAACGTAGAGCTTGCCGGGAATGTAGGCGGTGCCGTGGTAAAACTGGGTGATAAAGGCTTTTAAAAGTTGCCCCGGGCTGTCGCCGTAGGGATTTTCCATAAAGAAATGTTCCCGGCCCATGTTTTTTCCCCGGCGGAAGAAGAAAATTTGGATGCACACGTCCCGTCCCTGTGCCGCGAGGCCAATGACGTCGAATTCGTCGTCTTTTCCCGCCGCCGTAATGCGCTGCTTTTCCGTCAAGGTATCGAGGGCCTGAAGCTTGTCCCGAATGGCCGCCGCCTTTTCAAATTCCAGGGCCCTGCTTGCCGCTTTCATCTCCTCTTCCAATTCGTCGATAAAAGGCACTTTCTTGCCGTCGAGAAAATCCTCGATGCCTGAAATGTAGCCGGTGTAATCGTCGGCGGATACGGCGCCGATGCAGGGGCCGGCGCAGCGATGAATGTGGTAGTTTAAACAGGGTCGCACCACGGGATTGGGCTTGGACAGATCCAGCTTGCAGTTTCTTAAGGGAAAGCGCTCGTGGAGAATGTCGATGGCGGAATTTACCGCCAAGACGTCGGGAAAGGGACCGTAGTAGCGGGCGCCGTCTTTAAGAATGCGCCGCGTCTTCATGAGCCGGGGAAAGGGCTCGTTGGTTACTTTAATGTAGGGGTATTGCTTGTCGTCGCGAAGCAAGATATTGTACTTGGGCAAGTATTCTTTGATTAAATTGGATTCCAGAATCAAGGATTCCAATTCGCTTGAGACGATGATGTATTCGAAGTCTTCGATGTGGGCGACCATGCTTCGCACTTTCTTGTCTTTTTTCCCGTAGGACCCGAAGTACTGCCGCACCCGTTTTTTTAAATTTTTCGCCTTTCCCACGTAAATAATCTGATCCAGTTTGTTCTTCATTAAGTAGACGCCGGGATCGTCGGGCAAGGTCTTTAATTTTTCTCGTATGGCTACCTGACTCATGACACGCTCCTGGAAACTAGCAAAAAACTGACCCCGTCGGTCAGTTTTAAAGTTGAATATTATTTTTTAAGCTTTCAAAGGTCTTGTCGCCGATGCCCGGCACTTCTTTTAAATCCTCCACGGCGGTAAATGGATGGGCCGTGCGGTATTCGATAATTTTATCGGCGGTTTTTTCGCCGACGCCGGGTAAGGTCATCAGGTCCTCTTTCGAACCGTTTTGTATGCTCACCGGTCCTTTTGCGGCGGGAGATGCCCCGGGCGCAGAAACGGCCGGAGCTTGTTCGCCGACTTTAGGGATGTAAAGTTTTTCCTCGTCATTGAGCTTTTTCGCCAGATTAATTTGCGAGGTGTCGGCATTTCCCACGATGCCGCCCGCCGCCGTGATGCCGTCTTTTACTCGGGCGCCTTTTTCCAGTTCGTAAAGGCCCGGATTTTTTACGGCGCCGCCGATGTCCACGTAGATGGCGGAGCCGATGCCTTCTTCCGCAGCAGGGGCCGCCTCTTTCTTAAAATTGGCCCGGGAAACTTCGTCACTTTCAATGACGAAGGACGGTTCATCGGTCCCCTCCGCCTTCAGGCGAAAATGGTAATAGGACACGGTGAGGACCAGCAAGCAGAGGAAAACAAAGGCCAGCACCTTTTCCCGATCGGTGAGCTTCATAAGATCTCCGTGGGCGTTACTTTACGCGCGCAATGGCTTCGGCTTCGATGACCACGTTTTTCGGAAGGGCGGTGACGGCGACGCAACTGCGGGCCGGCTTGTGATCCGTGAAAAATTCTCCATACACTTCGTTGATATCGGCGAATTGGCCCATGTCCAAAATAAAGAGATTCACCTTCATGACGTGGTTTAAATCGGAACCAGACGCTTCGAGAAGATTCTTTACATTCGTAAGGCATTGGCGGGTAGCTTCTTTAATATCGGTTTTGACTTCTCCGGTTTTCGGATCCACGGGAATTTGGCCCGATAAGTACACGACGCCGCCGTCTTCTACGGCTTGGGAATAGGGGCCGATGGCCGCCACGGTCTTGTCCGTTTGAATCATTTTCATTGCTCTTCCTCACTTTTTCGATTGTCTTTGCTCCACAAGCGTTCCAAATTGTAGAATTCACGCATATCCCGGTGGAAAATATGCACGATCACGTCGCCGTAATCCAAAATAATCCAGCGGGACTGGCCGTTGCCTTCGTGATGGTAGGTGTGGTAGCCCGCCTCGGCCATTTTGTCTTCCACTTCTTCGGCGATGGCGTTTAATTGAGGTGTCGAGCCGCCACTAATAATGACAAAGTAATCGGCGATGGCCGTCATGTCCCGAATATCCAGGGTTTGAATATCCGCACCGCCTCTGGCATCGGCGCTTTTTTCGATAATATCTAACATGGCTTGAATATTGTCTTTGCTCATAATTACCTCCTTGTTCTATTCGTACCCTATTACTTCTGCTTTACGTTCATCTTGTAGAATAATTGATCCGTGCCGTCGAAATCCACGATGTAGTAGCTCAGGCCGCCAATCATATCCGCCGTGCCGGGGATCGTCGCCGTTTGGAGATTTTCCTCGCCGATGGAGACCATGGTCAGCCCCATGCGGGACACCTTCGACATGGGCATATTGCTCGTCGTGTTGTCCATGTAGCTTACCAGAAGAGACGGCGCGTGGAGTACGCCTTTGGAGCTTTTCACCTTTTGTATAAAGGCGGACATAAAAGCCTGTTGCGCCTTCACGCGATCCAGGTCGGCGTTTTTATAGCCTTTTCTGAAACGCAGAAATTGCATGGCCTGATCGCCGTTTAAATGTTGCCGGCCTTCTTTCAGATGAATGGAAAGGGGCGGATCCGCCGAGGGATCTTCGTAGTCCATGTCCATGGGCACGTAGACGTCGACGCCGTCCACGATGTCCACCACGTCTTTGACGAAGGCGTAGTCCACGACGATGTAATAGGGAATGTTCAAATCAAAGTTTTCATTGACGGTTTTAAGGGCCAGGTCGGCCTTGCCGTAGGCGTAGGCGTGATTTAATTTCGTCTTGCCGTGATCCTCGATTTTTACCCGGGAGTCCCGAGGCAGAGAAATCAACGACGCCGACTTCTTCTCCCCGTCCACGTCCAAGACCATCATCACGTCGCTTCGTGTATTTTCCGCCTTCTTCGAATTCAAACTGTCCACGCCGATTAAGAGAACCTGGAATTTTTCGTTGCTGTTTTTTAAATCGCTGATCCAGGTCTTCGCCTCGGAATCGTCGCCCATGCTGGTGTAAAAATTCAGGGCGAGGACGCCGACAAAGACGATCAGCAGCGTGAGGAAAAATCCTCGAAAGAAACTCTTCATCTTCATTTCTCCATGTAATCATTGTAACAGCGGACGGTGTCTAAATGGACGGCGGTGCCTTGCTTAATGAGAAAAAGTAAATTGCCCTGCAAGGACGCGGCCATGGCTTCTTTAAGATCGGCCTCGGCTTTTTTTCGCAGGTCGTCTACGCCGTCGAAATTTCGCATGGGCTCCAGGTAATCAGCCAAAAACACCACCTCTTCCACCGGCGACATGTTCTCCGTGCCCGTGGTGTGGTAGCGAATGGCCCGAAGGATTTCTTCATCTTCGATGCCGTAGTCGACTCGCGCCGCCTCCGCCGCCACGTAGGCGTGGAGCACTTGAGGAAAGGCTTTAAAGCTATCCAGATCCTTTACGTTCAGGCGCTCGGCCTCTTTCCACAAACGCGCATTGTCTTTGTATTTGCAAATGTCGTGAAACAAAGCTGCGGTGCGGGCCTTTTCCACGTCCACGCCGTGAATTTTCGCGAGCTTTTCCGCCGTTTCCGTGACGCGAAGAATATGCTTGTAGCGTTTTTCGCCGATGGCATCGACGATTTGATCAAATGCAGGCGCTTTCAATAGATGTAAAACCTCTTTTTCCTAATGTAGGCCATGACATTGTCGGGAATAAAATACTTTACCGACTTGCCTTGGCGTATGCGATTTCTCAACGTTGTGGACGATATCTCCAAGAGGGGCGTGTCGATTAATACCACATTGGCGTTATAGGTCGTCTTCAGGTAACGAATCTCTTCGCGAATGGCCTCTTTTGTAATGGCCCCGTCCCCCGGGCGCACGGCCACGGCGAATTGCGTCAGCCCCGCCAGGTCGCCGAAGCGCTTCCAGGTCTTTAAATCCTGTAAAATATCGGATCCCAAAAAGAAGTAGAATTCCGCATCCGGATAAATTGCCTTCAGCGCCAAGAGGGTGTCCACGGAATAGGTAGTGGTTGTCTTTGTCACTTCCAGATCCGACGTTTCGAAATAGTAATTCCCCGCCACGGCGAGATCCACCATTTTCAGGCGCTCCTTGGCGGTAACGGAGTAGTCCCGCTTGTGGGGGGCGTTGCCCGTAGGAATAAACAAGACCTTGTTTAAGCCCAAATGGGCCCGCATGTACTCGCTCATCATTAAGTGGCCCATGTGGATGGGATTAAAGGAGCCGCCCATGATCCCGATTTTCATACTTACTCCAGAACGATCACGGGGTCATCTTTGGCGGGGCGGTAGAGGGTGAGCTTGCTGCCGATGCCCTGAACGAATTCCGCATGTAAGGCCTCGGTAAGTACCGCTGCCGCTTCATTTAAATCCACCGCCGTATTTTGCAAGAGGGCGATTTTCACCAACTCGTGGTCTTCCAGCAATTGATCGATCTGCTCGATCACACCTGGCGTAATGCCGTTTTTTCCGATTTGCATCAACGGCTTCATGCCGTGTGAAAGGCGCTTCAGCTGCGCCCGTTGTTTTCCTGTAATCATAAACTCCCTACTCGAAAAATTCAAATTCATAATCCGCAATAAAAACGGACTCACCTTCTTCTATGCCCAGCTCACGAAGCTTGTCGATGACGCCGTTTTTCCTGAGGTTTTCTTGGAAATACCGCAGGGAATCCCGGTCGTCGAAGAAGGTGGAGCCCAAGAGGCGCTCGATGTACGGCCCGTCCACGATGTAGCGGCCGTTTTCTTTTCTCACCGAAATGCCCGGTTCCCGCTCTTCTTCTTCCACATAGTATTCTTCGTCCAAGCTGTCGTATTCGATGTCCGTGTTTTGAAGCACCTCATAGACTTTAAAGAGCATGGGCTGAATGTCTTTGGTGGTGGCGGCGGATCCGGAAAAGACGGTGTAGCCGCGCCCTTCCAATTCCTCCCTGAGCGCAGGTTCTCTCTCCTGTGCCTCGGGCAGGTCCATTTTATTGATAAAGACGATTTGTGCCTTGTCTTTTAAGGCGATGTTGTACCCTTCAAGCTCCCGATTAATGGCCTCGAAATCCTCCAGAGGATCCCGATAGTAGGCGCCGCTTCCGTCCAAAACGTGAATCAACACGCCGCTGCGCTCCACGTGGCGCAAAAAGTCGTGGCCCAGGCCCACGCCTTCCGAGGCCCCTTCGATGAGTCCCGGAATGTCCGCACACACGAAGCTCTTCCCCGGGCCCAAGTAGACCACGCCTAAATTCGGCGAGAGCGTCGTAAATTCGTAATTGGCGATTTTCGGCTTCGCACTTGAAATCACGGAAAGCAAGGTGGATTTGCCCACATTGGGAAAGCCCACCAGGCCCACGTCGGCGAGAAGCTTCAGTTCCAAAACGATGGTTCGCTCCTGGCCTTTAAAGCCCATTTGCGCAAAGGTCGGGGCCTGACGGGTGCTGGTCGTATAGCGGGCGTTGCCCTTGCCGCCGCCGCCCCCTTGGGCGATGACGAAGCGTTGGCCCGCTTCCTTCATGTCGACGATGATTTTATTCGTCTTTTCGTCCCGCACCAAGGTGCCCACGGGAACATTTAAAATAATGTCTTCGGCATCGGCGCCGAATTGTTTTTTGCTGCGGCCGTTTTGTCCATTTTCCGCCTTGTACACGCGCTTGTAGCGAAAATCCATGAGCGTCCGCATATTCTCATCGGCAAAGAGCACGACACTTCCGCCGCGCCCGCCGTCGCCGCCGGCCGGTCCCCCGGCGGGAACGTACTTTTCTCTGCGCCAAGCCACGGCGCCGTCGCCGCCATTGCCGGCTTTTACCGTAATGGTACATAAATCGACAAACATCTCACACCCCCAGTATGATTGGTATTATATCACAGTCCGTTTTATGAAAAGATCTCCCATGTCTAAACTCTGTATAAGAAAAAATAAACCGCAGATTTCTCTGCGGTTTCTCTTATGCTAATTCTTCTACGGGAAGAACGTTAACTACTTTTTTCTTTTTTCCACGACTTTCAAAGGAAACGCGTCCGTCGGCGGTGGCGAACAATGTGTCGTCGCTACCGATTCCTACGTTTAACCCGGGATGAATCTTCGTGCCTCTTTGGCGTACGAGAATGTTGCCGGCTAATACGTGTTGACCGTCGCCTCTCTTCACGCCGAGACGTTTCGATTCGGAGTCGCGACCGTTTTTAGAACTACCCATTCCCTTCTTCGAAGAGAAGAGTTCAAGTGTAAACAGAATCATCTAAACCTCCTGAGTCTCTATTTTAATGTAATTTTCGTATGCACCTTCGATGGCATTTAAGCCTACGACCATAGAACGAAACAAAAGCTCCGTTTCATGGGACACAACCTCCTCCGGCAGGCGGATGCTGACATAAGCTTCCGACTGTTCGAAGGCCATGGTGTCTTCGTCGATAGAAAGCAAATCTTCCATGGATAAAACACAGGTCAAGGTGAGGGCACTGACGCCGTGACAGACGATTTCGCCTACCTCGTCTCCCTCTCCCGCGTGATTGTTCGCCGAAAATCCGAGGATTTTTCCGCGGCGGACAAATAGAGTGACCGTTGTCATTACGCCAAGGATCCGATTTCTACCAGTGTATACGGTTGACGATGGCCACGCTTAATGCGTTCGTTTTTCTTCGCTTTGAATTTATAAACAATAACCTTTTTGTCTTTGGCTTGTTTTAAAACTTTCGCTTCGACTTTGGCATCGGCGACGTAGGGCTTACCTACATTCACACTGCCGTCTTTTGCGACGAGAAGCACCTTGTCAAAAGTGACGGCATCTCCTTCGTTGGCATCGAGCTTTTCTACTTTCACCAAGTCGCCTTCGCGAACGGTGTATTGCTTTCCGCCGGTTTCAATAACTGCGTACATTGTAGCACCTCCTCTTTACAAGACTCGCCCCGATAGGTGCTATGCTTTTTACCTATAAGGTGCGGTTACATCAGAGTATATTACCACATATGGTAGTGAATTACAATTCTTTATCTCGTTTTAATTTATTTTTTACGGCTTCCCTGTGCCTTTCTTCCGCAACTTGAAGCTGTTGCTCAAAGGGCAGTTCTTTTCGCTCCCGGGCGATTTCGAAAAGGCCCATGGCGCTGAAGCCGTAGACCGTGGTAATCATGGCATCTTCCGACAGAGCTTCTTTCATAAACGTCGTGAGATCTTCCATTTGCGCTTCGCTCATGCCATGGACGAAATCCACCACGATCATGCCGCTCAGATTTCTGAGATGAATCTGTTTGGCGATCTCTTTTGCCGCTTCCCTGTTCACTTTCATGCGCATGGCGTCGAAGGAACCCTTCTTTTTCACCGCCGCCATATTCACATCCGCTACATAGGCGCCTTCCGCGGCATCCATGACCACATTGCCGCCGGAGGGAAGGGGCAGGGTCTTTTGAAAAATGGAATTCCACTGGCTGCGCCACTTGGCCGTGGAGCGAATGCTGAAGGACGGGTCCACGACGCAGTTTAAGTAATTCGGCAGGCGGTCAATCAACTTTTTGTCGTTGACCACCATGGGAAGGTCTCTGTGGCGATTGAGCACGTCCATGCCCCGGTCCTGCGTCAAAAGAAGTTGGCTCTTCGGAAGAAAGTTGACGGAGCCTTCGATTTTTTCCATTAATTGCCGCAAGTGTTCGTATTCCATAGCCATGTGGGCCGGCTGACAAGATGCGGCTTCCGTGCGAATAATCATGCCCGCCGAGGCATTCAGTCCATGGGCCCAATCCGTGAGGCGCTTTCTTATCTCTCCGTCGTCGATGCGCTTGGAAATGCGAATCCCCGAGGATTTCGGCAAGAGGACGATGTTTTCGCCGCGAAGGCTGTAGTCCATGGAAAGCACGGCCCGTTTTTGATCCAAGGGTGACTTTTTTACTTCCACGATAATGGAGTCGCCACCTTTAATTTTTTCCCGGTACGCTTTGGGATAGACGTTTTTCATGGGCAGGTACCCGTTTTCGTCTTCCCCGAAATCCACAAAGGCGCAGTCCATGGCGGGCAAGACATTTTTCACGTAGCCCCGGTAAATATTTCCCACCTGGGAGGGATTGGACAGGAGATGAATCGCCCGTATCTCGCCTTCTGAAATAAGGCCCATGATCTTCGGTTCTTCTCCGTCAGCAAACAAATAGTTGTTAGAGCCGTACTTCATGATCGTCACCGTCCCAACTTTTGATCCGACGAATTTGAATGTAGTCGATATCCACGCCGCGGGATTCGAACAGGCCCATTAAAAAGCGGTCAGGCCGCAGATTGCCGTTGGCCCCCGCACGCAAGACGGCGTAAAGGGAGGTTCCGGATGCCTCTTCTTTCCATTCCAAAGAAAAGATGCCGTCTTTTATGTCTTCTTCCACGACGATGCGCTTCTTGCCTTTTTTCTTCCGCCGACGAACGAGGATTTCGTCTTGTTCCATGGCATCCTCCGCCATTTTTTTCAGTTCATCCGCGCTGCCGTAATGGGCCGCGGGAAAGAAAAAGCGGTATTGGGTCTTGGCGATGCGCTCAAACACCGATTTCGGGTCGAAATCTGCCGTGGCTTCGATGATCTCCATGCCCTCGGGCAAGGCTTCATTGAGCATGGCTTTAATCTTTTCGGGATCGGCGCCGTCTTCCACTTCCAGATCCATGACCTCGAATTCGCTCTCCATGCCCACACTCAAGGGCTGGGCGATGGACAGCTTTTGATGAGGATTAAAGCCCTCGGACCAGAGGATGGGCACGTCGGCCCGTTGAATAGCCCGATTGAAGAGGCGGATCGTGTCCAAATGGGAAATGAATTTAATCATGCCCGTCTTTTTAAATGCCATGCGCAGTTGCATGAAATTCACCCCACATTTCGCAATTTTCGATGCCGCAACCGTTGCATTTTTTGCGGCAATCCGGCGTGGTCAGCGCCGCCTTGGATTTTTCGTACTCGTTCCACAAATAGGCTTTCTTCACGCCGATGTCGATGAAGTCCCAGGGAAGGATTTCGTCCTTCTCCCGCAGACGATTGGCGTAAAAGTCGCCGTCGATGCCCGCCTCCTCCATGGACTTGACCCACACATCGTAGCGGAAAAATTCGCTCCAGCCGTCAAAGATTTGGCCGTTTTCGTAGGCCCGCAAGATGAGTTTGCCCACGCGCCGGTCGCCTCGGGCCAGGATCCCTTCCATGCGAGAAAGGTAGGGCTCGTGGTATTGAAATTTCACTTTCGGATCCCGCACCGCCCCTTTCACGGCGTGGATCTTTTCGAAAAATTCGTCGATGGTGTCCTGCCTTTCCCACTGAAAGGGCGTAAAGCCTTTGGGCACGAAGCAGGAGGCGGAGGCGGTGACGCGGAAATTCCCCTGAATTTCTTCTTTCGGTCGATTAAAGAAGGCGTCCTTCACCTTGTAGGCCAAGTGGGCGATGCCCAAGACGTCCTCCATGGTTTCGCCGGGTAGGCCGATCATAAAGTAGAGTTTGATTCGACTCCAGCCTTCCTTAAAGACGGCGTTTACGACACGCATCAAGTCCTCTTCCGTAACGTTTTTGTTGATTACATCCCGCATGCGCTGACTCCCCGCCTCCGGGGCAAAGGTGAGCCCGCTTTTGCGCACTTTCTCGATTTCTTTCAATACGTCCACGATAAAGCTGTCCAGGCGCAGGGAGGGCAGGCTGATCCCCACGTTTTTTTCCTCATAGGTGTAACTCAGCTCCTGCACCAAGGGCATGAGGTGGGTGTAGTCGCAGGAGGAAAGGGACGTGAGAGAAATTTCGTCGTAGCCCGTATTTTTTAAAATGGATTCGGCCATGTCCGTTAAGGTGTCCACGCTTCGCTCGCGAATGGGCCGATACATCATCCCCGCCTGACAGAAGCGACAGCCCTGGGTGCAGCCGCGGAACAATTCGATGACCGCCCGGTCGTGCACCGTCTCCAAAAAGGGCACGATTTGCCGATCCAGTTGGAAGGTGGCGTTCATGTCGTGGAGGCGCACCCGCTTGATCAAGGGCTTCGCTTCGGCCGCCGTGGGCGCGTGGTTTTTTATTGTGCCGTCTTCGTTGTAGGTTACTTCGTAAAGGGAGGGAACGTAGACCCCTTCGATGGTAGCCAGGGAGCGGAGAATTTCTTTCCTGGAAAGGCCCGCGTCTCTTCCCTCTTTGACCTTGTCCATGACCTGAATATTTAAATGCTCCCCTTCGCCGATTAAAAAGCAGTCCATAAAATCCGCCAAGGGCTCCGGCGTCGTGGCACAGGGCCCGCCGGCCATGACGAAGGGTTCTTCTTCCCCGCGCTCATTTGCAAGGAGGGTGATCTGCCCGAGATCCAACATATAGAGAATGTTGGTGTAGCTCATTTCGTATTGCAGGGTAAAGCCCACCACGTCAAATTCCGAAAGGGGCCTCTTCGTCTCCAGGCTGTAAAGGGGAATGGCTTCGTTTTTCATGGCCTCCGCCATGTCCGGCCAGGGAGCGAAGGCGCGCTCGCAGGCGTAGTCCGTCTCGTTCATGGCGAAATACAAAATCTGCATGCCCAAATGGCTCATGCCCACTTCGTACACGTCGGGAAAGCAGAAGCAAAAGCGAAGGGCCGCCTCTTCTTTCACCACACTATTTAATTCGCCGCCGATGTAGCGGGCGGGCTTCTCCACTTTTTTTAAACATTTTTCCAGTCGTTGCGCGTCTATCATGGAAACCTCTTTCTAAAAATCGTCTCTAGCGGCCTTTAAGAAAGGACCAGAAGGACTTCTTCTCCCCACCATCAGCCCTTCCGCCTTTCAGGGAAAAGGAAGGCTTTTGCACTTCGTTAAAATAAAGGGCGTCGTCGAGATACAGGTTTTCGATGCCTTCCATCGCTTCTCTGTCTCCGGGTTTTAAACGATTCAATACTACTACCACCTTGGCGGGGCATTTGTTCCTTCTCAAGATAAATCGGATGCGGTCCAGATTGCGAATCGAGCCCGGACGATTGACCACGACGCAGTAGATCACGTCGGCGACCTTGGCCCAATTCAGAAGATCTTTCTCTCTGTAACGGGACAGGTCCACGAAGACATCGTCGTCACCGAAATTATCTACCGCCTTGAAAAAATCATCGTCGTCGATTTCTTCCAGATCGTGAAAAATATTCCCCTGAATGAAGTCGTAGCCGTCCCCTTGGATCACCACGTCGCAAAGGGGCTTTCCCCGAAGAAAATCCATGTAGTCTTCAATGGCGTCGGTTGCCTCGTCTAAAAACAAATCCTGCACACGGGTGCGGTTGGAAGCCTCGATTAAAAGGCCCTTCGCCTCTTTGGCGAAATCCCGAGCCATGGTGCTCGTGCCGCAGCCGCCAACCGTTGAAATAATGACAGTGATCATACTTACTCCGTTTCCAATCCCGTTTCCGTCGGGAGGGTTTCATCTTTGATTTCTTTGTAGAAGCCGAAATACTGGGCCAATACTTGTTGCATAATGGGCCCGCAGTTGGCGCCGTTGCCCCCTTGGAACAAGACGACGGTAACGGCGATCTCGGGATCCTCCGCCGGCGCGTAGCCTACTTGCCAGGCGAAGGCGTCGTAGCTTTCCTTGGTGTAGGGATTCACCCCGGCCCGCTCGGCGCTCCCCGTCTTCATGGCCACTTCCACGGGAAACTTTTCAAATAAATTTGCGTTCAGACCCGACAGGGCCACGAGCTTCATGCCCTCGCGCAGATCCTTGTAGTACTTCGGCTTTAAGCCCACGGATTTCACCGCGTCCTTCTTGTGGTCTTTCCCAGTCAGCAAGGTGAGGGGATACAGGTCGCCGCCGTTGGCCAGTGCCATGGCGTAGCGGGCCATTTCAACCGGCGTGTAGGCGTTGGAGCCCTGGCCGATGACCACGTTCATGGTATCCGCCATGGTCCATTTGGATTGGTCGATGTAGGTGTATTTTAAGAGATCGGCCAAAGACACCCGCTGACCCTTGCCCTTCTTCTCTCCGTCCACATGCAAATCTTTTAAGAAGGTGTAGACCTCGTCGCGGGTCATGGGCGTTTCGTCGTCCAGGGAATTGACAATGGCATCCACCGCTTTGTCCCGTTCCTTGTCGGAATGTATGTCCGCCATGTAGACGGAGCGATTTTCGTTTAAGTGGCGACGCAACAGGGCCTTCAATGTTTTTTTCTTCGACTCGGGATCGGGAATGGTACCTTTGCTTTCTCTCGGAATGGCGATTTCCAGGCCCGTTCGATCCCCTAAGCCGTAGCGTTTGGCCATGGCTGCGATTTCATCGGGCTTCACTTGAATGCCCAGATCCACGTTTCGTCGTTGATCTTTGCCGAGACCCAATGAGTAAAAGTAATAGTTACAGGAATCCCTTAAGGCGTAGGCCAGGGTCTCGTTGCCGTGCACCTGTCGGTTTTGATTCCAGAGCCAACAGCCGAAGGTCCTGCCGCCGATGTCCACATAGCCGCCGTCGGGAATTTCCATGTCCGGATCCAGACCCTTTTCCAGAGCCACGGAGCCCGTTACCATTTTAAAAATACTCCCCGGCTGAATCGCCGATTGCATGGCGATATTATACAAAGGCCGCGGGGCCAGTTGATTGTCTTCTTCTTTCGGCTTTAGGCTTTCCCAAGCCGAGGGATTGATCCCCTTGGCGAAGAGATTCGGGTCGTAGGATGGGTAATTGGCCAGGGCCAATACTTCCCCTGTGTGCACGTCGGTGACTACCACGGCGCCGGATTGGGCGTTTTTAAAAGCCGTGCCTTTTTCCCGACTGGTCAGGTATTGGAAAGTGCCCCAGGGGGACACATAGGGCGTGGCGGTGCGAATTTGTTGAAGCGTCGAGGCCAAGCTTTCCTCCGCCTTTTTTTGCAGCTCGATGTCGATGCTCAGGCGCACGTCGCCCCCCGGCTCGGGCTTCACTTCGCGGATCACACCGGTGGTGTTTCCCGAAGAATCCACGGAGACGGTTTTTCTGCCGTCGGTGCCCTTGAGCCTGTCTTCGAATACCTGCTCCATGCCGGTCTTTCCGATGAGATCGTTGCGATTGTAGCCGCCCTTTTTAATGTACTTCTCGATTTCCTTGTCTTGGGCGATGTTTCCGATGTAGCCCAACACGTGGGCGCCTAGATTCCCCTCGGGATAATAGCGAATGGGCTCCACGGAAATGTGAATTCCCGAGCGATTAGAAAGCTTCTCTTCGATTTTCGCCACGGTTTCGTCTTGAATTTCGTAGGCGTAATTAATGGGCATGTAGGCGTAGCTGCCCTGGCTGCCGATGGCGTCGTAGACATTTAAAATGCCGAAAACTTCGTAGGGGCTCAGGGTCTTGTCGATGTCGAAGCGGTCGCGACGCGCCTCGAAGATTTCTTTCGACGAGGCGGCGCCCTTAAGCCCCGCCCCCTTCGCCAGGTCGATGGCGTTGTTTAGCTGGGTGTAGGCGGGCTCCTCCCCGCTGACGGAAATGCCCGTGGCCATGCCCTCGTCGATTAAGTAGCCCTGTACAGCCTCGGCCATGCCATCGAGGGCGGCGAAATCTTTTCGATACTTCTTGGCGGTGATCAACTTCACCAATTGTTCGTTGGCTAAATTGCCCTTTTTATCCACTACCACGGTCTTGTCGTTTTGCTTCGTTACCTCCAGGTCCGCGCCTTTTTTTACGGCGAAATCCACACAATCATTTAAGACCTTTTCGTCGGAGAGGAGGAATTTTTCCGGATCCCGCTCCTTTAATACGGCGATTAAATCCTCAGCCGCGGTCGAAGACCAGCTCACGTCTTTGGACACATCCATGAGACGCACTTTCGCCTGAATGTAGCCGTCGTAGTATTCGTTGCCGTAGCTTCTTAGTCCCACCGTAGGCACGTCGCTTTTCACGATGTCATAGGCCAGCTTTCGCCCGATTGGATGGGCCAGAATTTCTTCCACATACATGGGGTGATCCAGCAAAAACGCGATTAAATCTTCCTCGGCACCGGTGGCCTGAGCCAGGCCGTAACGTTCCTTAAAGCGGGCGGCCTTTTGCGGATCGGTGTAATCCACCCGTCCGCCGACGCGGACCATGCCCCCTTCTTGAAACACCCGTTGACGAAGAAGCTGATTGATGACGGAATAGCCGTAGTGGCCCCGATAGGGCTTTTTCAGGCGGCCGCCGAGAAAGGCTGCGAGCTTGTCCTTGTCCATAAGGGCATCGAGGACCGCGGAGGCGGGCTTTTCGCCACTTTTGTAATCGTTTAAATCCTTGTAAACGAAGCTGTTTAAAAGAATCGGATTGGCCTTCATATGGCCGGCCCCGTCTTCTTCCAAATAGCGGCTCAGGAGCAAATAGGCGTCATTTTTCTCCTCCCGAGTGAAGCGATCCAGCTCGTCTTTTCGAATTTGCACGGCAAAAACAGGCCGGTTTCCCGCCAAAACCACGCCGTTTCGGTCGCGGATCTTGCCTCGCTGCGCCGTAATGGCAATGTCTTTTACCCGTCGCTCGTCGGCGAGCTTGCGGTACTTGTGGCCCTGAATCAAGGTAATATGAAAGAGTTGCAACAAAAGGAAGATAAAGAGAACGGCCATGATCGATGTGAAGATCTTGTAGCGATCCCATTTCTTCGCTTTTTCCCAAAAATTATGCATCGCTATCCCTTTCGAGGACTCTGTAATCCGTCATATCTTTTAAGAAGTAATGGCTCATGAGGGCGGCGTAGATGCCCGTGGACAGAGGTACAATGAAAAATGCGGAAGAATCCGCCATGCTCACGTCCCAACCGAAGATCACGAGGAGAATAAAAAAGACCAATTCCGCCACGGCCGCCGTGACGCCTACGGCCACACCCGTAGCCATCGGCGAAGGATGGGGAATGAGGCGCATCCACAAAAATGCCGCGGCAAAAAACAGGCCGTGCAAAAGCACATAAGGCCCGATGGCCGCCGCAATGGCCGCATCCATAATAAGGGCCGACAAAAAAGCAAAGGCCAGCGCCTGATTTTTACCGAGGCGGAAGAAAATAAAAATCGCCGCCGCCGGCAAGTAGCCGCGAAGAATCGGCGGCAAACTTTGGAACAAGGGCGACATGTAAATAAAGGGCGTGAGAAATAAAAGCACGTAGCTTACTCGTTTCATTTCCCACCTGCCAGTACGAACACCCGGTAGATGTTGTGGAAATTAATTCCGCTGTCCACCTTAATATTCTTCACCATTTTGTCTTCATCGGTGCTCACTTCGCTGACGGTGCCGATGTACATGTCCGGCGCGTAGCCGTCGCCGATTCCCGTGGTAAAGAGGGTGTCTCCCACCACGATGTCCGCGTAAAGATCGAAGGCATAGCCCTCCAATCGTCGGTTGACTCCGCGGAGCACCCCGCCGTCGGAGGTGCGAATGCTTCTGAAGCTAATGGCGTTTTCCTCGTCGATAATGCTGCGCACCTGAGCGGAATAGGGCGTCACCTTGGTCACATAGCCGATGACCCCTTCCGCCGAAGCGTCGTCGCCCTTAGTCATGGCGGCGATGACCGTGTCGCCGGCGGAAATCCCCGCCTTGGAACCCTTGTTAATGGTAAAGCGGTGGAAATACATGCCCGAGGACTTGGCCGTCACCCGCGCGTCCACGGCGCCCAGCTTTCTATTGTTTCGAATGGCATAGGCGTTGGACAAAAAGGTGGAGCGATTGACGATGTCTTCCAGATTTTTGTTTTCTCTTTTCAGTTCCGTCAGTTCTTTTTTCATGCGCTTGTTCTCGGCACTTAGAGAAGTGACGTGAATGAGGCTGCTCGCCCCTTCCCCCACGTAATTCAGGCCCGTGCCCAAAGTATCGGTGACGGGGCTTGCGGCGGTGGCCACGGCAAATTCCACGGCCCGCAGGGCATCGGCGCCGAAGGAGGTGAAGCCGAAAAACAAAAACAAAAGGACGAGTACCCCTCGCTTTATCCAATTTTTCTTTAATTCTTTTAAAGGCTTCATGGCCTACAACGCTCCATCTTCTAAAAAACTGTAAAAACTGTGATCGCCGACGATAATGTGATCCACCACGGGAATGCCTAAAAGCTCTCCCGCCCGCTTCAAGCGCTCGGTGAGGCTCCTGTCTTCCGAGGAAGGCCGGGGATTTCCCGCCGGATGATTATGTACCAAGGCGATGGAATGGCATTTCTTCCCGATGGCCCCTTGAAAGACGTCGCGTGGGTGCACCACGGTGCAGTCCAAGGTGCCTCTGGAAATGCACTCCACAAACTGCAGCTCTTTCTTTACATTGAGGCCGATGACGCGAAATTCTTCGTGCTGAAGGCCCATTAAATCCGGCATGACGAAATCCGCAATGGCTTTCGGCGTGTTAAGCGGCACGGAACGGCCCATGGGCCGACGCATCCTGCGCGCCATTTCCACCATACCCACGAGGCGGGCGGCCTTGCTCTTGCCGACGCCTTTTATGGAGAGAAAATCGTCGTAAGTACCGGTGAAAAGAGAGCTCAGCCCTTGCCGCGACGGGGACTTTCGCTCCAAACTGTCGATAATATCCTGCGCCACCTCGATGGCCGTTCTGCCGGTGGTGCCGGTGCGCAGAAAAAGCGCCAACAATTCGCTGTCGGAGAGGGCCTCGGCGCCGTAAGTCATGAGCTTTTCTTCCGGCAAAGTGGCGTGATCGTAGTCCAAAAGTTTTTTCTTTTCCCCGTTATCGCTCACGGTCCGCTCCTTTCATTCCCTTTAATTGCGCTTCGATGGACGCCACATGCATGCCGATGACCGTATCCATGGCGCCCTCCACCGTAATTTGAAATTCGTCGATTTCCTGCACGCCATAGGCTCCGGCCTTGTCCATGTAGGTGTTTTTATCCAAATACGCTTTCATCTGCGCCTCGGTGAAATCTTCGAAGCACACAAAAGACTGATCGTAGTCCACGTACTTCTCATCGCCTAAAACGGCGTAGGCGCTGATCACCCGGTGCGTCCGCCCCTTCATGGCCCGGAGCATTTCCTCGGCCTCGGCGCGGTCCTTCGGCTTTCCTAGGATCTTATCGCCCAACACCACCACCGTATCCACGGCGACGATGACATCCTCCGGCCGTTTTTCTTTCACGCTCATGGCCTTTTGCAGGGCCAGCTGCATGGTGTAGATCTCCGCAGGCGACAGGCGCAAATGCCTTTCGTCGTAGCTCGGTTTTTCAATTTCAAAGGTAAATCCCCCATCTTCCAACAACTTTTTTCTGCGGGGAGACGAGGACGCCAAGACAAGACTCATAAACGCACTCCGATCTTTTCTAAGTGGCGGCTCGCATAGCTTGCCGCGAGGCCGACGAAATAGCCCGTAAACAGGCCCAATAAAAGCAAGAGAGGCAAGTAGGCCAACAGGCCCATATTATGGACCATGACGATGGCCGTGGCGATCTGGCCGATATTGTGAAAGAAGGATCCGATAAAACTGATGCCGATGAGTGAGGCGCTCTTAATTGTTTTTAAAGAAACGATCATGGCCACGGAAGAGAGAAGGGCGCCGGTGCCGCTGTAAAAAAAGCTTGTCACATTGCCGGTGACCAGCATCAAAAGCACGCTTTTCAATATCGCCACGACGAAACCCTCTTTCGGTCCGAAGACCACGATGGTGGTTAGAATCACCACATTGGAAAGACCCAGGCGCGCCCCGGGTAGAGGCACGGGCAAGGGAATCATAGTTTCGATAAAGCCGATGGCCACGGCCATGGCGACCATTAATCCTAAAAATACTTGTTTGCGAATATCCATGCTTACCTCAACAATAGATCCATGGTGGGCGTCTCGTCGCTTTTGATTTCCGCGATGATCCGGTGGGGAAGACAAACGATCATTTCTCCCTGCCGCTTAATGGGCGCCATCTTCAGACAAATGCCGTCGGGGCAATCGGATTCCGTCATCCTTGCCCCTTTTTCGTCGATGATTAATTGATTCGTGCCGCCGTGGGCGTGGAAGGTGTAGGTCTTTCCCCTATGGGCGTCGTCCATGGGAATTTTTTTCACTTCTTTGCCGTCGATTTGCACGCTCACGTAAGCGTGGGCCGGTTCTTTTTTCGGAATCAACTGTGTCGCCCCGAGGCCCAAGGCGACGACGAGGATGACAAAGGCTATAATCACATCGGTTTTATTCATGGCTCCCCCTTTTTCAACAGTTAATTATATCATAGATAAGCGGCCGAAAAAGAAGCACGGTGGGGGAAAAAGCAAAAGCCTCGGATTCATTTTTCCGAGGCTTCATGGTTGTTTTCTGCTGAAGAAATGATTTACGATTAAATCTATTTAACATCACGTAAATCCCCTTCTCGCCCGATTCCTTGATTCGTTTTCGCACATCGCCCTGTTTGCCCTACACTTCTTTTATCCTTATCGAGCCAATTACCGAATCCGATTTCACAGAGCGTTTACGGCGGATGCTTTCGATTCCATAAAAATAGTGCCGACGAAATTCGCCGACACTACTGTCTTAAAAGCTTATTGCACTTTGCTGTTGTCGTCTGCGGCGACGACTTTTTCTTTTTCAGCAGGCTTTGCTGCGGCTTTCTTTTCTTCCGCTGCTTGAAGCTTCTTTTGTTTTTCTTTTTCTTTCATCTTTTCGACGCGTTCGGGATATTCTACGAAGATCGCGCCGGTGGGGCACTTGGATGCGCAGATACCGCAGTTAATGCACTTCGAGTAGTCGATGCTTGCCAAATTGTCTTCGACGTGGATGGCGTCTTTCGGACAATTCTTTTCGCAGAGACCGCAGGCGATACATCCGATGGAGCAATTGGTGCGTACAATCTTGCCCGGATCGTGGGTCGAGCATTTAACTTCGGTTTGTTGTTTGTAGGGCATGAGACCGATAATGTTTTTCGGGCAAATCTCGATACATTTCTTACAAGCAACACATTTTTCCTTGTCGACGGAAGCGATGCCGTTGTTGACGTGGATGGCGTCGAATTCACAGACGCTCACGCAGGTGCCGCCGCCCAAGCAGCCGGAAGCACAGCCCTTGGATCCGCGCGCGTAGTCGCCGATCAAGCGGCAGTCAACCAAGCCGTTGTATTCGTATTTGTTTTTGGACTTGTCGCAGTCCCCTTGGCAGCGAACGACGGCAACTTCTTTTTCAACGTCGCCGGCCGCTTGGCCCATGATCTCAGCTACTTTTTCAGCAACTTCTTGTCCGCCGATGGCGCATCCGTTAACCGGTGCGTCGCCGGCTACGATGGCATCGGCCATCCCGGCACAACCGGGGAAACCGCAGGCCCCGCAGTTTGCGCCGGGCAGTGCGTCCAATACATTAACCACGCGGGGATCCATGTCCACGGCAAAGACCTTGTCGGCAAATGCCAACACAGCGCCGAGGATAAGCCCCATCAAGCCTAAAATAATGACTGCATAAATAACGTTTTGTGCATTCACGTGAATCGCCCCCTATACTAATCCTTGGAATCCCATAAAGGCGATGGCCATTAAACCGGCACTGATCAGCGCAATCGGGACACCTTGTAACGGTTTCGGAATCGGCATGATTTCCATGCGTTCACGAAGGGCACTTAATAAGAGCAGTGCAAGGGTGAAACCGATGGATGCACCCAAACCGTTAATGATGGCTTCGAAAAGATTGAATTCACTTTGAATGTTCAATACGGTAACACCCAGTACCATACAGTTGGTGGTAATCAAGGGTAAGAACACGCCCATAGCCGAGTACAAAGAGGGAGATGATTTTTTAATAAACATTTCGACAAATTGTACTAAGGAGGCGATAACGAGAATGAACACGATGGTTTGTAAGTATTCCAAGCCGAATGCGTCTAAGACGAAGCGTTGGAGTAACCAGGTTACGGCCGATGCGATGACGACGACGAAAGTAACGGCGACGCCCATGCCCTTGGCAGTTTCAGTTTTGGAGGAAACGCCCAAGAAGGGGCAGATCCCGAGGAACTTCGCGAAAATATAGTTGTTAACTAAAATGGTCGATATAAGAATCGTTAAAATCGTTGACATAGTCTACCTCCCTACGCTCTTTTAGCCATGATGCCGCGGTAGAGGGCAATCCACAGACCTAAGAGAATAAATGCACCGGCGGGGGAAGTGAAGATTCCGATACCGGGATAGGATTCGGGGAAGATTTGCATATCCAACAGCGTGCCGTGACCGAAGAGTTCTCTTACGACGGCCATAGCCAACATCGCCATAGTATAGCCGATACCTGTCCCTAAACCATCGACGATGGACGGAACGACTTTGTTTTGATAAGCAAAACCTTCCGCTTCACCTAAGATACAGCAGTTAACGACGATCAAGGGCAAGAAGATACCCAATGCATTGTAGATCGCAGGGCTGTATGCGTGCAGTACCATTTCGACTAAGGTTACGAAGGCTGCGATGACGACGATAAACGCGGGAATCCGAACGTTGTTCGGGATGACGTTTCTTAAGAGACTGACGACGGCGTTGGAGCAGATCAGTACGAAGGTTACTGCAATCCCCATGGCGATGGCCGAGGAGACGGCGGTACTGATTGCCAATACCGAACACAAACCGATCATTTGCATAAAGATCGGATTGTTTTTAAAGATACTGTTCGAAAAAACTTTTCCTAAATTCATGACTACCCCCTACTTTGCGCTAATTTCTTCGTAAGCGGGAAGAATGGAATTAATTCCCTTGAGTACGGCGGTAGATGAAATAGTCGCTCCGCTGATCATCGGAATTTCATCTTCGGCTTGCGGATCTTTATTCCCTTTTACTTCGCCGTTTTTAAAGGACTTGCCTACAAATTGTTCGAAGTAGGGAGCTTCGGTAATTTGCGTACCGATGCCGGGCGTTTCGGCGTTTTGAATGTTTCTGAAACCGGCAATGGTTCCGTCGTTCAAAAGACCGATAGCGTTGGTCATGGAGCCGCCATAACCGTTGCCCGTGTGGTTAATGCCGTAGCCGACGATTTCGTCGCCTTTTTTCGCTACGAATACATCTTGAATCTCTTTGTATTTTTCAACGAGGGCTGCTTTCTTCGCTTCGTCCAAAGGTTCGAATTTGTCGGCTTTGTCGCCGTAAATATCTTGGTACGCCTGAACGGATTTTTCGAATTCAGCTTGTGCGATAACTTCAGAGGTAAAGCTGTTTACTACAGCCAAAAGTCCTGCCGCTACTGCGGAAATAACCAAGAGGACAAGACCCGTCTTTAAATAATTCTTCATTTACTTCGCCTCCCCATAAGCTTCCGTTTTTGTCAAACGTTCGATCAAGGGGCTTGCTACGTTCATAAGAAGGATGGAGTAGGATACACCTTCGGCCATATTGCCCTTCATACGAATGACGGCCGTTAAGAGACCACAGCCGATGGCAAAAATGATTTTGCCCTTATCCCCTTGGGGTGTGGAACTGTAGTCCGTCGCCATAAAGAATGCACCGAGGAACAAGCCGCCGCCGAGAAGTTCGTAGGGAAGCAGTTCCGTGCCGACGCCGAAGATCAAAAGGAATACGGCCGTCGTTGCGATGTAGATCACGGGGATCTTCCAGTCGATGACTTTGCGAACCAATAAGTAGCAGGCACCGATTAATAAGAGAAGGGCGGATGTTTCACCGATTACCCCGCCGATGTTACCGAGGAACATATCCTTTAACGGAGGAAGGGCATCCAGTTGTTGACCGGCCTTGATGATGGTAAGGGGCGTCGCTGCCGATGCGGCATCGGCGGTTTCAGCCACTTTAGCCATGGCAGGTGCCGTGTAGGTTGCCATTAATGCGGGCCAGGACAACATTGCCATGGCACGACCGGCCAATGCCGGGTTGACGAAGTTGCCGCCGATGCCGCCAAAGGCTTCTTTGACGATGACGATGGCAAAAATCGAGGAAATTGCGGGAACGTACCAGGGTACGCCTGCGGGCATATTCATGGCGAGCAGAACGCCGGTTACGATGGCGGACAAGTCGCCGATTTGAGATTCTTTCTTTGTGATCTTTTGGAACAGGAATTCACTGCCCACGCAGCAGATCACGCTGATCAGATAAATTATAAGTGCTTGCATTCCGAAGAAGTACACACTTCCCACGACGGCCGGTGCCAAGGCGATGAGCACGTCGCGCATGATCTTGGTGACCGTGTCGTTGGAACGAATATGGGGCGCTAATTGTACGAAGCGTCCGTCTCCTTGTAAACTAGGAGATTTGGTTTTTACATTGTTTTCCATGACTACCTCCTATTATTTACGAGCATTGGCGCGCACTTCGCGTTTGGCGAGTTTTGTCGATTCGCTTAAATAGCGCTTTGCGGGACATACAAACGAGCAAATGCCGCATTCCATGCATTGATCCGCATGGTATTCCTGACATTTGTCAATTCGATTTCTCAAAATTGATGCGTTAATACGCGTCGGGTTAATATTGGCCGGGCAGTGATCCACGCAGCGTCCGCATTGGATGCAGGGACCTTCTTCCATATCATCGATTTCTACATCGGTGAAGGCCAAAATACCGGAGGTCGTCTTGGTGACGGGCGAATTAAAGTCGAAAATGGACTTCCCTGTCATGGGGCCGCCGCAGATGTATTCGACGACATTATCTTTCACGCCGCAGTAATCCAGAATATCTTGTACCGGCGTACCGATGCGAACCAAGAGGTTCTTCGGATTTTCGATGCCGGAACCGGATACGGTAAGGATCCGCTCGATGGAGGGCATGCCCTTGGCGATTAAATCGTAGTAGGCTTTCGACGTTTGAACATTGGTCAGGAAGACGCCGACGTCGTTGGTTACGCCGTTTTGCGGAACGATACGGCCGCAGATGGCTTCCGATTGACGCTTGGAGTCCCCTTGCGGGTACTTGGTCTGCATCGTGGCGACCTTTAAGGTCGGGTATTCGGTTTTAACCATTTCGTTGGCCTTTTCAATGGCGTCCGGTTTGTTTTGTTCGATTGCTAAGTACGCTTCATCGGTTTGATAAAGGTCTTGGAACAGTTTTAACGATGCGAATAATTCATCGGCTTGTTCCAACATGAGACGGTGGTCACAAGTCAGGAACGGTTCACATTCAGCGCCGTTCAAAATAACGATGTCGAGTACCGGATCATCGCTCTTCAGTTTTGCGTGAAGCGGGAAGCCGGCGCCACCCATACCGACGATCCCTGCGTTTTTAACCAAGGATACAATTTCGTCGATACTCATGTCTTTGTAATTTTCTACCGGTTTGACGGAAGGATCCAAATCGTCCTTGCCGTCGTTTTCGATGACGACCATATCTGTGTACATACCGTTAGCGGCATAGCCTTTTTCAATGGCTATAACTTCGCCCGATACACTGCTATGTACGGCCGCGGAAATAAACGCGTCGGAATTACCGACAATTTGCCCTCTCAGTACGTGATCGCCTACGGCAACCGTAGGTTTACACGGAGCACCGATGTGTTGGCTCATAGGAATTCGAACCAACTTCGGTGAAGGCAGAACTTCAATAGCGACTCCTTCTGTCAGCTCTTTGTGTTCATCAAAGTGAACGCCGCCCACAGAAAAAGTGAGATTCGTCTTTGCCATTCTTTCACCCCTTGCATTCTAAGAAATGAATCGCCGGGCAAGCGTTTTGCCTGCAACTACAACGAGCGACCGTTTTGGTTTCCCGTCGTTCGGCTCTTCAGCTTTCATCTTTCCCTATCTTATCAAAATCGTTATAAAAAATCTAGTATTTGTCTAAAACGAACGTATAAAATACGGCTCGCAATCCCTGTAACGGGGCAATACCGAGGATCGTCGAATTTTTCATACAAAATAAATTTTTTTAAAAGGGAAATTTTATCGCGGATTCACGGCGGTAATGATTTCCTCTCTCATCACGACCGCCCCTTCGTCGACTTTCCACTGCAGCACACCCCCCGTCGGTGCGGAAATGGAAATTTGCATTTTCATGCTTTCGAGAATGCAAAGCACGTCGCCTTTTTTCACTTCTTCCCCGGACTTAAAGCAGAGCCTGAGAATTTTTCCCGGCAGCGGGGACCGCAAAATCATCGCAGCACCTCCGATAGTTTCCTTCTCAACGATTCGACGGACAGGATTTCGCCGACCAGGCCGCTCTTTTTCGCCGCCTCGGCGGAAAGATGCATGGCTCGGTAGCTTGCCAGATTTTCTTTTTCAAGATGCAAAATATCCGCCGCAAGTTCCGCGCCCATGACACCGATTTTTGCCCGCTCCAAGGCGAAGTAGGCGTCGGCGCCCATTTCCCTGCAGCCCATGGCCATGTAAGCGCCGCCGAGGACATTTCCCACGGCCACGGTGATTTTTTTTGCGTCGTGATCCAGGTAAGCTTCCATCATTGCGGCACCCGCTCCCATAACGCCCTCTCCTTCCGAAGCACCTCCGGGCAAAAAGCCCGGCGTATCCGCCAAGCTGATCACCGGCAATTGCAGGCGCCGGCACAGTTTATAGAAGGCCGCGGCCTTTAGCGCCGCCTCTTTGTCCAGTACCCCCGCCGCCACCTCGGGATTGTTGGCAAATACCCCTACCCGCATGCCGTCGATGCGCGCGAGGAGGGCCGTGGCATTTTGCGCCCACCGGGGCCACAAATAAATGGCGCTATCTTCGTCGACAACGGCGCGAATCACATCCTCCGTTTCCCCCTCAGCCCGCGCCTTACGCGGCGGGAGGGCCGCCACCTGCTTCTGTCTTAAAAAAGCCATAAGGGTGCGGCAATGGGCGATCATGGCTTCTTCCGTTTCGGACAGGAGATGAACGCCGCCCCGTTCGGCCACGACTTTCGCGCCGCCCATGGCCGCGAGGCTCGTCTCTTCGTAAATGGCTCGCGCCACGATTTTCGGGCCCGTGAGGCAGAAGGCCGATGCATCCTCAAGGGCGAGAACCACATCGCAAAGGCCGGCCATGTAAGCCGCCGCGCCGATGCAGGGACCGTAAGAAAGATACACCCGCGGCGTATCCAATGCTTTCAGGACGCGAAAAACCGATCCGGCGCCGGAAAGAGACAGCTGGCCGCTAACCATGTCGGCTCCGGCAGATTGACACAACAATACGAGTGGTGCCTGCCCTTCCCCGGCCAGCTTAACGGCCCGAACAAGGGATGCGCCTTCGAAATAGCCAAGAGCACCGCCTTTTTTCGTGGGATCGAAGGCCGCCAGCACCACGGGCTTTTGGGCGATCTTCGCCGCAGCCACCGCCACCGCCGATCGGTTTTTTTCTATGTAGTGAATACTTCCTTCGTCGGCAAGGGCTTCCATGCGCCGAAAAACTTCTTTCATGACACCACCTCTTTCATTTATTTATTATACGCAAAAAGCCGCACGATAAACGTACGGCTTTAAAATGGTGCGGGAAAAGGGACTTGAACCCCCACGTGCATACACACACATGATCCTGAATCATGCCTGTCTGCCAATTCCAGCATTCCCGCTCACGATAAGATATTATAACACGGCTTTTTCGAAATGTAAACGGGCAGTTAAGAATTTCATAAAATAAAAAAACCGCCGATGGCGAACCACCGACGGTCTTTCATTGCATGGTGCGGAGAAAGGGACTTGAACCCTCACGTGATGACTCACACATGCCCCTCAAACATGCCTGTCTGCCGATTCCAGCATCTCCGCTCATCACAGGAATAAATTATAACACAGGCTTTTTGCTTTGTAAATCACTTTTTACGAATTTTCGCAGGTCTTTTCCATTTGCGGGAAAAGGGCCTCGCCCGACGCCTCGGGCGGGGTAATTTACTTTTCCTACTTTACTTTTCCGCGGTTTTCGCCCTATCTTTTCCCGCCAATGTCACATCGTCGATGCCGTTAAAGACATTGAAGGCGTTGGGACGCATGCGCCCTTTTACTCGCGGCCCGGTGACCAGGACATTTTGCTTAAATACCAGGGGAATGTAGGGCACGTCGTTGCGAAAGATTTTGTACGCGGCGTCGGTGGCTTCTTTCCGCTCTCCTTCCTCTTGGGCATGGGCCAATTTCTGCAGGGCCTCGTCCATGGCGGGATTGCTATATCTGCTGATATTCATGCCGCCGATACCACCGGATGAAAGCACCGAGGAGAGATTGACCACGGCGGAAAAATCCATGCCCACGACGGCCAGCTGATAATTGCCGCTTTGAAGGGCGCGGGCAAATAGATCGGCCTCAGGCTCGGTCTTCTTTTGTCCCTCTTCGCTCGCTGTGTCGGCGGCGTCTTTCACACGGGAGCGGATACCGATTTTTTTCAAATCTTCCGACACCAGTTGGGCCTCGGTTTTCAGGCGATGGTTGACCCCGTTTGTGAGGATGGTGAGATTTAATGCTTCCCCGTTTTTCCCTTCGCGGAAACCGTCGCCGTCCACATCCTTGTAGCCGGCCCTATCCAGCATATCCATGGCGCCGTCCACGCTTAAATAGGACTCTTCTTTGGCAAAGGTGCCGGCGGATAGCTTCGGATTCACAAAAAAGTTTGCCATAGTGCCTTGAGACAGATACAGGCTATCGATGATGCGCTCTTTGTTGATGGCAAGGTCCAGGGCCCGGCGCAGATCCGGATCACTTAATAGGGGATCCTGCGTGTTCATGCTCAGCACTTCCACCCGCTGGGTTTCGTAGGGCTCCACGGCGCTCTTCTCGTCGCTTTTGTAGCGATCCCATGTGTAGTCGTCCACGACAAAAAGATCAATCTGTCCCGCGTCGTAGGCCTGTTGAATGGCTTTATTGTCCGACAAAATCAAGCCCACGATGCCGTCGATGTAGGGCAGATTTCCGTGGTAGTTTGGATTTTTCTCCAGATAAATCTTTTTGTTCTTTTCCCATTTTTTCAGGAGAAAAGGCCCGGAGCCCACCACGGCGAAATTTTCGGCATCGAGCATGGCCTCTTCCGAGTAAATGTGGGCGGGCAATATGGGAAAGCTCAAAAGTTCCGGGTAATTGCCGTAGCTTTGATTGAATTCAAAATCGATGTTTCGATCGTCGAAGATTACGGCCTTCGCCACCGTATCCAAGTCGGTGCCGGCGCCGATCCCCGGCGTACGGTGAAAGAGCCTGCTATAAGGCGAGTCTGCCGGCGCATGTTTCACCGCAAGAAACGTCGCGGCCACGTCTTTGGTCGTAATGGGCGTGCCGTCTTGCCAGTAAATGCCTTTTCTCAAGGTGACGGAAACGCGCCGTCCCTCGTCGGAGGTCTCCACGTGTTCCGCCAAAGAAGGCACCAGGCGGCCGCTGCCTTCGTACTCGAAAAGCCGATCGAAAAGCAGATGACTCAAGTGGAAATACGAACGGTTTTGCGTCAAAAGCGGATTTAAGGTGTCGAAGTTCGTGAGGGGCACGGTTAGGGTGCCGCCCCCTCCGGCGCCGTCGTCGGTTCCCTTTTCTTCCACCACGGTTTTGGATCCTCCCATGCCGCAGGCGGTTAAGAGCATAAGGCACAGGGCGAGGATGATCCCCTTACATGTTTTCACCGGGCAGAGCCTCCAATGCGTCGTCCACTTGATTGTAGAGATTCATTAAATCGCCGGAATTGTCGAAGACCACGGTGGCCAACTTTTTCTTTTCCTCCAAGGGCATTTGCGAGGCGATTTTTTCCTTGGCATAGGCTTCGTCGATCCCATCCCGCGCCATGAGGCGGGCGAGCTGCACGTCCTCGTCGGCGTCCACGAGCCAAATGGCGTCGAATTCCAGGCCGCTTTCTTTTATGTCGTCGATCTGCTCAAAGAGCAGCGGTACGTCGTAGAAAACGAGGCCGTGGAAATTCTCCGACAAATCGAGCATGGCGCGAACGATGGCCGGATGCATGATGTCGTTCAGTCGGTTGCGGGCGTCTTCGTCTGAAAACACGCGTTTGCCCAATTTGTCCCGGTCCAGGTTGCCGTCCGATAGGATCATGTCTTCTCCGAAGATATCGGCGATTTCCTTCAATGTTTCCGATCCCGGATGGACCAGATCCCTGGCAATGGCATCGGCGTCGATGACCGGAAAGCCCAAGCCCAACAAGTAGGCGGTCAAGACGCTTTTTCCCGAGGCAATGGAGCCCGTAATGCCGATTTTATTTTGTTTCATACCAATTTTCCCCCGTTTCCACTTCTACTTTTACGGGAATCGCCAGTGGCAAGGCCGATTCCATGGTTTCAACCAACAATTTTTTTACCCGCTCCCCGTCTTCTTTGTCCGCCTCGATAATCAATTCGTCGTGGACTTGTAGCAGGAGCTTCGCCCGAAGGCCCTCGTCTTTTAATTTTCTGTAAACGGCCACCATGGCTTTTTTCATCATGTCCGCCGCCGTCCCCTGAATGGGCATGTTCAGCGCCACCCGCTCGCCGAAGGAGCGGACACTGAAATTTTTCGCCGCCAGCTCGGGAATGTAGCGTCGGCGATGGAACAGGGTTTCCACATAGCCTTGGGCCTTCCCCGTTTCCACGATGTCTTCCATAAATTGGTGGACGCCGCTGAATTTATTCAGGTAATTGTCGATGTATTCCTTGGCTTCTTTTCTCAGAATATCCAGGTCTTGAGATAAGCCGTAATCGCTGATGCCGTAGACGATGCCGAAGTTCACGGCCTTGGCCCTGGAGCGCATAAGGCTCGTCACATCCTCAGGATCCACGTGAAAGACTTGGGATGCCGTGGTGGTGTGAATGTCGGCGCCGTCCTTAAAAGCTTTTTGCATGACCGCATCCCCGGAAATGTGCGCCAAAATCCGAAGCTCGATTTGGGAATAGTCCGCGTCGATAAATTCCGCCCCTTCCCGCGGCAAAAAGGCCTTTCGAATGCTTCGGCCCA
Organism: Peptoniphilaceae bacterium; assembly: GCA_902363535.1. Taxonomy (GTDB): domain Bacteria; phylum Bacillota; class Clostridia; order Tissierellales; family Peptoniphilaceae; genus Aedoeadaptatus; species Aedoeadaptatus acetigenes. The sequence continues at coordinate 173,522 of CABJAE010000001.1, forward strand.
CGTCGGTTTTAATGGGGATATTTTGAAGATTGGGGTTGGTGGATGAGATCCTCCCCGTGGCCGTAATGGTCTGTTGAAATTGGGAGTGAATCTTTCCGTCCGGGGCGATTTCCGCCTTGAGTCCCTCCACGTAGGTGGATTGAATTTTCGCCAACTGGCGATACTTTAAAATGTCCTCGACGATGGGGTGTTCCTTGCGAATTTTCTCCAACACGTCTTGACTGGTGCTGAAACCGGTCTTCGTCTTTTTTATGGGCGTCAATTTCAAATCTTCAAAGAGCACTTCCGCCAACTGCTTCGTGCTGTTGATATTGAATTCCCTGCCCGCGTCCTCGTAAATGGAGGCCTCCAGGCCTTGGATTTCTTCGGCCAGGGCGTCGCCGATTTCATCCAGTACCTTTTCGTCGACGATAATCCCCTCGTGTTCCATGGAAGCCAAAGTTTCCACCAAAGGCATTTCGATGGCGGAAAACAGTTCCCACATATCCAAATCCTTCAGCTTCTCTTCCTGCGCCGCCATAACCTTGGGCAGGAATTTGTGCAGTCGCGATAGGTAACCGACGACGTCATCTTCCGCTTCGAGAAGGGTTTTTTTGCTCTTGCCCTTCCCTAAAAACTCTTCCGGCGCCGCAATGGTTTGGTTTTCGTAGAGACCGATTAAGTGGGACGCTTCGTAATTGGATTTCGTGGGATCCAGCAAATACTCGGCCACGGAGGCATCGAAGACGACATTTGCAGGCTCGATGCCGTAGTGGAATGCGAATAAAAAGAGCTCTTTTAAATCGCTTCCCACAATGGCCACGGATGTGTCTTCCAAAATGCCTTTTAAGCGCAAAAATTCCGCCCTATCAGGCGACTTGACGATGTAGCCCTTGTCCGCGGCGGAAAGAAGCAAATAATCCACCTTGCCGTCGAAATAAGGGCGACCCTCCGCCATCAGGTGGATCATGACCTTCTCGGCCCCTTCCAGGCCCTTGACGGCCTCGTTCATGGACGCGAGGGGCAAATCCTTTACTTCGGCCTCTTCCGCCTCCTCTTCACCGGGAAGACGCCGCATAAGGGTAAAGAATTCGTACTCACTGTAAAGAGCCCGCAGGGCGTCGAGATCGTAGGGCTTGCGCTCGAGGGCGTCGATGTCGAAATCCAGGGGAATCGTCGTAATAATCGTGCCGAGCTTTTTGCTTAAGAAAGCCTGTTGCTTAAAATTCTCGAGATTTTCCTTTCGCTTCTTCCCGCTAACGGCATCGAGATTCTCGTAAACCCCTTCAATGGACCCGTATTCATGGATCAACTTTATGCCCGTCTTTTCGCCGATCCCCGGCACGCCGGGAATATTGTCGCTGGAATCCCCCATAAGCCCCTTCAGGTCGATGAGCTGATCCGGCGACATGCCGTATTCTTCTTTGATGCGGGCCACATCGTAGACTTCCAGATTCGTAATGCCTTTTTTCGTCATAAGGACGTCGATGCCCTCTTCGATTAATTGAAAATAATCCCGATCGCCGGTGAGCAAATAAACTTTTTTCCCGGCGGCGCGGCCCATTTTCGCCACGGTGCCCGCCAAGTCGTCGGCTTCGTATTCCGGGGAGTCCACGGTTTTTATGCCCATGGTCTTTAAAATTTTCATGAGATAAGGCCACTGCTCGTCTAATTCCGAAGGCGTCTTCTGCCGCGTGCCCTTGTACTCCGCGTAAAGATCGTGGCGGAAGGTGCGCCCCTTTTGATCAAAACACACAAGCAAATAGCCGGGATCGATGCGGTCCACGGCATTTTCCATCATGGACACGAAGCCGTAGACCGCATTGGTGTACAGACCCCGCTTCGTCTTTAACAAAGGCAAGGCGTAAAAAGCCCGAAAAAACAAACTGCTTCCATCTATTATCAAAATCGTATCTTTATTCATGGGTCCTCCTTGCCTTTATTATACACGAGAAGCCGCGGAAAAGCCTTTATAACCATTTTCCGGATGCTTGTTACGCATTTCTTTTTCGGGCCCTGCTTTTTGAATTTATGCCATGCCAATGCTAAAATATAGCCAATAAGGCGATCGATAAGCTTAGCTGAAATTGAAACCTAAAAAGTAATTCACCTCAATCGAAAATATGAGTTTGGCAAATCTTTGGACGACTCCCCTTTCCGCATCCTACTTGAAAGAAAACCCGCGTCCTTCGCCGGGTAAAGTAAACGACGACAGCGCCCACGCGCTTTTAGATAGATGTACGCAGTCCGCCTAATCACTACATAAGGAGGAAACCATGAAGAAATTAGCAATCGCCATCTGTGCTCTACTTTTGCTTGTCGGATGCGGATCAGATGCATCCAATGATGCAGTTCAAAACGAACAGAACACAAATCAACAAGCTGAGATTCAAACAGAAGAGAAAGAAGCGGAATCCAACGTGCCTGCTGAATACAAAGCGGCCCTCAAATCTGCTGAAAATTATGCAAAATTGATGCACATGTCCAAAAAAGGAATCTATGAACAACTCATTTCCGAGTATGGCGATCAGTTTCCCGAAGAGGCAGCCCAATATGCCGTTGATCATTTAGAAGGAATCGATTGGAATAAGAACGCTTTGGAATCGGCTAAAAATTACCGTGAAACCATGTCTATGTCTAATCAGGCCATCTACGATCAACTAGTATCTGAAGCAGGCGAACAATTTACTTCTGAAGAAGCGCAATACGCCATCGACAACTTGCCACAATAATCAATCCCGCTGACATAGCGAGTGTACATACTTAGTGCCGATAAGCTCACAAAAATCGTAGCCGTCGAACAGATTCAGTGGAAAAGAATTTACTTGATTAAGGAGTCATCACCGAAGAAGAATTTGAAAAAAGAAAATTTGGAATACATAAGTAGGCGGTATTCAGGCCACATAAAATTATCAATTTGTTTTGTTCCAATTCATTCCAACTTAATGGAATGCTGTTCGCTTATTCCAATTTATTTCGATTTATTGGAATACTGTTTGCTTATTCCAATTTATTTCGATTTATTGGAATAACTGTTTCAAGATGATCGAGAGGAGACCAAACATTGACCAAAAAAACTCCGGAGCCATTCCTGCCTAATAAACTTCCCTTGGACGATCTTAATGATTTCATTCTAAAACCGGATATTATTGACAAAATGATAGAAGCTTCAAACGCGATGGGCATCTATAAGGGTTTTCTGTATAACACGCCAAATCCAATGCTGCTCATTTCTCCTCTATTGATCCAAGAGTCCGTTTTGTCCTCCAAACTGGAAGGAACGCACGCAACACTGGAAGACTTCTTAAACTTCGAAGCAGGCAATGATACCCCGATAGAAAAAGATGAAATGACAGAAATTGCGAACTATAGAACGGCTTTGTACGATGCCTTAGACACGATGGGAACGATAAATAATGATGATCCCGGTAAGCTGCCGCTCTCCAATCGAATCATTAAAAACATGCACAAAATCCTCTTAAATAACGTGAGAGGCAACACGAAAAATCCCGGTAACTTTAAACGAGCACAAAATTATATAGGTAGCTCAACGGAAATTTCATATACACCGGTCCCACCGTCACATACCGAAGAGTACATGGCTAATCTTGAAAATTATATTCATTTCGATGAAAAGAAAATTTTAATTCAGTCAGCAATAATACATGCCCAGTTCGAAATGATACATCCATTTGAGGATGGAAACGGACGAATCGGAAGATTGTTAATTCCCCTGTTCTTATATTACAAAGAATACCTTCCTTATCCGACTTTTTATATGAGTGAATATTTTGAAGCAGACAGAAACCGTTATATTGAGAGGTTGTCAGATATTTCCTCACACAATAATTGGTTGGACTGGATTGATTATTATTTAGATGGAATCATAAAACAGGCATCGAGAAATACAATAAAAGCAAATCGCCTTTTATCTTTATATGACGAAATGAAGGTTTTGTGTACTTCCAAAGTTAACTCCAAGCATGCCATTAATGTGCTTGACTTTATCTTCAAGCATCCGGTATTTAAATCCGGCCAATTAAAGGATGAGCTGAATGTCGGTTCCTTATCCACAGTCTATAATTTATTAGATAAATTCACAGAACTTGGCATTCTCACGAAGTCAGATGAAAAAAGAAACATCACCTATTATTCGCCGCAAATTATTTTAAGTACAGAGTAAGTTATGCTCCAATGAAGATAAAGGACGAAAAACCCCCTACCCTATTGCGACAGGATAGAGGCAAATGATATACCTACGACGCACAATCGTTTCCGTTCTCGATTACAGCATCGTCTTCAGACGCGAAGGATCGATCCGGAAAAAGTAAAAGCACGTAAGGCGAAGAGCCCTACGTGCTTTTAAAATGTGCATTTTTACACGTTTTATAACGTTGTGTAAAAACACTAAATTGTATGGTGCCGAAGGCGGGACTTGAACCCGCACGGTGTCGCCACCGCTGGATTTTGAGTCCAGTACGTCTGCCAATTCCATCACTTCGGCCAACTGATACTTCGATAGTATAACATATCTGTTAGCCGTGTGTAAAGGATAATTTTATTTCATGGTCAAAAAACTGCTGTACGCTTTGTAGGTGGAGTAGATGTCCGCCTTGGATGCCACTTCAAAGGGTGCGTGCATGGAGAAGAGAGCCGTACCCAGATCCACCACTTCTGCGCCGGTTTCGGCGAGGATGTAGGCCACGGTACCGCCGCCGCCTTCGTCGACTTTGCCCATTTCGCCCGTTTGCCACAAAACATTGTCCTTGGCAAACTGATCCCGAAGGGCAGCGACAAATTCCACATTGGCGTCGTTGGTGGAGCTTTTGCCTCTGGCGCCGGTGTATTTCATCATGCAGACGCCTTCGCCCAAGCGGGCGGCGTTTTTCTTGTCCATAACTTCGGGATAGTTGGGATCCAAGGCCGCGGTGACGTCGGCGGAGAGGACCATGCTGTTGGCCAATGCCCGGCGCACGGCGATGTTGGAATCCACGCCCAGTTTGTAGAGCACTTCTGCCACGGCGTTTTCAAAGTATTTCGCGCTCATGGATGTGTTGCCGACGGAGCCGATTTCTTCTTTGTCGGCAAAGACGGCGACGCAGGTTTTCGTGCGGTTCTTTCCGTCCAGTTGCGCTCTGAGGGATGCGTAGGCGCAGACTTTGTCGTCTTGCCCATAGGCCGCCACCATGCTTCGATCCAGGCCTATATCTCTGGCGTTAAAGGCGGGCACCACTTCCAACTCCGCCGTTTCGAAATCATCGGTATCCATGCCGTATTTTTCTTTTAAAAGGGCTTTCGCGGCTTCTTCCACGGAGCCGTCCAGGGGCTTGTGGCCGAAAAGGACGTTTAAATTTTCGCCGATGATGCCTTCGGCCAAGGTCTTTTTATTTTGGGACTTGCTTAAATGGGGCAAGAGGTCCGTTACGGTAAAGACGGGATCGGCAGCGTCGGAGCCGATATTCACTTCGTGCTTCTTGCCGTCTTTGGTCACGACCACGCCGTGCATGGCCAAGGGAATCGCCGTCCATTGGTATTTTTTAATGCCGCCGTAGTAGTGGGTCTTTAAGAGCGCCACATTTTCCTCTTCGTAAAGGGGCGTCGCTTTAATATCCAGGCGCGGCGAGTCGATGTGGCTCGCCACAATGGCCATGCCTTCTTCAAAGTCTGCGGCCAGGTCGAAGAGCACTACGGACTTTTCTTTATTCAAGAAGTAAATTTTGTCGCCGCGCTTTAAGCTGTCCATGTCGTAGAAATTTTTATAGCCCGCTTCTTCTGCCAAGCGGACGATTTCTTTCGCCGCCATGCGCTCGGTTTTTGCCCGGTCCAAAAAGGCCTTGTAGTCTTCAGAAAATGCCATAATGGCATCGTGATCGTCTTTTCTTTCCCAATAGCTTTTTTCCATTGTGATCGAATCTCCTTTCAGTTCTTTAAGATAATCAATTGGAGTCCCCTACATCGGGGACGTCGTCGTTTTCTTTTGCCGCCAAATTTTCTTCCGTCTTGGCGTGTTTGGCTTTGTCTCCGTCGTCGGGCTTCACCACCGCCTCAGGCATATTGTAGAGTAGGCAATGGCCCAACATATGGGACATGAGGCGCTTCGCCGGATCTTTCATGTGCCCTTCATCGTCGTAAAAATCGCTTTGATTTTTGGCATCTTTATACCAGTCGATGAGGGCCACATTGGCGTACTTGTCGGCGACGCGCTGCAAAATATCGTTGTTTTTATCTTCGTAGGAAGGATCGGCCACCACATTAAACAAGAACAGGGGGCGTCCTTCGGCAGTTTTTACGATTTCGTCCACGGCATCGAAGGTGAGAGCACCGTCGTTTCCGATTTGCAGAATAATGGGCCCGTCATCGGTGTATTCCTTTATTCGGCGCACATACCAAGAGGGATTTAGATTCTCGGATCCGATGACCTGCAGATTCGGCATAAGGCGCAAATAGGCTTCCCGCGCCGATTGGGCGGATCCGTCGCCTAAGAGCAGTCCCTTTTGATTCTGGAGCTTGCCCAAATCCTCGTTGGTTAATTTGTAATAGGGCTTTTGCGCGTTCACCTGTTCGATGGCCGCCGCCAGCTCGTTGGAAGGCTCGAAACGCTCCGTCAAAGATGCCTTCTTTTGTTCCCCCTCGTCTTCCTTCGGCTTCACCGTCTTCACCACGGGCTTCGTCGGCGCCTCGCGCTTCATGACTTCCGGCCCTTGGGTGGCGTAGGTCATGATCATGAGTCCGCCGAAAAGCGTCGCCAACATAGCGTATACCCATTTGTTGCTCAGACCTTTCACTTGAAACACATAGTAGGAACCTTGGGCAACGATCAGCAATAGGATGAGGGCCAGAGGAATCCACAGGCCGCCTGCGAGCTGAAGGCGCTCCGCCAAGGCTTTTGTAAAGAAAAAGGTCGGCATGCTGTACAGGTAGATGGAATAGGCCCGCTCCCCGATAAAGGTAAAGAGGGGAAATTGAAAGACGCTTTCGAAAGCGTTGCCGTCGCGAAACAAAAACAAAATAAAGAAACTTAAGAGCAGACTGGTAAGAAAAAGGCCGCCGAAATACGCCGGTCCGGCTTCCGCCATAAACAATAACAAAATGACGAAGACGATCATGATCCCGAGCATGGCCATGTCCCGATTCGCCACTTTTCCCCGCCCTTTTCCCATGAGCTCATAGAGGACGGCGGGAAACAGGATAAAGAAACTGAAGAGCCGACTCTCCGGGCTGTAAAAGATTCTGGCTTCGGCCAAATCCAAGCCGCCGAAGATGCCCATCATAAGGGCGGAGATCAAGCTGATGACGCCGCCGAAAAAGGCCACGGATATAATTTTCTGCCGCGTCTTTTTCCCTGCAATGGCCAGAGTAAAAATCAAATAGCATTGCATAAGCAAGGACACGAACCACAAGTGTCCGAAGGGCGAGGGCTGTTCGATGCTCAACGGATGCCCGGCGAGGCTTTGGAAAATATTATTGGCGAACAGCAGGGACCACAGGGCCTGTCCCCGCACCAGGGGCATATCTGCATAAAAAAACAGGGCGTAGATCGCCGTGACCACGGCAACCATGGCGAACAGTTCCGGCCAATAGGCCCGCACCTTCTCCACCAAAAAGGGCCCGGGGTATGTTTTTTCCCGAATGTAGCGCCTGAAGGTCTCGTAGCCCATAAGGGCGAAGAGCATTTGATAGCCTAGGTGGCCGCCTAAAAAAACGCGGCTGAAAGCCATGTATAGTAAAATAAAGCACAGGGCAAATCCTTTGACGCCCTCTGCCGTCTTTCTTTCTTTAATGGACATAAACGACTCCTTTATTTAATGGTAATATTTTACCACAAACGGGGAAATTTAGCCTGCGCTTTACTCGGCGGAGATTTTTGTAAAATTCTTTTAAAAAAGCACTGGACAAATTTCTTCTGAGGCTATATAATTATCTCTGTTATCGACGTTTGCATCTTTAGCTCAGTTGGTAGAGCAACTGACTCTTAATCAGTGGGCCCAGGGTTCGAGTCCCTGAAGATGCACCAGATACGCGGAGCTTCGGCTCCGTTTTTTTATGCCCGTTTTTCCTTGCTCATCAAAAAAAGAGCGGCGCTTACACGTCGCTCTTGTCTTTGTTTTTCCAGTAGAGATCCCAAATCTTTTTCATCAGAATGTCTCTGTCCCGCTGCCCGATCTTCTCTGAAGCCAGGGCTTTTTTTATGCCGTTTAAAGACTGGCGCAGGATTTTGTAATCGTCGTAGGCCGCATCATCTTTTTCAGGCATGGAAAACCCCTCGTCTTCGTGGAGCAAATCATTCACATCCACGTCGAAGATGCGGGCCATTTTTTTGTAAATGAGTCGGTTTTTCGGGTAGCTGTCGCCGGATTCGTAATTTTTCACCGTGCGCACGCTCACCCCCAAGGCGTCGGCCAACTCTTGCTGAATCCAGCCCTTTTCCGTGCGAAGGGTTTTTACTTTTTCCGCAAAGGTCATCGAACCACCTGCTCTTTCACATTCCAAATCATGTTTGCGTAGGTCATGATGCTTCGATCCGCGGTAAATTTCGAGGCGCAGGCCATGTTCCAAAAGCTCTTTCTGTACCAGCTTTTTTCATCCTTAAAATCATCTTCGATGCGATTTTGCGTGGCGATGTAGTCCCTCAAATCGTAGAGAATATAGTATTCGTCATTGGGCCCGCTCTTGTTGTCCATCAGAGCGTCCCTAAGGTCGAGGAATTTAAAGCTGCCTCCGTCGTCTAAAAGCCCGTCCGTTAAACTGTCCACGGCTTCTTTCGCCAAGGAGTCCTCTCCGTAGCGGACGACGGGATCGTAGCCCGAGGCTTCCATTTCTTCCACGGAGGTGCCGAAGACGTAGTTATTTTCCGCGCCGGCCTCTTCAAAAATTTCGATATTGGCCCCGTCCATGGTGCCTAAGGTCACGGTACCGTTCATCATAAATTTCATATTTCCCGTGCCGCTTGCTTCCTTGCCCACGGTGGAAATCTGCTCGCTGACATCGGCGGCGGAAACCAGAAGTTCCGCCCAGCTCACGTCGTAGTTTTCGATAAAGACCACTTTCAGCTGATCGCCCACGTCGGGATCGTTGTTGATGACCCGGGCCAGTTCCGTAATGTATTTAATAATGCCCTTGGCCCGGTGGTAGCCCGGTGCGGATTTGCCTCCGAAGATGCAGGTTCTCGGCGTGCGCGCCCTTTCGGGATCGGCCTTGATTTCCTTGTACAAATGGTGAATGTAAAAGCCGTACATCAGTTGGCGCTTGTACTCGTGGATCCGCTTGATTTGAATGTCGTAAATGGAATCGGGATTGACCCGTACGCCGAAGGCCTCCTCGATTCGCTCCGCGAGGCGCACTTTGTTTTGACGCTTAATGGCTTTGAATCGGTCGATGACCGCCTCGTCATCCGCCAAATCTTTTAACTTCGCAAGCTCCGAAAAATCCGTCCGCCAGCTCGTGCCGATCCAATCGTCGATGGCTTCGGACAAGAGGGGATTCGCCGCCATTAAAAAGCGCCGCGGCGTGACGCCGTTGGTGACGTTCATAAATTTGTCGGGATAAAGATCGGAAAAATTCTTTAGCTCCCGCTCTTTTAATATGCGGGTGTGAAGCTCGGCCACGCCGTTTACCTTCGAGGCCACGTGAATGCCCAAGTGGGCCATGTAAATGGTTCCCTTGTCCACAATGGCCATTTTGCGCACCGCCGATTCGTCCAGGCCCCGCTCCCGCATGAGACGGGCGTAGTGATCGTTCAAGCGATAGATCACGGCCAAGGTGTCGGGGCAGACATCTTCCATGATGGCGACGGGCCACTTTTCCATGGCTTCTTGTAAAATCGTGTGGTTCGTATAATTAAAGACGTGCTCCGCAATTTGAAGAGCTTCTTCGAAGGAAAAGCCCAGCTCGTCGACCAATATCCGTATGCCTTCGGGGATGGCGATGACGGGATGGGTGTCGTTGAGTTGAATCGCCAGGGCATTCAATCGAGCCGCCGGTGCCATGGATTTTAAATCGCCTTGGCGCAAAAGGTCCCGAAGGGTGGCCTGTGCAAAGAAGTATTGCTGCATAAAGCGGAGCAGCTGCCCTTCCCTGCGTGCGTCGTTGGGATAGAGGACGCGGGTGATGTTTTCGGCGATGGCGCGCTCGCTCACGGCGCCCAGGTAATCGAAATTGTTGAATTTTTGAAAGTCGAAGTCGTTCATGGCCTCGGCCCGCCACAGGCGCAGGCGATTCACATTGTTCGTCTCGTAACCCGGCACGATGTAGTCGTAGGGAATGGCTTTTAATGTAAAATCTTTAAAGTGCACGGGCACCATTTCGTCGTCGTGGCGGCGGCCCCACATGTCCCCGTCTTTCAGCCACTCGTCCCCCACTTCCACCTGAAAGCCGTCTTCGATTTTTTGCGCGAACATGCCCTTTTCGTAGCGCAGGCCGTAGCCGCGAAGGGGCACGCCTTTTGTGGCGGCGGCATCCATAAAGCAGGCGGCCAAACGACCGAGGCCGCCGTTTCCCAGGCCCGCATCGGGCTCAAAGCGAAAGAGATCTTCCACCTCCACGCCGTAAAGTTCGGGCACCAATTCACGCACCAGGGCCTCTTCCGCCGGGCCCAGCGCTTGAAGATGGGTCTTTAAGCTCTTGCCGATCAAGTATTCCAGACTCATGTAACAGGCGATTTTTCCCTTTTCGTAGGCACGATGGGTGCGAATCCTCCGGTCGTGAAAGGCGATGCGTATGCAGGTGGCCAAGGCCCGGGCCTTCGCCGCCATGCTCGCCTCGTCCACGGATTTCGTTGATTCCAAGTACATGGTGGCCATTAAATTATTGATCCAAGTCTGTTTGTCCATTACTTCGCCCTTTCTTTTAAGCATAATTCGATGCGTTTCGCCGCGTCTTCATTCATTGCATCAGGCGGCAGCATCCATTGCCAATTGCCGCGGCAGGTGCCCGGCCGATTGATGCGCCCGGGATTTTCCAAAAAGTCGCCGTGCTGGAAAAATACCGTCTCTTCCCGCCGACAAACGGCGTAGTTTAAAAGATTCTCTGTGCTGACTTCGGCGCCCATCGCATCTTCCCAGAGACGCTTCGTCTTCTCGTCCATATGTTTTACATAAAGAGGCACAGGATCCGTGTCGTGATTGCCCGTGTAGTATATTTGCGGCCGATCACCCCAGCGACTCGGCCCTTCCAAGGCCATGACCCTCATGCCCGGCCAGGGAAATTTGTCCCGAAAGCGGTGAAAATCCTCGTCCAAAAAGCCCAGGTCCTCGATTAAAAACCGCTTATCCTCTTTCCACGGCGCGAAGAGGGTTTCGCCGGGCACACTTTCCCAGTGCCCTGCGGCGGGCTTTTCGCCGCGAGGGATGTGGTAGATCTTTTCATAGCCCCTGAAGTGATCCAATCGCAGGCGATGATAGCGACTTAAGGCGTTGTCGATGCGCTTTCTGAAATAGGCAAAATCCTCCGCCGCCAAGGCCTTCCAGTCGTAGACCGGCGAATTCCAAAGCTGGCCTTCGTCGCTGAAATCGTCGCCGGGCACGCCGGAAACGTACCTGGGCTCGAGATCATCATCCAAGAGGAAGTGCTCCGGATGGATCCAGCGCTGGACGCTATCGATACCCGGATAATAAGGCAGATCCCCGACAATTTCAATGCCACATGCTTCGGCGTAGTTCAAAATATTTTTCCACTGCTTTTCGAAGAGATACGACAAGGCGCAGTAAATACGCACGGCCCTATCGCCTTTGTGTGCGTCTCGAAAGCCTGGGAAATCTTTCTTTACCTCCGCGGGCCAGTGGCGAAAATGGCCGTAGCGGCCCATGGCCAAATAAAATAGCCCGGCGGCCTCGGCTTCTTCCCCTTTTTCCTCCATGAAATCCTGAAAACAGGGGCAGTCTTCCGTTTTTCTTAGATTCAAATTGCTGCACAGAGCGGCGATTTTTTTCTCATAAGGCACTTCTATCGCGGAAGAAACAAAGCCTTCCTTTTCCAGTGCGCCCACATCCAAAAGCAGAAGATCTCCCGCCGACAAATCCGGCGAGGCATAGGGGCTCATGTAAGCGTCCACGGGATTGATGGGCAAGATCTGCCAGTAGGAAAAGCCCGCGGCCCGCAAAAAATTTAAATAGGCCTCGGCCTGTGAAAAATCTCCCCGGCCGCTCGGGGAAGGCAGAGAAAAAATCGGCAAAAGCATTCCCGCATCCATGGCATCCTCCAAAAAAAAGCCCTGCAAAAGCAGGGCATGCATTGTATTTATTGTCCTAGAAAAAAGCCAGGCTGTCAATGAAGATCTTCTTCCCCTTCTTCCTCTTTCGGTATTTCAGGGGTGGCTTGCGCTTCATTTTCGGCGCGATTTTTTTCTAAAATTTCCATAAATTCCGCGCCGGTAATGGTTTCTTTCTTCAAGAGGTAGTGGGCGATGGCATGAAGGCTGTCCACATTTTCCGTAAGGATTTCGTGGCTCTTTTCCTGAGCCTTGGTAATAATGGCGCTCACGGCCATGTCGATGTCGAAGGCTCTTCGGTCGGAGACGGCCAAAGTGGTGTCGCCGCCTAAATAGCGATTGGTCAAGGTTTCCATCGCCACAAAACCGAACTCGTCGGTCATGCCGTAGCGAGTGATCATGGAGCTGGCGATCTTCGTGGCCTGCTCGATGTCGTTGGATGCGCCGGTGGTGCGGGTGTTGAAGATCAATTCTTCCGCCGCCCGACCGCCGGTAAAGGTGACGATTTTGTTGAAGGCCTCTTCCTTGCTGATCAGGAATTTTTCTTCCTCATCCACCTGCATGGTGTAGCCTAAAGCGCCGCTGGTTCTGGGAATAATAGTGATCTTGTGCACCGGCGCCGATTCCTTTTGCATGGCGGCGACCAGGGCGTGGCCCACTTCGTGGTAGGCGATGATTTCTTTTTCCCTTTGGCTGATGACGCTGTTTTTTCGTTGATGGCCGGCGATGACCACTTCCACGCTTTCCATTAAATCTTCTTCACTCATTAACCGGCGACCGTTACGAACGGCGCGAAGGGCCGCTTCGTTCACCATATTGGCGAGATCCGCCCCGCTGGCGCCGGCAGTTGCCTTGGCCACGGCATTGTAGTCGATGGCCTCTTCCGTCTTCACGTCTTTCGCGTGAACCTTTAAAATGGCTTCGCGACCGGCGAGATCCGGAAGCTCCACGGGAATGCGGCGGTCGAAACGGCCGGGACGCAAAAGCGCCGGGTCCAGGGATTCGGGACGGTTCGTGGCCGCGAGAATGACCACGCCGCCGTTTCCTTCAAAGCCGTCCATTTCCGCCAAAAGTTGATTCAACGTCTGTTCCCGCTCGTCGTTTCCCGAAAAACCGGCGCCGTCGCGCTTCTTGCCGATGGTGTCGATTTCGTCGATAAAGACGATGCAGGGCGCTTTTTCCTTGGCCTGTTCGAAGAGATCCCGCACCTTGGCGGCGCCGAGGCCTACAAACATTTCAACAAATTCCGAACCGGAGATGGAGAAAAAGGGCACGCTGGCTTCTCCGGCCACGGCCTTGGCCAAGAGCGTCTTCCCGGTGCCCGGCGGCCCGACGAGGAGGGCGCCCTTGGGAAGCTTTGCGCCGATTTCCGTGTACTTGCTCGGGTTGTGGAGAAAGTCCACGATCTCCGTCAAGTCGTCCTTGGCTTCGTCCTGACCCGCCACATTGGCGAAGGTAATTCCCTCCACGCTCTGATCGTAAATCTTCGCGTTGCTCTTTCCGAAGCTCATGGGGCCCACGCCCCCCTTGCCGCCCATGGATTTCGTCATGGAGCGCAGGAAAATTTGTCCCACGGCCACCATGACCACCACCATAAGGGCGAAGCTCAAGAGGCTTTGCAAAATAGGATTCATTTCGCTGGGGTACTTGCGGTCGAATTCCACGCCGTTTTCGTAAAGGCGATTGACCAAGCCTTCGTCGGGGAAACGGGCCGTTTCGTAGCGCACGTCCTTTTCGCCCTTAATGGTAAAGGCGATTTGCTTGTCTGCAATATGGGCTTCCTTTACCTTCTTTTGGTCCACGTCGGCCAAAAATTCGTTGTAGCTGACGCTCTTAATCTTGACCGGATCCTTGAGCATCTTCGGCATGAGCATAAACGAGATCAAAAAGACCAGCACGATGCCAATGGCGTAATATAGAAACATCGGTTTATTTATATCTCTTTTCATCGACTCCTCCATTTCATTCTATCTTTCATGTATATCCATAAATTAATAACTTATGCAATCAGGCGATGGATAGATCTTACCACAAGGAGGAAGACCTCAATCGGAAAGATAAAAAACTTATCATCATCTTTGCCTTTGGCCCCAATAGTTAAGTCTCGTATAGAAATGCCGCCCAGCGGGCCGCGATTTGTTTCAATGATCGACACCTGTGGTAAAATAACAAACAACGACGACTTTAGAAGACAGAGGAGGAATTATGAAAAAAATAAAATTAATCGCCGTAACGGGAATCTGCCTGGGCCTACTTCTCGTGGCCACGGGCTGCGCCAAGAACGCGGCACAGGCGGAAGAGGCGAATAATCAGGTGGAAGTGGTTGAAAATCAAAAGACTTCGGAAGATTTAAACAGAGAAGCCGAAGAAAACGCGGCCAACGCAGCGGAAAACAACAAGGCAAAAGATGCCGAGGACAAAGATAAAAAAGACGGCGAGGAACAAAGCTACAAAGTTACCTTGACCTACCCCTCCTCCGACTACATTGTAAACGGCGACGAGGAAAACAAAAAAGTCACGAAACAAGTAGCCATCGACGCATCGAAAGACGACATCGTCAAGAAAGTATTGGAACAATTGGCTCAAAGCCCGAAAGCCGAAGGCGCTGAATCCGTGGGCTTGGATAAATTCGACTTCTCCAAATCCAAATTAGACGGCACCACAGCGGTCGTGGATCTTGCCGGCGATTTGAACGGTGGGTCCTTGGAAGAAGACGTGCTGGCCCGCTCCATCGTCAACAGCCTCCTTTCCGTGGACGGCATTAAGGCCGTGGAATTTACGGTAAACGGCGAAAAGGCCGAAAGCCTCATGGGCCATGTGGATATTTCCGAGCCCTTTACGAAAAATCTATAATCGAATCATCACTTGAGTCCGGAAAATACCGGGCTCTTTTTTTAGCTCTTCGACGCCTCTTGAAAATCTTTCCTTCAAAAACAAAAAAGCCAAAGGGATTTCTCCCCCCGGCTTTAAGACGTCGGTCCATTGAGTTTTAAATTTTCTTCTACCGCCGACGGATCGCCGGCCTTTGCCTTGTCCAGCATCTCCTTAAAATAGCTTCGTGTCGCGTCGTCACACTTGGCGGGACTCATGTAGTTCATCGTCGGTGCCTTTTCCAATTCTTCGATGGCTTTGTCGGCCCGTGCTTTGTCCGTCTTGTAATTATCCAACCATTCCTTTTCCCAGGCTTCTTCCCAATATTGGGACGCCCGCGTGTCGCCATAGCCCGCTTCGTAGGAGGCTTCTTTTTCGCCGTCCAATTCCGTAGGCACGGTATAATTGTCGGGCCAGTCCATGGCGGCTACCGTTTCTTTGAATTCCTTATTTGCAATGTCATAGGAATGAAAGCCTTCCATATTGCTCTCATGACAGGCAGAGAGGCCGAGAGCCAGGGCGAGAATCAGGGAAACGCACAGGATTTTTCTTAATTTTTTTCTCATATCAATCTCCTTTTCAATGTAAAAGCATCTCTACATCTCAAAGAATAGCATGGCTCCCGTTGCGAGTTTTTAATTCCCTTCTACGATATTCTTACTTTTTTCCTACTTTTTGAACCTTATCCGAAAACACACTTTGTTATCTGCGCTTCCCGCTGTGATCTCCGCCCCGTGGGCGCGGAGAATTTCTCGTGCGATGGCAAGGCCCAAACCGGATCCGCCGGCGGAATGCCGCGATGGATCCAGACGGTAAAAGGGCTCGAAAATATTTTCCAAGGCTTCCGGAGGAATGGTCTTGCAGTCGTTGATAAAATCGACGGTCACATCCTCCTCCCCTTCCGTGACGGTGACATGGACGGCGCTGCCCCTATCGCCGTACAAATAAGCATTTTTTAAAAGATTGCCGAACACCCGAGACATCTTGTCAGCGTCGCATGAAAGAATCACATTCCCCGGCACGTGAAGCGCACAATCCATGTGCTTTTCGTCGAAGAGCGGTTTAAATTCAAAAATAACCTGCTCCAAGAGAAGGCTCAAATTACATTCTGCCACGTCCAATTTCAAGTCGGATAAATTAAATTTCGTCATTTCGAAAAATTCATCGATTAAGTCGGAAAGAGCCTCGCTCTTTCTCAGGACCACGGCAAGGTATTTCTCTCGCTCCTCATCGGACAATTTCACATCGCCGCTTAATAAATTTAAGTAGCCGACGATGGATGCCAAAGGCGTCTTCAAATCGTGGGCCAAGTTCACGATTAAATCATTTTTCTGCTTTTGCCTCTGTGCCGCCAAGGTCTCGTTTCGAATCGATTCAGCCTTGAGCGCATTGATTTTCTCGGCAATGGCAGCCAGTTCCGGCGACAATTCAATGGTACCCGCTTCTTTATCGAAAAGAAGACTCGTCGCTTCCTGCAGCTCATCCACGTAGTAAACCAATTGCTTAAACAATCGGTAGGTAGTGAGCATGATGAGAAGAACCCAGGTTCCGAGGGCCGGATAGAGTAAGTAAAGATCCCGGTAATACAAATAATTGAAGGGATCATGACCGTTCAGCCATCGGCGCAAACAAAAACTTACAAAAAGCGTGGCAAAAAACACCGCAGCGGTAATCGCGATGGCTTGAATCACGTAGCGCTTTAAAATCCCGCGAAGCAAGAGGTCGTTGTTATTTTTCGATGACATAACCTACGCCCCAAACTGTTTTAATGTACGTTGCATGTCGGCCGGAATCATTCATCTTTTCCCGAATTCGCCCGATGTGCGCCATGACCGTGTTGTTGTTATCCATGTATTTTTCCCGCCAAATCGCTTCAAAAAGTGCTTCAGAGGAGACAACCTCCCCTAAGTGCTCGCACAAATACCACACAATTTCAAATTCGATGGGCGTCAGGGAAAGGGTCTTTTCATTTAGGGTGCATTTGTGCTCCCTTTTGTTGATGACCAAGCCGCGAATGGAAATCTCTTCCTCCGCCCCGCCGCTTCCCTGATTGTATCGGCCGCTTCGGCGAAGTTGCGTCTTTACTCTGGCCACGACTTCCAGGGGATTAAAGGGCTTGGTCATGTAATCGTCGGCCCCGATGGTCAGGCCCAAAATTTTATCTCCGAAATCGATTTTCGACGTCAGCATAAGGATGGGAAAAAAGTAGTTTTCGCGAATCTTTTGGCACAGACTGAAGCCATCCAGGTCTTCCAACATAATGTCCAAAATCATAGCATCCGGCGGATCCGCTTTGATTTTTTCCAGGGCTTCCTCGCCGTCATAGGCCGTTTCCACAACGTATCCGTCGTTACGAAGATAAATCTCGAGCAGTTCACAAATTTCTTTCTCATCATCGACGATAAGGATTTTTTCTTTCATGATTTGTCTCCATAAGTCTTAAAAATTCTTCCGCTTATTTGACTTCACTATACCACGAATCCGCTTTTTTTATGGCAAGGATTTATTTAAGAGGTTTCTTTACAAAAAAAGGTTCTATGTCAACCATTGGGGAGTCTAGTGAAAACTAGGCTCCTTTTTGTTTTCCTAAAAGCCATTCATCACCGGTCTTTTGAACAGACGAAAAGCAGTTTGGTTCGGAAATGATGAAAGTTACGCATCCCAAAAGCGACGCGCTTCACGGTCTTGATCTTGTTGTGCGTTCCCTCCACGTAGCCGTTACTCCACGGGTAATCAAAGCTGTTGGTGATCTCCTCGAACCAGTTGTTGTAGGCGCGCAAGCAGTAGCGCCATTCCCTTTGCCCG
>CABJAE010000002.1 GCA_902363535.1 Peptoniphilaceae bacterium
CTCGTCCCATGGTTTCCCTCCTTAATTGAATTATACACGATTTGAGGTAGGGGGATGTCCAAATCTTGGGGACCGGGTTATTCCGCTCTGAGCTCTTTTCCCCGCCCCCGGGTTTAAAAGCCATAAAAGAACATATTTTAAGCGAAGTAGAAAACACCGCGAAATTCCGTCCGCTCCGCATTTTGAAGATCAGCAACCCGCCTTGAGGGGCAGAGGGCGTACAACTATACATCCGTTTCGTGAAGGCTTCGCCTCCCCGAAACGGTGTAAGACTGCATCTGACCTTCCTACGACTCGCTTCGCTCGTCGGGATAGGTCATGAAATCGCAACGCCCTTTTTCCCTCCCCCGGAAGTATTTGTTGAAGATATGGTGCGTAGGATATAAAAGGAATCCTAAAAGGTGTGCCGCCGAAAGCAACGCCAAAGGTGAGCGAAGAAAATACCGCAGCAAAAAACCCACGAGGGGGCTCGTCCGCCCCATCGTGGGTTTTGCGAAACATGTTGGTGTGCAAAGGAAAAGAAAGCCTCTCTTCCCTCATGCTACGATCTCTTCTCTCAGTCGTCCTTCTTCGAAGTGCAGTATCCTGTCGGAGATTCGCTCGGCGAAGGCCCGATCGTGAGTCACGACGATCATGCCCATGCCTTTTTCTTTCAGTCGCCCCATGGTTTGGGCCAGCTTGTCGATGGTCTCCGAATCCAGAGCAGAGGTAGGCTCGTCGAAGCAGAGGATTTCCGGCTCCAGCATGCAAGCCCGTACAATGGCCACGCGCTGTTGTTGCCCGCCGGAGAGATTTTTCGGGTATTTGTCTTTTTCCTCATAGATCTCCAGTTCTTTCATGAGCCGCTCGGCCCTTTCTTCCGCTTCCTTTCGATCGATGCCGTGGTAGAGGGGAGCCAGGAGGATGTTCTCCCACACGGTCATTTTCGGAAACAGGTAGTAGCCCTGAAAGACCATGCCGATTTTCTTCGCGTCGGTGGTGCCCACAGGCATCACTTCGCCGTCGAAGGCGACGGTGCCGGCATCGTAGGTTTCCAGGCCGTTGAGGCAGCGGAGAAAGGTGGTCTTTCCCTGGCCACTTTTGCCTGCAATGGTCACGATCTCATCGGAGGTAAAGGTGAGGTCGATGTCGCTCCAAATGCAGCGATCGCCAAAGCTCTTTTTTAAATTGTCCACGGAAATTTTCATGACGCTTCAATCTTCCTCTCTGCGTGTCTCAAAAGCAAGGTCAACAGACCGACGACGATAAGATAAACCACCCCGACGTAAATATAGGGAAGGATGGACGACATGGTGTTGGAGACGGATTTGGCCGCCTTCAAAATGTCCATGACGCCGAGGATATAGACAAGGGACGTGTCCTTGACCAGGGTAATGACTTCGTTGGAGTAAGCGGGGAAACTTCGCTGGATGACCACGGGAAGGATGACTTTAAAGAAGGTGTAGGGCTTGGAAAGGCCCAGGACCTTTCCCGCTTCCCACTGCCCGGGGTCGATGGATTGAATCCCGCCCCGCAAGATTTCCGCCAAGTAGGCGGTGTAATTGAGCACAAAGGCCAGAAAGATGGAGGTAAACCGGCCCAGGGTAATGCCCGCAGGCAAAAGGGGCAGCCCGAAAAATACGAACATTAATTGAAGGAGCAAGGGCGTCGCCCGCATAATATAAATGTAAATCGCCGCGATCTTCGATATAATGGGGTTACGGGACAAGCGCGCCCAGGCCACCGGGATACAAAGGATGGACGATAATACGATGGTCACGGCAAATACCGACGCCGTCACTTTCATTCCTTCCCCCAACAAGGGGATTAAACGTTCAAGTACTTCCAAAACTGCCTCCTGCTATCTTTTAGTCGGCGAAATACTTGCTGTAAATTTCGTCGTAGGTGCCGTTGTCTTTCAGCGTCTTCAGCGCCTTGTTCAGTGCTTCTTGTAAAGCCACATCGTCTTTGCGCATACCGACGGCAAATTGTTCTTCGCCGAAGTTGTCTTCCAAGACCTTGTAGTTTTCTTCGCCGTTTTGCTTCATGTAGTAGCGGGCCAACACTTCGTCCACGACGATGGCGTCGCAGCGCTTCGCTTCGATGTCTTTAAAGCATTCGTTGTTGGTTGCGTATTCGACCGGCGGCTCGGCCAGTGCCTTAACAAAAGCATCGTCCTTCATGACGGCTTCCAGTGCGGAAGATTCGCCTTGCACGGTGACGCGCTTGCCGGCCAAGTCGGCTTTGGAATTTACGGGAGAATCCTTCAGGGTAATAATGATTTGGCGATTGTCCATGTATGGATCCGAAAAGAGCACTTTCTTTTGACGCTCGGGGGTAATGGAGAAGCCGTTCCACAGGAGGTCTACATTGCCCGATTCAAGTTCCGATTCCTTCACGGTCCAGTCGATGGGTTGGCATTCGATCTTGATGCCCATTTCTTCGGCGGCCTTTTTCGCCAGGTCTACGTCGAAGCCGACGATATTGCCTTTTTCGTCGCGGAAGCCCATGGGAGCGAAGGTGTCGTCCATACCTAAGACGTAGGTCTTGCTCTTGTCGAGTTCTGCTGCGGCTTCCTGTTTTGCATTGCCCGAGTTGTTTGCTGCGTCATTGGCTGCTTTATCCGCCGGCTTCGCGCCGCCGGAACATCCCACAAGCAAAAGCATCATCAGTGCGGTCAGGGTAAAAAGTTTTTTCTTCATGATTGGTTTTTCCTTTCTCTGTTTATCGCTTTACTACGGTAAATCATCATGGACTTATAATACATGCTTTCTGCCCACTTGTAAAGCCCTTTTTTAAAAATATATTGTATAGGCGAATTTTCGCCTGCTCTTTTATGTACACCGTTTCTTTCGTCCGTTGGGAAAGGAGTTTTCATGGATACCCACCACGCGACAAATTACGATCACAATCGCCTGCGCATGCACCTGGTCTTCGGCGGCTTCATCGTCGGCCTGGCCTCGGGCATGATTTCCGTTTTATACCGCTTTACCTTAGGCAAGCTCGACGACGCGCGGATGCTTCTCTACGCGAGCGTCACCCCCTCCCGCATCGCCCTTATGCTCGGGCTGTTTCTCGCCATGGCCGTGGCCATGCACCTTCTACTTAATTGGTCGCCCCTAAGCGGCGGCAGCGGCATCCCCCAAATTCGCGGCGAGCTTTTAGGCAAGGCCGACATCGCCCCGGTGCCCACCCTGATTTCAAAATTCTTCGGCGGCGCCATGGCCGCCTTCTCCGGCCTCACCCTCGGGCGGGAAGGCCCTTCCATTCAATTGGGCGGCACCTTGGCGAAACTCCTCGCCAAAGCCTTCCGCGCATCGGAAATGGAAGAGCGCTACTTCATCACCGCCGGGGCCTCCGCCGGTCTCGCCGCGGCCTTTAACGCCCCCCTGGCCGGCGCCCTCTTCGCCCTGGAAGAGCTCCATAAAAGCTTCTCCCACTACTTCGTCGTGCCTTGCATCGTGGCCTCTGTTGTGGCCAACTGGATCAGCTTCCGCATCCTGGGCATGGAGCCCGCCTTCTCCTTTCCCATGAAAGAAATGCTCCCCGTAGGCATGATCTGGGCCCCCGTCCTCGTGGGCATCGTCGGCGGCATCTTCGGCGCCGTTTTCAACAAAGGCCTGCTCTTTGCGAGCACGCGCATGAAGCGGCTCCCCGTCCCTCGCTACCTCATTATCTTTTTCGCCATGGTCCTCGCCCTTTTGGCCGGCCTCTACAACCCCATCCTCTTAGGCGGCGGCCACGGCCTCATCGAGCATTTGGCCACCACCACCGTCGCCGCCAAGGCCCTTATCGCCTTCTTCGCCATCCGCATGCTCCTCGTCTGGACCGGCTACGGCTCCGGCGCCCAAGGCGGCATCTTCCTCCCCGTGCTCACCCTGGGCGCCCTCATCGGCGCCCTCCTCCACGGCGTCTTCATCGGCACAGACATCTACTACGCCAACTTCCTCTACTTGGGCATGGCCGCCATCCTCTCCTCCGTGGTGCAGGCCCCCCTCCTCTCCATCCTCCTCGTCTCGGAAATGAGCGGTACCATGCTGCAAATGATCTCCGTCACCACCACCGCCATGATCGCCTACATCGTCGCCCAACTCTTGAAGAGCGGCCCCATTTACGAATCCCTCTACGAAAACATGTTTCAAAAAGACATCGGCAAACTCCACGACGACTACACCATGCAATACTTCCTCGTTCCCGGCGACGCCAACTATGTCAACGTCCCCCTGAAAAGCCTCCACATCCCCCATCACCCCATCATCGCCTCCGTGCAGCGGGAAGACATCACCTTCACCCCCAACGCCGACACTACCCTGGAAGGGGGCGACGAACTCCTCGTCCTCTGCGAAGAGCGGCACCTGGAAGCTTTGGCCCAATTTTTCGGAGATGCAGAATGAAACGACTCTTTCCTCTTCTCGCCCTTTTGCTCCTTATAGGCTGCACAAAACAAGCTGCAAATGACGCCGCCACCATCGGCGTCTTCGAGCCCCAACAAGGCCTCTACGGCGAAACGGGCCAAGACACCCGGCGCGGCGTCGAGCTCGCCCACCGCCTGCGCCCCGTGGCCGGCGGCAAAAAAATCGAACTCGCCCTCTACGACACCAAGAGCCAATCCATGGAAGCCGCAAACGGCGTCAGCGTCCTCTCCGACGGCGGCGCCCTGGCCCTGATCGGCACCTTCGGCACCGACAGCATGAACCGCGCCCGCCCCGTCATCAAAGCGGCGAAAATCCCCACCGTCACCGGCTCCACCGCCGCCGACCTGGACAGAGACTACTGGATCACCCCCGTGTGCATGAACGACGACGAACAAGCCCGCGCCATGGCCGCCTTTTCGGCAAACACCCTGGGCCTCAGAGACATCGCCGTCGTCGTGGACGCGGAAACAGGCTACGGCAACGACCTGGCCTACGCCTTCATCCACAGCCTCCCAAGCTACGTGCGCACCTACCGCATCGACTACCACACCGGCGAAACCCGCTTCGCCCGGGAAGTCGCCCGGCTGAAAAAATACCCCGTCGACGGCATCTACTGCCCCGGCGATGCCGCCGCAAGCGCCTACTTCATCCGCGCCGTAAAAGACGCCGGCATCCGCGTCCCCCTTCTGGGCGCCGATCGCTGGGAAAACCCCTCCTTTAAAGAAATCGGCCGAGACGCCGTGGAAGACGCGTACTTCACCGCCCACTACGCCCGCTACGAAACATTCAATCAGGCCTCCGACGCCTTCCTCCTCGCCTACGAAAAAGCATACGACCGCGCCCCCACAAGCTACGCCGCCATGGGCTACGACGCCTACAACCTCATCGCCGACGCCATGAACGACGTGGGCCCCGATCGAGAGGCTATCGCCCGCTACCTCCGCCGCCTCAACACCTTCGACGGCGCCCTGGGCATTAACAAACGCCATACGACGAGAAACGTACCCATTATGCGGCAAAGGGGCAATAAGGCAAATTACGTGACCACTGTGGAAGTGGCATCCTAAGGCCGGCACGCAAAAAGACCACCGACACCCGTCGATGGTCTTTTTTCATGTCAAACAAAGGGACTTAATAGCGCGTATATTCGGCAACCTTCTTTTCGATATAATGAACCACTAAGCGCCCGTTTTCCAGCTCCGGACCCTTGTTGGCCCCTTTGGTGGGGATGCCTTCCAGGCTCACGTAATTGCTTCGTCGCAATTCCAATTCTCCGGTGGAGGGATTCAGGCGTACATTCCTGTACTCGCCTACAAAGTAATCACCGGTTTCTACGACACGACCGGTTTTCCGCACCAAATACGTCCCATTGGGGTTTTTCGAAATACGGAAAGTAGCCTCTACATTGTAAATCGCCCCGGTGCTCGGTTTACGTATATAATCGTGACCGATCCAGCTTCCCACAAAGCCTTCGCCGGGCTTTTGATCGTACTTGCCGAACTCGTCGTACTTAAACTTCAACTGATCGTTGTCCTGGCGAATTTGCACGACCTTGGCCTTCCGGTCCACGGTCTTTTCCTTGGCCACAAACTTGTCCAGGGCCGTGACGCGGGCGCCCTTTAAGTTTTCACCGCGAAGGGCATAGCCGAAGGGATCCTTGTTCAAATACAGATCCCGCTCGCCGCTGCCTTCCACTTCCACGGCATTCCACTTAAACATCTTATTGGTCGCATCTTCACCCATGCTCACCCAATACTTGCCCGTCTGATCCTTCATGTGGAAGGTGCCCTTGCCCGCTTCCACCGTGGTAGGCCGCTCCGTTTCAAAGGCTAAATAGTAGTCCTTGCCGCGAATGGCAATATTTCCTCCGGCAAAAGAATACACCTTATACACCGACTTCGCCGGTACCGTATAGATATACGTATCTTCATCCGGCACCACTTCGGCATTCTTGGGATCCAGGACCCAGGATTCGGAACCGCTCTTCACGGCAACCTTTTGCTTGCCCCTTACAATAAACTGCGTGGGAGTATTCGTCGGCGTCGGATTCGCCCCCTTCATAATCGTGTTCGTGGGGAAGGCATAAGAATAGGCCACCACGATCCGCCCGGACCCGCCGGAAGCCGTCGTCGCAGACTTCGCGACCATGCGGTTCGTGCCCAAGTCGATCACGACTTCCTTTTGATCCAAGCCGATGTAATTCGGGTCATACACCTTCAGGCGCAGCACATTGCCCTCTTGCACGTAATCGTAAATCGCATTGGCATGGCCCACATACCGGCCGCCCATATCCCAGAATTAAGCCAACTGCACCGTGGTGTTCTTCGCCTTCGCCTGATCCACCATGGCCTTTATATTCGCGGCGTAAGTCGAAAGATCCTGCGTATTCCTCTTAACCCGGTCGAAATTCCAACCGATGCCGTTGTTGTTGCGGTTATTAATATGCGTCCGCGTGTTTTGCATGTTTTGATGCAGATTAATCACCGACTGCGCCTTGTAATTGCTTTGCGCTTCCAAATCCCCGATCGCCGAGCGCGCGGGAACGTTGAGATTGTTCACCGGCAAGCGGCCTTCCTTATAAAGGCCCGCCGTCGCCGTAAAGCCATAGCAAGAACCGCTCCAGCCGCCCCGCATGGACCGACGGATTTCCTGGGCGTCCGTCGTATTGAAAAACTTCGCCGCACGCTGCAAGACATCGGAATTAATCTGATAGCCCTTGCCGAAATTCGACGGCTCATTGATGAAATTCCAATTCCAATTGCCGGAAGGCGACGGTGTCGGCGCGGGCTCCGGACCCAAATCGGGATGCAAGTGATTGGCCGAAACCGTCACCACTTCCGCCCGCGTCATGCTACCCTCGGGGCGGAACGTCCCGTCGGGATAGCCTTGAATCAAATTATGTGTCTTCGACGCGCCCACAGCTCCCCGCAGCTCTTCCTTCACGGAATCGTAATCCGCAAACTGACGGGCCGCTTCCGCATCGTCGTCCCACTTTTGAACGACGGCAAAAATCCGCACCGCTTCCTGACGCTCGATCTTTTCACCGGATTTCAGGCTTTGCCCTTCACCCGATCCTAAGTAACCGGCCTGTACGCCCTTCTTTACCTCGGTATAAAACCAATCGTCCTCCTTTACGTCCGAATAATTCACCGTCACTTCCTTGGAAGAAAGCGCCGGATCGTGAAGCTGCGGCGTAAATTCATTGACGATGCGATAATACTCCGCATTGCTCACAGGCGCATCGGGACGAAACGTGCCGTCGGGATACCCCTTCAAATACCCTTCCTTCGCGGCCCACACAATCGTGCGCTCCGCCCAGTGGCCCTTGACATCCTTAAAGCCCTCCGCCCGCACAAGCGTCGGCACCTGAACAAAGACCAGGATCAGAGCCAGAAGGACCGATAGATACCTCTTTTTCACAATAACTCCTTTCTAAAACCATGAAACACCCGCGAAGAGAGAAAATCCCCCGCGAGACACGACGGCGATCAGCCGGGAAATGGTTTTCCATATAGATAACCGACCTCCGCCGCGTCATCTTTAATAATCATAATATTAGAGGTAAGGGGAGTCAATGGGAAAGAGAGGGGATTTTATTGTTTTATCTTTTTCCCTTGCACATTTTATCTTTGCATCCGAAAGATTTGTAAAGAACACTTCGTACAAAAGATTTAGACTGCACTACGCACGAGCGATATTTCTTCTTTGATTTAAATAGATTCTTTTATGGGTCTGAGACCCGGGGAAGGCGAAGCCTTATCGAAACGGGTGTATAGTTGTAATGCCCGTCGGCATATGATTTGTATTGAGCCGCGTCACGGAAGTGGAATTAAGCATTAGGAACAGATTACTTGAAAAAGACAATGCTTGCCCAGCGCACTTTTTTTATAAACACAGCTCCACAGGAATCACATACCCCTCGAATTCGAGGGGTTAATCGAGATATTGTCTGCTCGCGAATACCTGAATGTTCAAGTTTGGTGCAAACTTTCAATCAGATGACTCAATCAGAACCGCCAACTTCGCCGGTGGTTAATTCATGCTGAAGCGCACAAAAAATCGAGCAAGCGAAATGCCTACTCGATTAAGTCCAATTTTATTGAGTCACTCTACTTCACTGCTCATTCTCTCTTTCAAAGTGAATGCGCCACAACTTCTCTATATCACAATATTCAGCGTGTTTATTTGCCGGTGTATTCGTATCTCCCACACGAGTATAGATCTGATGATCCATAACCTTCCGGTATCTTTCTGTTAAGTAAAACGGCACAAATTTTGAACTTTTACAAACGATAACGCCAATGTTTTTATGGCAGTAATATAGGTTCTTAACTTCCACGTCCGGCATATGGCCGCCTGCAAATTTAATTCCCCGAAGAAAATCAAATAGATTGTTGGAGCTCAATTTCTCCTTAATTCCTACGACTTCACCATCATCTGCAACACCAAAGATTAGAAAGGCATCTTTGTTACCCGTGTTATTAGATAAGCACAAAATATCGTGTAGCAGATCACCTTTCTCGTGGTGGAACTCTACCTTAAAATCACAGTAATCCCTTTCTTCTTGATTATTGATTAAGTCGACTATGTCCCTATTCATCGGATCAATTTGTAATTCTTTACACTTTAACTTATCCACGATTTCTTTTAAGCACTTCCGCTCTTCATCTTCCGCCTTGCCGCCTACCACGGAATTTTTCTTATTATTCGTATCGTAAACCGACACAATTGCACTACTATTCGAAAATTTAAATTGCCAGAAAGAGCCATTGTTTTCGCGTTCCACACAATCGCTTATCGCGTAACCCATCTTTTCTAATGAGTCTTTAATGTAATTAATATCAATGCTGATTTTTGCCATGTTCCCCCTCCTCTTATGCTTTAAAACTTTTCAGAACTCCGCGGATATCTCTTTCCGCCTTCACCCCTTTTTTAAATATTCCGTAAAGGACTGCGCGCCGATCTGCCTACGCTTATTCAACATGGCCTGCCAAATAGTGTTTCCCTCGGCCTCCGTGATCAGCCCTCTTTCATAGGCTTCGACCAATAAATCGCCCGTCGTCATATGTTTCAACGAATACTTCTCTACATAATAGGCCACATCCTTCAAATTGTTGCTTCCCAGAATGCCGTCATAAGTTTTCGCCAGAGAAATAGACGCCGCTTCTCCGCGCCCGATGACTTTATTGTCGCCGGAAAAGGTCGTGAGCTCCCTGTACAGGGCGTATTCTTCCGAATCCACGGACAAATACATAATCTCCGCCGAGCCCCTTTCGAGAAGAAGGTCGACGCGCCGCTTCAAATGAGGAATCGTGGGCCGGTCGATCTCATCATACACCGGCTTGGGAATCATGATTTTCCCATCGACAATTTTTTCCAGCAAGCACTCCCCGTGAACCCACAAAAAAGCGCAGATACAATCCGTGTCGAAAAAAATGGAATCAGTCAAGAGGAATCCCTTCCTCTCCCAACTCGCCGAACACAAGATCGTCCCTGAAGGCATCTAAGAGCAGCTCTTCGTACTTCCCCCGGGAAATGCATTCCTGCTCCAACAACTTCTCGGAAAGCGCCAAATAGCGCCCCAGCACCATCCGCTCCTTCTCTTCAGGCGCCGGACGATAAAGGGACGTGTCGTAGCCCAGGCGCGCCGCGATCCCCATGACCCCCGTCTCCATGGCTGACGCTTCCTGCGCCGTCAAGATGCCGTCGCTTACGAGCCGGTACAACATGGCCTTGTGGCTAAGCCCGTAATACTGCTCCAGCCTGATCACGTCCTCGACGCCGAGAAGGTCCTCCTGCCCCTTCGCCCGAATCGCCTCCAAAGACTCACTTAAAGACGCCGGGGGCATCAATAAATAAGACGCAAACTGATCCGCACACTTTTCATTCGCATCCCCCACGCCGATGGCCATGCGGCTCACCTGCGATTCCTTCGCCTCGTCGAAATACAAATGATACAACTCGTGAGCCAACGAAAAGCGCTGCCGCCCCAAAGACATGCGGGAATTCACGGCAATGACTTGGGACGACGCCCCCTTGTAGCAAACCCCGCTGATGTTTTGACCGAGGGGATAAAAAACCAGCGTCAGATCTTCGATGCCCTGAACCAGCTTAAAAAGATCCACCGGCGATTGACCGTCGGCGCCTAAAAGCTTCCTTACCCGATAGGCCTTATTGCTCAAATCAATTCTATCCACGGCGACGCGCCTCCCATATCCTGTCCATTTCAAACTGATTCAGCGCAATCTGATTCACCGCGGCCAAAGCTTCCAGATCCTCCGCAGTGAATCCCTTGGAACGAAACGACATGGCGCAACTTTCGCCGTCGGCATCTTCCGATAAAATAAAATCCGACGAACAGCAAAACAAACGCGCCAACTTCTCGACTACATCCGAAGTGATCTTCCGCTCGCCCTTTTCAATCTTGGAAACCATGCTTTGATCCAAAGACAAATAATCAGCCACCGTCTTTTGATTTAAATTTGCACGCTCACGAAGCGATTTAATCCGCTTGCCTACTTCGACGAAATTCATCATAACTTACCCCTCCTTTAAACTTAGTATAGCAAAGGATTGTCATAAAATAAATTCTTTTTTTATGATTATTATGACAGACGCGTTTACTACCTTCAGAAAACACAAATCAACGCCAGCAACATTTGTCTAACATTTCAGCTCAGCAGAATAAAATAGGAGCTTGGCCTGGCCAAACTCCTAAACTAAGCTATTCTTTATCTTTAGGTTCTACGCCAACCTTACAAAATTGGCGATATTCAATCTGCCTCTCTCCGAGCGGCTCAATGCGATAGTCACCTTTTATAATAGTGAGTTGAGACTCCTTTTCTGGGCATTCCTTTGTACTCTGTCTCTTTGATACAACCGATGTACTTCCTTTCATTAAGACAACCGAATCCCGGTAATGCCCTACAACAATACGATAGCCGCTTTCCTTTCCTGAAATAAATTCATAGCCTCTTTGATTCACAGGATCCAAAGGCGAAAGCTTCATTGTCAAAATAAAAGTCATAAGAAAAATTGTTACTACAGTTAATACATATAACGTTCCCGATATTACCTTCAAAACTTTACTATGCTCGGTGTAAAGGCTTGTTAACTTAAATTTTTTTGTCCCTTCATTCGCATTATTTCGAGCAATCACGAAAAACAATAAGTCATATCCAATAAATGAAAGAATACTAAGAACAAAAGATAAAAGAACACACAATTTACTTTTTCCAAAAAAATAGTCAAAAATGATTAGTGATTCAATCAACACCACAAGCGCGACCGCAAGTGAAAAAAGTAATCTGTCAGAGACATTAAATTCACTTTTCTTTGAAACTTTTTTTACAAAGCAAGGTATAAGCCAAATAAACACAAGGATCAATGCAAAAGGAACCATTGCATCAAAATCAAAAATTCTATCATTATAAAAATATAAACTGGGGACACCATAAAAATGTTCTGCATATATCGCAAATGCTTTATTAGACAAAGATAAAAAAATGCCACTGACCGCCGCTAATAAAGACGCAACTTTAAACAACAC
The DNA here is from genome assembly GCA_902363535.1 of Peptoniphilaceae bacterium. GTDB lineage: Bacteria > Bacillota > Clostridia > Tissierellales > Peptoniphilaceae > Aedoeadaptatus > Aedoeadaptatus acetigenes. The sequence goes on from CABJAE010000002.1 coordinate 11,944, forward strand.
ATCGAGTATCGTATCTTTAGGTTTTTCTAGATTGCAAATGCATTCGGGTACTTTCCATCGACGTAATAACCTACGCCTTCTCTCCTCTTCTCTCTTTGTCATTTTAAACTACCCCTCCTTAATTCCATTATATATTTTATATAAAATACCCAATGCATTCTCATCTAAAACCTATCTCCGCTTCAATAATCGCATCCCACTCATAAAATCCATTCCGCAACACAGCCCAACAGGAATCAAATGCCTGTAGGCATTTGCACTGCTAAAAGGCGTTTGTGGGTCGAGGGGGATGGGGCCCCGGGGAAGGGCCAGAGGGCGAATCGCAACGCCCTGGGCCCTTCCCCGGGCTTCAAGGCCGTGTAATAGCGTATTTTAAGTGAAATAGAAATCAACACGTCATTCTGTCGGCTATGCTTTCAAACAACAATAAACAATCTATATTGTGCGAAGGAGAAAAAGAAAAATTAATCACCCGCCCATTTCTCCATAAAAGAATAAAAAAGGACCGCAACGGGTCCTTTCAGACTGCAGACAAACTCCGAATAAATCTCGGGGTTTGTCTCTTTTTTATGTTGTCAATCCATTTTCTCCATAAATCAGTAAAAGAAGGGCCGCAGTCTCCCCTCTCCCGATCTCTTCGATCCATCATCAGTGCCAGTTTTTTCATGTTCATGCATGCAAAGGTCAGCACCGCTTTTAGATCCATTTTCTTTCGTCCACGCTGGTTGGTGTAACGTAGGCCATGGTATTCTTTCGCGCTGCCGAATTGCCGTTCGATGGTTTCTTTGCGTTGTTTGTATTCTGCTTTTCCTGGGGTGGTGTAGCGGTAGTCTTCCGCGACGTCCAGGGCGTCTTGCCAGAGGTGGCGAGTAACGATTTTTTGATGGTTTTTGCTGGCGGTGCAACGGTGAAGGGTAGGACAGTTTTTGCAGATTTTTGGATTGCGTTTGTATTCGCGGTATCCTTCACGTGTCGTGGTGCTGTAGGGGAGGATGGTTTCTTCCGGGCAGAGGTAACAGTCGTAGTAGGCGTCGTAGACGAAGTCGCGCTTGTAGTAGGGGTCGTCGAGGGCCGGTTTGTGTTTGGGCCGGGTGTAGGGGAAGACGGGCAGGATGTCTTTTTCAAGGAGGGTTTTGGCGATGGCCGGGGTTTTGTAGCCGGCGTCCATGACGAGTTTTTCCGGTTTTAAAGCTTGGAGTTTGGGGAGGAAGTCGAAGAAGGTGCTGCTGTCGTGGCGGTTGCCGGGAAAGCTTTGACAGGCGAGGATCCAACCGTGTGCGTCGCAGGCGGTTTGGATGGTGTAGGCAAAGACCTCTTTGTGCTCGCCTTTGTGAAAGAGGCCGCTTTCGGGATCGGTGGTGGATTGTGTAATGGTGGTGGTATCGGTGGGCGGATTTTTCGGTGGTTTGAGGTCGTCTTTTCCGTGTGCGTTTCGATCGTCGGCAATTTCTTTTTCAAGCTGTTGTTGGTAGCTTCGCACGTGTTTTTTCACCACGGCTTTTTTGTTTTTGTGGCGATTGGCATGGGCTTTGACGTGGGTGGCATCGACGAATTGGAGGCGTGTGTCGACGAAGCCTTGGTCCATCGCTTGTTGAAGGATGTTGGTGAAGATGGACTCAAAGAGGTCGGTGTCTTGAAAACGCCGACGGTAGTTTTGCCCAAAGGTGGTGAAGTGGGGGATTTTATCGTAGAAGTCAAGTCCCAAGAACCAACGATAGGCCAGGTTGACTTCGACTTCTTTAATGGTTTGGCGCATGCTCCGAATGCCATAAAGGTGTTGGATAAAGACGAGTTTAATGAGAACCACGGGGTCGATGCTGGGCCGGCCGTTGTCTGGGCAGTAAAGGTCTTCAACAAGATCATAGATGAAGTCGAAGTCCACGTAACGATCAATTTTCCGCAAAAGATGATCTGCCGGCACGAGTTGATCCAGAGCGATCATTTGAATTTGTTCTACTTTTTTCTTGTCTTCTTTGTGTAGCATGGCGGCCTCCTTTTTTCTCTATTTTACTATAATTGAGGCGAATGCTGTTTGATGACACAAAAAAGGGAGGGTGAATCGGGTGATTCTCCCTCCCTTTGTCATCACTCTGTCCCCCGGCGTAGCCGGGGGTTTTTCTTTTTCGGCCCAAAGGGCCTGTATTACTAGCTGCACCTGAAGGGCGTCGGTGGTCTGCCCGTGCTAACGTTACTTGGCTACCCCTTGAAGGGGTTCGTCGTGTCGAAGGTTAATTGCTCACTTATTTGATCTTCTTTCAGTTGATTTTGAATGTATTCTTGTATCTTTTTAGCGTTTTTTCCCGCTGTATCAACGTAATACCCTCGACACCAAAACTGCCTTCCCCTATATTTAAATTTCATGTCTCCCCATCGTTCATAGATCATGATGCCGCTTTTCCCTTTCAGAAACCCCATGAATGAAGATACGGAGAGTTTGGGCGGGATCTCTAGTAACATATGAACGTGATCCGGACATACTTCCGCCTCGATAATATTTACGCCTTTCCAGCTACATAACTCGCGTAGAATCGCGCCTATTTCTAAGCGCTTCGATCCATAAAATACTTTTCGCCTGTATTTCGGAGTAAACACTACGTGATACTTACAATTCCATTTTGTGTGTGATAGACTATGGGTGTGATTTAGTGATGTCATTATTCCCTCCTGATTGTGATTGGTTGACAGACCTTTCTTATCATACCATTCTAGGAATAACGGATAATTATCGCTAAAGCTAAACGGAACCCCCGGTCTAACCGGGGGTTTTCTAATGCAAAAAAGATGCCGGCAATGCCGACATCTGCTGTGACCAACTATATGCTATTCTTTTGCCTTCATCATAATCGTCCAAGGCGATTCCGTGATCAAAACGCCGTCCTGATTGACAAGACGCGCTTCGAAGTTCACGATACCTCTTCCCGGTTTGGACGAGTGCTTCACCTCTACCGGCTCCACTTCCAAGTGGACCGTGTCGCCGATACGAAGAGGGCTCTTATAACGAATGGTAAGCTCTAAAAAGGCGATGGTAGTGCCGTCGAATATGCCGAGCATATTGGATAGCCCTGTCATAATCGATGCGCCGAGCATGCCGTGGGCGACCCGCTCTTTAAAGGGTCCGGTTTTGGCAAACTCGTCATTAGTGTGCAATACATTGAAGTCTCCCGAAAGACCGGCAAAGTTTACTACATCCGCCTCTGTAATAGTTCTGCCTTGTGAAACATAAACCTTCCCGATTTCAAATTTTTCTAAATATAATCCTTTAGGTTCGTAATTCATAGTACCTCCTATTCAAACCGGGCGGAGCGTTTTTCGCGGAAAGCCGCCATTCCCTCTATTTGATCCGGCGTGCCGAAGATCGTGGCGTTCATGGCATTTTCGAGGGCGATTCCGCCGTCCAATGTCATATCCAGCCCCCGATCCACCATTTCTTTGGCCATGGCCACCGCGGTCTTTGAGTTTTTTACAATGGATTTTGCAAGCGCCATGGCTCTGTCCATTAAGTCCTCCGGGGCTGCCACTTCGAGAACGAGGCCGAATTCTTTTGCCTTATGAGCGTCGATAGTGTCTCCGGTTAAAAGCATATACATAGCGTTCATTCGCCCGATGAGGCGGGGCAAGCGTTGAGTTCCGGAAAATCCCGGTGTAATGCCGAGGCTTACTTCGGGAAAAGCCATCTTCGCTTTTTCCGATGCGATACGGATATCGCATGCCAGGGCAAATTCTACGCCTCCACCGAAGGCGTAACCGTTAATAACAGCGATGGTGGGGATGCTCATGGTTTCGATGCGGCGGAAAAGATCTTGTCCTTTTTTGGAAAACTTCGCCACTTCCATACCTCGTAAGTTCTCCATCTCTTTCGTATCGGCGCCGGCGATAAAGGCCTTCCCCGCTCCCGTAAAGATAATGGCGCGGACATCTTCTCTCTCGATGCGGTCGACGACCTCTTCGAGAGCCTCCAACATCTCGCTGTTAAGTGCGTTCATCGCTTCCGGTCGATTGAAGATTACGGTGGCGATACGCTCTTCTATTTTAAAATCGATCATGCAAATCGCTCCTTAAGATTCATTAGATTATCTTCAAAAATAGAAAGGTCCATGGTCTTAACATCGTCCGCCACGACGGGATCAAATTCCATTTGATCGATAATATCCTTTTGAATATCCACGCCCGGCGCGGCTTCCGTAATGACGAGACCTTTTTCCGAGGGCTTCATGACGCAGCGATCGGTAATGAAAGTCACGTTTTGTCCGTTTTCCAATCCATAATCGGCACTGTAAGTGATTTGGTCCAGAGACTTTAAGAATTTCTTACGCTTACCTTCCTGCTCGATAATAAGCTTTCCGTCTTCTATCCTTTCTTTCAAACCGCCGGCCGTAAGGGTACCGCAGAAATAAATATTTTCAGTGGATTGGGAGATATCGATAAAACCGCCGCAACCGGCTATACGATCGCCGAATTTGCTGACATTAATATCTCCCTTACTGTTGACTTCGGCAAAGCCCAAGAATGCACAATCCAGTCCGCCGCCATTATAGAAGTCGAATTGCTGATTCATGGGAAGGCCTATCATGGCATTAACCGCCGACCCGAAGTTGGCGCCTCCTAAAGGAATGCCGCCGATCATGCCGTCTTCCAGGGTAAGGATAATCTCGTCGCCGAAGCCTTCTTCATTGGCGACGGTTCCTACTACCTCGGGAATACCGATGCCCAGGTTAACTACATCTCCCGGACGGAGCTCCATGGCGGCGCGCCGGGCGATAGCCTTACGTTCATTTAGAGGATAGCTCGCACTCTGTTCCATAATGACACGACTTTGCCCGGCGATGGCCGGATCGTAAAAGTTTGCCGGCGTTTGACGATGTTTCGTTTCCGGTTGTTCGCTCAATACGACGTAATCGACAAAGATGCCGGGGATAATGACGTCGTTGCGATTAACGGATTTGGAATCGGCCAAATATTTTACCTGAACGATAACCTTTCCGCCGCTCGCCTTTGCCGCCATGGCGATTTCCCGCGCATCGACGACCGAGGACTCTTCTTCGAAGGTGATATTGCCCTGCTCATCGGCGGTGGTGCCGCGAATAACAGCTACATCGATTTTCGGTGCTTTGTAATAAAGGAATTCTTCATCTCCCACTTCGAGAAGCTCGACTAAGTCTTCTTTCGCTGCGGAGTTGATTTTTCCGCCTTCCAGACGAGGATCGCAGAAAGTTTTCAGACCCACTTTTGTAATGTCGCCGTTAAAGCCGGAGGCGATGTTGCGATACATTTTCGACACCACCCCTTGGGGAAAGTTATACGCTTCGACTTCATTGGCATTGGTCTGATCGATAAGCCGCTGATTATTGGCAAAGTGGCCGGTGATATAGCGCTTAATCATGCCGGGATGGGAGATTTCGTAAATCCCCTCGTCCCTATTATTGCCGATGCCCGCCGCTTGAAGAACCGTCAGGTTTTTCGGGCTTCCCTCTTCTAAAAAGCGTTCGCCTATAGCGGTTAAAATCTCGGAAGGCGTCGTTTGGAGAAGAAATCCCGATACGATCAGACCGTCCCCGTCACGTATCAGTTCAGCCGCTTGTTTTGCATTAATACGTTTCATTGTACATCCTTTCCATTTACGCAAGATTTAAAGAATACCCATAAGGCCCAGGCAGAGAGCCGTGATCAAACCGCAGAGCGGTACGATACAGGTGGCAATAAAGATGCCCGGGTATCCTTCCTTAAACGAAAGTCCCGCTACCATTAAGAAAGTTACATTGGGGCCTGCGTGGGGCAGAGAGTCTAAAACGCCGGCCGCGATGGCGCAGACGCGGTGTAACAGTTGAGGCTCGATGCCCATGCTTAAGAAGTTTTGACTCATGGTGTCCATAAAAATCGTAATCCCCGCAGCAGACGAGCCCGTAATCCCCGCAATAATATTGACCGCGAGAGCCGCCGAAATGAGAGGATTAAACGCGAGGCTTGTGGCGAAGTTTACGAAAGCTTGAAAAGCGGGTACGAGACGAATGGCTCCTCCGAAACCGACGACGGACGATGTATTCATAAGAGCGTTGATGGAGCCTTCACTGGCCATACGGATCGATGTCTTGGGATCTTCGAGACGTTTATAGAAAAGAAGATAGGTGACGACGGCGCCCGCTAAGAGAGCGATAACGACAGAATAAATAGGGTCGATGTCGATGCCTGCAAAGCGTACACCTAAAATCGTGCCGACAATGACAATAATGGGGATAATGGATAAGCCGAAGGAAGGTAAATTTTCCATTTGTTCAGCAGAAATACCTATTTGCTTGTCTTTTTCTCCCAGTTCAAACTTTTCGCCGTTGGACTTTAACTTCTTAATATAAGCATTAAATATAATAACGCCTACGGTAAACATAACGATGGACGCGCCGATGCCTACGAGAGGTGCGGCGGTCGTCGTCGTGCCCAGATATTTCGTAGGAATAATGTTCGTAAGCGCCGGAGAGCCGGGAAGAGCCGTCATCGTAAAGGAACCTGCACCCAGTAAAATTGCTCCGGGGATAACGCGCTTCGGTATATCCGCCTCCTGAAAGAGAATGAGCGCAATGGGATAAATCGAAAAGACTATGACGAATACGGAAACACCGCCGTACGATAAGATAACCGACGATAAGACGACGATTAAAAAAGCGTGTTTCGCGCCGAAAGTATCCGTAAGCTTTTTAGCTATGGCGCTGGCCGCGCCGGATTTCGATAAAAGCTCCCCTACCAATGAGCCCAGTAAAAACATAATGAGATAACTTGCAATAAATCCGGTCATGGCGGGAGCGTATCCTTCCATAAAACCGGGCCAAATGTCGAAACGGTTGGTAATAAAAATAACTAGTGCTGCAAATAAGGACACCGGCAATGCGTGAAAGCCTTTAAAGACTAAAACGATAAGCACAGCCAATGCGAGTAGTAAACCAATAACTCCCATTTTGCACTCCTTTCACATATAAAACGAAAGCATAGATTCTGACGACGAAGCTTTAAAAATGACTTTTTTATAACAAGCAATGTAAAAAATTAGCCCTTTATTTTTTTGGCATTTTTTACTCATCCTGTCTTTCATTTTTAAATAATTTATACTTCGTTCTGAAAATATCTTATCAAGCTATGCTCGTTATTAAAAAGACATAAATGTAATCATTTTCATAACCTAAGGTTATCGTATAATGATAGCTAAGGAGGACTTATGATCGATCTACAGAAACTCACTTATTTTATCGCCGTCGTCGAAAACAATTTTAATATTACCAAGGCGGCGCAGGAGCTGTTCATTTCCCAACCGGCCCTGAGTAATGCCATTCGCTCTATGGAAAAAGAAGAAGGGGTGGCACTCTTTATAAAAAACAAGGGACGCTACACGGAGCTTACCCCGGGCGGCCGTTATTTGTATGAAGAAGGCAAGCTACTTTTGCGTCGCCACGAAAAAACGATGGGTCAACTCCATCGCATAGGAAATCATTTTACGCGTACCGTTAATATTGCGGCACCCCCTTTCTTGCTGCGCAGCTATCTTTCGACTATTTTATTTTCCCTTAAGGAGCACTTTCCAAAGATAGAATTTATTTTTTCAGAAACAGATCAGGAAGACTTAAAAGAGGGTCTGCTGAATCAAAAAATCGATTTGGGCCTTATGACCGAACCGACAGATTATAATAATGTGGGAATTTCTAAGATTCCCGTGGATCATTCCAAGTTTGCCGCCATTCTCTCTAAAAACCACCCCCTCGCTTACAAAGAGTTCTTAGACTGGGAAGACATCGCCCACTATCCTCTTTCCGTGCCGAGCAATAAGTACTCCACTTATTATTTAATACAAAACGCACTTCATTCCAGAGGTCTCGAGGCCCACGTGGCCCTTGCAGGGTCCGTATGGGACTTTCAGGTAACCACTCTCATCGGCACCGATTACATCAGCCTTATGCCCGAACGCATTCGCAGCTACTTTACAAAAGAAATGGTCGAAAATTTAATCATGGTACCCGTGCGGGAATCCATCGAGTGGACGGTGGTATGTTGCGAAAATATTGCCGTGGAAAATCCGCCTATTATTAAAGAAATTCGTAAGTTCATCATCGACACAATTCGATCTATGGAAGAATAAAAAAAGGACCGCAACGGGTCCTTTTTTATTCTTGCTCTTCCTCTTCTTTCTTCCTAATCTCATCCACAAACTTCTTCCCTCGCCACACAAGTAAAATTACCAAGAATGCGGTTATGGCCAGCACGGCGGCGTTCATCTGTTTCACTTTCTTGGAGACAGTCGTTTTCTTATCCCCGTCAGCAGCACCGGCAGCAGGAGCATTCGCGGCGGCCGCGCCCTCCTCTTTTTCCACCAGTTCGCAATTCACCAGTAGCCGTTGGCGGCGCGGGGGGCGCATGGGGTTGCAGGTGAGGAGGGTCAACAGTTTTCGCCCTTCGATGGGGGCAAGCTTTTCCACTTCCCAAGGCTCGATGACTTCCTGATTATACACCTTGTACTCCAGGGCCTTGTCCTTCCACTCCACAAACACGGAGTCCCCCTCGGCGAGCTCGTCCAGGTAGATGAAAAACGTGGATTGGTAATAGCCCCGGTGCCCGGCGATCACCGGCCTCAGCCCCGGCGACAGCCCGGGCATGTCCGTGCCCATAATGTGGGCCACGCCCTTGGCCAGATTCACCTTGGACGCATCCATAAAAATCGGCTGATACAGATCCAGCTTGGGAATCCGCAAATAGGCGAAAATCCCCTCCGGATCGTCGATAAAAGACTCCGCCGCCACGTAATCGTCTGTGGCGAAGGGATCCACCGCCGCCACCTCCCCGGCCAGCTCCTCATTGTACTTTTCCATGGCCGGCGCCACTTTCTCGTAAGTCGCATCCGCCGAGGCCATATAGGCCCGGTACTTCGCCTTTTCCAGCAAAATCCCCTTAGACAAACTGCCGAAGCCGTACAGGGGCAGCAGAATCCCCAATAAAATGAGCACATGGCCCATTATCCGCATGGTCTTTTTACTCATCCTTCTTATCCTTCTTCTTCTTTAAACCGTAAAGCGCATTGACCCGCGCCCGCTTGTCGCGATACTGCTTCCATTGATACAGATAAATCGCGAGGAGCACGCCGAGCACAGGCAGAGCAAAGAGGAGCGCATCTTTGAAACTCATGTCAACAAAAGGCAAGCCGCGATTCGTTTCTTCCACAGGCGGCGTGTAGGGAATCCGGTGCCCCCGCACCAAAAGCCGGTGGGAATTAATCATGTAAGGCGTGCAGGTGAGGAGGGTGGTGTAATCCTTCCCCTCTTCCACCAAAATCGGATCAAAATTCGACGGCTCCACCGTCATAATCCGGTCCACCTTGTAGGCCAACACCGTTTGAATGTTGTGGACGTAAAACACGTCCCCTTCCTTCAGCTTGTCCAGCTCGCGAAACATCTTCGCCTTGGGAAGCCCCCGGTGGGCCGTTAACACCGCGTGGGTGGAGGTTCCGCCCACGGGCAAACTCGTGCCCTCCAAGTGGCCGCAGCCCTTGTCCAAAACCTCCATGCTCGTGCCCGCATAAATGGGCAGATTCACGTCGATCTTCGGAATCTCCACAAAACCGATCTTCTCCGCCACCTCGAGCATCCGCGCGTAGGCGGCGATCCCTTCCTTTTCCTTTTCCGTGTACGGGTCCCCGAGCTTCGAGGGATCCAGCGTTTGGTTGTAGGCCCGGGCAAGCTCCATGCGCCGCAGGATTTCTACATCGTCCAGCTTCTTGGCCCCCTCCTGAAACTCCTCGATCTCCTTATTCGCGTCGATGCGATAATAATAATTCGAGATCATGGGATACATCATCAGGAGAAAACCCAGGACGAAAATCACCGCGAAAGGCCAAGTCTTTCTCTTATTCGTCTTTGCCATCCCCGGCCCCCTCGTCGTCCTTGCCCATTACCTTTTCAAAAGCCTTCAGATCCGCCTCCAGCAGCTTCAGCTTCTTTTGGTACTTCCACGAACCGTAGGCCAACAAGAGAATCAAGAGCACCACGGCGATAAAGGCATACTTATACAACAAATCCTTCCGATTGTCCGCCACAAACTGATCGTCCACGGCCTTGTCGTAAGGCACCCGGTGCCCCCGCACCAAAAGCCGGTGGGTGTTAATGCCGATGGGCGTGCAGGTTAAAAGGGTGGCGTAATCGTGGCCCGGCACGATCAACAAATCCTCGAAATTCGACGGCTCAATCACCTTGATCTGATCCACCTCATAAGCCAGCGTCTCGGCAATGTTGTGGATGTAAAAGCGATCCCCCTTCTTCAGATCCTTAATATCCGTAAAAAGCTTCGCCGTGGGCAGGCCCGAGTGGGCCGTGATGACCGTGTGGGTGGAATTGCCCCCGATGGGAAGGCTCGTCCCCTCCAAATGGCCCGCCGAGGTCTGCAACACCTCCTCCGACGTGCCCGCCCGAATGGGAATGTCCAAGTCGATGGTGGGAATCTGAATGTGGCCGATCTGCTCGTGCACCTCAAGCATCCGGGCATAGGCCGCCCGGCCCCGCGCGTGCCGCGCCTTGGAATAGGGATCCTCCATGTTTTGATTCACCAGAGAATCATTAAAATCCCGCGCCAAAGCCATGCGCTTTTTGATTTCCGCATCCGTGAGCTCTGCCTTCCCCGATTCGAAGGCCGACACCTCTTGGGTGGACTGCACCCGGTAATAAAGGCGGGAGACCTGGGGATACATTAAAATCAAAAAACCCAACACAAAAACAAACTTAAAAAACCAATTACTCTGCTTCTTCTTTGCCATGGACCCGATGTCCTTTCTTTAAAAAACCACTATGTAAAGAAATCCTCTACCCAGAAAGAAGATAGAGGATCTCTTGAAAGGAACATCCCTTCCACTTGTATTTGCTATTCATTGTCCTTTAAGATCTTCACCCCGAGAAGGCCGCTTAAAAGCCCGCTCACACTCATCATGAGGAGCTGCACGTCCCCGGTTTTCGGGATATTCACGTGCTTGTCGTCATAAGGCGGCCGCTTGCCCGGCGGCGTCGACGTACCCGGAGGCGTCTTGCCCGGTGGGGTCGTCTTGCCCGGAGGTGTCGTTTGAGGCGTGTTCTTAATGATCAATTCTTTCTTCAATGAATCTGCGCTTACGGTAAACTTCACACTGCCGCCTAAAGACGCATAGCCTGCCGGCGCCTTAATCTCCCAGAGGTAATAATCCCCGTCGGGAAGACCGTTGGCCACAAAGGTGCCGTTTGATGCGGAGGTAAGGACCATGTCCTTGCCATTCTTCTTCATGCGCATGTAGCCCTTTTCAGTCTTCTTCGTGACCAAAAACTGCGCGCCGGAAAGAGGCTTGTTGTCGGCAGACGACACCTTCTTAAAGGTCTTTCCGCCTTCCTTGTCCTTGTAGTTTTCCACGGTGAGCTTCTTTACCTTCTTGTCCGTGATTTCAAAAGGCACTTCCGGATGCTTGATGCGGTAGCCCGCCGGCGCCTTCGTTTCCACAAAGACATATTTCCCCGGCGCCAAATCCTTGATCACAATCTTTCCCACGGCGTCTGTGACGAAATCCGCGGTGCCGGAAGGATTCTTCACCGGAATGCGATTATTCTTGTCCAGGAAAAACAACTGAAACACCGCACCGGGAAGAGGCACGCGATCCGTGGAAATCTTTAAAAGCTCCACGCCGCTTGATGTGGGTTCCGCCCCCTTCGGGTAAATCACGCCGTTGGAATCGCCGGGATTTGCCACAAAGACGAAGGGGAAAATCGTCGTCGCCCCCTGCTTCTCCGCCACGCGGAGGTAATACAGCCCCCGCTCCAAAGACAAGCTCAACTTGCCCTCGGCGTCCGTGTCATAGGACTTGTGGGAAGCGTAGGTGCTGTTCAGCTCCTTTTCCGTCTTCCCTTCCAAGAGGCGCGCCACGTCCTGAATGCTTTTCGCATCCTTCAGGCCGCTATCCTCCGGGCGAAGGCCGTCTGAAATCTTCCAGATCGTCACCTTGCGCCCGGCCACCTCGGCCTTTTTTCCGGAGCGGGAAAAGTCGATGGTCAGGGCCTTTGTGCCCGTAGACACCACCGCGCCCCCTTCGCCTTTTGCAGCGTTCTTTTCCCCGGAAGCCTTCTCGGCGGAAACATCTACCGTACTACCTTCGGCCTTCGCCTCCTTCGCCATGGCCATGGCGGGAGCCAATACGCCAAAAGCAACCATGCTAAACACGAGTGCCGCAAATACAAGCTTACAAAGCCTACTTTGTAGATTTAGCATGGTTCACCTTCTTTCTTAGGCTTGTTCAGCGCTGCGTTTTCTCATGGCGATAAAAGCACCGCCCATTAATGCGAGACCGGCGACCATAAAGATCATCGTACCCATACCACCGGTTTGGGGAATGGTGACTTTCTTATTGATGACTTGTTTTGCGTCATTTTCTGCGCTGTCTGCTGCATACTTAATGTTAACGTCTTTCGTATTACCTTCAGCGACGGTAAATTCGACGTCATTGATCTTGGCATAGCCCTTGGGAGCTTCGATTTCTTCTAACTTGTAAGTGCCATATTCGATGCCTTCGATCATGAATTGACCCTTGGAGTTGGAGGACAGTTGAACGACGCCTGCAGCATTTTTGTCAGCTACCCATTCGTAACGAATGCCGGCAGTCTTGAATGCTTCGTTGTAGGTTTTTTGAGCTGCATCGATGTCTTTCTTTAATTGCGTTTCATCGGCACCTTCTTGACGTTCGTTGTAAGCCTTAACGGCGTCATTTAATGCTTTTTGAGCAGCTGCCAATTTTGCTTTTTCAGCTTCTACGGTGTCTACAGATTTAGCGGACAGGTATTTTTTTTCACCGTTTTTAACGACGAACTTGGCGCCTGCCAACAGTTCCGTAGCGACTTCCGTGGTCTTAACGAATTTCTTTCCACCGACGACAACTTCAGGTTCGGTCGGGTCCAGGGGCTTCGGATTGTCTTTGTCTTCGTTGTTGGTAATGGTTACCGTACCGGCTGCATCAGTTGTAGCATAAGCGGGGTTGTAACCGGCAACACGTTCGGAGATCTTCCAACCGGCTGCATCTTCGCCGAGGCCTTGGAATTCACCGTTAAAGGCTTTTTCGCCGACGACAAACTTAATGCCGTTGCCCAGGTCGATGGTTTTGTTGACGATCTTGTTATCGAGTGCGACAGAGGCTACAGCTTTTCCATCTTTTTCTAAGGTGTAGACGAGTTTCAAACCATCGGTTTTAGCGCCTTCGCTAAAGTTCTTAACTACGTTTAATTTGCCTTCTTTCGGCGTAACGTCGTTCTTCTTAAGGTCTTCGCCTTTTTTGTGGCCGTATTCTAACGTAACGTTGTTCTTTTCCGGATTATCTACAACGGCGGTACCGTTGACGGTAGCGGAATAGGTTAATTTAATGTTGACGTCTTTTGCTTCGGCACCGGTGGTGACGGCTTTAATCTTTGCTAAACCGGCGTCGGTCATTTGCAATCTGAAGCCGTTGTCATCTTGAGCCAAGATGTAGTCGCCATCTCCAAGGTTTACACCATTGTCAGCTTCAACTTTTACGTCTTTGTTGAAGGTCAAACCGTTGGTCATAATATCGTTCCAGATCAAGCGTTCGTAGCTCGTATCTGCGTCGATCTTGGTAACGACTTCGTAAGGAATCTTCTTACCGACTTCGGCTTGTGCTTTTGCCTTATTCGCTTGGTAATTTTTAACATCGGCGCCGGCATTGATGTTACTGTCTTTGTCTTCAATCGCTTTTAAGCCATTTCCCTCTGCAAAGTTCTTGTCGATCTTCGGTTTTTCTTGGGTGTTCTTGGGGTAAACGTGTGCGTTTACTACGACGCCTTCCTCGTTAACCAAGGGAAGGGTAATTTCCACGGGAACGGCTTTTTGACCGGCGATAACCATGCCGTCATCTGTTTTGTAAGTGGATTTTTCCTTGATTTCTTGAATCAGGAAGGAACCCTTTAATTTCGAGGTGTCGAAGACAATACCGTTGGCGCCGGTTTTGCCGCCGAAAGCTTCGTCGATATTCGTGGTGTAAACGAGGTTTTCGCCTTCGAATACGGGGGTCATCTTGCCGTCTACAATTTCACCTTTAATGTATTGGTCTTTGTCACCGGCTTTTTCCTTGCCGACTTCTTGCCAAGCAAAGTATACATTGGCTACTTCGCCGACATCGGCGCCAACGCTTTTAAGTGCTTGTAACGCTTTTAAATCTTGGCTACCGTTGTAGCCTTCTTCTTTAATTTTGTCCGAATCCCAAGCTTTTAATTTGTCCTTGGTCATCATTAATTTGTGCAATGTGACTGTCTTTGTTTCCTTTGCATCACTTGCTGCTAAGGCACCTAAGGGTGCGATAACGCCAAGTACCATCACCAGTGCGAGGACCAGTGACCATATCGTATTCTTACGTTTCATTACATTCCTCCTTTTCATTCAATAACCTTCTATTTTAAATGCTGCCCAGGCGGCGCACTTAAAACCATGTTCTCTACGGGGATCCGCCCCGGCGCCTTATTCGATCTTCACGTACACACAATTTTTGTATCGAAGGGATTTTATGCCCAAGGAGCACCACCTCCCTTCAGTTTGGCCGCCTTCTTGCGGCGGATGTATTCTTCCGCCGCAATGGCTGCCATAGCCGCACCGAGCAGTACGATCCATCTGTGAGGACCGAAACCACCGGTGAGGGGATAGAGGCCTTTGTAGTTCAGGATTTCCACATCTTGACTACCGTCACCGTATTGTAAGGTGAGTTCTTTGTCGCTAATGTCTTTCAGGTACTTGGCGAGGGCTTCTTGATAAGCCTCGTCGCTTTGTCCATCTACTCTTCGAGGATAGTATACCACGCTTTCCGGCAAGTCGTCGCGCTTCATTTGATAACTCGACGTGTAGGTGCCGTCTTTGTCGGTGATTTCAAACCGCAGCTTGACTTCCGGCTCATCGGACTTCAGCGGCCCGAAGGTTCCTCGAATGACCAAGGTGTCCGTGGACTTCAATTCCGCGGTTCCGCCGGCTTCGCCGCCAAGGGATCTGTAGATATTTAGAGCGAGTTGACCGTTTTCATCCACTTGCAAGAGGGTTTCCGTATCGATCAATGTTTCCTTGCCATCTTTGTCGATCCGTCGTGCCTGTACATTTCTGAAGGCGACTTTTTTCGTATCAAATAGGCAATGGACCAACGAATTGATGTCGTAGGTGCGCTCCTCGTGGCCCGGATTGATAACCAGATAACTGTAGAAGGTATTGGTGTTTGTCGGGTTTTGTCTCGCAAACATGAGGGAGCGATCTTTGTCGTTTCCTTCGGCGTTTTTCTTGACATTGCCTTCAAGACCCCGTTCCTTCACATGGAAGCGGTTGTCGATCAGCGTAAATTCCTTCACGTAGCCTACGGGCTTGATATAGCCTTTCGGTGCGGTGATTTCTTTCAGGGCGTAGTGGCCGTTCTTCGAGAGATCCAACTTGATCTCGCCATTTATATCGGCGGTGACGGTGAGCGTTTTTTTCGTTTCGCCATCCATGACTTGGTAAGGCTTGTATTGGTCAGCTTGTTTTTCCTTGTAATGGACTTCGAATTCTGCAGCAGGCAGGATGTCTTTCGTGTTCCCGTCGATCTTCTTGAACAGAATGGGCTTGTGGTTCACCACACTCAAGGGCGTCGTGTCCGTTAATTCCACATAGACGTCTTGTCCGTTTTGGTCCTTGGTCTTGCGGAAAATTTTGCCGGTTTTTTCACTGACCTTGAATTCCACGACGGGTTCCGTCGTCGGCGAGTAGCCATTCGGCGCTTTGGTTTCCACGATTTGGTATTCCCCGGGTTTCAAGGCATCAAAGGTGACGATACCGTCTTTTTCCTTCTTAGTTATTTTCGAAACACCGATGCCCTTAAAGATTTCTTCGCCCGGATTCTTTCTGAGGAGCGAGAATTCCGCGCCTTCCAGCGGATTTCCGTCGGGATCGACTTTCTTCACACTGATTTGGTTGGTGGGGTTGGTGGCCTTGATCGTAAGCTTGGCCTTGGCGGTGTTTTCATTATTGAATACATACACCACGTCTTGGCGACTGGCCCAAATCGATTCGGGACCTTCATAGTTTTGGAAGAGCTTCGCGTCGGATTCGTAGGATTGCAAGGTCTTCTTTACATTTTCCCAATTGTAGACCGTGCCGGTTACCTTAATGATGGCCGACGTATTCGGATCCATGGCGGGAATGCTCAATCCCGCCGGAGCGTCGGGCGTTACCAGATAGCCTTCGTAGGACCTGCCGCCCCAATTGGTTAAGTTTTGGCTCGTTTCATCGACACCGAAGGATACGGGCATGTCTTGTGCCAGATAAGCGTCGCTATTGTCATCAAGAACGTATGCCGTCTCCTTCAGATTTAGCACCGGAACATTGGGCGTGTAGCGGAATTCGGCCGGCAGAACATTCTTTTTATAGCGATTCAAATAGAAGTACTGAACGAATTCGCCGGTGTCTTGATTGAATTTCACAATCTTCGACGCCATGTTCAGATAATCCTGCTTTGAAAAGTACCTACGGTAGTAATTGTCGTACCATGTATAGGTATAGTTCGCTTCGCCGGTGATGAACGTGTAATCCACGTCGACTGTTTCCGTTTCTTCAAGCGGTTCGCGTAGGCCGATGCCGACCTTTTGCTCGCCTGAATCTTTTACTTTATCGATATTGATAAAGGCGGCGAGGCGATTGGAAAAGTCTTTCAATTCGTATTGATTGGCGTACTTCGTAAAGGTATAGGTGACGGTACCTGCGTCCTTGTCGTAATCGGCCTTGGCGATGGTCCCGACGCCGTCGGCAAAGATATCCAATTCCTTAACGTCGTTGGTGTCGGTGCCCTTCAAGTCGATGTTGTTCGAAAGTTTCAAGACGAAGTAGTCGCCCGGTTGAACGACATATCCCTCTTTCAATTTGTACTCGTTGGCAAATTCCATGCAGGCGCCGTAGTGGGGACGGATCGTCATGCCAGTGGAATCGTCGTCTTTTTGCGGACGTTGAATACTCATCGTCGACGACGTGAGGGTAATCTTGTCTGTAATATTCTGATTTCGAGGCGTATTGTCTTCGGCGTAGGGGTCGAGGCCCTTGCCGCCGACGGTGAAGTGCCATACCTGGCCATTGTTAATGTGGCCGGGGTGAGGATCGATTTCTTCCAGCTTGTAGTTACCGATAATTAAATCTTTAAAGACTAACTTGCCGTCTTCGCCGACGGTGCTGGTGTAGACGCCGTCTTCCTTGCCTTCTTCCGCTTGTTTGGCGGAAAGGCGGGTCAGCTTAAATTTTGCGCCAATGGTCAAGTCGCCGTGTTGGTCTTTTTTGCCCGGAAGCGGATTGCCATTTCCATCGAACTTTTCAATGGTGACTTCGCCTTTGCCGGGAACTTCGTTGACGATTTTCCCCATGTTCTTTGCCGTACCGGAGGTTACGAAGTCGATCAAGGGTGCACCACCTTGGGGTAAAGGCTTGTTATTTCCATCGAGATATTGGTATATCCCTTTCGATCCGTTTCCGTATTCCATGGTAATATAACCGCCGGCGGGAATCACTTTTTCTACGCCTGTCTTGTCATCGGTTACCTTAATATCGTCTTTCGAGTAGGCCACCGTAAAGTACAGGAGCGGCTCTTCAATGGTGGTGTAACCCTTCGGCGCTTGCACTTCTCTCAAGCGGTAGCGGCCGGGTTTCAGGTTTCTGAAACCGAAGTAGCCGTTAAATGCCGACGATACATAAGAGCCTTCCACATCTTCCCAGCCGTAGCCGACCAGTTGTTCCAGTTTAAAGACGGCGCCTTCCAGACGACGCTCCGTTACTTCTTCACCGGTGATCTCCCAGTTGGGATTGTCGCGCCCGTGCTTTGAGAAGGTGATGTTGTAGGCTTGTTCATCGTTTTCTAAGATCAAGCCTTCCTTGGGGATTTCTTCCGATTTGCCCGAGGTGTAGAGCGGCGAAAGGTTCATGGTGGTGGTTACCTTATTAATTAAATTGCCGTTGGTGACGTAACCGCTCTTGTAATAGACGCCTTTATAGGTGTATTCCTTGCTGATCCCGTTGGGGTACTTTTGATCCGGCGTCGATTTCGCATTCCCTACTTCGTTCCCATTCGGCCCGAATACGGAGTCGAGGGCGACGTTCCCTTTTTGATAGGAGCCGCCGACCAGGTTTTCGTAGTTGATCTTGCCGCTGTTGCGATCTCTGGATACGGCTTGCATGAAGTTGCGTTCCGTGTAGAACTCGATGTCCAATTGAATATTGGCATCGTGTTCCTTGATGATGTTGTCGTCGTAATAACCTTCCACGTCGATAAAGTAGACGCCTTTGTTCAGGTTGATTTGGTCTTCGTCAAAGCCCCAGTCGAAGGGACGCCAACGGGCCGTGTTCACCATGTAAACATTCGGTCTGGACAAGTCGTAGATCGACATGATCTGTTGCATGTCCTTGCTTCCTGAGTTGAGATTCAAGCCGGTGATGTCGGTGATCTCGTAGGTGGAGCGGTAGGCCGTTTTTACCCCTTGCTTGGTCGTCTTGGGCGGCTCGCCGGGCGTGTCGATTTCTTCCCGCTTCACGACGGGTTTGATTTGTACATTGACTTTTCCATCGCCCTTGTAGTCGCGGGTATCGATGAAAATCCGTTGAACATAGGTCTTGCCTTCCGTATTGATGAAGGTGGTGCGGGCAGCGTATCTAATGCCCGAATCCAATTCCTTGAGGGGCTGAATCTTCGCCCGTTCTTCCTTATCGATGTACGTGTTGGTCGTTTCTTCCGGTCCGGTGTAATTGGCCACCAGGCGACCGTTGACTTCTTTCACTTCGATCTTCCAAGGTGCCGATTGTTTTTGGTAGCCGATGGGCGCTTTCGTTTCTTCCAAGAGGTAGTGGCCCACCTCGAGGCGCAGGGGCTCGCCTGTTGCTTTATCCACAAAGACGATGGAACCGTCGTTTTCATTGGATTTCGCCGTGTAGGTGCCGAAGGTTTCTTCCGGATTTTCGTAATTCGCGTCGGTCTTCTTTAAGGTGAATTCCGCATCGGGCAAAGATTCGCCGAGGCGGCTCTTCTTAAAGAGCTTAAGTTCCAAACCGACTTGCTCGTTGGTGATTTGTGCAAATTCGCCTTCTTTGATTTCCGTGCCTTCATCTCCCGGTGTGGGAGGCTCTTCGGTTTTCTTGAAGGTGGCGGAAATGCTTACATTTGCCGCCGGCATCTTGAAGCTATTGTTCGTAACCTCAACGGCTTGGCCATTTGCGGTGACGCTGAGTTTGTCGAGTTTATAGCCTTCGCTCGGCGTAATGGTTAGGTTAACCGTCTCGCCTGCCGCCGCGGAACCCTTGTCTGTCGATACGGTGCCGTTTTCCATGGGCGCGATGCCGATGTTGTACTTCGTCGGCGGTTTCTGCCTAAAGGTGGCCCGCACGGTGACATTGGACGCCGGCATAGTAAAGGTCTTGGCCTGCATGTCGACGGCAACGGGTTTGCCCGCGTCGTCGGTGACGGTCAATTGATCCAATTCGTAGTCGCGATCGGCGTTGATGATGAGGCCGACTTTTGTGCCTTCTGTCGCCTGAGTGGCGTTCGCCGTTACGGAGCCGTGGCCGCCGCTTTGCGTCGCAATGGTGTATTCCTTCGGCACTTCTCTAAATTCTGCCGTCACGTTAACATCGCTCGCAGGCATGATGAATTGATTGTTATTATTTACGTTAACAGTTTTCCCATTGGCGGTGACGTTGAATCGAACAAATTCCCAGCCCTTTGCGGGATTCGCGCTGAGGGTCACGAGGGTATTTTCTTCCGCTTCCATGGTATCTGCCGAAATCGTGCCGCCTTGTTGCGGCTGATTGACGATTACCTTGTGCTTGATCGCTTGTTGGTTAATGCACCCTTCATTGGGATAGGACTCGGCGAGCCAACCTTTATAGTTATTTTTCTCATATATGGTTGCCGCGTCGTTGGACGTGTAGTTCGAGCCGAGGCCGATGGGCAAGCCATCCGTGTATTGCGTGTCGACTACCACTAAAATCCATCCTTTGAAGGTGGCGGGAATAGTAGCTTTCAGGCGGAATTTATTGCCCGTGTCCTGATTGCTGATTTTGCTCCACGTCACGCGCCTGGTAATGTCGGTCATTGTGTCGAGATTTGCGACGGTACTGTCGATGGATCCGTTTGTCACTTGATAGACCTTGACGTTCGTCAGCGTCGGCCGCGCCGTGGTGACGTCAAAGGCGTCGTCCCACGAGTGGATTTGAATGACCCGCGGTTTCGCGCCAATGGAGGGTTCGCCGTAAATAAAGGCTTGTTTGAAGCGATTGTCCTCTTTGTTGATCTCGAGGATCTTCGTGTCCATGGGCGCTTCGTTTTTCGGGTCTTCTCTGCGCACTTTCCCTACGGACCGCGCGGGATCCACTTTTTCCCATACACCAGCTCCCACAGGGTTCGGGACGTTTTCTTCGCCCAGTTCCAGCCCGCTGTTTTCACCGAAGGTGGTAAGGAAATTATCCAGCTGCTTGGTACGGCTGATTTGATCGTTCAGCGGTGCGGATGCTTGCGCTGCGTCGGCATTCTTGTTTTCCGCCTCGGCATCGCCGGCATTCGCCGCGTCTTTCGCTTCGGCCGTTGTGATCGGCGCTTCCGTTTCTGCGCTTTCTTTCGCTTCGGCCGATGCAATCGGCGCTTCGGGCATGCCGAAGGCCTTATCCAGTTTATTTAAGCGATTCAGGGCGCTGATGCGGTTAGCGGCGGTTTCAAAACCGTCGACGCTGCGCACGTTGTTGGTATTGGCGGCGTTGTTGTCTTTAATAAACACCTTGCCGTCTGCTTTCACGGTGACGGTCCAATCGGTCTTCACGTTTTCGTAACCGGGGGCCGCTTCGAATTCTTCGAGCTTGTATTTGCCCGGTACCAATCCGCTAAACTCGATGGTGCCGTCTTTTTTGGTGGTCATGTAGCGCTCGTCTTCTAAAGGTTCCGGCCCGATCAATCGGAAGACCGCGCCTTCGATGACTTCGCCCGGGTCGTTTTCTTTTACTTTTTTCAGTTTAAAGCCGTAGCGCTTCAGGTCGTTTGAAATATCCAAAGAGTCGTCGGCAATGTAGGAGCCGATAATATCTTTTCCTTCGCCGCCGGCCACAGTGGCATCGCCGACCGGAATGTTGGTGACGCTTTCGTAGTAGTCGCTCTTCCAGTAGGTCGTGCCCCTGTAGGTCAGATCCATGCCCGTACCGACGCCGCCGTTTTCGTCTTTATAGGGGATTTTTACATCCACGACGATGGGCGTATTCGTGGCGGGCAGGTCGATCTGCATACGGTCCGGTTCGCCGGGATAATCCGACTTGCGGGGGTTGAGCGTGCTCGTAATGTCGGTAATGTCGTAGCCCGCCAAGCGGATGTCTTCCACATTTGCATCGGTGATCGCTCTATCCAGTTTAAAGGCTTTGACAACTTCCCCGCCTTCGTACCAATTCATGTTTGGATAGTAGGGTTTTTCACGGTGAATTTTCGCCGTGGACGCAGGAATCGATGCGCCTTCGGGGTTTATGATGTAGCGCTGAATGACGTACTTTTCATCTTTATTGATGGCGACGATCCGCGTCCCCAGTTTATAGGGATCGCTATGGCCGTCGGCATAACCGGATAGACGGTTGTCGTAAAGGTTCCAGCCATTGATGGGCCGATCCTTGACATTGACCCAATGGGTTCCCGGATCCGCCAAAATGGATTTAATTTCTTGTTGCGTGCCGGGCTCGACGTAATTGTAGATCTTGACGCTATCGCCTTTTACGACGACAACCCATTTTTGATCCAGCTTATTGTAGCCGTTGGGCGCAGCGATCTCTTCTAAGACGTAGGTGCCGTCGGCCAAGGGATCCCTGAATTCCACGACGCCCGATCCGTTGGAGGTAGCTTCTTGGACTTCTCCGGGGGTCTTGCCATAGGGCGTGATTTTGAACTTCGCGCCGGCCAAGGGCTTGCCTTCGTTGTCTTTTTTGTAGACGCGGAATTTCTTGCCCACGGGATTGTTGGTGACCTCGAGGGTGATGTCGTTTCCGACGATGGGTCGGTCGGCTCCACCTACGCCCAGTTCGATAATCGTCACTTTACCATTTAAGTCCACGGACACTTGCCACGTCGTGCTGGAAGAGGTGTAGCCTTCAGGGGCTTTCACTTCTTTCAGTTCGTAGTTGCCGGGGGCGATGTTATTAAAACTTAAGATGCCGTCGCCGCCGCTTTGGCGTCGATACACTTTGCCCTTGGCATCGGTGAGTTCAAAGATTGCGCCGGGCAATTTTGTATTGCGGTCCAGGCGGCTCACTTTGAGAACATTAAAATTCCCGGGGGTGTAGCGTCTGTTAATCAGCTTGGCTCTTTGTACGGTGTAGGTGGGGATTTCTTGGCCGGTTTGATCGCCCAAGGCTTCCCCGGCTCTGGCTTTGTTGGCAAAGCCGGATTCCAGTCTCGTGCCGTTGCCCATGTAGAAGACGCGCCACAAGTTTTTCCACGCGTTTTCGTCGGTGATTTTAAAAGTTTGCTTGATGACGTAGCCTTCTTTTTGCGGGGAGATGCTCGGCATCTTGATGGTGAGCGGCTTTGTCGCCTTGATCTGTGCCCGATTCATTTGTATTTTGCTCGGATCGTAGTTCAGGGTGAAGCCGTGGGACGAATCGCGCACCACGGAATCCGGGTTGATGGTGCGATTGTAGACCTCTTGATACGTGAACGGGTCTTGTTCCGGACGCACCCCGAAGGACAGGGGCATGTTGTAGTTGACCTTCTTATCAAAGGTGGTGTTTCCGCCCGGATCTCTAATCACATCCATATCGGGCAGGGTGCGATAGATCTTCACGCTGTTTAATTTAAAGGCCGGTTCGTAGCCCTTGGCATACCAGTTGACGATGTTGGCATTGCCGCCGTATTCCGTGGATGCCCAGCTGAAGCCCAAGGTGTAGCTTCCGCCGCTATAGTCGCCCATGGGATTGTAGTAAGCGATGACGTCGACGTAGCGATCGTCGCCTTTTTTGTAGACGTCGCCGAAGTAGTAGGATTGACTGACCGGGCTGCCCTTGCCTTGGTCGTATTGTTCGTAGTCGGCCCGGACGGAGATCGTCTCCGTTTGGCCGGCGCCCGGTTTATCTTCCGTTCCCGGGATGCGTTGAACGCCCGTGGTTCCGGGAGCTACCACGGTGGTGAATTCGT
Source organism: Peptoniphilaceae bacterium (assembly GCA_902363535.1). Lineage (GTDB taxonomy): Bacteria > Bacillota > Clostridia > Tissierellales > Peptoniphilaceae > Aedoeadaptatus > Aedoeadaptatus acetigenes. The sequence goes on from CABJAE010000002.1 coordinate 35,123, forward strand.
AGACGCCGTCGTTTTGGGCAAAGTATTTATTGGGAATGATCCCAACGATGTCGATGCTTCCCGTGAAGACCCCGTTCGTTCCGTTTTTGTTAAAGACGTAGGTGAGGCGGTTGGTTTGGAAATCCATGTAGGGATCCGCGATGACGACCCCATTCTCATTCTTAATGCTCGGTATTTCCTTCACGTATTGGGTGAAGTCCAAGTTCGGATCGAATTGAATGACGAAGCGCGTGCCCGCCGTGGTATTGCTGAGCTCGATGTCCGCATGGTAATCCAAACTTTCGTAGCGATAGGCTTCCCAAACATTGGGGCGTACCCCGATGGCGCCGTCACCTTCTTTGATTCGCATGTGTTGGAAAACTTTGGTTACCTTACCGGCTTCCTGCGATTGCCCTGCATCTTCGTTTTCGATGATGTAGTCATGACCGGGAACGGGCGTGCCGTTGCCGTCTTTGAAACGGGCCTTGTAGGTGACTTGCCCACCTTCGGTTACGGTGACGTCGAATACGACGCCGTTGGACAGGTAGCCGTCGGGGGCGATGGTTTCTTCCACCACGTATTTGCCCGGAGGCAATTGGCTGAAGTTAACGAGCCCCTTTTCATCGCTTCGCTTGCTGGCGATGATTTTGTTGTTTTCGTCTTTAATGACGAAGGTGGCGCCGGGCAAGACTTCCTTTTCGGGATCCACTTTCGTAATGGATACGTCTTGTTTCGGGAAGCTTTCGTTGGTTATGGTGAGGATGGCATCGGCGTCGCCTTTGCCTTGTCGGGTGAGCACCACGTCTTTTTGAATCTTGGCATTCCCCGCCGTGTCTTGGTCGGTCAACCAATCGTAGGACAGGTTCGCCGTGTCCTTGTCGCCCACGTGGGCTTTTACTTTAATAAGGAAGCCTTGGTCGTTGTTAAACCGTTGTTTGGGGAAGAAAAGTTGATACCCGGTTTTGTTGGTGTACGGGTCGGTTATATTGGACGCGCCGGTAATGCGATCGTTATGCCAAGCATTGATGACGTTCGATCCGAGTTTCCCAATTTCCTTTTCCACCTCTTGATTTTCCATGGCGGTACGGACGCGATTTCTTGTGTCTTTTAAAACTTCGTAGGCCGTGACGTCGGTGACATCGACGCCGGGGATGCTGATGTTCAACCGCGTATCGCGATCGGTACTGCCTTCATAGGTGTTTTTTCTCGGCTTCAGGAATAGATAGAATTCGACGTCGCCGTTGTCGTCGATCTTGCCGTAGTGCATGGCGTTCATGTAGTCGGGCCAGTTCGGGTAGGCATTGTGTTCTACTAATTGGGTCTTTGCCGCTTGTCCCGAAATGGTAACATTTTTACCGGAGACGGTAATTTCGCCGTCTCTTGAAATGGTGATGGTTTTGGTGTCTTGGTCCAGTTTGTAACCTGTCGGCGCCTTTTGTTCCACTAAGGTGTAGGTGCCGGGGCGGACGTTGGCGAAGGTGGCCTTCCCGTTGGCGTCGGTTTCAATTTCTTTGGCTTCATAGCCTCCGCCTTGCAAACGGTAGCGCGCGCCGGAAAGAGTCTTGGTCGTGTCGCCTTCATCCACTTTCAGAACGGTGAAGGTGGCGGGTTTTTCTTCCGTCACGTCGTTGGCCTCGCCGTGAATGTAGTGGACTTTTTTGGTGGTGTCGTAGTAGTTGAAAACTTCGTAGAACTTATAGTCGGTACGGCCGACCGTCACTTTCTCAGGATCGAAGGTTTGGACGATTTTGTGCCCTCTCGGCACGGCGGTGCCGTCATCTTCGATCTTCCAGTATTTGACGCCGGGCACGGTGACTTTCCGAATCCGCTTGCCCGCTTCGCCTTCGCCGACGGTCCATTCACCCAGGCTTTCGCCTTGGGCGTCTCGCACGTCAAAGGTTTGTGCCGGCATGTTGACGCCGGCGGGAAGCGTCCAATCCTGCTCAATATACATATCTTGGCATTGGGAAATGGTGACGCCGGAGAGGCTGTAGTCTTCACCGGCTTCCGGTTTCTTCAGATCGGTGGTGACTTCGTAGACGGCGATGGTGCCGACGCTTTGTTCACCGGCGGGATCCGTTTCCTTTGTGGGAAGATTGCCTGTGCCGTGTTCGCTTTGATCCTCGACCATTTGCCCTGTTTCGGGATCCAATTTATAGGATGCGGCTTTTGCCGTGGCCACGTCTTGGTTGCCTTTTAAGGATCTCGTTTCGAGGGGCAGACCCGAGTTGCCTTCATCGCCGGTGGAGACGGCGTCGGTGATGGTCCACTTGGCTTGATCCGCGTTGGCGAATTCGCCCAGAATGGTGGTGCGGTTGTTCATGCCCACGCGGGAAGGGGTGGCTTCGCGGATGGCTTCTTGGCTATAGCCTTGGGGAAGGACGAGGCGCACGGCGCCTACTTTTTTTCTGTCCTTCAAAGCCATGGAGAGATCGAGCATGTAGGAGGCTTGATCGTTTTTAACGGGAGTGTAGAAAGTGTAGTACAGGTCTTTTGCAGATTCGCTCAAGGTATGGTGTTTGGAATCCACGATGCCGAGGTGACCGTTAATGGGGTTCGGAGTAATGTCCGCATCGGCGGCTTTGCTATTCACCTGAATGTCTTCGAAGGCGCCGAGGCCGGATCCCTTCACGGCGGTGAAGTTGGCAGAGTAGCCGAGGGTCGTCAAGTCTACCGTAGAGGAGACGCGTACGTTCCAGCGAATGCCTGCTATCTTTCCGCCTTGAACCACGGGATCGCCGAAGGCATCGATGTTCACTTTATAGTCTTTGCCTTGATCCAGCACTTGAACCACGTCGTCGCGACCCGGTTCCAGAATGGTGGAGAGCATATTGCCGTTGGAATCCACGACCACGGGAAGAAGCTTTTTGGGCTTCACCACGCCGAGGCCGGAGATGCTATTGACTACAGTGAATGTTTTTTCACCGGCATCGATGTTCTTCGTATTGTAATCCACTTCCACTTGAATGGGCACTTGGATATTTTCGGTGATGTCTTCTGCTATTTTGTAAGTAATGGTGTTGGCAGTTGAGTTATAGACCGGCTTTTCGGTAATGGCCTTGTCATTGTAGGTGATGCGCTTTAAAGACTCAGGATCGTTTACCGTGAGCTTGTCATCTAAATGAATGACGAAGTATTGGCCTTTGCGAATGGGTCCTTGTACCGTGGAGGTATCGAAGCGGGTAAGGATGGTAAACTTTTTGTCTTTGATGCCACCTTGGGGCGATTTGGCGCGGGCCAATTCTTTTTCTTTCGAAAATTCCAAGGCCTTTTCTTGGCGATCGGCTTCGTTTTGGGTCAAGGGCTTCGGCGCCTTTTCTTCCGATACTTCCGCATCGGTGGCTTCATTGCCCTCTTGCTGCGGCGCCGATTGAGCCGGGGCGTTTTGCGCGGGGCGCGCCGGTGTCCTTTGCGGCGGCGTGTAGTAGCCGTCGTCGTCTGGGTCGATGAAGTTTGGTAGATGGCTTCCCGCGTTTTGATCGGGGTCGATCCGATTGCCGTCGGGAGGGATAAATTCCTCGTCGCTGACGGTGGCTCGGTTTTGTCCTGCGGAGCGCGCTTCGACGACGCCGGGCGCCACCACCTCCAGAATCATGATCAGGGCCAATAACAGGCTCGCGACGCGTTTCATTGCAGTTTTCATATGGATTCCTCCCCGTTTCTAATGCTCGTTTATGTACGAATGATGTGAAATCATTTTCTTCATTTTGGTAGTACTTCTATAATAAAACATCCACTTCTATAAAACAAGGCAAAAAATGACCAATTACATACTCTTTATGGATTTTTTTAGAAAAATTTTTTTGATGAGGCGGAAAATGAAAATTTCGCCCTGCTTTTCTATTTTTCTTCGTGTTTTCAGGTTTTTTTGTCTTATGGTACAATAAGGGCAGAGCTTTTTTATGCGCGCCGGCGGTGGTTCGTATGATTGTTTTTGGAATGAAAGGGGGCGATCCTGTGGCCAGGCAGTACACGAAGGAATTGATTAAGCGGGAGTTTTTGGCGCTGTTGGAGGAAAAAAGTTTTCATTCGATTACGATTGCCATGTTGGCGGAGCGTTGCGAGATCAGCCGAAACACGTTTTATTACCATTACGACGATGTGTATTCGTTGGTGAAGGAGATTTTTGCCGACGAGTTGGTGAAGGTGAATGGGGAGTCTGACGCCACGCTTTCGTGGGAAGAGATGCTGCTCTCCGGTGCGTCGTTTCTGGTGAAGAATAAGCGGGCGGCGCAGAATTTGTTTCAGTCCATCGACAAGAAGGACACGGACGCCTATCTTTTCGAGCTGTGCGAATCGGTGATGCGGCGCTATGTGGAGGCTGTGTGTGCGGAGAAGGGGATTTGTGCGCAGGAGGCGGACAAGCGGCTGGTGATTGATTTTTACCGGGCGGCCCTGGTGGGCCTTATGGACAAGTGGGTCCAGGAGGGGATGCAGACGTCGCCGGAGGAGGCGATTCTTCGCATCGGGCAGTTGTTCGACGGCAACATTGAGCGCTCGCTTAGGATCAGTGCGTCGTTAGGTGAATGATTTTGTGTACAGGGCCTTCGTTGCGAAGGTTTTGTACACTTTTTTTGTTTTGTCCTATTTTTATGCAATTTTCATGGGGTGATGGACCTTCGGACAATGGGGCCGCTTTAACCGTTGCCTGTTGTTTTTTTCCTTTATATGATGGGCCGAGAAGCCAATGGAGGGTAAAGGAGGTATTCCTATGAAGATTAAAACGGTTGACGATCGTTTGCGGCTGGGCAACGGGGATTACGACCGCCTGGTGAATTCCAGAAAGCCGGCAGGGATCGACGATAAGCGGGCTTATATTGTGGGCACGGGGATCGCGGGGCTATCTGCGGCGGGTTTTCTGATTAAGGACGCGAAGATGGATCCTTCGAGGATTGTGTTTTTGGAAAAGGATGCCGTCCCCGGCGGCGCCTTGGACGGGAAGCTGCTTTCGGATCTGGGCTATGTGGCCCGGGGCGGCCGGGAAACGGGGCATCATTTCGAGGTGCTCTGGGATTTGTTGAGCGTGATTCCTTCGCGGGAGGATCCGCGTGTGTCGATTCTGGATCATTTGTATTACACGAATTTGGACGATCCGAATTTCAGCCTCTGCCGCGTCACGAAAAATCGCGGGGAGCGCTACGACAATGGGAAGTTTAATTTGTCGAATGATGTGATTAGGGAGATTCTCCACTTGGTCATGACGCCGGATGAGCGGCTGGAGGAGGTGACGGTGGAGGAAGTGTTCAGCGACGAGTTTTTGGAAAGTGATTTCTGGACGTTTTACCGCACGATGTTTGCTTTTGAAAATTGGCATTCGGTGCTGGAGCTGAAGCTTTACATCAATCGCTTTATTCACCACGTGGGCGGTCTGCCGGATTTGTCGGCGCTGCAGTTTACCCGCCACGACCAGTATGAATCCATTGTGGTGCCCATGATGGATTGGCTCAAGGCCAAGGGCGTGCGCACGGAATATAATTGCGACGTGCTGGATGTGGAGTTCGCTCTTTCGGACACGAAGAAGGCGGCGACGCGGATTGTGGCCGTGGATGCCGCGAGCGGGGCGGACCGATCGATTCCTCTTTCGGAGAATGATTTGGTCTTTATTACCACCGGGTCTTTGGTGGAATCTTCCGCCTACGGATCCAATGAATCGGCGCCGGACTTTGCCATCGACGAGGAAGGGAGTTTCCGTTTGTGGAAGGCCATTGCGAAGAAGTCGCCGGAGTTCGGGCGGCCGGAGGTGTTCACGTCGGACATCGCCAAGTCCAATTGGGAATCGGCCACGATCACGGTAAAGAGCGCGGCCATCGCGAAGTACATTGAGGCGATTACGAAGCGCAGTCCCTACACGGGCAAGGTGGTGACCGGGGGGATTGTGACGGCGCTGGATTCGTCTTGGCTCATGAGCTGGACGATTAACCGCCAGGGCCAATACATCGGTCAACCGGAAGATGAAATCGCCGTGTGGGTCTACGGTCTGTTTACGGATAAAGAAGGCGATTATGTGAAGAAGCCCATGAAGGCCTGCACCGGGGAAGAAATCGCCAAGGAATGGCTCTACCACATCGGCGTGCCGGAGGATGAAATTGACGATTTGGCGAAGGACACGTCGACGATTCCCGTGTTTATGCCCTACATTACGGCGCAGTTTATGCCGCGAAGCTTCGGCGACCGGCCCTATGTGGTGCCGAAGCACGCCGTGAACTTTGCCTTCTTGGGGCAATTTGTCGAAACCCTGGACGATCCCGGACGGGACACGGTGTTTACCACGGAATATTCCGCCCGCTGCGCCATGGAGGCTGTGTATGTGCTCACGGGGGTTGAAAAATGCGTGCCGGAAGTGTTCGCTTCCCGCTACGATATGCGCTATGTCCTCGCCGGCATCAGCGCTCTGAACGACGGGGAAAAATATGAGCTGAATCTGCCCATGGAGATTATGCTCAAGATTGCGAAGAAAATCGGCGGGACGGAGATCGAGAATATGCTGAAGGAATATAATATTATATAGGAAGGAAAGAGCAGAGGAGTAAGCATTTAATTTTTCTTCTCGTAGCTTATGTTCATCAGATTAATCCGGGGGAGGGAAAAAGGGCGTTGCGATTTCATGACCTATCCCGACGAGGGTCGCGAGGCGTTGGAAGGTCAGATGCAGTCTTACACCGTTTCGGGGAGGCGAAGCCTTCACGAAACGGATGTATAGTTGTACGCCCTCAACCCGCGGGGGCTATGTACTTCCTCTTAAACGCGAAGCAGAGGAATAAGCATTTGATTTTTCTTCTCGTAGCTTATGTTCATCAGATTAATCCGGGGGAGGGAAAAAGGGCGTTGCGATTCGCCCTTATCCCTCCCCCGGACCCCTACCCTTTATCCCTAACGCTTTCTATATGTGCGAAGCCCTGGCGGGCTTCGATTCCTGTTGGGCTGTGTCGCCGAAAAATTGTTCTTATTCAGGAATTTTGTATTGAGGTTTTTTTAGGCGGGGTCGTTGCGATTCGCTTTCGAAACAGTATTTTGACCCAAATAAAATCACCCAAGGAAAGTATTTTGTCCGTTGTTTCATTTATGTGTTACAATGTATTCAGAGGTGAGGAGTATGAAAACTGTATCTGTACGCCTGAATGAGGAAGAGGAAAGGGCCTTTTCCGCTTATGCCGCGATCATGGGCCTGCCTTTGTCTACTTTGTTTAAAAAGCTTATGGAAGAGCGCCTTGAAGATGAATTTGATTTGAAAATTGCGGAAGATTTTCTCGATAGAGAAGCAAGGGGCGACGTAAAAACGCGGTCCATCGACGCATTGTTTCAAGAGCTCGACTTATGACTTATGAATTAAGGACGGATAAGCGATTCGATAAAGCCTTTAAAAAGCTCGATCGGCCGATTCAGATCATGCTTAAAGAGTGGATCGAGAAGAATTTAATGGACTGCGACGATCCGCGGCGCATCGGAAAGGCTTTAACGGGTAATTTGTCGGATATTTGGCGGTATCGCGTCGGAAATTATCGACTGTTGTGCAAAATCGACGATGGCGCGCTCGTTATTTTTGCACTGAATGTCGGGCACAGAAAAGATATTTATAAATAGAAGAAATCAGATCGAAGACAAATCTCGAACAACACACGGGGTTTGTCTTTTTTTCTGTCGCAACGCCCCGGGCCCGGCTCTTTTCATGACCTATCCTAAAGCGCGAAGCGAGTCGTTGGAAGGTCACAATTGCACTGATAGGAGATTAATTGGCTTTTAGTAATTCATTTGGGTATAAAGTTTATAAAGCTATCTTTTATTTTTTGAGAGGAGATACAGTATGCTGCCCCAAGATCAAATGATTATAGTGCAACAATATGTGTCAATTTGTTTTATCACTGAGCTTTACAACAACAACTTTTTAGAAAGCCAGTTTTTTAATGATATGAAATTTGACAACGAAAGTATTAAAGATTGCATAAAGGCAATCAATATCGATAATGATGGAATGTTCTTAATCTTTTTATATTCGCTGTTGTTGATTCCTAAGGAAAAAATTTATGATGTGTACAAAGATGAATATGACGCCCTCGATAAAAAAATTGACGGCTTGAAGATTCCTCTTGATTCAACATATCCCGCATCTCATAAGAAATACATCAGGCATATTCGTAACGCAATTGCCCATGGTAAGGTTGAATTTAAAGAGGATAGCATATTCTTTAATGATGATTATAGGGGCAATCAATTTTGTGTCGAAATTCCACGTTGTAAGATAGGGGATATATTAACTGACCTTCAGAAAATATTACTAAACTATGTAACGGATCTAAAGAATGGCCGGTCATTTTAATATCCACAAAGCAAAATGACCCCTAAAGACGGAAAGATCGAGTCGGCATTTTGCTTGCTCGATTTTGTTTTCTATACCATTCATTCTCTGCGGATTTCCTTCGTTCACGGCTCTACCTCAGACGAAGACCCCCTGCTTTTCTTTCTATATAAGTACCTCAATCTAATTGATTTCTCTTGAGCTTTTTTTATGCCATTATTTGTCCGGCGTTTTGCCCATAAAAAACTCCCCCATCTCACTTTCTTCTTTTGCCGAGGGCAGAAGCGGAAAGGTGCGGAGGAGTAAAAGCATGCAGATCCTTTTTACTTGTCGTTTGCTATTTTTGATATGAGGGCATTGAGTGCCACGAGTTTTTCTTCGTCCATGGCGATGGTTTTATAGTCGTGGGATGTGAGGGTTTTTTTCACTTTGTGATACAGTTCGCCGCAAATATCCGGTCGCGTGGTGGTTTTTAATCGGTCGTCGTAGTGCACGGAATAGGAAACAAAGAGTTTGTCGCAGTCGATACGGGACGTGCGGCTAAAGGGGTTTCTCGTCGCATCGGCCGCTTCGTCGACGTAGTGTGTAATGACGCGTTTGTTGAGCATGTAGGGTTTCAGGGTCTGGCATTTGATGAAGCCGTAGCGGGGCGCGGTGTCTTTGCCGCAAATATACATATGGGCGTTCAATGCCAATTTTGAGTCCACGGAAGGGAATGGCACTTTCATGCGGATGACATCTTGTTCTTTAATCAACGATGAGCCTTCCTTCCTCGTCCAGCTCCACATACACAGGGTTGTGAAGCTGCTCTTTTTCGGCCAATTCTCCCAAGGTGTCATAGTGTTGTTCTGTGAGGCGCGCGGCGTCTTGTTTACTAAACAGGAAGTAATGGTTGTCCAGGGGCACGATGCGGGTGTTCTCGATCAAGTCGTTCGGATACATCGCCTCCAGTAAGGCGACAAGTTTGGCATCGTCTTGGCTGAAGTCTTCTTCTTCCAATTCGACCTGTTGCTCGCCCTGCATAATTCGGTTTTCTTTGGTTTTCCACAAATCCAATTGATGGGTCAGGTCCGACAATTCATTCTCGGAAAGAATGCTCACGATAAATAGGCTTCGTTTGGCTTGCTCTTCGTCGATGCTGCCCTCGTCGGCTTCGAAGGCTTTTTCTGCCGCGCGATCGAAGGCGGCCCGCTCGTAGGTGTAGTCGCCCCAAATTTGACTGAAAACGGGGCCGCGTTTATAGCCTTTTAAGTGGCTGAAATCGCCGTCGCCTTTGTCAACTTTGGCAAAGGCTTCGTATAGCAAGAGGAATTTTTGAAGTTTCAGGGGCGATTGGTATTCGACATTGCCGTGTTCTTTCAACCAACCGGCGAGTTGTAATTTTCTCGTGTCCGTATGAATCATTGCGCTTCCCCCTTTCTTTTTGCTCTGTTTCTCTTATTTCTATTTTCAGTATAGCCCATTTTAAGGAAAAGGAATAGATCCAACAAGGATTAAATGACGTGATTTTTTTATAAAAAATCGAGCAAGCCCTTGAGCTCGCTCGATTTTATTTGTTATTTGATTGCGTCGGCCTTATCTTGCTTTGTATGCTTTCAGGCCTTCGTCGAGGATGTGCATTGCTTTTCTCAATGCGTCGACGTTGAGTACGTAGGCCAAACGAACTTGGCTCAGGTAGTCTTCGCTGTGTTCGTAGAAGCCTGCGGCGGGAGCCATCATGAGGGTTTCGCCGTCGACGTCGAATTCTTCAAGCAACCAACGGCAGAAGTCTTCGGCATCGTCGACAGGCAGGTCGGCTACGGTGTAGAAGGCGCCGCCGGCCATGTTGCATTTGACGCCGTCGATTTTGTTGAGTTCTTCGACGATGACGTCGCGACGTTCTTGATAGATTTCGGAGATTTGATCCAAGTAGGAATCGTCGATTTCATAGAGGGCTGCAGCACCGATCATGTCCACGGTGGGGCAAGCCAGGCGGCCGGTGGCCAGTTTGTTGGCGGCGGCGATGAAGTCTTTGTTCATGCAGGCCAGGTTACCGATACGGGCGCCGCAACCGCTGAAGCGTTTGGAGATGGAGTCTTGAAGGATCAGGCGATCTTGGATGCGTTCGATGGTACCGAAGCTGTGGAATTTTTGGCCGTCGAAGATGAATTCGCGGTAAAGTTCTTCAGCGATGATCCAAAGGTCGTGTTCAATCGCGATGTCTGCGATCAATTCGATTTCTTCTTGGGTGTAGACGGCACCGGTGGGGTTGCCGGGGTTGGCCAAGAGGATGGCTTTGGTTTTGTCGGTGATTTTGGATTCGATGACTTCTCTCGAGGGGAGGTGGAAGTCGTCTTCGACGACGGTGGGGAAGGTGGTTACCGTGGTCGAGGTTTCGATGAAGTAGGAGTAGTAGTTGGTGTAGTAGGGTTCGCAGGTGAGGATTTCATCGCCTACATCGGTGATTGCGAGCAGGGTGAAAAGAAGGGCTTCGGAGCCGCCTGCGGTAACGACGATGTCGTCAGCGGTCATGGGGATGTCTCTGCGTTGGTAGTATTTTGCCATGCCTTCGCGAAGTTCGGGAAGACCCGGAGAGGGTGCATAGCTTAATACTTTCATGTCGATGTTTTTAATGGCATCGAAGAATTCTTGCGGGGTTTCGACGTCCGGTGCACCAATGTTCAAGTGGTAAACCTTTTTCCCTGCTTCTTTCGCTTTGTTTGCGTAGGGGGTGAGTTTACGGATGGCACTGTAAGGCATGGACTCGATACGATTGGATAGTTTCATAATAGTCTCCTCTCTTTCTCTATGACTATCTTCATTATAGTGGATATAAAACGATTTCTCAAGGGAAGAACGAGGGTATATTGTCGGCAAAAGCGGGGATTTTGGTTTTTTCTTTTGTTTTGATGGGAAGGTGGGCTTCATGATGTTGAAGGAGGAAAATTTTATTCTTTTTTCATTGCGAGCTTTATGTGATTCGCATTCTTTTGTTCCTTACAAATTTTTTATCCTGATTTCAGAAACACACTTTTTTGATTCTGTTCCTTTTATTTCTTACGCAGCTTATCTTCAACCGACTTTCCCGAGGGAGGGAAAAAGGGCGTTAGTTCGAGCGAGGCACCTAATTTAAATTGCATAGCTTACGTTACGAGATCAGATTTTCTATTTCGTACAAAAAGCATTCTTACATGGTTTCGAGACCCGGGGGCGGGGAAAAGAGCTCAGAGCGGAAGGCCGCATTTTCCCCGCCCCCGGGGCCCCCGCCCCTTTTTTGGCCGCGCTTAAGCTGTAAGAAAATGCCTGCGGCATTTTCTACTAATTGGGCTGCGTCGCGGAAAGAAGAATGTGAGGTGGGCGAAGATATTTTTTAGCCCACAAGAATTCTTCGCCCAACTCACTTTCTCGCGTTGGCGAAGAAGCCCAGAAGGAATCGAAGCCCGCCAGGGCTTCGCACATATAGAAAGCGTTAGGGTCGAGGGGGATGGGGCCCCGGGGAAGGGCCAGAGGGCGAATCGCAACGCCCTGGGCCCTTCCCCGGGTCTCAGAGCCATGTAAAAATCAATTTTTGAGTAAGAGCGTATCTTGAATTCATTTCCGTTCGCTCCGCATCTTGAAGGTAAGTTGTTCAAGAAACGAAAGAATAGACAGAAAATAAGTATCCATTGAAAAAATAAGAAAACTTCATTTTCTCTTTTGTTTATTACGAAAACTCGATATAATAATCGTAATACAATATTCAAGGAGGTATATCATGAAGAAGTCTTTGTTTGTGTCTTTGCTGGCGCTTGTACTGGCGTTGGGCCTGGGCAGTGTGTCGTTCGCCCAAGGGGATTTGTACTTAGCCGTGGACGGCAAGAAGGTGGAAACGGACGCGCCTTGTTTTATCGAAAATAACCGCACCTTGGTGCCCGTACGCTTTATCGGCGAAAGCCTGGGCTATAACGTCACGTGGGATGCAGGCGCCCGCCGCGTCACCATTACAAATGCCAAAGCCGACGCCGCCGCAGTGAAAATCGAGCTTACCATCGACAGCAACAAGGCCCTGGTTTACGACGCCGCCGGCGAAAGCAAGGAGGTGGCCCTGGAGACGGCAGCGAAGATTACGAAGAATCGCACCTTCGTTCCCGTGCGCTTCATCGGCGAAAGCTTCGGCACCGCCGTGGATTGGGACGCCGCCAACCGCGTCGTCATTATCGGCGACAAGAGCCTATACAAGGCCGAGGAATTTGCGAAGCTGCGAAAAGCTGAAGCGCCGAAGCCCGCGCCCGCGAAAAAGCCGGCGAAAGCGAAGGCTCCCTCCGCCAAAGAAATAACCGGCATGTATGTAAGAAAAGACGACGAAGATTTCTTGCTCGTCGTTGTTGAGTACAAGAAAGACGGTCTCACTCACGCCGCCGCTGCCGCTATGTTGGACGACAGTCCCGAAGGTTACCGGTACGTAGGAAATCCAATGGGCATGATCTACGATCCTAAAACGGGGACCGACGAGTTAGGCGGAATTACCATCCAATTTTATAAGGGCGGATGCAGAGTCACAGAAAAAGGCTCCCCTGTCGTCGTCGAGTATAAAAAAATTCGATAATCAAAAGCGATTCTCTCTTCCCGGGAGAATCGTCTTTCCTATCCAAAGAACGGAACGAATTTGCGCACCCATCGGATCGCGCGAAGGGAAGTTCCGATTCCAAAATTTCGGAGGTTTCTATGAAACGAAGATTGAAACTATTCACCGCCCTTCTCTTGTCCCTGGGGCTGCTGCTTCCCGCAGGGGAAGCCTTTGCCGAGAGCCGAGACGAAAAGATCGCCGTCATGAAAGATTTGGGCATTGTCAACGGCTACCCCGACGGCTCCCTGGGCCTGGAGAAGCCCATTAAGCGATCGGAGGCGGCGGCTCTTCTGGTGCGGGTGGGAAAGGTCGAGCACCTGACCAATCGGCGGATGCTGATTTATCCCGATGTGCCCCTGACCCACTGGGCCAACGGCTACATCGCCGTAACCAAGGCGATTCGAAATAAAAACGGGGTGGTGCCCATTGAAGGCTACCCGGACGGCACTTTCCGCCCGGAAAAGAACATCACCAACGCCGAAATGATGAAAATTCTCGTGTCCGTTAAAGACAAACGGCTCACGAAGGCAAGGGCGGCCAAAGCCACCTGGCCCGACAGCTGGATTCAATGGGCTGAAGAAGTGAGCATCGCGGGCCCGTGGGCGGGCCTTGAAAACTTAAGCCCCAACGCCCCCGCCACCCGCGGCGACGTCTTCGTCATGCTCTTCAATGGCTTTGCCGTGAAGAAAGCGCCGAATCCCGCGCCTGCGCCTGTGCCAAATCCCACGCCCGCGCCGGAAAAACGAAGCCCCGCTCCGCTGCCCGAAAGAAACACCCCTGCTCCGGCCCCCGAAAGAAGGCCGTCCGTGCCGGTTCCCGACATAAACACCCCTGTGCCCCTGCCCGGGAAACAGTTGCCGGCGCCCGAGCCTTGGAAATACAAGCCCACGCCGAAACCGAAGAACAACAAGACAGCGGAAAACATGGATCGTTTGATCGATGCCTTTAATGCCGGCACCGGTTACGACCGCGAAGCCTTTAAAAGCGAATTTATCCGCCTGATCAATGAGGATCGGGCCAAATTGGGCCGCGCGCCCCTGGTATGGTCCGATGAATTTGCCCAAGGCGCCGCCGCGCGTTGCAATGAGCTCGCCGCCCACGGCTCCATCACTGTCAATGGCCAAAGCCACGTGCGCCTGAACGGAGACCACTGGCTCAAGGCTTTCCGTTACATGGGTCTGTACTTCGGCGGTGAAAACCTGCTCTCCACGGGCATGAAGAGCACGCGCCCTCTGGATCAATACGACTTTCCCATCATCGCCGACGGTGCGAAACTGGCGCAAGTTTTTTATAAGCAGTGGTGGGATTCCCCCGGCCATCGCGAAAACATGATGGATCCGGATTATAAATACTTCTACGTCGAAGCCAAAGCGGCCCCGAGAAAAAATAACGGATCGTACAAATTCTTTATCGTGGGAAGCACCCACTTCTATTGATGCGATGCAAAAAAGAGAAGTTGTGTAAAAACAACTTCTCTTTTTTGCTTGGGGATGGGCACTCACCACGCGTTCTTTCGTTTCGGTGGCCGATCTCCCAACTTTTGTCTTGATTTTTAGGAACACACTATTTGTGATGATATTCCTTTTCTTTTTTTGCACACTATGTCTTCAAGTGCCGCTTCCCGGGGGAGGGAAAAAGAAGCGAAGGAGAAAAGAAAAAAGTAGGGACAAAGCTACCCGCGTAGCTCGCTGAATAAAGCGACTCGCAAGTGGCTTTATTCAGCTTCCCAACGCAAGTCTTTCCCAAAAAACGCCATGGGCACAAATTTATGGAAGATGCGGCTGAAGATTCGATCGCCGTAGACGGCGGAAAGTTCTCTCGGGCTCAGGTTGGTGCTGATGATCATTTTTTTGCCGTCGATCATGCGGCTGTTGACGATGTTAAAGAGCTGGGAGTTGGTGAAGGAATTGGTGAGCTCGGTGCCCAAATCGTCGATGATCAAGAGATCCGCGGTAAAGAGGCTGTCGTAGGCCATTTTTATTTCGTCTGTCGCATCGCGATTAAAGGTTTTTTCCTCAAAGATGCGCACCAGGCCGAAGGCCGTTTCGTAGACCACGGATTTTCCCGCCGCCATGAGCTCGGCGGCGATGGCGTGGGAAAGGAAGGTCTTGCCCAGGCCCGTGGGGCCGTAGAGGAGCAGATTCATGTCGTTGGCCTCGCCGAAGGTGGCGATGAAGTTTTCCGCCACGGCCAGGATCTCTTCCATGTTTTGCCGCGGGGAGATGCCCTCGTCGGCAAAGGGCAGATCGGAGTAGATGTCCAGGCGGAAGTTGCCGAAGTTGTTTTGTTCGATTTGCCGCTCGATGTGGCTGGAGCGGTGGAGGTAGGCGGTGATCCGCTGCTTCATGCAGTTGCAGCGCTCGCCGTTTTCCAAATAGCCCTTGTCCTTGCAGCGGCTGCAGCGGTAGATGGGATCCAGGTAATCCGCCGGAAGCCCCGCCTCCACGAGCATAGCCCGGGCCATGGCTTCATAGGTTTCGAGCTCTTTCACGGCGGCATCGGCCAGGTCGGCGTCGCCGCTTAAAAGGGTGGCCTTGGCCGCTTCAAAGCCCAGGGCGCGGATGTTTTCTTCCACCGCTTCAAGACCCGGCGCCATGGCGTAGGCTTCCTCCCTGCGCTCGCGGAGGGTCTGTTCGTTTTCTCGCCTGAGGGCGTCGTAATCCGCCCGAATTTTATCGAAGATGGATGCCATCTATTTCTGTCCTTTCCCCTCTATAAATTGCCGGCGCTTGCGCTGGGCCATTTTTTCCAAGGCGTCGGCGCTGTATTTCGCCGTGGCCGATCCCGCCATGGGCTGAGGCCGATGGCCCCGGATGACCTTGGGCTTTTGATCCTTGGAAAGATCCTCGGGCTTTTTGATGCCCTTCGCCTTCCACGCGGCGAGAATACTTTCAAAATACCGCCAATTGGGCTTTCCGATGCCCCCGGTGCGCCGGGCCGCCTCTTCCAAAAGGGCGAAGTCCATTTCCTCGGCGTAAGAGGCCACAGCGTCGGACTCGGCGCGGATGTAGGGCTTGTCGGATAAGCCCATAAGCTGCAAGAGGTGGCGGTAGCGGTAGTAGGCGGCGTCGTGGGTGCGGAAATTTTCCGCCAAGGCCTCGGGTGTGCGCACATTGGCGTCGGCCCAATTTCTCACGATCCCCTCGATGTAGGGGACGGAGCGCTTGTTTTTCTCTTCGGTGCCATAGCGAAAGGCCTCGAGAATCATCTCCGGCGTCATGTTGTAGACCTCGCGCCAGGCGGCGATGTCCAGCTTTTGCTGATAGGGCACTTGCTTGCGCATGTAGTATTCCACCTTGGAAAAGAGATTGGCGATTTCCGTATCCTCCAGTCGGCGCACGAAATCGCTCTTCGTGGCCTCGGGGCTGTAAACCTCTTTCGTATAGAGCTCCTTCAGGCGCAAAAAGCGAATGCCGTAGCTTTCCCCTTCGTAGATCTTTTCCACGATGCCTTCCGATTCCCAATAGTCCCAGGCCCGCTTCACGTCGCTTTCCAAGAGATTCAGGCGATCGGCCATGGATTTGTGGTCGCCTTCGCCGCCATTGGTGGCCAGTTGCAGACCGGCCAAATACACCTTGACGAAATCCCCGTCGGCCTGGGGCATGTAATCGTTTAAAAAAATATTTTCAATGGGCGTATCCCCTAAATCCAATTTCGGCGGATTCAATTTAAATTCCACGCCGCCACCTGCCTTTCGTGATTTCCATTTGATGCACGGACACGGCACAAAAATGCCGCGTGGGGCGCATCTGCTTTCTGTACGGGGCGAAGGCCGGATCGTACACGGCCCCCTGAGGCAAATCCACCCGGCGGTAGATGCGGCCGATTCGCTCAAAGCCCAAAGACTCGTAGAGATGAATGGCCCGCCCGTTCCAGGGAAGCACTTCCAGAAGAATCCGCTCAAGCCCCAAGGTGTAAAAGCCGTAATCCAAGAGCCAATGCATGGCCGCCCGGCCCAGGCCCCGATCGATCACCGCCCGGTCCAGAATAATGCCCACCTCGGCGGTGCGGGTGATGAGGGAAATGTTTTTCAGGCCCATGTAGCCCACGGCGCGTCCCGCCTCCACAATGGCGAAGTACTGATCCCGGTGGCCCTTGGTTTTCCAGCGGTACCAATCCCCCACCGTGTCCTCGTCTTCCATAAAATTATACATACTGAAGAGCGGGTCGTCGTAGTCCGTCCAGTTTAAAAAATCGCGCACGTGTTCTTCCTTTAAAGGCACCACGTCCATGGCTTTTTTATCGCGCAAAAAACCCCCTCCTCCTCCTATGATTGTACCATAAGGGGCGAGGGGGTTTTTTCACTTTTTTCAGATGGGCGGAGGATAGGCTTTAGATAAAGCTCTTGCCGTTAATGCCCGTCCAGTGTTCTGTCTTCTTGTCGCGGTCGCGAATGAAATCGTGGCCCATGGTGGCTTCCATGATCGGTTCAAAGTACCAATCGCTGCGCTTCACATCGCCAAAGCGAATCACTTCACTCGGGTGCGCGTCGATCCAATAGAGATCGGCGTGGCGATTCAACATGCGGTTGGTAATGGCCGTGACTTCTGCGCGGGTAATGGCTTGTTCGGGGCGGAAGGTGTTGTCCGGATAGCCCGAAATCCATCCCTTGGTCGCCGCAGAGCGAATGGCGTTATAGCCCCAGTGGCTCGGCGCCAGGTCGCTGAAGGAAATGGCATTTCCTTGCGCCAATGCGTCGAATCGCGAAGCGATGGCGGCGAATTCCGCGCGGGTAATGGGCTTGTTGGGCTTGAAGCTGCCGTCGGGATAGCCGCTGACAATGCCTCGTTGCACCGCATAGCCCACGGTGTTCGCGTACCAGTCGCCGGGGCGAATGTCCGAGAGGCCCGCGTTGTAGTGGCGCCATTTTACCGGGCGCTCGTTCAAGAGGCGGGTAAACATGGTGGCCGCTTCCGCACGGGTCATGCCCCTGTTGGGGGCGAAATTGCCGTCCGGATAACCGATGAGGTATTGGTAGTGATCCGTGGTGTTCAACGCATCCTTGCCGACATTCGGTTGATTCGGTTGGTTCGGTTGATTCGGTTGGTTCGGTTGATTCGGTTGCTCGCAAGTGTTGTTGCAATCGCCGGGAACGGGATAGGGCCGTAATTCGGGCGTGGGATCGACAGGCTTTTGTTTTTCGTATTGCGCCGTAATGACATAGGTCGGAGCATTCGCTTCAAACTTAACCTTTAGCGATCTATCCCACTTGTCGAATCGGTAGCCGTCATTGGGCGTTACCCACGGCGAGGGAAGATAAACTTCTGCACCAGGCTTGACCCAATAATTGGTCGGTCCGGATAAGCTGCCGTGTTCACCCGACTTGAATTCTACCTTTACATAACCGTCGATTTCCTTTGTGGAGATGTCGCTTGGGTTATTGTAAAGGGCGGTGATGGTCGTGTCAACTGTGTATTGAATGGCTTGATTGATGGAAATATCCCATCCGGCAGATTCATAGCCTGCGTTCGGATGAACCTTCGGAGCCACGCCTTCTAACACAACCGCTACTTTCGGGTTGACGTAATATACCGTCTTACCTTCTAATGTGCCGTGGGCGCCCTTCTCAAAGGTAACGGTGACATAACCTTCGGGTTTATCGTTCGGATTTCCCTTATCGTCTTTTTCCGGGATGACCGGAGCCAGCTCCGTCGCCTTGGCGGTGACGACAATGTCCGTCGCTACGATGATCGTATCATCCTTTGGATCCCACTCGTTAAACTTGTATCCGGTGTCTTCGGTATAATTCGGTTTTACAAGTTCAGCATTTCCGAATGTGATACCTGCATTTTTCTTGACGTAGTAGGCTTTTCGTTCCGTGAGCTTTAAGCCCGGATCTGCCTTAAAAGTCACTCTTACATAGCCCTCAGGCTTGGTAATGGGCTCATTGGGATCGTAGGGGATGATGTTTTTCGCTTCCGTATAGGTGGCGGTGATGGTGGTTCCATTTACATCGGTAAATTTCGTTGGAGTACTTGGATTGTAAACTGCTCCGTCGGCATTTACGCCAATCTTCCATTCCTTAAAAGTGAAGTATTGTTTCCCTACGGGATCCTTCACGGGAATGGTGACTGCCTTTTTCGGGTTGACCCAGAAAGTCTTGGGGCCTTCCATCGTCCCGTTGTCCGTGGGGACGAATTTCACTTCCACGAAATTCGCGGGAACTGTATCGGGTTTTTTATCTCCCGTTTGAGGAATGACATCGGAAACGTATTGGGCCGTGATGGTAGTGTCAGCACCAAATTGATGTCTCGGTTTGTCGGCAAGTTTGTATTCCTTTTCGACTCCATTATCGTCATAGGTCCACTTCACAAACTTGTTATCGCCGGTGCCCGTGGGGTTTTCCCCGGGGATGACCACTTTCGCTTCGGGATTCACATAGTAGGTGTACTTTTGCGGATCCTTCGCCTTCGTCGTGGGATCGACCGTGACTTTTACGTAGGTATCCGGAACGTAGTTCGGTTTTTCCCCATTGGTGTTGGCTTTGTAAATGTTTTTGATGACCTTAATGGGGATGTCTACGGTTTGAACTTCGCCGTTTTTAAAGGTGACTTTTGCCTTGATGGTTTCTATCCGAGACGGATTGTTGCCGCCATTTTTTTCTTTCAGCTTGTCGTAAAGAGCGTTCTTTAATGCGTCACCTGCAAGCGGATTTCCATCATCGTCGAGGAATTGAACCGTGGCATCATCGGGCAGGGAATTGCCCTTTACTTTCAAGGCAGCCTTTAATTGATCGACCGTCGCTTCCTTTTCAATAAAGTTGTTGACCCCAGTATCTCCTTCTTTAAAGGATTCGTGAACGGTGATTTCATCTGCAATTACCGTCCCTTGGTCGGTAATGCTCTTTTCGTATTGGGCGGTGACGACGGTTGTGTCATTTGTAAACTTGGCTTTGATTTCATCCGTCCATGTTCTAAACGGAACTTCGTCGGACGTCCACTTGGTGAAGTTCCAGGTAAATGCCTTTGGATTGCTTGCATCCACAGACACATCTTTGCCCGTGGGCTTGACGAAGGGAATGGTCACTTCTTTGGTGGGATTGACGTAGTAGATCTTTTCCGTCTCGACCGTCGCTTTATCCGTTGGCACGACCTGCACGGTGACGTAGCCGTCGGGTTTCTTCGTGTTTTCGTCTATTTTTTCAATGACATCATCCAACGCCTTGAAATTAAAGGTATAGGTTGCATCTTCGGCGAACTGCTTCTTTACTATTACAGGATCCCAGGTGCCGCCATCTTCCGTGTAGCCGACATTGGGGTTTTTGGTAATGGCATCGGCCGTGTTTGTCAGATCGATGTCTGTATTCGGTTTGACATAGTAAACCGTTGTTCCCGATAAGGATCCATTGGCATCCGCTTTAAAGGTG
This sequence comes from Peptoniphilaceae bacterium, assembly GCA_902363535.1. Taxonomy (GTDB): domain Bacteria; phylum Bacillota; class Clostridia; order Tissierellales; family Peptoniphilaceae; genus Aedoeadaptatus; species Aedoeadaptatus acetigenes. The sequence continues at coordinate 55,346 of CABJAE010000002.1, forward strand.
ACGATGTGATAGCCGTCCGGCCTATCGCTTCCGTCGGTATTCTTTTGAGGGATGATATTTCCTCGGTCTGTATATCCTGCTGTAATTTTATAAGGTGAGTCCTTGGCCTCAAGCTTTACGGTTAAATCCTTGTCCCATTTATCGAACTTGTAGCCGACACTGGGCTTGACATCCGGCGCGGGAATGGTGACCTTTACACCCGGCTTAATCCAAAGATTTACATCCCCCGTTAGGGTTCCGTGATCACCTTGTTTAAATTCAACTTTGACATAGCCCGGTTTTTCAACTTTGGACACATTGCCAATTTCATTGAATTGTGCCGTAATAACATCATTATCGGCGTATTGAATTTTTTCCTTGATGGGACGATCCCAATCGGCAAATTCATAGCCGGTAATGGGATTTACTTTCGGTGCGTAGCCTTCTAATTCCACGGCCTTTTCAGGATTCACGTAAACGACTTTTTCTACGCTTCCCGCCTTGTCCGTCGTTTTAAAGGTGACGGTGATATATTTGTCAGGTTTTTTATTTTCCCCGCCTGTCGGCTTGTCCTTGGGGACGACGTCAGCATGGGCAGTATACATCGCAGTTACTACTAAGTCTTCTTTAATCACAAAGTCATTCTGTTTCGACCAATGACTGAAATCGTAGCCTACATCCGGCGTAACCACCGGACGATTCGAATTTCTGGCAAATGTCAAATCACTCATATTGACATTGGCATTCGGATTGACGTAGTAAACCTTTTTGCCCGAGGTTATTGTCCCATGTTTGCCGTCAGTAAAGGTAACGGTGACGTAGCCTTCGGGCTTAGAATTGGGTTTTCCCTCTTTGTCCGTAGAAGGAATAAAGTCTCCGATTTTATCAAAGTAGCCATAAACCTCTGTATTAGGCATGGTGTACTTTGTCGGCGTCGCCGGATCGGGACTCCACGCTCTAAACTTATAGCCCACACTAGGCGATGTTTTCGGCGGCGTGATGGTTACGTATTTATTCGGGATGACGTAGTAGACTTCGGATTCACCCGCTTCAATCTTTCCGGCATTTTCCGGATGAATAACGAAAGTAACCTTGACATAGCCCGCCGGTTGTTTGTTTTCCGTTCCATCCGGATTCGTCTTGGGGATAACATCCTTCGGTCCGTTAAAGGAGCCGGTAATGGTCGTGTCTTTGTCATACACCGTAGGAATCGTCGCGTTTTTATCCCATGCGCCGAATTCATAGCCGGTGTTGGCCTTGGTCGTCGGTGGAGTGATTTTTACATATTCCGTCGGGTTGACATAGAACTTGGTTACGCCTTCGATGGAGCCTTTGGCTTCGTCGCCATCTTTTATTTTAAAGATGACTTCCTTGTAGCCTTCGGGCTTCGTGTTTGGATTGCCTTCACCGTCTTTTTCCGGAATCACATTATCCAGCTTCGTGGCCTTGGCGATGACGACGATGTCCGCTGCTTCGATCTTTAATGTGTCCTCCTGGTCCCACTCTTTAAACTTGTAGCCGGTATCCTCGGAATACTTTGGTTTTACAAGGTCTTTATTTCCAAGTGTGATCCCTGCATTTGCCTTGACATAATAGGCCTTGGACTCGGTAAGCTCTAATCCCTTTTCCGCTGCGAAGGTGACCCTTACATAGCCCTCGGGGCGAACCTTGGGATCGGGAACGCTGGGATCGTAGGGAATGATGTTTTCTGTTTCTTCATAGGTTGCAGTGATTACTGTTGTTGCTTCAGTAAACTTTTGTGCAGTGCTCGGAGTATAAACCGCACCATCCGCTTTTGCCCCCATCTTCCATTCTTTGAAGGTGTAGGTCGCTTTCGCTTCCGGATTTTCAATCGGAATGGTGACATCTTTCTTGGGATTTACATAGAAAATCTTTGCAGTCGTATCTTTTGCCTTGTCTGTCGGAACAAATTTGACTTCAACATATCCGTCCGGTTTTTCATTTGGATTGCCGGACCCGTCTTTTTCCGGAATGACATCCGGAAGTTTTTCGTAGTAAATCTTAATGGTCGCCTTGTTATCTAGGGCATATTTTGAATTTGCAGGATTCAGTTCAATTCTATTGAACTTATAGCCGATAAGCTTCGGTGCTGTTTCAGCTGTATAGACATTTTTTTCTATCGCTTCGCCGGCTGTGCCTTCTTTTTCTGTAGGATATTCTACTCCGTCAATCTTAAATGTATCAGCAATAGGCTTTCCATCTAAGTCAAGATAGGAAATTAGGGCACTGGCCTTGGCATAGTGGGCGTAGAAAGTTTCCGGTACATAACCGTTTACCGGGTCTGCATCCCAATTCCAGCCTTTGAATTGAATTTCGTAATCATCGGCAGGTTTTGTTCCATCTGTCTTAGCGTTTTGCCATTCTTTAAAATCAAATCCATCTTTTGTTGGGTTGCTATATGCTTTGTCAAATTCATCCTTGACTTCTTTAAAAGTTACTTTTTCAACAGTAGCGTTGTCTCCGTCAAAGTATACATAGACAGTCTTTTGAGTTACTGTGTCTGATTTAAATTCACCGCCGTTGGCATCAAAGATAACCGGGAAGTATACATAAGGATTTTTTGGAGTATCTGTGGTTACTTTCTTGTAGTATTTGTAAGTTACTATATCTAAGTTATCAGGATCTGTTGGGTCTTTATATTTTTTGCCCTTTATTGACTCTCTTGAACTATAGATATATCCCTTAAAATCAGGGCCCGGTTTGGGATAATCCCGGTCATCCGCATAATCGCCTAGTTTTCCTTCTTTTGTCTCAGGGTAGTCTACCCCGTCTTTATGGTACTTAGGGTCGATTTCTTTGCCATTTTCATCAACGTATTTGATGTTGATGGTGCCTTGTTTTTCTTTTTCATATTGGGCTTCAATTGTGGTATCTTTCGTGAACATATGCCTTGGCTTATCAGCTAATTTATATTCGTCAGTAGTTCCTTTAATTAGCCATTTAGTAAAGACATTATCGCCTGTTCCTGTTGGGTCTTTCCCGGGGATCACCACTTTCGCATCCGGATTCACATAGTAATAAGTCTTTTGAGGATCTTGCGCCTTGGTGGTGGGATCCAACGTAACCTTTACATAGCCGTCCGGTACATAGAAGGGTCTTTCCGATAAGGTCTTGGCTTCGTAAATGTTTTTTACGACCTTAATGGGAATGTCCACGGTTTGGCTCGTGCCGTTTTTATGGGTGATTTTCGCCTTTACCGTTTCTACTCTTGTAGGTTCATCATTAGGATTATCTTTTTCTTTTAATTTTTCATAAAGATAATCTTTTAATGCATCGCCGGTAATAGCAGTGCCGCTGTCGTCTAAAATTTCAAGTTTATCGTCAGTCGCCAACGGTTGCGAATCACCCTTGGCGCCTTTAATCTTCACCTGTCCCTTGAGTTGTTCAAGTGTCGGAATAAAGTCGTTGACATAACCCGTGCCATCTTTGAAAGATTCTTTTACTTCAAGTTGCTCTACAACAATGTCGTTGTTGTCCCAAATGGCGTAAAGGGTTTTGGCTTCTTTAATGTTTTTAAAGAAGTCAGCCGTGACGGGAGTTGTTCCACCCTTCGTTTCCGACCAGCCCTTAAAAGTTTCGCGATCCTTCGTGGGATTTTCAGCCTTGTCCGTCAACGTGCCGTCGTATTCCACTTCCTTAACGATCTTTTGGTCTGCGCCGTCTTCGGTAATGGAAGCAAACTTCCCGCCATTAGCATCGAAAGTCACGGGGATGATCTCCGTCATGGTGAGCTTCCCGCCGTTAATGACGTCGTACTCAAATTTATAGGAAAAAATCTTTTCGCCAAAGGTAATGCGCTGATTGTCCTCATCTAAAGTAAAGCTACTTATAGGATTTCCTTCCGCATCATCACCGATATAGTCCTCTGCTACCTTTATCTCAGGCGTTTTCACTAAAGACGAAGAGGAATATTCCGTATAACCCGGATCTTCATAATCCGAGTTGTTGACAAAATCATTGCGAATGATGATAGATCCCCCGTCTTTTGTGGAGAAGGGGAAGTAACCCGGGTACTCGTCGATCTTATTATCGAATTCCCCATTCACCGGCGGTCTTGCATTTTCAGCTAAACCGGTATGCCATTCGGAAACAAATTTCGTGGACGCCACTTGTTGAATGCTTAGGTCGATCACAATATTTGCTACATTTAATCCCGTTTCCGGATCTTTTTCAAAGCCGGCTGATCCGGGTGTTCCTGCAATACGATAGGTCAGCAGCTTTACCTTTTCCGATACATCTTGATCCAAATACGCAGAATAGGTGTATGCTTCCAATCCTTCTGAATATAATGGGATTCTAGCCGGCTCTCCTGTCCAGTCTGTCCAGCTATATTTCCCATCTCTACTCACTTCTAATTCGTAAAAACGGCCAGTTTCTTTATTGTTAAGCCATTGTTTAAAAACGAGTTTCGCCTTTCCGAGATTGCCATTGGAATCTTTTCCAAAGACGCCTTCCCAGTCGAATTTTCCGCCGTCTAAACCTATTGTCTTGAAATCTGCAGATACTTTCCCTACAATTCTCGGCTTGTCTTTATCCGGAATGTCTTGTCCGGGGAGATACGGCGTGTTAAACGCCGTTGCTCCGGATTTTTTCTGTAGATGCTTTCTGCTATTTTCTGTCGCTTGTTTCTGGATGTCCAGAATAACTTTGTTCGTCAGTTTGGGATAATCTTTCCCGTCTACCTTTCCTACTTCAACAAGTTCCTTGTCCATTTTCGGATAAGGCAAGACTGCCTTCTCGGCACGGGCTGCGCCGGGTACAAGTACCTGCGCAACCATCAATAGTGCCAGAAGGAATGCTGTAGCTCTTTTTGTCATTTTTCCTCCTTATTGGACAATATACTTATACACGTCAGAATCGCCGTTGTCGTTAGTTGCCCAGAAGTTAATTTGATCGCCTTTTTTCAACGGCGAATCCAGTTTAAAGCCGCGTACCTCTTTAGTAACCCTCTTGCGGCCTTGTCTGACTGTGATTTGAACCATCGCATTGTCGTACACTTTGCTTTGTCCGCCACTAATCACTTCCAGCTTTCCGCTAGCGCCTGCTGTCAAATCTTCGATCTTTACTAAGTCCACACCGGGTGTCGGAACTTTAATGTGGATTTCCGGTCTTACCAGAAGTTTGTCGGAGATTACCGTATCTTTGGCAAAACTTCCCCTTATCTTCATGGTAACTTCATCGTTAAATAACCAGCCATTAAAATGATAGTTCTCATTTTTGTTGAATACCAACGGCGACGGAACGTCAACTACTTTGTTTTTTGCGACATAGTATTTTGTAATTCCATCCATATAGGCTTCATTATCGTCGACTACAAATTGAACGAGGACCATGCCTTCCGGTTTTTCTTTTTTGATTTGATCTTCTTCTGTTACTTTCGAATCTACCGGTATTACATCTGCTTCAGGCTCGTATTGGGCGGTAAAGACTTTTTCCTTTTGACCTTCTTCAAGATTCAGATCAAGTGCTTTGTCCCAGCCGCTGTTTTCTGCCTTTGCTTTGTAGTATTTTGCAGGGACGATACCCGGGACGACGAGGCCTTTGGCTTGTGCATCTGCAAAATTCAAGTCTTTCGCCACTTTGTAGGTGACTTTTTCTAGGTTTTCAGCTTGTCCTTCTTTGAGGGTTCCGTGGTCGCCTTTGAGGAAAGTAACTTTGATGAATTGTTCTTCGACCGGATCGCCATCGTTGATCTTTTGAACGGGTTCTTGCCATTGGGCAACTAAGACTTTGTCTGCGGTAATCGGTTTGGTGAAATCAAAGATGGCATCTTCACCTTTGTTCTTCCATCCCATAAAGACTTTTCCTTCTTGTATAGGACCATCTACCTCTTCGATAGTTTTGCCATGTTTAACCTTAATGGAGTCTTTCGTTGTCTTACCGTCGATGGTACCTCCTGCCAAGTCAAACATTACGGTGTATTCTTTCGGCGTCCATTGGGCGGTGGCGGTGGTGTTTCCGTTTAAGGTCACTTCTTCGCCTGCTTTATAGATGGTTTCACCGATCTTCCAACCGTCAAAGACGTAGTTCGTCTTGCTTAATTTATCAGCATTTGCCAGAACGACTTTTCCACCGTAGGGTGCGGATTGAGTTGCAGGTACATCGCCTGTCGCTCCTTCCCCGGCCTTATAGGTTAGGGTGACGTTGTTCTTGGTGAACTTGGCTACGTGTTCACGGTCGCCCTTAATGGGATTGGTGTAGTCGATTTCTTCAACCCAGCCGGCGAATCCGTAATTATCACTAGCCTTCGCTTCGGGAACGACCAGTTCGTTCGAAGCACCCGTTGCCTTATCTTTGTCAACCAGCTTGATATTTGCTTCGGGGTTGACGTAGTAAGTTTTGTTGCCGCCAACTACTTCGCCATTTTTTCCGGCGATAAATTTGACGGTGACGTAACCCTTGGGGATCTCTTGGTTCGGATCGTCGGTTTTTTCCACGATGTCGTCGGACTTGACGAAGTTGAATTCGTAGGTCTTTTCCGCGGTGATCTTTTCGGCTTTAATTTCCGGACTCCAGGTTCCGCCATTTGCCGTGTAGCCGACGCTCGGGGTCTTCGTCACGGCTTTTGCCGAGTCGGTCATATCGACTTCCACTTCGGGGCTGACGTAGTAAACCAAATCGCCAGAAAGGGATCCGCCTGTGCCTGCCTTAAAGATGACTTTGACGTAGTTGTCGAGGGCATCTTTCGGCTTTTGTCCGCCCGGTGCTTCGGGAATGATGTTTTTGTGAACTTCCACGGGGATGACGACAGGGTCTTTATCCGTTCCTTGGGTGGATCCATCTGTATAAGTGACAATCACTGTCGCTTTTTGTTCGCCCGGTTTCGACGGATCAGGTCTGTTAATCACTTGAATTGACTTAATCTCTTTGCCCTCTTGCGGGGTGATCTTTTCGATTAAATCTTTGTCTTCTATTTTCTTACCTTGAGGCGTATCCAACTTGGTGGTCTTCAAGGGCTCTTCAATTTTCTCGGGTAGAATGGATTTTTTATAGGCCGCTTCGATGACCGTTACTTTGTCGGTGTATTGGTTCTTCGCCAAATCAACTTTAACAGCCGGATCTACTTTCGTTAGACTTTCGTCTGTCTCGCCGGTTTGTACTTTTTGCCATTCTTTGAAGATGTAGTTGACATCTTTTTCTCCAAGACCGTCGAAAGTAAACTTTTGATTTTCTTTACCAACAGGATCTGTGGCCGGAATGGTTACTTCCTTCGTCGGGTTGACCCAGAAGATCTTTTCAAACTTGGTATCATCCGTCGCTTTGTCCGTGGTCTTGACGATAACTTTGACGTAGTTATCGGGGACTTTCGGTTTGTCTTCCCCTTGCTTTTGTTCTACGACATCTTTCGCATCGCTCGGACTGATCACTGTGTTTTCGGTAAACTTGTGACGTTTTTCGAAATCAAAGATTCCATTCTCTGCTTGTCCTTCGTTTTGTGCAGCTTTGTCTGCTGTCCAGTTGACAAAGGTGGACGATCCTTCTGTTTTCACTTCAGGGATTTCTACCCATGCATTTTTGTTTACATAGTAGATTTTGTCATCTTTGGCAGTAAAGTCTTTGCTTGCCTTGATTGTAACCTTGACGTAGTCGCCGGTTACGTCTTGCAGTCCGCCGTCTTTAGCGTCCTTGCCTTCGGCTTCTGTTAAGAAGAGAGGTTTGTCACCGGCTTTGTTCAATGCTTCGTAGACGTTTTTATAAACCGTGATGGGAATATTCAATTCTTGGGGATCTTTTCCGTCTTTGAAGGTGGCTTTCACCGTAATGTTTACGGTGCGGACGACTTCGTCTTTGTCGGCTTTGTTTTGTTCACTGACCAATTTGAAGACATCTTCGTTTGTCTTTAATTCGTTGCCGTTTTCATCGAAAAATTCGATCGTCGTTCCGTCAGGAAGCGGCTTGACTTCGTCTTTTTCTCTCCACTCAAGTTGTTTCTTCAGATCTGCAATCGTCGGAGCAAAGTCATTGTCCCATTTGCCGTTCGGGTCTTTAAAGGATTCGGTGCGTACCATTCCCTTTGCCGTGAGGCCCGACCATTCGAAGTAGGCGGTAAATTCGTGAGCTTCGTTTATAATTGTGTTTTTGTTTAATAATGGTTTGTTGTCCCACTTTGTAAACTTCTTGCCATCGTCCGGGGTGATATAGTATTTGTTTTGATCTGCCGTCTCGCCTTCTTCCAACAGTTTCGGTACGGGAAGCAGGTCGGACTTGAGCCCCTTAATGACGTCGTAGTGGAGCTTGGTGATATCTTTGCCTTGGGCATCTTTACCAAAGGATCCGCCCTTGTCTGCCTTAAAGGTTACTCTAACATATCCTTTTGGTGGATCAGGAATTTCTTGTCCCTCCGATGGAGTTGGTATTTCAATTACTCTTACGTCCTTATAATAGAAGGTAATTTCATCTGACTTTGTGCCATTGATGCCTATAAATTCATTTGTTTCTTCGTTGACATCGAAGGAGAGTTGTTGTTGTGGTGCACTTGTTAAAACCCAACCCGGGATCGGTCTATAGTTTCTTGCGTCATAGTGACGGTTACCATTTACAACAAGTTCTTGCTCGATAATGGCTCCGTCTTTTTCGTTTGCTTCACCTTTAAATCTTTCATCTATATAGTTGACCTTGTATTCTCTTTGTCTGTATGGCCTGTAAAAGAATTTAAAGACATTGTCAGCCACTTTAGGATTGTCAACTAAGACTCCTTGGTCATCTAAAACCTTCTCTGGCTCAACACGGAATTGTTGGAAGAAAGTGTTGTCTCCCTTTACTCTGCCGTTATATTCTTCATATATAGTCTTTAAATCCTCAGGTAGTTTTTCCACAAGCTCGTCATGGGGTACAAGGGTATATTTATCGTCTTGTCTGTCGCCGGTGGTGGCCACCAAATAGCCGGCACGTTTGTTTTCAAGTTTATCAGGGTCCGGGTTTGGACTTATATTTGTATCTAAGTTATAGTCCTTGTCTAAATAATAGTGAAGAACCTCTACATCCACTCTTGCATTTGGAACCCAAATTGCCTTTAGATATATTGGAGATACAACTTCGTTGCCAAAGGAGTAAAGCTCCGGCACTTTATAAGTCTGGCGATATGAGTTGTCGATTTCTTCTGTATAATCGCCTGTCTTATCATCTTTTTTATAGCGAATTATTTCCCAGCCCATAAAGTCGTAGCCCTTTCTTACAGGCTTAAATTTAGGTTCTACAAGTTCTTGTTTATGAACAACTTTAAATACTTGCTTATCACCTTCGCTCTTTTCTTTTATAGGATAAGTTGTTTGTATTTCTTGACCAATATCGCCTTCTTTTACGGTCTTGCGTTCTGTAGTTAATTTGTTTTCATCGATTGTCCTTAAACTACCTCCATTTGGATCAAAGATAACCTTCCACTTATAATCAGGTTCGCCCCATTTGGCGTAGAGAACTTGGTCATAATGAAGTTTTGTTTCATTTCCGTCTTTTACCAAGTTTTCGCCGGCGGGATCCAGTGCCCAGCCTAAGAAGCTCCAATCATCACGTACCCAATTCGGTTTTTCGGGTTTGTGTGTCGCATCGAGTTTTAAATCATTTAATGGCTTTTCATAAGGCACATCTAAAATATTGCCAGCACCATATTCGCTGTCATTTTTTACTGTCTTGGGATCGTTATTTAATTTTAATTTGTAACTATTACGAGAGTAGTTTGCATAATTATAGGCATTTGCCCCTTTAAAGGATTTTGTGCCCCAAGGAAATTGATCGATGTATTCTATCTTGTCGGCGTCGCTTCTAAAAGGCGTTTTCTTATTTCTCTGTGCATTTAATTCATCAAAAGTTTTACGTGCGTCCCAAGTTCCAACACGACCTTTTTCTAGTCCTATCCATTCTGCCGTCCTTGTATCTTCTTTAAGGGTAAAACCTTGAAGATGAGGCAAACCGAAGGGATACCCATTAGGTCCAGCTGCACTCGTATCGCTCTTCCAATAGGACATGTCATAATCGATTTGTTCCTTGCCATCGAAATCGTCCTTTATAATATCAATGTGATGGACAACAGATTGTTCATAGGATGTCGATCCAATGGAAATCTCATATTTATCTCTTTTCTTATTTTTTCCATCCTTTATAGGTATTTGATCTGCGTGACCAAATCCCTCAAACTCTCCTGTTCCCACTACATCTTGACTGTCGATAAAATCTTCTGCACTTAAACGATAAGGTGGAGTATCGCGATAAGCTTGTTCACCCGCGTTATTGTTAATTGTCCAGCCTATCAGACCGGTGTCTCCTTCTTCATTACCAACAGAAGTCGGAAGATTTGAAACTTCCGCATCCTTTGGCCATATTTTATTTAAGCTCTGGTTGAAGCGAACATCTACTTTATAAGGAGATCCTTCTTTCCCTATGACTTTTCCATCTCTTGTTATAATCGGCCAGAAGCTACCTACTATATCAAATGCCTCTCCATAAGCAGCTGTAAAGTAGAGGGTATAGACTCTGCGGTTGTAGTAGACATTGTAGACAGTTTCGCCCGTTGATGATACAGATTTTTGTACTTCAGGATTGTCTTCAGATGCGTTTTGCGTTTTAGTCAAGTCTTCATTTAAAAAGTAATATCTTTCAAATTCTTTTTTATCATCTTGAGCCTTCTCCAATCGACCTTCATTTAAGTCGGGGAAGGTGATGCCGTGGATATCTAAGTTTGTAAGATCCGGAGTAGAACCGGTGTCGGCATTATCTATTCTTCTTGCGCCGATAAAATCGTAGCGATCGCGCAAGGGCAGGGCATCATTTTTGTCGTCGTAATCCGGTTTCTCCGTCCAAAATTGGATGACGTATTCCGCCTTGGGTTTGTCTTTCCAAACTGCAGTAAAGGTGATCTTGCTCGCCGGCATCTTTAGGTCTGCAGCGAGATTTAAGATGGGCTTGTCATCGCTATCTTTGATGATTTGATTTTCCGGATAGGTTTTTCCACCTGTTGTTTCTAATGTTATAGAAGGCGTCCAGCCCAAAAAGTCGCATCCTGCCTTTGTGGGAATACTCTTGTCATCAATTGTCGGGATGGTTTGTTCGTAGTAAAGATTGCGGTTGGGAACCGGTGTGCCGCCCTTGGTATCGAAGTTGACATCATAATGGGCGCGGTTGTAGCGGTATTCTAAGATGAAGTTCTCGGCATTTTCCGGCACTTGCATGGTGATATAAGGTGCTTCCGGAACAAAGCCTTTTCGATCCGGATGCTTTTCATCCAAGGGGCTCACTTCCATGGTGGAGCCGGTGTTGCCGTTTTGAGTGGTAATAAGTTGTCCCTTTTCTCCAACACTTCCGTCGGGGTTGGTGTACTTCGTAAAATCCTGCAAGTCTTGGAAGACGTGTTTGATCGTGATTTCATTGGCCTTGGATTTGTAACGGAAGTCTTCATTGGCTTGGTATCTGAATCCGTTGGTGGTATTGCCTGTCTTGCCTTTGCCGTCGGCCGTGTCTTTCACCTTGTCGTAGGTGATTAAATAATCGTCGTCGGGCTTTTCGTAGCCGGTAAGGTCCGGTAGTTTAACTGTTTGATTGACCTTTTTTTGTTCTTCTTCCGTCGCAGCCTCCCCTACACTGGCAATGTAGGGTTGGTAGTCGACGACATACTTTTCCCCTCTTTGCACCTTGTAGTCGGTGCGCAGGGTGTAGATTTTCGGCTGATCGGGGTTTTTAATTAATTCCGCCGCCGTTTGGCCGTCTTCAAGCTTCGCCGGGGTCACCGGCTTTTTGTTGATAATCTCGTCTCTGTCTTTGCTGAGATCAGCGTGATTCACCTGCGCAAAGGCCGATGCGGGTCCGGACAGAACCATGGCGAGGATCAATGTCCAGAGGCAGAGTTGTTTCATAAGGCGTTTCATAAGCCCTCCTTACTGTTTTTGAGTGATATCGTTCTATGTTTGCTCGCCGCTTTGAACGCGGCATCGAAAAATTTCTAATCATAACTATATTATCCTTGTTTTCTTTTTAAAACAAGCTTTTTCAGGGGTTTCCACGGTTTTGGCGTGGATTTCTTTTTTAAAGAAAAAAATTGCACCCCGCCCGGCGATTTTTCCGCGCCACGGGCTTTTCTATGTTTGGATCTTTATGTATTCGCGGCGCCTTTTTGCGCCCACCGCGCCCTTTCTTTTTTGTTCTCAGAAAGGAAGTAATTGGTGGCCCGCGCCCCTTTCTTTTCTCACCCTTTTTTGTTGGGACGAGGTCATTTTGTGGTAAACTGTTTGTAATGTTTTTGTACGGAAAGGAGGTCGTCGTGAAGCGGATCGATTCTCGTTGGCGGCCCTATGGGATCATGGCGGTGCTCAGCGCCCTGATCACTTTGTTTACTTTGTATTACGCCTGCGGCGACGGGCCTCTCAGGGATGCGCTTTTCGCCAGTTATTTCAAAAGCCCGCTGCTTTTGTTTATGAATTTTCTGCCGGTCTTTCTTCTCTTTGTCTTTCTCTACGCTCTGAGCGGCCGGCTGTGGGTGGGCTTTTCCGTGACGGGGCTGTTGTTTTTTGTGCTTTCGGTGGTGCAGCAGTTTAAGCTTATGTACCGAGACGAGCCTTTTGTCTTGCCGGAGATTCTGCTCTTTCGCGAATCCATGCTCATGAAGGGTAATTACCACCTATCGGTGCTCTCATCCGATGTCATGACCTTGATCGGCCTCATCGCCATGATCGCCATTTCGGTGTTTCTCTTTCTATCAAAGGGGCGTCCATGGATCGGCAAGGGCCGGCGGCGGCTGTTGATCGGCTCGATCTTGGCCATGCTTTTTATCTTCCAAGGCTTTCGCGGCCCGTATTTTTCCCCGAAGGTCTACGCCCGGGTGGGCGAAAAGGCGCCGATTAATATTTACAACGCCACGGAAACCTACATGGCCAAGGGCCTGGCCTATCCTTTTCTTCTGAGCGGCCGCATGATGAGGGGCACGCCGCCGGAGGATTACGACAAGAAACTCGCGGCCATGTTGTGGAAGGACATTAAGGACACGTCCATACCCGAGGACAAGAAGGTGCACGTGGTGTCGGTGATGCTGGAATCTTTCGCCGATTTCACGGATTTCGACGGCATTCCCATTCACGACGACGTGTACAATCATTTCCACGCCATTCAGGATGAGGGGATTCACGGCCATTTGATCGCCGATATTTTCGGCGGCGGCACGGTAAACACGGAGCGGGGCTTTTTGACGGGCTTTTCCGGCACGAGTTATGCGTCAAGCGCCGCCATGATGACGGACACCCATTCCCACGTGCGCTATTTTACGCAAAACGGCTACACCGCCGAGGCCCTGCACCCGATTTACGGCTGGTTTTACAATCGCAAGAATGTGAATCCACGCTTGGGCTTCGACGAGTATCTGTCCTTCGACAATTACTTTCAGGCGGTGGAAGAGGCCGCCGGGGACACGGATTGGGGCTACACCCGGGACAATCACTTTTTCCCGGAAGTGGAAAAGCGCCTGAATGCCACGGCGGCCGAGGGGAATTACTATTTCTCCTACGCCCTCACTTACCAGGGCCACGGCCCTTACGCCGATTACAATATGGCGGACAGAAAGTATGTAGACAAATTGGAGGACCAGAACCCGAGGGACTGGGCGATTTTCAACAATTACCTCTCTAATATTGCCGCCACCGACGACGCCTTGGGGGATTTTGTGGAAAGCCTTCGCCGAAATCCCGCGCCGGTGGTGCTGATCTTTTTCGGCGACCACAAGCCCTGGCTCGGCGAGGGAGACAGCGGCTACAAGAGCATGGGGATCAATATCGACCAATCCACTTTGGAGGGCGTTTTGAATTACTACACCACGCCCTACGTGATTTGGGCCAACGACGCGGCCAAGGCGAAGTTGGGCGTGGATTTTCACGGAGAAGGGCCGGATCTGAGCCCCTTCCTTTTGATGAAGTATCTCTTTGAAACCATGGGCTGGCCCTACGATCCCATGATGGCGGTGCAATCGAGTTATTTGAAAAATACCACGGTGCTTCACCCGCCCTACATTCGAAAAGACGGGGAGTATCAATTGCTGGAAGGCGACGATTCTCTCCCGGAAATGGTGCGGCAGTACCGCGCCATGGAATACTACCGGGCCAATGACAAAGTGCAGAAATAAGGTCGCGCGTGCGGCCTTTTTTTGTGGCTTTTTCTTGCATTTTCAGCGACGCTTCGATAGGCTAAAGTGAAGAAAGCATCCGACGCATCCGATGAAAGGAGTTTATTATGCAAGGGACGATTACCATGCTGTTAGGAGATCTTACGACGACGAAGGCCGATGCCATTGTGAACGCGGCCAACGAGCGCTTGCTCCGAGGCGGCGGCGTGTGCGGCGCCATTTTCCGCGCGGCGGGGGGCGCGCTGGATGAGGCTTGCGGCGAAATCGGCTACTGCGCCACCGGGGATGCGGTGATGACGCCGGGCTTCGATCTTCCCGCCGATTACATTATTCACACGGTGGGCCCCGTGTGGCAGGGCGGCGAGAAAAATGAGCCGGCCCTTCTCGCCTCCTGCTACGACAACTCTTTGGCCCTCGCCGAAAAAAACGGGCTGAAATCCGTCGCCTTTCCCTCGATTTCCACGGGAATCTTCGGCTACCCCACGGAGAAGGCGGCGAAAATCGCCGTGGAAAGGGCTCTGGCTTTTGTGGAAGACCACGCTATGGATGTGATGTGGGTCTTGTTCGACGAAAAAACCAAGGCCATTTACGACGAGGCCTTGGCGAAGGCGATGAAGTAGGCGGTATTTTACTTTCTTCCAATAAAAAAGGCGCAGACATGTCGGTCTGTGCCTTTTCGTTTATTCCGCTTTGATAAGCCGCAGGCGGCGTTCTCTGTTTTCCAGAATTTCTTTGTTTTCTCTTATGGCTTCTTCCAGTTCTTCCAGGGCCTTCGCGTCGGCGCCTTCTTTTAACGAGGCGATCAGGGCGTCTTGCTTTTCGATGATTTCCCGCTGCAGGATCCGGGTGGGGGTGAGGTTTTTCGAGGCGGTTTCCTTGGCGAAGGCTTCCATGGCCTCGACTTTTTCTTCGGCGAGAAGGCGAATGGCTTCGCCTTCTTTACGGATGCGTTCCAAGCGGGCTTTTACCTTTTCCGTGCGGAAGGTGAGCTCGGGGTAGGCGTCCAGGATCCGCTTGTGGAAGACGGAGCGGTTTTCCAAAAGGTAGCGCACTTCGGCGGCGATCTCTTCGCTCTTGTCGGCCCGGCTCTTTTCCACGCCTTGTTTCAGCAGGTTCATGATGAAGTAGCTCATGACGGCGTCGGCGACGAAAAGGATGCTTACGGCGATTAAAATGGCGGCGAAGAGGCGGGGCCCCATGCGGTGGGCCAGGGCCAGCAGGCGGGGATTAAAGACGTTTAGTATAAACACGCCGCCGATGCCGAAGAGAATCAGGTTTCCGATCCACACGCGGCCGTGAAGGTTCATGGGCCGCTCGGTATAGTCCCACCAGCGAGCGTGGAAGTATTTTTCCAGTATGTAGCTCGTGAGGTATTCCAAAAGGCCGCAGAGGACGAAGGCAATGAGAAAGCTCATGGCCCATGTGCGATCCACGGGAGAAAGAAGTTTTCCGCCCACGGTGATAAGAACGGCGCCGGCGCCGTAGATAGGGCAGTAGGGCCCGATGAGAAAGCCTCGATTAATGAAGCGCTTGTATTCTAAGAATTTTAAAAAGACTTCCGTTACCCATCCGGCAACGGAGTAGATAAAAAATAACCACAAAAGTTGGTAGCCGCCTGTGAATTCCATGGCATCCTCCCTTTCTTTTCTTCTCTTCTATGGTACCCGCCCGAATCAAAAAACGCCATACACTTTTTGACTTTTTGATGTCATTTTTGTGCCGCAATAGAAAAAACCGCAGCTTTCCCTGCGGTTTTCGTACGATTATTCTCGGCTCATGGCGATTTTGTCTTTGATAAATGTGCCCGCTTTGATTTCGTCGTAGGCTTCTTTCAATTCTTCTTCCGTATTCATGACGATGGGTCCGGGCCACCAGGCGATGGGCTCGTCCATGGGCTCGGCCATAAAGAGCAGCACGGAAATTTCCTCGTCCGTGTCGTTGGCGATGCGGATTTCGTCGCCTCCCTCGAGGATGGCCGCATCGAAATGTTCCACGGGCTCTCCTTCCACGGTGGGGCTGCCCACGAGGGCGAAGAGGGTGGCGTTTACCTTTTCGCTCACTTCGGTTTGAAATGCGCAACCGGGCTCGATGTGCACGTCGTAGTAGTCCACGGGCACGTAGCGGGAGAGGTGGCCCTCATGCCCTTTATAGCTCCCCGCCAGGATACGCACATGACCGCCGTCGAAGGGAATTTCCGGGATGGACTGCGAGGGAACGGCCACATAGGCGGGCGGAGCGAATTTATCTTCTTTTTTCATGTTGAGCCAGAGCTGCACGCCGAAGAGGCGCTCCACCGGCGGGAGCTTTTCTTCGTGAAGAATGCCGCTTCCCGCGGTCATCCACTGGATGCCGCCGTTTGTGACGGCGTCTTCATTGCCCAAAGAATCCCGGTGCACCATGGTGCCTTCCACCACGTAGGAGATGGTCTCGATGCCCCGGTGGGGGTGCATGGGAAAGCCCGCCACGTAATCGGCGGGATCCGTGGCGTCGAAGGCGTCTAAAAGGAGCAGGGGATCGGTATCGTGCATGGTGTGGCGGCTCAGGACGTGGGTCAGGTGCACGCCGGCGCCGTCGACGCCCGCTTCGCCGCGTACCACCCGTTTAATTTTTCGTATCATACAGTTTCCTTTCTCGTTCTGTTGCTTTTTTTGCCTACTTTTCATTGATACCCTGAAATTATTTTTTTATTTGGCGGAAATTTCAATGCAATTTGTTTAAATGATTGGTGAATATGGTATACTAAATACAAAGGAGGCGTATGTATGTATAAGAAAATTTTAGTCCCCATCGACGGATCTCAAGACTCTTACTGTGCGCTGAAAGAAGCGGAACTGTTGGCCGAATCTTTTGATTCGAAGATGATTATTCTCACGGTCTTAACCGATGCCAATGTGATCGAGCATTACCCGGGCAATTTCCTTTCCACGGATTTCAAAAAGGCTCAAGCGCTACGAGGCGAAAAAATCCTGAACAAGGCCATGGAAACCATCGAAACCAAGGGCGAAGTTGAAACCTGCGTTCGGGTTGGCCGGGCATCGGAGGAAATCCTTAAATGCGCCGAAGAAAAAGACGTGGACCTGATCGTCATCGGCAGTCGCGGCTTAGGCGGATTCTCCAGAACCCTTTTGGGTTCCGTATCCGACAAAGTGCTCAACGCAGCCAAGGTCCCGGTTTTGGTCAACAAAGTCAACTGCAGAATTTAATAAATCGGCGCCCGGTTTCGGCAGGGCGCTTTTTTTGCATTGGAAAACCCTCGGTTCGACCGCCGGTTCCGTTTCAGCGATAATTTTTGTCTTTCCGCCGGTTCAATGTCTTTTTCTATGCTTTCTCTCGCCTCGTTTCACGATTTCATCATGATGTGAAATATATTGTGTAATCGGTATAAATAACGCGCATTTATGGTATATTGAATGAAAAGGAGGCGTTTGTATATGATTAAGACTATTTTAGTACCTGTCGACGGATCTCAAGATTCTTTTGCGGCGCTGAAAGAAGCGGAAATTTTGGCCGAAACCTTGGAATCGAAGTTGATCGTGCTCACGGTTTTAACGGATTCCAAAGTCATCGAGCATTACCCCGGCGATTTTCTCACCACGGATTTCAAGAAGGCCCAGGCACTGCGGGGCCAACAAATTCTGGAAAGGGCCATGGAGGCCGTGGACATTAAGGGCGAGGTGGAAACCGTCGTCCGCACGGGCTGGGCATCGGAAGAGATCGTGAAATGTGCCGAGGAAAAGGGCGCGGATCTTATCGTCATGGGCAGTCGCGGCTTAGGCGGCTTCTCGAGAACCCTCTTGGGCTCCGTATCGAACAAAGTGTTGAATACGGCAAAGATCCCCGTTCTCGTCAATAAAGGAAATAAGTAATTTTGAACTATGCGGTGCCTTGCAGGAGCAGGGTGCCTTTTTGTTTTTCGGATGCCGAAAGGAGGCCTTAATGGAGATTTTAATTTTAAAGGCAGATGAAGTGAAGGCGGCTATGCCGACGGGCGATGGGATTGCCGCCACAAAGGAAGCCATGGCCATGTATGCGGCGAAAAAAGCGGTGGTGCCCTTGCGGAGCAATCTGAGCGCGGCCAAGGGCCAAGCCCTCTTTATGCCCGGACTGGTCGAGGAAGCCGATGCCCTCGGGGTGAAGATCGTCTCCACATACCCGGACAATCCCGCTCGAAATCTCCCGGCCGTTGCGGCCACCATGGTGCTTCTCGACACGGAAACGGGGATGGTGAAGTGTCTTATGGACGGCACGGAGCTTACCCGCATGCGCACCGGCGCCCTCGCCGGGGCGGCCACGGATCTCTTGGCGCGGAAGGATGCGAAGGTGTTTCTACTAATCGGCACAGGAGGCCAGGCGATGCGTCAATTGGAATCGGTGCTTGCCGTTCGCCCCATTGAGACAGTCTATGTCTTTAATCAGAAACAGGAAAAAGCCGAAGCGTTTGTGGCTTCGGCGAAAGATGAATTGGCCTCCTACGGGGCGACGTTTGTCCCCGTGAGCGATTTGGATCACGTGACAAAAGAGGCGGACATTATTACCGCCGTCACCACGGCGAAGCAGCCGGTTTTCGACGGGAGAAAGGTGAAGGCGGGCTGCCACATTAACGGCGTCGGCGCCTACACGCCGCAGATGATCGAGCTTCCGCCGGAAATCGTGGTTCGGGCGGATAAAATTTTTGTCGATACCGTAGACGGCGTATTGAACGAAGCAGGCGACATGATAAGGCCCGTAAATGACGGCCTGGTGACGCGAGAGAAGATCGCCAATGAGATCGGCGACGTGGTTCTTCAAAAGCTGCCCGGCAGAGAAAGAGACGACGAGATCACCCTCTTTAAGACCACCGGCTCCGCCGTCTACGATGTGGTGGTGGCGGAAAAGATTTTTCGCTTTGCAGAAGAAAAAGGGATTGGGACCTATGTGAGGGTGTAGGGATTAAGTTTTTATTTATCTCTTTCACATCGTTTGATCTTCGCATTTCCGATTGCGCACCGTGTTTTCCGGGGGAAATTCCAAGGGCAAGCTTTCCCGAATCAAAATCCGTTCTCGCGACGGGCATCAACGGGACCCGGACCGGTTAATAAGATCCGGGAATGGGGCAGCTAAATTAAAGGTAATCTCTCTTTTTTAGGTAGAAATACATCAATACGATGACCGCGAGGGTAAGGCCCAAGAGCCACCAAAAGGCGTAGGGCTCATCGGAAAAGGGCAGGGAGGTGTTCATGCCCCAATAGCCGCCGATGATGGTCGGTACGGTCAAGAGAATCGTAATGGAGGTAAGGGTCTTCATGACGTCGTTTAAATTGTTTCCCACGAGGCTTGAATAGAGATCGGACAGCTTTTCCACGGTGACCGACGCTTCTTTTACCATGACCCGGGCTTGGGTGCTTTCAACTTTCAGGTCGTTGAGTAGTTGATTTCTCGAGGGGGAGCTGTTCAACGGGGCCAGGTGAAACAGATCGTGCAAGACGTATTCATTGTTTTCCGTGGCCATGGAAAAGCGAATCAAGCTTCTCGATAGGCTGATCAATTGGCGGATGGTCTCACTCTTTGTGGAGCGCGCCATGTCCTGTTCCAGCTCCTCGATGCGCGCGTTAATGTTTTTCGTCAGCTCGATGTAGGATTTGCAGATGTGGTAGGCCAAGTCGACGAGGATTTTTTCCTTGGGAAAGCTTTCGTCTTCGATGAGACGATGGCCTTTGTTTTCCAAAAAGCCCGAGAAGGCCCCGTCGTCGCGGTATTTTACGGTAATGACCGACGCCTCGGTGTTAATCATGGCCAAGGGGCGGGTTTCGTAAAGGCCTTCCGCCACCTCCACCGGGTAGCGAAGAATGAATAAATCGTAGGTCGCGCTGTATCTGCCGTCGCTTCGGGCCACCTCCCCGGGGTCGGCGACGGAGGAGAGGATGCTTTCCGGCACTTTATATTTTTGTGACAAGGACCGAATCTCTTCCTCCGTCGGGTCGATGAGGTGGACCCACCGGCACGTGTCTTTATTTGAGAAATCATCTGTCGTTACGCGGTACATTTGATCGTGGGTGTGGACGTAGTATTTCATGGCATCTCCTCAGGTCATCATGTGTAAATCTATTTGCAATGGGGCGATTTTTCCCATAAGCTTCTGATTAAACTCTACACCCTGCGCGGTTTTATTTCCATAGCCAAGGTGGCGGAATTTAAGATGCGTAACGGACAAACCTACGTGGTGTATTTCTTATTTCTCATTTCCTGTTCTCGATTTTCAAAAGCTCACTTTTTGTAAATAACTTTATTCTATTTTTTCACACCATAGCTTCATCAACTATTCCCGGGGGAAGGAAAAAGGGCGTTGCGATTCGCCCTGGGCCCTTCCCCGGGTCTCAAAGCCATGAAAGAATCAATTTTTAAGTAAGAAGGTAACTTGACAATAATAAATTCGGTTTGCTTTTCATATCAATCGGCACCGTCGGGGTTATATTTTGTCCTCAATATATTAACAAAAAACCGGTTTACATCCCCCTTTCTACGCGATACAATGGCCGAAGGAATCCGAAGCAGAAAGGTTGGTTTTGTAATGAATGTTTTAGATACAGTCGGAAAAACGCCGCTCGTGCAATTATCCATGGGCGGCGGTCGCATTTACGCCAAGTTGGAAAAGAACAATCCCGCCGCCTCCATTAAGGACCGCGTGGCTTACCACATGATCGAAGATGCGGTCAACCGCGGCGCCCTCACGCCGGGCATGAAGATCGTGGAGCCCACGTCGGGCAACACGGGCATCGCCCTGGCCTTGGTGGGCAAGCAATTGGGCTATGAGGTGGCCATCGTCATGCCCGCCTCCATGAGCGACGAGCGCAAGGCCTTGATTCGCTCTTTCGGCGCGGAACTCATTTTAATCGAAGAAGGCGGCATGCAGGGGGCTGTGGACAAGGCGAAGGAAATGGCGGCAACCGGCGAGTATTTCTTGCCCGATCAATTTAACAACCCGGCCAATCCCCGCATCCACGAGCTCACCACGGGCCCGGAAATTCTTTCGGCCTTAGACGGCGACGTGTCCGTATTTGTGGCGGGCATCGGCACCGGCGGCACGGTGACCGGCGTGGGCCGGGCTTTGAAGGCGGAAAATCCCGACGCGTACATCGTTGGCGTCGAGCCGGCGGAAAGCCCTTTGATTACGGAAAACAAGGCTTCCGCCCACAAGATCCAGGGGATCGGCGCCAATTTCATTCCCGGCAATTACGATCCCGAGGTGGTGGATGAAGTGATCACCGTAAAAGGCGACGAAGCCATCGCCATGGCAAAGAGATTAAGTGCGGAAGAAGGCCTGAGCGTGGGGATTTCCTCCGGCGCCAATGTGGCGGCCGCCATGAAGCTTTTAGAGCGCTTCGAAGGCAATATCGTCACCGTGCTTCCCGATGCCGCCGAGCGGTACATGTCCACGGAGCTTTTTTAGACATGTTTAAGGAGCGCAGAAAAATCGCTCGGGTGATTTTGGAAAAGGACCCGGCCTGCAGAAATATCGTGGAAGCCATGTTTCTCTACCCCATGGTGGTGGCGCTGTTGAGTCACCGCCGCGCCCATCGGCTGTACAAAAAGGGCCACACGACTCTGGCCCGCCTTCTCTCCCACCGGGCCCGCAGGAAAACGGGCATCGAGATTCACCCGGGAGCCACCATCGGCGAGAGGCTCTTTATCGACCACGGCATGGGCGTGGTCATCGGCGAGACGGCGGAAATCGGCGACGACGTCACTTTGTACCACGGGGTCACATTAGGCGGCCGCGGCCTGAGCAAGACGAAGCGCCATCCCACGGTAAAAGACGGGGCCATGATCGGGGCGCGGGCCACGGTTTTGGGCCCCATTACCGTCGGCGAAGGGGCCAAGGTGGGCGCCGGCGCCGTGGTGCTGGATCCCGTTGCCGACAACACCACGGTGGTGGGCGTGCCTGCGGAAAATGCCCATCCGACGGCGCCCATTGATTTTTCCTTTTCCCTGAACAACCCGCCCCGCCATGTAAAAACCGCGCAAAATAGATGATTGATTTCGGTTAGATTTGCGATTGACGGTTGTTTTCAGACTTTATTTACCCTACAATGGGATACGTTGTATAAAAAATAAGAAACAGTTTAGGAGGCATTATGGCTTTATTTTTAATCGGCCTGGTCATCCTCGCAGTGGGCGGCTTCTTCTACGGCAAGTACGTGGAAAAAGTCTTCGGCCCCGACGACCGTGAAACTCCCGCCATTCGTTTGGCAGACGGCGTCGACTACGTTGGCATGTCCAAAGGCAAAAACGCATTAATCGAATTGTTGAACATCGCGGGCACGGGCCCGATTTTAGGACCCATCCAAGGGATTCTCTTCGGCCCCATCGCTTTTTTAACGATTCCCATCGGCTGCGTCCTGGCCGGCGCAACCCACGACTATTTCGTCGGCATGATTTCCATTCGTAACAACGGCAATCAGGTGCCGAAATTGATTTCCCGCTACATGGGCCCCAAGGCCAATAAGATCTACATCGTGATTATCTGCATCTTGATGCTCTTAACCGGCGTGGTCTTTATCTACACCCCCGGGGACTTGATCGTCAACGATCTTTTGGGCATGGACGTCAACGGCGCCGCCATTTGGTACGCCTACGCGGGAATTTTGCTCTATTACATCGTGGCAACTCTCTTTCCCATCGACAAGATCATCGGCCGCGTCTACCCGATTTTCGGCGCCGTATTAATTATTTCCGCCATCGGCATTTTTGGCGGCGTCGTCCTCACCGGCGGAGCGGATCTGCACAACATGACCCAAGGCGTGTTGATCAGCAAACACCCCACGGGCCAATTGTTTATCCCCATCTTCTTTATTACCGTGGCCTGCGGGATTTTATCGGGCTTCCACGGCTCCCAAGCCACCCTGATTTCCCGTACGACGAAATCGGAATTTGAAGGCCGGAACATTTTCTACAACTCCATGTTAATCGAAGGTTTTATCGCCATGGCATGGGCTGCAGGCGCCATGGTGGTCTTCAACCGGGGCGCGGCTCTGGACACGAACGCCACCCTTATGGTGGGCAACATTTCCCGCGAATTTATGGGCAAGATCGGCGGCCTCTTTGCCGTTGCCGGCGTCATCGTCCTTCCCATCACCTCCGGGGACACGGCCTTCCGTTCCCTGCGCCTCATGGTGGCGGAACAAATTAATTTCGATCAATCCACGGCAAAGCACCGGGTGCTTCTGTCTTTGATCCTGTTTATTCCCGCCGTCTTGATTCTCTTCTTCGCCAAGAGCAACGCCCAAGGGTTCCAAATCCTCTGGCGCTACTTCGGCTTCACCAATCAATTGGTGGCCGTCTTCGCCTTGGCTCTGATCAGCGTCTATTTAAAGATGCACGGAAAGAATTACTTCATCACGCTGATTCCCGGCATGTTCTACGCCTTTATCGTCACATCCTACATCGCCAGTGCCGATATCGGCCTGCGCCTGCCCATGAACGTAGCCTATGTACTGGGCGTCGTCGGCGCAGCTTTCTTCTGCTTTATGATTTCGAAAGTCGTCAAAAACCGCGGCGACGAGGTTATGAAGACGGAACAGTAAGATCGCGAAAAGCGTCTCCTTTCGGGGGCGCTTTTTTTCTGTCTTCTTTTCGATTTTTTATATTGAAATTGTTTTCAAAAAAATATACCATGGTTACATAAAGGAGGTTATTATGTTTTGTACTCACTGCGGACACGAATTGTCCCCGGAAGATAAATTCTGTACCGGCTGCGGCGCGCCCGTCGACGGTCCCGAACCTTCCTATAAAGAGGACCAAACCCGCCCCCTCCAAAGCGCGCCCGCGGCTTACGACAATGGCGCTCAGGCGGATAGGGCGAGTCGCCAAGTGCCCGGACGCTTTAATTGGGGCGCCTTTTCCCTGACGTTGATTTGGGGCATCGGCAATCGCTGTTACATAACTCTATTGTGCCTCGTGCCCATCGTCGGCTTTGTCATGCCCTTTGTCGCGGGCTTTAAGGGCAACGCCTGGGCCTACGAAAACAATCGCTACCGCGACATGGAAGAATTTTCCCAAGTGCAGGACACGTGGAATCGGGCGGGCTTCGTCTGTTTTATCGCGCAATTACTTATCGGCGGATTCTGGCTTTTCTTCGTGCTTCTGTCCGGCTTAAACCTTTTTACAGCTCCTGTTTTAGGTGATATATGATGAAATGTTTATCTTGCGGCGCAGACAATGCCGCCGACGCAAAATTTTGTAAATCCTGCGGACAGCCGCTGGAAAGTGACGCCCCCCGGGACACGGCGATCCTGGAACCGGTGGACGCTTACGACACGGATCCCGCCTATTCCTTCGACGAGGTCGAGGAGAAAAAGCCTGCCGGGAAAAAGAAGGGCGTGATCATCGCAGCCTCCGTTTTTGCGGTGATCGTTCTTCTCGTGCTCTCGGTTTTTATCTACCGCACGAGCCGCCGAATCAGCTTGGAAAAATCCGCTGCCGCCGCCATCGAGGATGAAAATTACGACAAGGCTCGGGAGCAGTACGACAAGCTCTACGACATGACAGGTCGCGACGTGTACAAGGAGCGGGCAAAGGATGCCAAGACCATGGCCAAGGATCAGGAGCTCTTGGACGAAGCGAAGGATGCCCTTGAAAGCGACTCCTTTAAAGAGGCTTTGCGGATTTACACCGCCATCGAAGAGCACGACAACGATCTGTCCGATAAGGCCAAAGAGGGCGCGAAGGACGTGGTGAGTTCCGCCGCCGATGAGATTTGGGCCCGGATGGATGCAGATGATTTCGACGGCGCCATGGACATGGTCAACGAGCTCATCGCCGTGGCCCCGAACAACGACCGCTTGGCCGATCTGAAGAAGAAAGTGAAGCAAGGGGCGAAAAATTTAAGCGAAGAAAAGATTCGCGCCGCCACCGCGGAATCGGAAGCCGCCAAGGCCGCCGAATCGGCGAAAAAAAGCGCCAAGCGGGCCTCGGAGGCGAGCCGCATTCTCTATACCTATCAATACGTCACCGCGGCGGAAGCCAATGTGCGCACGGGCCCGGGAAAGAATTACCCGGTGGCCTACACCTTGAGTCGCGGCGCCGAAGTCTACGTCATCGACACCCAATCGGATTCCGTGAGGACCTGGTGCAATATCGGCGACGGCTGGATTTCCTACCGCACTTTAAACGGCGAGTTTTGAATTCGAGCCATACAAAAAACCCTGTCGGCGGACAGGGTTTTGTTTTGCGCTTATTTCAAGCTGCGGCCAAAGGCATCAGCCTTTAAGGCGGCGGCTTTTATTTTTTCCGGAGAAATGTTTTTGCTCGAGCGTTTGTATTCCGTGGTTTCAGGAACGAAGGTCATCATTTCGTCCAGATCCTCTGCCGTAAGTCCCACGTCTTCCAGGGTAATGGGCAGGCCCAGGGACTGATTGAAGCGGGCAATTTTTTCCAGCTCCGCCTCGTTGTCGTCGTAGGCGTGAAGGACCATGACGCCGAAGGAGACCACTTCGCCGTGAAGGTACTCCCCTTCTCTCGGGATCAGGCAGGCGGCGTCAAAGAAAATGTGGGCGATGTAGGAATTGTAGTAGAAATCCGGCTGATTGGTGAGATTGCTCACGTAGCCTGTGGAGACCAAGACATCCAGGGCGATTTCTTCCACGGCCCGGGAGACGCGGTTGTGCTTCACATCTTCCAGGCCTTCTTTGCCCCACTTCAGGAAGGGCTCTTCGCAGGTTTTGGCGATGCCCACGCCCAGGCGGGCCATGTGACTCAAGTCGTCGCCTTTGGATGCGGAAAGGACTTCCGCCTGTTTGCTGATGCCATCGCCGATGCCGGCCCAGAAGTAAATGTCCGGGGCTTCGGCGATGATTTTCAGGTCGATGAAAATATCCGAGGGAGACTTGGGAAATTCGTAGCTTTCCACCCGGCCCGACTCGTCGTAGACCACGGCAATGGCGGTCATGGCCGCGCAATTGGAGCAGATGGTGGGAAAGGAAAAGGCGGGCTTGTCGGCGCGCAGGGAGAGGACCTTCGTCGTGTCCAGGGCCTTGCCCCCGCCGATGCCGAAGAGCACGTCGGCTTCTTTCACGGCGGGCTCATTTTTCAGCCGCTCGATGTTTGCATTGGTGCACTCCACGCCGTAGACGAAGGTGCCGGTAATTTCCACATCGCATCCTTTCAGGGCGTCTTTTATTTTTCCCGAAGCGGCCTTTAAGGCGCGTTCGCCGCCGATGAGGACAACTTTTTTAAAGCCCCTCGCCGCCAACACCTCGGGCAATTCGTCGTAACCGTCTTTCGACAGATAGTAGTTCGGCATATACATAGTTTCGCTCCCCTTTCTTTCAATACGGTCGTTGCAGAACACTATACACCCGAAACCCCGGCGCCTTCAAGAGAGATGGACGAAGAATACATTATTCCTCTGCCTTCTTTTCGCGGTTTGATTCCGTTTTATTTTCGTTTGTCGCCTTATCTGAATTTTCCGCCTCGGTTTTCGGCTTCGCCTTCACCGGCTTTACCGAGGGCATGATGCCCTTGGCCACCACTTGGGGGAAGAGGTAGAGGCCCAGATTTTTCGGGTGGGTGTGGTCGGAAATAAAGAGTTCGTCTTCTTCCTTGGCGATTTTGTACCAGTCGATAAGGTGCACCCGCTTCGACGCCTTGGCGGCGTTGGCGAGCTTTTCATTGACGGCCCCTTCCCAGGGATCGGGCATGACCGTGTTGATGAGGTACACGGGATGCTCTCCCGTGGCGACGATGAGGTCGTCAAGTACCTTGGTATTGAAGTCGTAATTGGTGCCCAGCTGAATCACGATGGGGGCGTCCTCTGCGAGGGCGCTTAAATCGTGGCTTTCCAAAATCTCTTTGCCCGTTACCATTTGGCGATTCTTTTTGCCGTCGATGGTAAATTTCGGCAGGAGCATTTTAATGTATTCCGCTTCCATTTCCGTGAGGCTGTCGCCGATCATCAGGCCGTCGCGCTCGGCCAGGGCGTTCACGTCTTTTTCACCGAGGGCCACCGCCGGCCAGCGCCGGTTGATCTCCTTGATTTCGTCGGAGAGGTTTTCATCGTCCAAAGGTTCGGGCTCCTTGGCCTTGGCCGCTTCTTTTTCCCGGGCCTCGATTTTTTTCGCCTCGGCCTTTTCTTTGGCGGCCATGCGCTTCGGGCTGAAGGCGAAGGTGCCGATGAGGGTGATGAGGGCGAGGGCCGCGGCGGAGACGGTTAAGACGCGCTTTTTCGCCGGGCGCTTAAAGAGGCGATAGGTCACTTCGCCCAGGATGAAGAGGGCGGGCATTTGAATGAGCACCACGGCGAAGTAGGAAAGTTCGCTGTGGGAGAAGGCCTGTTGAAAGACGAGCATCACCGGGTACTGCCACAGGTAGAGCTCGTAGCTGCGAGTGCCGAAGTAGCGGAGCACAGGGCCACTCAAAGCCTTGGCCGTGGCGTTGTCGTCTTTTGCCGTATAGAGCAAGAGGGCCGCCCCCATGAGGCTGAAGAGGGCCATGCCGCCGTAGTAGAGGAAGCGGCCTTCGGCGAAGAAGACGAAGGACAAAAGCATGAGGCCGAGAAGAACGGCCGCAGGCATCCCTTTCGCCTTTTGGCTGCCCTTGAAGCTGCCCTTCTCGCCCATGAGCCCGGCCAGTGCGCCGATGGCGAAGGCGAAGTAGCGGGTGTCCGTGCCGTAGTAAATGCGGGTCGCATCTTGCGTAAAAGGCGTCATGACGGGCATGAGCAGAAGGGAAATTCCACCGGTGACGGCGAGGGAGAGGGCGAGCTTGCCCCGATTTTTGCCGCAGAATTGCCTTAAAACGGCCCAAATCAAATAAAATTGCAGTTGTGCCGACAGGGCCCAGAAATGGGTGAAGGGCAAAAATTTCCCGTGGAGATCGAAGTAGGAGAAGCCCCGAAGGATTTGCTGCCAGTTATTTACGCCGAAGACGGCGCTGATCCCCGAGGCGGCTACGTCGCGAAATTCCCCTTGAAAGGCCAAAGCGGCGACAAATACCACCACGGCCACGACAAAGACCAAGGGCGGCGTCAGTTTTTTGTACTGTTTGGCGAGCTTTTTAAAGGGCGCGTGGTTTTTTTCCGACAAATGTTGGCTCATGAGCAAATAGCCCGAGAGCAGGAAAAACATGACCACGCCTAAGTAGCCGCCGACGATTTTGTGGGGATACAAGTGGTAGAGGATCACGCCCCACAGAGCCAGGGCGCGGAGTCCCGTAAAGGATTTTATTTCTTTGTGCACTGAAAGCCTCCTTATTATACGCGAAAAGAATGGACCGAAGCCCATTCTTTCCACGAATATGAATAAAAGCGAATCCCTGAGAGATAAACTTGCGATTATTTGCCGGCGGCTTCCTGATCCCGTCGCTTGATGTTTTTGAAGCCCAGGATCCACAGGGGCAGAATAATCAATGCCCAGTTGAAAATACCCAGGTATTTGTAGGCATTTTGTACGATCCACATTAAGCCCAGGGTGGAAACCAAGTAGCAAACGATCAAGGAAACGACGGCGATAATGGCCTTTTTCTTGACCAAATTGGTTTCGTTCTTCATGACGTGGGGTTCCATACGGGTCACGATGCCGAAGATAAAGCCGACGGCGGTGGTGATCAGTGCCAAGAAGAGCAGGATCGGATAAAGGACGGAGAGGATCGAAATGTCCAATTTGTTGACGACGGCGATGGTGGGCAGCGCCCGAGACGCTTCGTCTAAATAAATGTCGGGCATTTGAGAGAAGATCAAAAGGGTGATGCCGACGAGCATGAGAATGTTCATAATGCAGCCGATGATCATGGCGCCTTTTGCTTC
The DNA here is from genome assembly GCA_902363535.1 of Peptoniphilaceae bacterium. Taxonomy (GTDB): domain Bacteria; phylum Bacillota; class Clostridia; order Tissierellales; family Peptoniphilaceae; genus Aedoeadaptatus; species Aedoeadaptatus acetigenes. The sequence continues at coordinate 84,217 of CABJAE010000002.1, forward strand.
TTCTTTGTATTGACCGCCTTTAAAGGATGCCGTAATGCCGCCGATGGCGCTGATTTGGAAGCCCGCATAGGTCAAGGCCCATAAGAGGGAGTTGCCGATGTTTCCGGGAACGGTTTGATCCGATGCGGAGATGCCCCACTTGGTGGCATTGGGATTGACGTAGCCTTCGGAGAAGAGCCGCGCGATGTCCGGACCGAATTTAATGAGGCCGGAGATAATAACGATAGAAATAATGGCTAAAATCATAACGGTCATAATGGTGGCGTTTTTCCGAACGAGTTCTTCGCCGAAAATAACCAACAGGGTTACGACCACGACCATAAAGACGGAGCCGACGAGGACGGGCAGGCCCAGGTATTGATTAACCAAGAGGCCACCGGATGCGATGGTGGCCGCCGATGCGGCGATGGTGGTAATGATGACACTGACGTCCATGGCCGGGGTGAAGATCTTGGCGTATTTGCCGTAAGCTTCCTTGGACCAGGCGTCGTAGCCCCATTTATCCGTTTGCCGCGCCGTTTCCAGGCCGACGTAGTAGGTGATGGCGATCAAAATAAAAGTCAGAATCGGCATTAAGGTGCCGAACCATCCGTGGTTTGCGAAGAATTGAAGCTCTTGCGTCCCCGATGCGAATCCCGCACCGCAGTGCGTAGAGAACCAAACCGTCGCGACACCGAAACTGATGGATGTAAGATAATTGCGTTTATCGTTTGTCACGATATTCCTCCATTCTAAGGGATTGCTTCTATTTACAAAAATACTATCACAACCGTCCGCCCTTGAAAAGAATCTTTTCACCGATTTGACACGCTTTCTTAGGCTTTTTCCCCCTTTTTCGCCCCGTTTTGATATAATGATACCAATTCAATCATTTTTTAAGGAGGTTTTTTAATGTCTGAAAAAAAGGCCTTTACTCTGGGCCTCATCCCCAAGCTTATCATTGCCATTATTTTGGGTATTCTGGTAGGCTCCTACCTGCCTGAAGTGGTGACGAAAATCGCCGTCACTTTCTCGGCAAACTTCGGTAAGTTCTTGAACTTTGTCATTCCCCTGATGATTATCGCCTTTGTTGCCAAGGGCATCGCCGACCTGTCGGAAGGGGCGGGAAAATTGCTCCTCGCCACGGTGGGCATGGCTTATTGCTCCACTTTAATCGCCGGGAGTCTGTCCTACACCATGGCCCACGGCATCTTCCCCTCGTTCATTTCCCAGGAAATGGTCGAGCAGATTAAATCGGCCTCCGAAAAGAATTTAAGCGCTCTCTTTGAGATCCCGCTGGAACCGGCCATCGACGTGACAGGCGCCCTGATCCTCGCCTTTATGGTGGGCCTTTGCGTGTCGATTTTGCGCCAAAGAAATAGCGGCGAAACCTTCTACAAGCTCATTAACGAATTTAACGAAATGATTAATTTGGTCCTGTCCAAGGCAATTATTCCTTTGCTTCCCTTCTTCATTTTCGGTAACTTCGCCAACATGGCTTACTCCGGAAGCGTCTTCGCCATTCTTTCCGTCTTTATCCGGATCTTCGGCTGCATTTTGGTTCTGCACCTGCTCTACGTCTTCGCCATGTTCCTCGTGGCCTGCACGACAACCAAGCGCAATCCCTTCAAGACCTTCCCCAAAATGTTCCCGGCCTACTTTACCGCCGTGGGCACCCAATCCTCTGCCGCCACCATTCCCGTCAATGTGGAATGTAACAAGCAAATGGGCGTCACTCGCCAAATTCGGGAATTCTGTATTCCCCTTTGCGCCACCGTCCACTTGCCCGGCTCCATGATTACCTTGACGGCCTGCGTCTACACCTTGCTCTATATGTACAACATGCCCCACAGCTTCGGCTTGATTCTTCAATTTATCGCCGTCTTAGGCGTGGCCATGGTCGCCGCACCGGGCGCTCCCGGCGGCGCCGTCATGAGCGCACTGCCCTTCCTCCCCATCGTCGGCGTGGCTACGAACTCGCCCATGGCATCCATCTTGATTTCTCTTTATTTAACGCAAGACTCCTTCGGTACCGCCGCCAACGTGGCCGGCGACAACGCCATTTCCATGCTCGTGGAAAAAGTGTACTACAAACACATTTTGAAACAGCCGAAACCGGTGGAAGAAGAAAGTCTTTCCTAACGCAAAAAACCGGCCTTGCAGCCGGTTTTTTTTGTGCGAAAATTTATTCGTTCATGAGAGAGAGTTCGTCGGGATCGCCGCCGAAGGTGACGACGCAGACTTCCGGGCCCGTGTGGGCGCCGATGACGCAGCCCAATCGCTGGGACGTGTCGATGTTTTCCTCTTTCATGCCCATGTCTTTGATTAAAAAGTCTTTGACCAGCGCTACTCGCTCGGGCCAGTCGCCGGAATAGACGTAGACCCGTTGGTTCGGATTGAATTTTCCGTCTTTTGAGTGTTCGAGGATGTACTTTTTCAGCTTTTTCAAAAAGGCTTTCTGGCCGCGGTAGACGTCCAGAAGCTCCAAGGTGCCCTTTTCTTTCTCCAGTTCCAGCATGGGGCTAAGCTGCAGAACGCCGCCGGCGATTTTTGCCTTTTTGGACACGCGCCCGCCGCGGTGCAAATACTCCAGCGTGCCCACGGTAAAGCATTCGTGGGAAGTGGTTTTGATTTTGTTCAGGTAGGCCGCAATGGCCGCGAGGCTCTCTCCCCGATCCCTGAGGATGGCGGCCTTTAGGGCGAGGAGGCCTTCGCCGAAGGTGGCGGCTTTCGAATCCACCACGTCGATTTTTCCCGGATACTCTTTTTCCAAAGCGTTCTTTACCATGACCGCCCCTTCGTAAGAGCCGGAAAGGCCGGAGGAGAGGCTGATGTAGAGCACCTCGTCGCCCTCTTCCAGGGCTTTGCGAAAGGCCTCTTCCATGACCCCGGGCATGACACGGGAGGTGCTGTAAACCGTGCCCGCCCGCATATTGTCGTAGAAATTGGAAATGTCCATGGCCCGACCCGTTTCAAATTCGTTTTCTCCGTCGGAGACGGCGATGGGCAGCTGAACGATGCCGTAGCGTTCCGCGGTGGTGAAATTTATATCCGCGCCGTCGTCGGTAAAAAGTTTAATCATTGTTCGCTCCTTATGGCGTTTTCTTCGTCGATGCCGCCGTTGGGCATCTCTGTTCGCTTTTATATTACGTGTTACGGCATTTAAAGTCAACGGAGGGCGAAAAAACCCGCCCTCGCCGCCGATTTTTTACTTTTCGGCGCCGGCGAGTTGTTTTTTTACCAGGAGAACGATAAGAGTTACCACGCCGAGGAGGACGATGCTCCCTCCGGGCTTGAGCCCCAGGTAGTAGGAGAGGATGAGGCCGCCTTCGGTAAATAAAATGCCGAAGAGCACGGAGGCGACGTGGGTTTTTTTGTAGCTGAGCTTGAGCTGCAGGGCGCAGGAGACGGGAAGCACCAGAAGGGAGGAAATAATCAAGACCCCGACGGTGCGGGCGGATATGGCCACGGTGAGGCCCGTTAAGAGGACGAAGAGGCCGCTCAACCGATCGCCGCGGATGCCGGCCAGGCGGGCGGAGATGCCGTCGAAGGACAGGTAGAGGAGTTTTTTGTAGTTTAACAGAAGAAAGAGGACCACGGCGGCGGAGACGAGAAGGATCATGTAGAATTCAAAATCCGTAATGGCCACGATGGTGCCGAAGAGAAAGGATTCGAAATTGGCCCCGCCCTTCACGAAGCCGGAGAGGATGGAGGCCAGGCCCACGCCGGTGGACATGATCACCGCCGTGGAGATTTCCCCGTAGGAGGGGAAGCGGCGGCGAATCCATTCCATGGACAGGGCGGCCACGGCACAGGTGATGATGGCGCCCAGTATTGGATTGATCCCCACCAACAGCCCGAACATGACCCCGGCCAGGGACACGTGGGAAAGGGCGTCGCCGATCATGGCCAGCCGCCGATTCACGATGACCACGCCCATGGCGGGAATCACGACGGAAAGGACCAGGCCCACGATCATGGCCCGAATCATGTATTCGTATTGAAACAGTTCCATCAGTCTCGCCTCTTTTCAAGGACGCCGTCTTCCAAGACGTAGACGCCGTCGATCATGTCTTCCACCAGATGCAGCTCGTGGGTGATCATTAAAATGGTGATCCCGTGAATGTCGTGGAGGTGGCGCAAAATATGAAAGAGCTCTTCCCGTGCCTTAAAGTCGATGCCCGTCGTGGGCTCGTCTAAAATGAGCACGTCGGTCATGGAGATCAGGGCCTTGGCGATCAACACCCGCTGCCTTTGCCCGCCGGAGAGGGCGCCGTAGAGGCGATCGCGAAAGCCTTCCAGATCCACGAGGGACAGGGCGTCGTCGATGCGACGTTCGCGCTCGTCGGCCGTTAATTTTTCCCCGTAAAGGCCCAGGTCCACCAGCTCGTTTACCGTAATGGGAAAGTCGTAGGAGGCGACCATGAGCTGAGGCACGTAGCTGATGCGGGAAAAGTCCGTGTCCTTTCCCAGTGGCTTGCCGTCGTATTCGATGGTGCCCGATGTGGGTTTTTCGATGCCCAACAGGAGCTTGATTAAGGTGGATTTTCCCGAGCCGTTGGCCCCTATAAATGCGAGAAAATCTCCCTGTTTCACAGAGAGATTCGCTCCTTTTAACACCTCGTTTTTCCCGTAGGAAAAGCGCAGGTCCCTGACCCGATAGATTTCTTTCATTGCAGTGCAGACTCCAGTATTTTCAGATTGCTTTCCATGCGTTCGAAGTAATTTTTGTCGCTTTCGTATTCCATGGGATCCAATTCCTTGACCTCGGCTCCCGCTTCCGATGCGACGGTTTGGGCTATTTTATCATCTTCGTTGGGCTCCGTAAAGACGGTTTTAATGCCCTTGGCCTTCATTTCGTCCACGATGGCCTTCATGGCTTTGGGATCCGGTTCCGATTCGGAATTAATGCCTTCGATGGGAATTTGGTTTAAGCCGTATTCCTTGGCCAAGTAGCCGTAGGCTTCGTGGCTCACGACGATGTCTTTGTGTTTCGCTTTGGCAAGCACGTTTTCGAAGGAATCGTCCAGGGCGTCGAATTTTTCGCTGAGCTTTTCGTAATTGGCCTTGTAGTAGGCGGCGTTGTCGGGATCTTTGGCGGCCAGGGCTTCACAGATGTTTTCCGCCATTTCTTCCGCATTTTCCGGTGCCATCCACACGTGGGGATCCATGCCCTCGTGTTCGTGATCGTGTTCCGCGGCGTCATGGTCGTGATCGTGGTCCGCGGCGTCATGGTCGTGATCGTGTTCCGCGGCGTCGTGGTCGTGATCGTGGTCCGCGGCGTCATGGTCGTGGTCCGCGGCGTCGTGATCGTGGTCGTGGTCAGCGGCGTCTTCATCGTGGTGGTGATGGTGGCCGCCCTTTAACAACTCGATCCCCTCGGAGGCTTCCACAAAGGTGGCGTCCCCTTCTGCGGTCTCTTTTAAGCGATCCGTAAAGGATTCCAGGCCGGCGCCGTTGTAGACAAAAAGATCCGCTTCATTCACTTGGTTCATGTCCTTGGGCGAAGGCTCGAAGCCGTGAACCCCTTGGCCCTTGGGGATCAAGCAGGTGACCGTGGCCTTGTCTCCGGCGATTTCTTCGGTGAGGTCGCGAAGGATGTAGGTGGTGGTTACCACATTCAGGCCCTCTGCCTTGGGCTTTTGGCTCTCGGTGACCGCAACTTTATTGTCGTTGTTGTTGTTATTGTTGTTGTTTGCCGCACTCGATCCGCAGGCGGTAAGCATGACTGCGGCGCAGGCCACGGCGACGATTTGTTTTACTTTCATATTGCCTCCTAAATAAAAATCATTGTTATTTAACGGAACTAAGTATACCACTTTGTCCTCTTTTCGGGAAGACTTCTCATAAAAATTTTTCCATCGCTTTTCTTTTTTCTTCCCATGGCTTATGATGGATTCGGGAGGATGGTCATGGAAGAATTACTGAGAGAAAAAGGTTTAAAGGCCACGAAGGGCCGCCTGGAAGTGTTGAAGATTTTAGAAAAAGCCCCCGGGCCCATGTGTGCCATGGACGTGTTTAAAAAGACGCCGAGGGCGGTGTGCGCTTCGTTGTCTACGGTGTATCGAATTTTAAATCAGCTCACGGAGGCGGGGATTTTGCAGGCCTCTTTGGAACAGGACGAGAGCACCTATTACGAAATGAAGGGCGGCGGGCACCACCACTACATCGTCTGCGCCCGCTGCGGCAAGCTCGCCCCCATCGACGACTGCCCTCTGGACGCTTTGGACGAACACATTATGCGGGCCACGGGCTACGCCATTACGGGCCACCGCTTTCAGCTGGAGGGGATTTGCCCGGACTGCTTAAAAAAATAAGGAACCGACGGATGCCATCGGTTCCTTTTTGTTTGTCGAAGGTTCTAAACCCATTACGCCTTTTTGCCCCGCCGAATCCACAGGGCGAGGGCGACGCTTGCGGCGGTAATGGCCATGTTCAGAAGCACGACTTTTCTCGGCGCATCGACGCCGTATGTGGCCGTCACGGCCCCCGCCGCGGCGAGGACCACGTAATTGGCGAGGGAGGAAGCCATCATAACCACGGAGGTGATTTTTCCCTTGTGCTCTTCGTAAAGGCCGTTGGCCTCGGCCACCACCAGCTGCAGGACGCCGCCGGCGCCGCCGTAGCCGATAAAAAAGCCGCCGATTAAGGGCGAGACGGGGCTTTTAACCACGTAGGTAAAGGCGAGGGCCGCGAGGCAAATGGCCGGGTAGAGGACGAGGACGTCTTCCGTCTCGATTTTCTTGAGCACCACAAAAGCCGTGGCCAAAATGGCCACGATGGTGCCCGCCGCATAAACCGACTGAATCATGGAAGGGTCCGCCATGCCGTAGAGGCTCCCCAGCTCCTGATTGCAATTGAGCCACAGGGTAAAGGTGGCGGTGGCGGTAAAGCCCATAAGTACCACGGGGACGATGCCTCGGCGAATGCCCGCGGATCCTTTGGTCTTCTTTTGCGTCTTTTCCATGTCCGGGAAGGGCGCCGTTAAAATCAAGAGGCCGTCGGCGGCGATGAGGGCCCCTAAAAATGCGAAGACTGCCGAGTAGGAGAAAGATCGGGCCGCGGCGAAGCCGATGGCGAAGGGCAGCACGAATTGGCCCAAGGACATGGCGAATTTCGTAAACATATTGGCCTTGGGGCCTTTTTCCTTAAAGAGCTCGAGGATCGTCGGCGTGACGCAGGTATCTAAAAAGGAATTGGCCATGCCGCCGATGATTGCCGCGGCGTAGGCGGCGGAAGCGGAAGCGCAAAAGGCGATGCCCAAAAAGTACAGGGCGTACAAAACGACGCCCGAAAGGCCCGATGCCTTTCGTCCCCATTTATCGGAGACGTAGCCGGAGACGGGAAGGGCCACCAAGCGGCCCAGGCCCAAGGCGGCGATGACCTGGATGACGGCGGAAATATCCGCCGCGCCCCAGGCGCTTTGCAGGGCGGATTTATACTGGGATAAGATGGAGACGCCGATGCCGTGAATAAAATAAGTAAAGTACAATGGCAGGGCGGTGCGGAAGACGCTTCGATTGGATTGCATGGATCACCTCACAGGATTTTTCAAAAAAAAAGCGACCCGCGGGCCGCTTTTTTCGGCTTTTTCAAGCCTCTCGATGGTATGCCATTCCGATTTTTGGTAAGCAACAGTAAGTAAGAAACAACTCTAAGTAATAAAACTTATAGCTAGGAGTAAGTCGGCACGTTCGTCCATCGATAGGTTCATTATCACATGAATTCCCCATGCCGTCAAGGGTTCTTTATCTATTGCCTGCAAATTTTTACAGATCCATGAACCGGCGAATGGCGTCGTAAATTCCGTGGGTCATGTCCCGAAATTCCACCGGCGTCTGCTTTTCGTTCACGGAAAAGAGGTCGTCGTTTAGGTAGTTGAGGGTCACCGAGAGCATGCCCTCTTCGATTTCCACGTAAAAGCCCAGCTGCCTGTTTTCGATAGCGGCTTCAAAGCCGTAGCTGTCTCCGTCCAAAATCCGAATGCACTCGTCGTAAATGGCCACGAGCTCTTCGAATTTAAAGAAACTGTCTTCCGCCTCAAAGTCCACATCGCCGTCTCTGCCCTGGATTTTGCAGATTAAATAATCGGCGTCAAATCCCGTGCCCACGCCCCATCCCGGCGGGTACTCGAATTCCAGGACGTCGACGGAAATTTCTTTTTTTCCTTCCTTTAAGTGAAGCATGTGCTATTTCTCCTTCGATAAACGAAAACCCTGTTCCTCGGCGATTTGTGCGAGGGCCGCCCGATTTTCCGTGGCGCCTTTTAAGCGGGCGACCACTTGGTTGGAAAAAGAATCCACCCGGCGGTTGGCGTCCCTGAGGTCGTAATAGGTCTGCATTTCTTCGTCGTAATCCTTAATGGCTTCCAGGTAGTTGTCCAGAACCACGTAGCTGTCCGTGAAGCACTTCAGATCCATGGACATGCGGGGCTTGAGCTGCGGCGATTGATTGGGATGGCCGAAGCCGAGGCCGAAGACCGGGAAGGTGAGCTTCGGCAGATTTAAAAGCTCGATGACGGCCCGGGCATCGTTTAATAGGCTTCCGAGGTACACGGCGCCCAGTCCCGCCGCTTCAACGGCATTGGTGATATTTTGCGCCGCGAGAACCGCGTCGGTAAAGCCCTGGAAGAAGCGATCGCTGTCCGCCTCGGCTTCAAGTTCCACCCCTTGTTCCCTGGCGATGCGGCTGTTTCTGTACACGTCCGCGACAAAGACCCACAGCTCCGGCGCCCGGGCGATGTAATCCTGTCCGCCGATGTCGGCCAGGGCCTTTTTCTTCTTTTCATCCACGATGCGAATGATGGAATAAGATTGCATCCCGGTAGAGGTTGCCGTGCGATTGGCCACGTCTTTCAATGCTTCCACCAACGCGGGATCCACGGGTTCGTCGGTAAATTCCCGAATGGTCACGTGGTTTAATTGTCTCTCAAAAAGGCTTTTATCTGCCATTACTTCCTCCTCTGTTTTTCTCTCAGACGGCGAATCCACAAATTGCCGATTTCCGCCGTGGACTCCATGGTCTTGAGCTGCATGCGCAAGAGCCCCTTTAAGGATTCCGCCAAGTAGGCGTCTTCTTCATCCCCGGCGGTTTTAAAGAGCCCGCCTTCGTCTTTACCGTAGAGCTGAATGATCATTTCCCCGGGGCCCGCGCCGTCGCCGTGTTCCACTTCCACGGCCAGGGGCTTTTTGTCCATGGGCATAAGCGCCCCGGTATGGCGCATGGCGGGGAGGTTGATATCTTCCGCTTCGAAATGTCCTTCGGCCTCCGTTAAATACACCCCGGCATCGGTGATGCCGTCGACGAAATAAAAGCGCCGCATATCGCCGATCAGCCACAGGCCGTCTCCCGCTTTTAAGCGCGCCGAATAAGCCGCCTCCACAGGCAGAAAGCCCTCGGCGTCGGGTAATTGATCCGTGTATAAATAATAGGCCCGATTTCTCTCGCCCATGTTCTCCCCCATCTGTAAATAGAAAAGGTACCGACATCTGCCGGTACCTTACATGAAACGCTTATTTCGCGTTTTCGTTTACCCATTCCACGGATTCTTTAACGGCTTCATCCGTCGGGATTTCAACGCCGGTTTCCGGATCCTTGCCGGCTACCTTACCGTAAATGTCCGATGCCGGAGCGTGTTCGTCGTTTTGGTTTTCTTGTTCTCTTCTTGCTTTTGCTTTTTCTTCTTTGTTAGGCACAATATCCTCCTATTTGTGATACACATGGCCGGCGTGAATGCGCGCGGCCCGATAAATTTGTTCCATTAATACGACGCGCATCAGGGTGTGGGGCAAGGTCATTTTCGAAAACGACAAGAGCCAATCCGCCCGCGCCTTTACGGCGGGGGAAAGCCCCATGCTGCTTCCGATGACGAAGACCACATCTCCCGAGGTCGTCTCAAGAAAGTCGTACAGTTTTTCCGAAAAAGCCGGTGAATCCACCTGCTTTCCCTCCACGGCCAATACGATTACCGTATCCCGCGGATTGATTTTCGCCAAAAGGCCCTCGCCCTCTCGCTCGAGAACCCCCTCAGCCTCTTTCTCGGACAAGCTTTCCGGCGCCCGTTCGTCCTTCAGTTCCACCACTTCAGTGGGGACGTAGGGCCGAAGCCGCTTTACATACTCCGAAACCAAGGCGCTCAGGGCCGGATCCTTTAGCTTTCCAAGGGCCAGAACCCGTATGCGCATGCTTAGATCAGCGCTTTTACTGCTTCAAGGGCTTTGTCGTAGTCCGGGTGATTGGTCACTTCTTGGACGTATTCCACGTATTTTACCTCGTCATCTTCGCCGACGACGACGATGCCGCGGGTCAAGAGACGCAGGCCTTCGATTAAGAAGCCGTATTTGTTGCCGAAATCGCAGATTTGATAATCGCTGACGAGTTTGGCGCGGTCGATGCCTTCGGCGGCGCCGAAGCGTTCTTGTGCGAAGGGAAGGTCGTTGGAAATGGTGATGACGTGGACGTTGTCACCTAAATCCGTGGCCATTTGATTGAAGTTTCCTGTTTGAATGGCGCAAACGCCGGTGTCGATGGAAGGAACGACGGAGTAAATGCGTACGGTGCCGTTTAATTCCTTGGATTCAAAGGGACTTAAATCGTTGTTTACCGCAACAAAATCCGGTGCCTTGTCGCCGACTTTAATTTCTTCGCCTAAAATGTTGATGGCGTTTCCGCCAAATGTAATATTTTCTCTGGACATAATGTACCTCCTAGGTTTCGTTCACAAAATCATATACTACATGTATATCCTAAAATTCGGGAAACTAACAGAAAATCGGGGAGAGATTTTATTTTTTCATTCTTCTGCGCCAAAATCCGGCCGATGCGGTATGATAGTAGGAAGATAAAGGAGGCATTATGACCTTAGAAGCTACCGCCCTCGTCCTCGACGGGCACAACTCCACCGCCTTAGCCATATTGAGAAATTTGGGCCGCCGCGGCATTTCAGTCGCCACCCTGGATGCGGCCCCCTCGGATTACGGCATCAGCCGCTACGCGAAAGACAGCGTCCTTCTGCCTGAGGCGGGCGAGGCCGCTCTTTTAGAGAGCCTTCTCGCCCTTTCCGAGAACAAGCCCGTGCTTTTTCCCACGACGCCGGCCTATGTGGATTTTGTTGCGCGCAATTTTTCCGTGCTGAAAGCCCATTTCCGCTTCCCGGCGCTCTCCGCCGAGTCCCTCGCCTCCGGGGCCATGGCGGATCTTTTTCGGGATCTGATGCCGCCTCAAAAAGATCTTTACGGAAGCAAAGACGACCTCGTCCTCGAAATCGCCACGACCCTGGGCTTTCCCTGCTTAATCAAATCTCGGGACGGAAACAAAGAGACGCCGATTCAATACATCGCGAGCGCCGCCGCCTTTTCCCGTGCCCTCGAGAAAATCGAGGCGGAGGATTTCTACGCCGAGCGCTACGTGCCCGGCGAAGCCTCGGACAATTACGCCGCCTCCCTCTACTACGCAGGCGCCGGCGAACTTTCGGGCTTCGTCACCACACAGGTGCTGCGCCAATACCCGGAATTTGTCGGCGAAGCCACCTACGTGAAGCAGAAATGGATTCCCGAGCTCATCGGCCTCGTCCATCCCCGCCTAAAGGCAGCGGGCTTTCGCGGCATCTTCCACGCCACCTTCAAGCGCGACGAATTTAGCCGAAAGGTCTATATTACCGGCGCGGAGGCCTGCTTTTCTCCCGAGACGGAGCTCTTCACCCACCTGGGCTTCGAAACCCCCTATCTCTATTATTTAGACAGCACGGGCGAAGCGGTGCCGAAGATTTTCTTTCAATCGGACACCAACTGCCACTTTAGAGACGGCTGGCGGGACATGGCCGGGGTGGCGAGTTACCTGAAGACCGGCCACATGGGGCTGATGAAAATGATCGCCGACTACAAATTCAGAAAAATCCCCGCCACATGGGCCTGGGACGACATGGGCCCGGGGCTGAACAAGCTCGGCGCCAAAGCCGCCGGCGGCGCGAGGCTCCTCTACGACAAGCTTCCTTTTAATAAATAAACGACAAAAGCACCCACGCGGGTGCTTTTATTTGTTTTCGTAATGATGGGCGCAGGACAGGATAATCAACCACTCGTCCTCCACCTTATAAATCAATCGGTCCTCCGTGTTAATTCGCCTGAACCAATAGCCTGCCAGTTCATACTTTAAGGGCTCCGGCTTGCCGATGCCCTCAAAAGGCGTCCTGAGAATATCTTTAATAAGCAAATTAATACGCTTCAGTGTTTTTTTGTCCTTTGTTTGCCACGAAATATATTCTTCAAAGGCCCCGTCGTGAAATGCAATCTTCATCTACTCGTCCGATAACTTCTGTTCCTTAAACAGTCCCTGATCCACCTCTTCGGCTCGGCGAATCAACTCCTTGTAGTGAACCGGATCTTTCATAATATGATCGTTTTCGACGAGATTGTTGTAGGCCTCCAGGCTGATCATGACCACGTGACGGTCCTCTTTTCGCGTCACAAGCACCGTCTCCATATCGTTGACCGCCTTGTCGCAATACTCCTTGAGATGATTGCGCAAATCGCTGTAATTAACTGCCAACATCCTATCACCTCTTTTGTTTTATTGTACAAGATCTTGTACGCTTTTACAATGCTGTTTCATCGGCGCAACAAAAAAACGACCCCCTGCCTTTTCGGCAACGCGTCGTTTTCATTTGGCGGAGCGGGTGGGATTCGAACCCACGTGCCCGTGAAGGCAAACTGATTTCGAGTCAGCCCCGTTATGACCACTTCGATACCGCTCCCTGCATATTGACTTAACGAAACCATTATACAGGATTTGCCCCCGTTTTAAAAGGTCGTTTTTCAATATGCTTTGTTTTACAGCTTAATGAACTCCAGGGGATTTTTCGCCACGCCGCCGACGCGCACTTCGAAGTGGAGGTGCGGGCCGGTGGAGCGGCCGGTAGAGCCGATTTTCCCGATGGATTGGCCTTTTTGCACCACGTCGCCCGCCTTGACGTTAAAAGCGCTTAAATGGCCGTAGCGGGTGGAGGTGCCGTTTTGGTGATCGATGATAATGAGATTGCCGTAGCTTCCGGCCATGCCCGCCCGAGTGACGACGCCGCCGTCTGCGGCCACGACATCGGTGCCCGTGGCATTGGCCAGGTCGACGCCGTAGTGGAAGCGGCCCCAGCGGGGTCCGAAGGGCGAGGAGAGGCGGCCCACAGTAGGCGTCATAAAGCTGCCCGTAGCCAAGCCTTCTTTCGTGCCCACAATGACGATTTCATCCACAGGCTCTTGGACCAGGCGGCTCGCTTCGGTGACGGAGGCGGTGACTTTGCCGTTTTCGGATTCCACGCGGGTGGTGGTCTCCAAGGCGCCGGCCTTGCCCGCCCGCACGACTTTTTTCACACTCTTCACTTGATTGGAATCTTCTTTTTTCACGGTCTTAAAGGCCACCGGCGATTGCGCCTTTTTTTCTTGCTGTAAGGTGACGGTGACCATGGGCGCGGGTTTTAAGACGTTGATTTTCGATCCCTTGTGCAGGGGATCTTCCCAATTGGCGTTTAATGCCTTGATTTCATCCACGGTCATGTTGAATTTCTTAGCCACGGATTCCAAGGATTCCGTCTCCTCGGCCACATAGACCGCCTCTTCACGTCCGCCGGTTAAGAGCAGCTTGAAGGCTTCGTCTACGGTGAGGATCTTTTCCTCGGTCTTCACGGCTTCGGCCTTGATTTGAGGCTCAATGTCCATGCGGCGCACGGTGGCACCTTCGGCTTTAAAGCGGTTTTGTAATTTCGCCATAAGAGCGTCGTAATCGGCGGAGCTCTTTAAGTAAAATACCGCATCGCCCACGGTGACGCTTACGGCCTCCGTGGCCTTCTGTGCTTCTGCAGCGACGGGAGCGGGAATTTCCGCCGGCGCCTTGGCGGCGAATACCGGGCTATGTACCATGCCCGCCGCCATCACTGCCGCCAGGGCGCCTACGTTGATTGTTCGTCTGATCTTGTTCATGAATGTCTCGCTTTCTCTATTGATTTGAAGCCTCGGGCTTCATTCGTTACTATTTTGTAACTCTTTTTGAGCACGAGCCTTATTATAACAGAGAATGCCCCCGCGTCTATTGCCTAAAGACTACAAAAAGATGACAGTTTCATGACAAGAACTACAGGCACAGAAAAAAGCGAAGGATTTCGCCTTCGCTTTTGATCTTAAGTTCTTTTATTTTAAATGGCACAGGGACTGTAGCCGCAGTCTTGGCACTCGGCGCAGCCGCCGGAGTGGTTCATGGTGCCGCCGCACATGGGGCAGGTGTCGGGGTTTTCCGTCATCTGCTTAGCGATCTCCCGATTCAATTCGTCTTGGAGCTCTTTGATGCGGTCCGCGCCGTCTTTTTTGTCGTTCGTAATCAAAATGCCGCTTCTGGCGCAGCCGTCGCGATAGATGGTGATGCCCTTCAGGCCACGCTCCCAGGCGTAGACGTAAAGGTCTTCCACTTCTTCCACGGTAAATTCATTGGGCACGTTCACCGTGGAGGAAATGGAGGCGTCGATGAATTGCTGCCAGGTGGCCTGCACATTGATCCGGTCCCGATAGTTTAAATTGGACGTGGTGATGACGTAATCGGGCAGATCTTCTTCCCGAGAGAGGCCCTGTGCTTCCATAAGCTTGCGAATGATCTCCGTGTACACCGTGTAGTAGGTGTCTTCCGTGTGGAGGGATTCGGATTTACGCACGTAGCTGATTTGGAAGATGGGCTCCACGCCGTTGCTGCAGCCGATTAAGGTGGAGATGGAGCCTGTGGGGGCGATGGTGAGGAGCTGGGAATTTCTCAGGCCGTACTCTTCGATTAAGGCCAACACGTCGTCGTCGGCATTGGAGCGAATAAATTCGCTGGCCAGGACCTTGTCTTTTCGGTAGCGGGGGAAGGGGCCCGCTTCTTTCGCCAAGAGGGCCGACTGACGCAGGGCTTCGTTCACGAGGACGCGGCCGATTTGATTGATGAGGTTTAAGGATTCCGAGGAACCGTATTTAATACCCATTTTAATGAACATGTCGGCGACGCCCATAATGCCCAGGCCGATTTGGCGCAGATCCCGAGAAAGTTCCCGCTGCTCTTTTAAGGGGTGCAGGGCCATGTTTTCGTCCAGGACGTCGTTTAAATAGATGACGCCTTCCCGCACCAAGCGGCCGAAGGATTCGAATTCGAAGCGGGCGAATTTGCTGAAGGGATATTTGACGAATTCCCCCAAATTGATGCTGGAGAGATTGCAGGATCCGAAAGCGGGCAGGGGCTCTTCCGCGCAAGGATTCACCCCGGCGTATTCGAAGGTATCGTCTTCGCTCATAATGTGCCAGGAATTGATCCGGTCTTTAAAGAGCACGCCGGGCTCGGCCATGTCCCAGTTGTTGTAGGCCAGATTGTGCATCATGTCCCGGGCGCTGATTTCCCGGCGGATTTTTTCCCCGGTGGCTTCCACGTCGAAGGTTAAGGCAAAGGGCGCGTCCTTTTTATAGGCCTCGAAGAAATCGTCGCCGCAGTTTACGGAAATATTGGCGCTGGTCACCTTGTCCAGATCTTTCTTCACATTGATGAATTCCAAAATGTCCGGGTGGGAGGCGTCCATATTAAGCATGAGGGCGCCGCGGCGGCCGCGCATGCCGATCAGGCCCGTGGTGAGGGAGTAGAGATCCATAAAGCTTACGGCCCCGGTGGTGGAAGAGGCGGCGTTGTTGACTCTGGCTCCCTTCGGGCGCAGTTTGTTTAAGGTCAGGCCCACGCCGCCGCCATAGCTGTAGGTGCGGGCCATCCACTTGGCCGTGTCGTAAATGGATTCGATATTGTCTTCCACCTGGGGCATGACGTAGCAATTGGAAAGGGTGATCTTTTTGCCGAAGGCATCCAGCCCGCGGCCGGCCAAGATCCGTCCCGCCGGCATAAATTCCTTGTTGGCGATGGCCTTTTTAATGGCGGAATTGCCGCCGGAAACCCGTTCCAAAAAGCCTTCGAAGCTTTCCGAATCGAAGCGGTACTTCTTTTCGTAAATGTCCCGCTGCAGATCCGTCATGTCCCAGCCGTGTTCCCTGAGGCGGGCCCGCTCTTGGCGGTAGAGGATGTATTTCTTCGCCGCCACGGGATCCTTCGCCATAAGGGAAAGCTCCACGGCATCTTGAATGGTCTCGATGTCTACGATCTCTTCACCGGTGCATTTTTCCGTCACTTCTTTCGCCACGGCCCGGGCCGCGTCTTCGTCCACGCCCCTGTCCGTTTCCGCCATGGCTTTTTCTACGGCGACGACGATTTTCTCCCCGTCGAATTCCACCACATTCTTGTTACGCTTCCTTACCTTCATCCTGTCCTCCTCTTATTTATCCACAAACTGTCAACATATTGTGGTTAAGTTCTATCTGTTTCTATCTTACCTCTAAATGTAGTATACGCTATTTATACTACGCTATGGCCGCCGTATTTTCAAGGCGCTTTTTGAGCAAATAAAAAAGACGCCGAAGCGCCTTAGTTTTCATCGTAACTCTTTAAGTTGTAAACGGTCATGACCTCGATCAAAATGTCGCCGTAGCGGGGATTGGTGCTGTAACCCGCCGGATGAAGGGCCATGGCATAGGCCTCGGCGCTTGTAGCTTCCCGCACGGGCTCGTAGCGAGCGGCCTTGGCGATGAGCTTGCCGTAGTCGTAGAAGCTCTCCCGGGCGGAGTCGTAGGTGCGAAAGCCGTCTTCCACGGCCATTTTCCGTTCCCCTTCCATTTCGATGGTGGGAAGCACCACGCCCTTGCCCTTGATGCCGAAGTAATTGTTGTAGTTCCTTGATAGTTCGCTTTCGCCGAAATTCGACTCCACCGCCGCCTGGGCCAAAATCACCGAGGGATAGAGATCGTATTTCTTCCCCACCTCCCGGGCCAGGGGCGCGTAGGCCGCGAAAAAATCCTCCCGACTGTGGACGCTCTCCCGATTCGGCTCGTAGCGAGGCCGCATAAAGAAAAGCGCCAAGAGGAAGACCGCGAGAAAGAGTTTCCATTTTCTCTTCTTCACGATTTATTCCACCTCGATGACCGTATCGGGATCGTCCTTAATATAGAAGGTGTTTCGCCCCAGAGCCGTCATGACAATGACAACAATGGGCATAAGGAGATTAAACACAGCAAAGGGCATATAGGCCATGGGAGAGACGTGGAGCACGCTTTTCATATAGACCCCGCAGGTGTTCCAGGGCACGAGGCAACTGGTCACCGTACCCGAGGCCTCCAGGGTAGAGGAAAGCATCTTCGGGTGCAGGCCCCGCCGGCGGTATTCCGGCGCAAACATGCGGCCGGGCACCACCAGGGAAATGTATTGCTCCGGCATGGTCATATTGGACAAGAGGCAGGTAAACAGCGTGGCGACGACCAGGCCGGTGACGGAGCGAATGCCCTGCACCACGGTCTTGACGATGATCTCCATTTGCCCCGTCTCCTCGGCGATGCCGCCGAACATCATGGCGATTAGGGTGAGGGACACGGACTGCATCATGTTCATCAGGCCGCCGGCGGTTAAAAGCTTGTCCAAACTCTCGATGCCCGTTTGAGACAGATAGCCGTTCATGCCGCTTCCTAATATTTCTTTCATGCCCACAGTGGGCTGAATCATCGGGCCGATGAAAGTGGCCACCGCGATCCCCAAGACGATGCCGGGAAGGGCCGGCATCTTAAAGGCGATGGTGACGATGACCACGATGGGAGGCAAGAGGAGCAGAGGGCTGATGACGAAGGAGCTCTTTAAGCCCTCCTGAAGGGCCTCGATGCCCGAAGTATCCGCCCCGCCGGCCGGGCCGCTGTAACGGGTGGTTAAGTAGGCGAAGATCGCCAAGGTAAGTACATAGGCAATCATCGTGGGCTTCACCATGGCCTTCACGTGGGTAAAGACATCGGTGCCGCTCATGGCGGGGGCCAGGTTCGTCGTATCCGACAGGGGGCTCATCTTGTCGCCGAAGTAGGCGCCGGACAAAATGGCGCCGGCGGTGACCGGGGCCGGAATATTCAGGCCCTGAGCGATGCCCATGAGGGCGATCCCCATGGTGGCCGCCGTGCCCCAGCTGCTCCCCGTGGCCAGGGAGGTAATGGAGCAGATCAAGCAGGCCGCCACGAGAAAAATCGACGGCTTCAAAATCCCCAGGCCGTAGTAGATCATGGAGGGCACCACGCCGGTGGCGATCCAAATGCCTACCAGGATGCCGATGGTGATTAAGATCATCACCGAGGGCAGGGCCTGAGAAATCCCGCGCACCATGGCCTTTTCGATGCTGTCCCAGGAATAGCCGATCCGCATGGCCATTAAAGCGGCAAAGATCACGCCGATAAACATGGGAATGTGGGGTTCGATCTCAAATTTTAAAATGCTCACGCACATAATGAGGACGAGGCCGAAAAAGACCGTAAGGGCCTCCCACAGCTTCGCCTTTCTCGGCGCATTGGTCGCTTTCATCGCTACAATCCTCCTCGTGGAATACTTTCCTGCATTAGCAAATAAGAATATAGAGGTCATTATAATATAAAACGCCGCCACGCGCCACGAAAATGAGCCCACAGGGGCCGCCGAACTCTAAGATCCGACTAATTTCCGGCATAAAAAACGGATTTGTTATCGCCCGAATGATTCGCCGGCCGTCGATTCCATAAAAAAAGCCCGCCGAAGCGGACTCTTTTTAAAAGGTATTTTAGAAGCCTCCCGTATCCGGGTGATCGTCGATGGTTTTGCCGACGCCCATCTTGCCGATGAGGTAGCCGACGGCAAAGCAAACGAGAGAAGGAACGAACCAGGTAAAGCCGAATTGACCTAAGGGTAAATTTTGGATGGAAGCAGCCATGCCGCCCAGGCCAATCTTGTCGCCAACGGTTTCGATGATGGCGATAACGAGAACGCCTGCGACCATGACGATGTAGGCCATGTCGTAGCGAACGCGTTTTTCAAACATCATGTAGAAGACGAGGGCGATGATAATCGGGTATACGATGGTTAATACAGGGCCTGCCAAAGCGATGATGGCATCGACGCCGATTAAGGAGAGTGCAAAACTGATGACGGTAACGACGACAACGGTAACGCCGTATTTGATCTTGCCGTTACTGATGTCTTCGAAGAAGTTCCCTGCAGCGGAGGTTAAGCCGACGGAGGTGGTGAGGCAGGCCAGTGCGACGGCGAGACCCAATGCGATCTTACCGAAGTTACCGAAGAGCATACCAACCAAGGCGACTAAGATTTCAACGCGGGAGTCATCAGCGGTAAACATGCTGCTGCCTTGTGCGCCTAAATAGGTAAGACCACCGTAGACGACGGCCAGGGCGACAAAGGCAACCAAACCGACCATCATAATGAAGGAACGGCGTTCTTTTTCACTGACTTCGCCGTAGCCTTTTCGAATCAAGTCGGCGACGACAATCCCGGTGAACAAGGGTGCTGCGAGAGCATCGAGGGTTTGATACCCTTCGTAGAAACCGCTGACGAAGAAGCCGCCGTCGTGTTCGACGGGAACAATGGCTCCGACGGGGGTAATAATTGCCTTCGCAATAATGAGAACGAGGAAGATCAATAATGCCGGCGTTATGTATTTACCGATAATATCGACGACGCCATTTTCTTTATAGGCGAGAGCAAAGGTAATGCCGAAGAATACGATGGACGTAATGAAGGCGGGTGCGTTCGGGAAGAACGGCATAACACCGACTTCGTGGGTCGTGGCTGCGGTTCTGGGAATTGCGAAAGCAGGACCGATACAGATAATGGCAACGAGGGATAACAGCTTCGCAAAACCGGGGCTGACCCGTTTACCTAAGTCAACGGCACGGCCGCCTGCAAAGGCTGTGATGAAAACGGTTAGAATGGGAATGACCGGGTCGGCTAAAAGGAAGCCGCACATGGTAGCAAACCAACCGTCACCGGTGGTAACACCTAAGTAGGGCGGGAAGATCAAGTTACCTGCGCCGAAGAAAATGGCAAACAGGGCAAGACCGCTGACAAAGATATCTTGGGTTCTTTTGTTCATAAACTCATCTCCTTTATAAAATTCTAAGGTTCGTTCTACCTTTGTGTAACATTATATCTAAATCACATACCTTTTTGAAGTAAATTTTTCAATTAACGAAAACTGTGCCTATTTTGTCGTCTGTGTACTATATATTTGTATACGCTTAGGTTTTCACCTCAATATTTGCTTTATTCGTTATTTCTGTGTCGATCTTTAATCGGAAATGAGATGCTTTTTTTCTTTTCCTTTAACTTTGCCCGCCGTGAAAACAATAAAAACGATTGCCCCAAACACTTTTTTACCCGGCGATGCAAATTTTTTTCGCGGCCTTTTTTATGCCGCCTTCCCGCCTCGTCGATGCCTTTTCTTTCATCTCGACTATTCAATCCCCGTTTCGGCAATAAAAAAATGCGCACCGAAGTACGCATTTTGCTATCTTATTATTTTAGAAGGCGGGCTTTATGTCGTGATCCGAACGCTTCTTGCCCATGCCCATTTTGCCGCAAATCGTGCCGATGATGGCGCCGACGATGCCGGGAACGAGCCAGCTGAAGCCGAATTCCGCTAAGGGCATCTTGTCGATCAAATTGGCGGCGCCTTCGAAGGAACCGGTCATGTTAAAGATCGTGGTGATGGCGGCGGCAAGGAGGGTGCCGACGGCCATGCCGATAAAGGTGCCGTCATAGATCAATTTACGCTCAAAGATCATAATGAAGGACATGGCGATAATGGCGGGGTAGACGATGTCCAGTACCGGACCTGCCAAGCCGATAATGCCTTCGACGCCGACGAGGGAGAAGGTAAAGCTGACGAGGACGGATACGCAGACGACGTATTCATATTTCCACTTGCCATTGGATACGGAGTTAAAGAAGTTTCCGCAAGCTGAGGTTAAACCGACGGAGGTGGTGAGGCAAGCCAAGCTAACTGCCACAGCCAAGGCTGCTTGACCCCATTTACCTAAGAGCAGTCCGACGCTGCCGACGAGAATTTCGACGCGAGTTGCATCGGGACCGAAGTGGGTGCCGCCTTGGGCGCCGACGTAGGTGAGTCCGCCGTAGATGAGGATTAAGAGCACCATGGCCAGGACACAAACTTTAACGATCATTTTTTGCTTTTCAGCCTTCGGCGCATCGCCGTAGCCTTTTCGAATCAAGTCGCCGGTTACGATGGCGGTACAGAGAAGGGATACCATGGCGTCCATGGTTTGGTAACCTTCTTTAATCCCTTGGGTAAAGTAGTCCGTGCCTTGTGCGGGAAGAATGGGCCCAATGGGCGAGATAATGGCTTTTACAATAATAATACCTAAGAAAAGCAAGAGAACCGGCGTAATGTAGTTACCGATAATGTCGATAACGCCTGTTTCTTTAATGGACAGTGCCAAGGTAATGGCAAAGAAAATAGCCGATGTCACCCAAATCGGGGCGCCCGAGAAGAAGGGAAGAATACCGACTTCGTGGGTTGTAGCTGCGGTTCTCGGAATCGCAAAGACCGGACCCAGACTGATCATGGCCGCAACGGCTAAGATCAAGGCGAAGGGGTAATTGACCCGTCGGCCTAAGTCGACGGCTTTACCGCCTGCAAAAATGGTGACGACTAAGGTAATAATGGGGATGATCGGGTCTGCCAAAAGGAAGCCCAGCATAACCGCTGTCCACGAGTCGCCTGCGTGGAAACCTAAATATGGTGGGAAGATTAAGTTGCCCGCGCCGAAAAAGATAGCGAACAGCGCGAAGCCAATGACCATGACGTCTTTTGTTTTACTGCTTTTCATTTAGTCACTCCTTCAATAGTTCAATACGTCATTTATTATACAGAATATTGAACGCGATCGCTACTTTCGTGACGAAATAGAATGATTTATTTGTGAAAACCTTTATTCATGAAAATGATTTCATTTCGTTTCGCCTATTTCAGAAATATTTTTATCTTCCACGAAACTTTAATTAGTTTTTATATTGTATATTGAATTTCGTAGTGTTAATTTCCCTTTTTTACTTTAGCATGGCGCGACGCCACGAGGATAATGGCGTCGTGTTCCAATAAAAGCGTGCCCGCTTCGTCTCGGGTGAAGGCGTTCACGTGGACGACGCCGTAGTCGCCGCCGCTTTTGATTTCGATTTTATCCACGACGACGCTGGTATAAAGATCCACATTGGGATAGATGGGATTGACCCAGCGCAGGTGATCCATGCCGATACCGGCGACGACGCCGCCTCCGTCTAATCCCGTGGCGACCCAGCGGCCCCAGGTGGCGCTGAAGCTGTGAAGGCCCGAGGCGATGATTCCGCCGAAGCGGCTGTCCTTCGCCGCCTCCGGATCCGTGTGAAAGGGCCGGTCGTCATAGGCCTGCGCGTAGTCGATGATTTCTTTTTCCGTCAGGGCGAAGGGATCCATTTGAAAGGTGAGCCCTTCCACGTAATCTTCTAAATACATCTTTCCTCCTTATCCGCGGGAATCGACGATGGTGCCGCCGCCCACGACTTTGTCCCCGTCGTAACAGACCACGGCCTGGCCCTTAGCGATGGCGCCGTGGGGTTCGTCGAAAATCAGGGTGATATTTCCGTCTTTTTTGTCGATTAAGGTGGCGGAGGTCTCCACGCCGTGGTAGCGGGTGCGGGCGGTGACGTTCAGGCGATCCGTTTCGGGATAGCTTAGCCACTGAAAGTCCACGGCATCCAGCTCCTTCTTTTTCAGATGCTCTTTGTTTCCCACGACGACGCGATTTTTCTCCATATCCTTGTCGAGAACGTAGACCGGGTGGCCCGCCGCCACGCCCAGGCCCTTTCGCTGGCCGATGGTGTAGCCCACGGCGCCCTTGTGGCGGCCGAGAACGCGGCCTTCTTCATCCACAATATCGCCTTCGGCGTAGGTTTTGTTTTCCCTCCGCTCCAAAAAACCCTTGTAATCGCCGTCGGGGACGAAGCAGATGTCCTGGGAGTCGTGTTTTTTAGCGTTGACCAGGCCCGCTTCTTCGGCGATTTTACGCACTTCGCTCTTTTCCAATTCCCCCAGAGGGAAAAGGGTGTGGGCCAATTGCTCCTGGCTCAGACTATAGAGGACGTAGGACTGATCTTTCTTTTCGTCCGGGCCCTTTAAAAGGGTGTAGCGCTTCAACTCATCGTCGTATTGGATGCGGGCGTAGTGGCCCGTGGCGATGTAGTCGCAGTCCAGCTCCTTCGCCCGGGTGTAGAGGTCTTCGAATTTTAAGTAGCGATTGCAGTCGATGCAGGGATTGGGGGTCCAGCCCTTTTCGTAATAGGCGACGAATTTGTCGATGACTTCTTCTTCGAAGCGTTCGGAAAAATCGTAGACGAAGTAATCCATGCCGAGCTTCGCCGCCACCATGCGGGCGTCGTCGATGTCGTCAAGGGAGCAACAGGTGTGGCCGGTGTGGGCCACCGTGTCGTTTTCGTACAGTTTCATGGTAACGCCGATGCATTCGTGCCCGGCTTTTTTCAGTAAATAGGCGGCCACGGAGGAATCTACGCCTCCGGACATTGCGACGAGTATGCGACTCACGATCTCTTCCCTTCTATTATTTCTCTTAATGCGTTTAAAAAAGCTTCCACTTCGTCCATGGTGTTTTCCCGCCCCAGGGACAGGCGCATGGGCGCGCGGTTCCTTTGATCCACGCCCATGGCCTCGAGGACGTGGCTCTTTGTGGCGGCGCCGGCCTGACAGGCGCTTCCCCCGGAGAGGGCGAAGCCGCGGCGGTCCAGCTGATACAAGAGGACGTCTCGGGAGATGCCCTCCACCATGGCGTGGGTGATGCGGCCGTCGGCGGCGGGGACGGTGAGGGTGACGCCGTCGATTTCGGCGAGGCCTTCCCGCAAACGGCTTGTCAGGTGGCCGATGTGCTCGGCGTCTTCTTCCCGGCGGGCCTCCGCTTCTTTCAGTGCCTCCACCATGGCGCAAATACCCGGCACATTTTCCGTGCCGCTTCGAATGCCCCGCTCCTGACCGCCGCCGTAGATGACGGGCTCCAGCTCTTTTCGCGTTAAGAAGATCCCCACGCCCTTGGGCCCGTAAAATTTATGGCCGCTCATGGCCACGGTGTCGGCGAAGGCGTAGGTATCCGCGGGGCGGTGGCCCGCCGCCTGCACGGCGTCCACATGAAAGTGTACGCTCTCGGGAAGGCCTTCTTTGATCTTATCCAGCGGCTGGAGGGAGCCCACTTCGTTGTTTACGGCCATAACGCTGACCAAAAAGGTGTCTTCTCTCACGGCGGCGAGGATATCTTCGGCACGGACCACGCCGTTTTTATCCGGGGCGATAAAAGTAACCGCCACGCCCTCTTTTTCCAGGGCTTCGGCGCATTTCAACACAGCTTCGTGTTCCATGGCCGTGGTAATCATGTGGCCCGGGCTCTGTTTTCTGTTTTTGTAGGCGCTCATGATGGCGATGTTGTCGGCTTCCGTTCCGGATCCTGTGAAGAGGACGTTTTTCATGGAAAGGCCGAAGAGCTCCGCCACGTCCAGGCGGGCGCCTTCCAAGGCGTTTTTCGCCTCACGGCCCAAGCGGTGTTGGCTGGAGGGATTGCCGTAGCCTTCTTTTAACAGGGCGGTCATGGTGTCGATGGCTTTTTCGCTCATGGGACAGGTGGCCGCGTGGTCGAAGTAAATCATGGATCTCCTTTCACAAAAACAGCTCCTCGAAAGGAGCCGTCATCTTACTGCAGGGCGCTCGCCCGCGCTTTCACAGCGGGGGGAACGCGGCGGGATTCTTTTATTTTCCGAATGGTCTTCTTGTGCACCGAAGCAGGTAGGGAGCCTTCTTCCAGTCGCCTTAGGACGGCCTCCGGTTCGTAAAGGGCGGCTTCGGCGAAGAACCAGGCCATGGCCATGTCCACGTAGTAATGGCCGCTTTCCGCGGTCTCCACGGCGTTCATGAGCCTTTCGGGATCTTCCTTCACATGGCGCAGGGCCAAGACGATGCCCAGTCTGCGGCCGTAGGGCGCGGGGGATTTCATAAGGCGAATGTAGTCCTCGATGTAATCTCCCTTATAAAAGGCCCGCGGATCCAGTGCGTCCACCACGGCCCAATTGTCCAAATAGGGCACAAACGCATCCATGGCCCGAATGGCTTCCTCGGCGGGCAAGCCGTTGATCAAAAGACTATGGAGGATATTTTCCTCGTAGGTCTCGTGGGGCAAGTCCGCGAGAAAAGAGCGGTCCACGCCCTTTGCCAATTTCCTCAATGCGGGCATGGGCACGCCTAAAATCGTCTCCGGAGCCACGGTGGGGATCAGTTTTTCCGAAAAGGCCTTGTGTTTCGCCGTGGCCGATGCCCTGAGGGCGGCATTTAGATCCTTCATTTCACCAGTTTATAGATAATAACGAGAAGGATCAAGAGGGCGAGGGCGATAAGGACCGGGCTGATGCGGCCTTTTTTCGCCGGCGCTTTCGCCTCGGCTTCGATTTTCTTTTTCTCGAGTTTCACATCGTCCGCCGCTTGGATTTTTTCTTTCGGTGCTTTTTCTTCCGGCTTCGCTTCCGCTTTCTTTTCCGCCGTGCTTTCTTTTTGCTTGACTTGCGGCCTTTCCGATTCTTTTTTGAAGTCGTCGGCGGCTTGGATTTTTTCTTTCGGTTCCGCTTTCGCCTCTTCCGGCATAACTTTCGGCGCTTCCGGCTTTTCTTCTTTTACAGGTGCCGCTTCCTTTTCTTGCGCTCTTTTCGCTTCCTTGCCCTTGTGGCTTTGATGCTCAAGGCGCTTTCTCTCGGCGGCATCTCCGTCTTGGGCCTGTTTTCTCGCCGCTTTTTGCTTGCGCTTTAAGGCCTGTCTCTTGCGCTTGTCCATGGGCTTGGATAAGTCGATTTCCTCTACCTGCGCTTCTTTCGGTTCCTCGGGAGCTTCTTTTACAGCGGACTCTTCAACGGTAGGCACGTCCTCCACAACGGGCTCCTCAACGACAGGCGCTTCTTCCACGGCGGGCTCCTCAACAGCAGGGGCTTGTTCCGTAGCAGGCTCTTCAACGACAGGCGCTTCTTCCGCTTTTTCTTCCGCCTCTTCGGCAACAGGCGCTTCTTCTGCAACGGATTCTTCTACAACCGGAGCTTCTTCTGTCGCAGCTTCCTCAACCGCAGGCGCTTCGTTTTCTTCCGCCTCTTTGGCAACAGGCCCTTCAAATGCATCGGCGGCTTCGATGGTTTCCGACGGTTCTTCAGTCGTATCTTCCGCCGCTTCTTCAGCCGCCTCTTCCGCGACAGGGGACTCCGTCTTTTCTTCGGCGGAAACTTCTTCGACGACAGGCGGTTCTTCTTCCACCGATTCTTCTTCCACCGCGGCCTTCTCGATTTCTTCCGGGGCAGCTTCTTCCACGGCCGCTTCCGACGCTTCTACCGTCGGTTTTTCTTCCGCCGCATCCTCGTCCTCGGGCTTGTAACCCAGGGGATAGACCATGGGCGTCCCGCAGGACGCGCAAAATTTGACGCCGGGCTCATTATTATTTCCGCAAAAACGACACTTCATTTCATTCCCTCCTTGACATAGTCCTTTGGATAGATCTATACCCGAGAGATGGCTATTTATTGCACGAATGCCGAATATTAGGAAATAAATTTATTTCTTCGCCGGTATCTTCAGAAGTTTTTCCACGGGCAATTGGGCGATGAGAATGGCCGCAAACAAGAGCGCACAACCCAAGGCTTCCCGCCCCGTCAAAGATTCGTTTAAGAACAAAAAGCCCCCTAAGAGGGAAAATACCGATTCCAAGCTTAGGATCAAGCTGGCCGTTGTCGGGTCCGTGTGGCGTTGGCCCAAAATCTGCAGGGTAAAGCCCACGCCGCTTGAGAGAATCCCCAGGTACAAAATTGCCGGCAGGGCCTTGGCGTATTCCCCGAAGAAGGACGCCCCGGTGGGCAGAACGAAGAAGAAGGAAAGGATCGCCGCCGTGAAAAACTGGATGCAGCTCATGGCCACGCCGTCGACATCCTCGGCAAAGTAGTCGATGACGAGAATGTGCACGGCAAAGGCGATGGCGCAGAGAAAGATGAGGAAATCCCCGAGGCCCATGGAAAAGCCCGCGCCCTTTTGTATGCTGATAAAATACAGGCCCACGGCGGCAATGGCCACGGCGAGCCAGGTCTTCTTGGAAATCGCGTGGCGAAGCAAAATCCCGCCCATGGGCACGAGGACGATGTAAAGGGCCGTAATAAAGCCGGTCTTGCCGGCGGTGGTGTATTGAAGGCCGTATTGTTGCAGTGCCATGGCCACGCTCAGACAGATGCCGCAGCAAATGCCCCCTTTAATCGTGGCCCCGAGATCCTTTCCCACGCCTCTCAGTTTCGGAACAAACAGGAGAATCACGAGGAGGAAAAGCCCCGCCGCCAGGGAACGGTGCATGTTTAATACAAAGGGATGGATGTGGTTCATGCCGGTTACCTGAACCACCACGCCCATGCCCCAAATAATCGTGGTAAGGACTAAGAGGAAGATGGCTTGATTACGCTTCATCCTCTCCCCCCTTGTTCAGCACCACGCCGGTGGCGTGCATACTGAAAATCGCCTGGAAGCAGAGCTTGTCCTTTTGAAAGAAGTGCACTTCCACATTGTCGTTGACCTTGCCCCGCTTGTTGAAAAAGGCCTCAGCCACCACTTCCCCTTCGTAGAGAGGGGCGTGGTAGAAGCAGGAGGCGCTTTGGGTGACGACGACGCCTTCCCGGTCGCAGAGAATGGCGCTGATTACATCGGCCATGCCGAAGTGAATCATGCCCTGGCAGGTGCCGGCGGAGTTAATGGCCCCGGGCCACACTTTCCATGTGCAGGTCATGCCCCCGTCCCGACGCTCGACGACCTTCAGTTCGGAATCGTCCATGAGGCGATGGTCCACGCTGTCTTGTAGGTATTCGTAGCGATCCATAGTTCCTCCTTACTCCATCTCGATTTGTTCCGCTTGCGGCATATAGGCCATGTCGAACATGCCCTTGGCACAGAGCTTGCCGTTTTGGGTCACTTCCGCTTCCATGACCGAGGTGTATTTACCTACTTTTTTAAAGTCGGCGCGAATGTAGGCGTCCCCTAAGAGAACGGAGCGGTAGTAGTAAAAGTTGACGCCTCGGGTGAGCAGGTGGTTGTTCCGCAGGCCCAGCGCCGCGCAAATGGCGTCGGTAACGGAATACACCGCCCCGCCGTGGGCGATGTCCGCGGGATTTAATACCGTCTCGTCCACATGCCAGCGGGCGTAAATCGTATCGTCCGTATGCTCCAAAATCGTGAGATCAAAGAGGCTCGTAAAGCGCTGAAAAATTTCCCGCACTCTCTCTTGTCTCCATTCTTCCATTCTGCACCTCCTATAAAAAACGCAGTTGCCTGCTGTAATTTTCTTCCAATGCGGACACGCTCAGGCCCAAGAGGCGAAGCTTCTCGCCGCCGTAAAGGGAATCGAAGAGGGCCTTGGCCTCCCTATACAATGCCTTTTCCCCTTCCACCGGCTCGGGGAAGGTCTTGGACTTGGTGTGGGTGTCGAAATCCCGCGTCTTGATCTTCACGGTCACCGTGTAGCCCACAATGCCCTTTTTCTCCATGAGAAAGGCCGTTTGCCGCGCCGATTCCATAAGCCGCTCCTTAAAAAAAGCGCGGCTTCGGGTCTCGGGGAAGGTCTCTTCCGTGCCGATGGATTTTCGCTTCCTGCCGGGCTCCACGAGCCTTAAGTCCACGCCCCGCACCCGGTCGTAGAGCTCCGTGCCCATTTTGCCGAAGCTCTCCTTGAGAAAATCCCGCTCCAAAAGGAGCAGATCCGCCCCGGTGTGAATCCCGAGTTCACGGAGCCGCGCCGCCGTCTTCTTGCCGATGCCGTGGATCTTTGAAATGGGAAGATCCTTGATGATTTCCCTCCCCCGCGCTTCGTCGATGACCGTAAAGCCCGCGGGCTTGTCCATGTCCGAGGCGATTTTTGCGAGAAATTTATTGTAGCTCAGCCCGCAGCTCATGGAAAGGCCGAAGCGCCGCGCCACTTCCCTCTGCATGGTCTTCGCCAGTGCGGCAGGATCCTTGGCGCCGGTAATATCCAAATAGGCCTCGTCGATGGATACCTGCTCCATTTTGTAGCCGTAGTGCTCCAAATAGCCGAAGACCTTTCGGCTCACCTCGCCGTAGACGCCCTTTCTCGTCGGCACCACGATGAGATTCGGGCACAGGCTTTTCGCCATAAACATGGGCATGGCCGAGTGCACGCCGTATTTTCTCGCCTCGTAGCTCGCCGTGGTCACGATGCCCGAGGGATTTCTCCCGCCCACGGCCAGGGGCTTGTTTTTCAGAGCGGGATTCAATAAAATCTCAACAGAGGCGAAAAACGCATCCATATCCACATGTAAAATGTCCATATGCATCACCAATCTACTATAACAAAAAACCGCCGCCGGCGGAAGTGCGGCGGGTAAAGGAGAATCCATGAAACAAAAAATTGCCCTCTTCGATTTCGACCGCACGGTGATCTCGAAAGATTCCATTTTTATATTATACGACGTGACAGCGCGAAAAATCCCCGGCTTTCGGGCAAAACTTTACAAAGAGCTTGTCACGGGGAGCCTCCTTCGCTCCCCGAAGGCCGTGAAGAAAAATGTAAAGAACAGTTTTCTCTCCATGCTCAGCTACTACACGGATGATGAAATCAAGGCCTTCGTCTACGAGGACGTCATGGCCTATGCCTTTAAAGAGGCCGTGGACGAAATCTACGCCCTGAAAGCGGCGGGCTACTACCTGCTTCTCGTCTCCGCCTCCGTGGAAGACTACCTGAAGTACGTGGCCGACGTGCTTCCCTTCGATCACATTATCGGCACGAAAACCGACGAGGATTTCGAAATGGTGGGGGACAACAACAAGCACGCAAAAAAGGTGGACAATATCCTCGCCCATCTCACGGAAAAGAACATGGAAATCGACTACGAAAACAGCGTGGCCTACAGCGATTCCCTGGCCGCCGATCGCCCCATGATGGAGCTGGTAAAGACCCGCTACCTCATCAACAACAAAACCGACGCCGAGGGCTATTTGCATCTGAACTGGAAGGAAAAAGCCCAAGGCCCCTTCCGCGCCTGATCCGATTAAATTTTTTCTTCACTGGGTATCTATTTTCTAAGGTATTTTACAAATTGATGAATGCACCTTTACGTGCGCGGAATAGATCACAGATTAGGAAGGAATGAAGTATGAGTCAAATCATTTTTTACGGCGTCGAAGGGGAGGCGCGGCGGGCCCATTTACTGGAGGCCGCTGCGGCACAGGCCATCGACCTGCGGGAAGTCGAAAAAGAAGAAGTGGGCGAGCTTTTAGGCTATTTTGCGGGCCTTGAAGGCTACGAAAAGACCGGGGATAAGGCAGAAGCCCCGGATGAGGAGCTCGTGGTTTTCGTGGACCTGCACTCCCACGATCTACAGGAGATTCTCCTCGCCCTCAGGGAAATGGGCGAGATCTTCCCCCACAAGGCGGCCATGACCGAAACCAACAAAGACTGGTCCTTCGCCCGGCTCATTAACCACATTCGCCGGGAAAATGCCGTCATTCAGGCTTGGTCGCAAATGATGGCCGTGGCCAAGGAGGTCATCGAAGCCCAGGAATCCGAGCCCACTCAAGCGCGGGACGAGGCCCTCACCTTTGCCAAAAACCTTCGCCTAAAGGGCGAAGACATCGAAGAAAGCGACGTAAGAGAAGCCATTCGCCGCTTAAAAGAAAGTCTATAAAAGAAAAACGAGTCCCACGCAGCGATGCAGGGGCTCGTTTTTTATGCTTCTTTTTACGGATTGAGGGAGTGAAGATCCAAGCTGTCGGAAACATTCACCCGCTTTAATCGGCGCAGAGTCTCGGGCAGATACTTCACCGTGTAATTCTTCCCTTCCTCCGAGGTGACGCTCACCTTGTAGCCCGCCTCCGTAAGGAGCACTTCCGTCAAATCGTCGTGAATGCCCTGGGGATAGGCGAAGGCGTAGGGCGCGTGGTCGTTGAATTTCTCGTACACCGCCTTAAACCGTGCGTCGTCGGCCTTAAAAGCCGCCATAAAGTGTTCTTCATCTTCCCCTTTGAGCCTGCCCATGTTTTCCCTGAAGGTGCTGCCCTCCACCTTTTGTGTTTGGTGGAAGAAGTAGCTGTGGGAGCCGTACTCGAAGATATCGGCGCAAGCAAGGGCCTCTTCGGGAGAAAAGTGGCGCTTCATGGGTTTGTCCGT
The DNA here is from genome assembly GCA_902363535.1 of Peptoniphilaceae bacterium. Taxonomy (GTDB): domain Bacteria; phylum Bacillota; class Clostridia; order Tissierellales; family Peptoniphilaceae; genus Aedoeadaptatus; species Aedoeadaptatus acetigenes. The sequence goes on from CABJAE010000002.1 coordinate 115,326, forward strand.
GCCGGGATAAGTGTCCATGCCCATGGTCTTTCCGATGGGAAAGATCGTGGCCACTTGATTGTATTTTTTAAGCAATGGATAGGCCAGCTTTAAATTGGAATCGTAGCCGTCGTCGAAGGTAATGAGGGCGAATTTTTCCGGCAGATCCCCTTTTCCCTCGACGAAATTCATCAGGTCCTTAAAGTGGACGGTTTGAATCCCCTCGTCCTTGAGGTACTGCAAAAATTCCTCGAATCGCGCCGGAGAAATGGTGTAGAGGCCGTCGCCCTCATCCGCCAGGTGGTGGAAGGCGAAGATGTAGTAGCTGCGCTCCAAAACCTCGGGGGCCTGGGCTGCGGCTTTCTCCACGCGACCTTTCGCAATAAACTTCCCGTAATTTCCCTCGCCCTTGTAAATTTTATCCAGCATCATGGCGCCCATGGCGTTTCTGAAGTGGGATGGATCGTAGAAAAACCGGGGATCCTTCTCCAGAGGCGTGTTCGTGAAATCCCAAAAATCCACAGTCTCGGCAAGCTTTTTGTAGTAGGCATCCACTTCTTCTTTGTCGTAGCGGGCATTTTGCCCGGCATACATAGGCGTCAATAGAAAGGTAATGGGAATGTGGTTTTCGTCGCACATGGCCTTGATCCTTCCGATGGCGGCGATGGCCTCGTCTTGCGAAGACAGGGGGATTTTTTCCGCGGGAATGTCGAAATGCTGATTCTTCATGTACTCTTCCGAAGATCCCATGTATTCCACGTCCCGCACCCGCTTGTCGTAGCTTCCGTCTTCGTGAAAGACGTCGAAATTTTTCGGAATGTAGCTGTCCTCTTTTTTTGCCGCGATTTTGTCCGCGCCGTAGCGGGGATTGGCGAAGAGGTAGTTTTTGTAAAAGGTGAATTTATTTTCCCCGCTCACATCCGGATGAAGGAGGTAATTTAAGTCCCGATTGTTTTCGTGGTACTTCGTGGCCGAGGGAATGGCCAGAGGCATAATAATGGACTCCACGGGATAATTCTTCACCAAAAAGGCCACGGTCTTTTCCGTGTCGTAAAGGTCCGCGCCGTAGTGAAAGACATTGTAGTAGTCCTTTCCCGTGTAGGCCTTGAGCTTGTCCAAGGGAATGGAGCTGGCCCCGGATGCGCCGACGATGAAATTTTTATACTGTTTTTCTTTTTGGTGGGTCTTTAAGTAGGTGATCTTCGCCGTGCGGGGATTTTGCGTGTAATCGTAGCCGTACCAACGAAACAGAGGGTCGCCGAAGACATTAAAGGGATCGGTAAGCCCATTGAAGGCGGCGATGGCAATAAAAATCCCCAGGGCGATGAGTAAAAACAGCCGATTAAATTGTTTCGTCTTCTTTTCCATAGTTCACCTAGTAGTTTCTGTAAATAAATTCCACGGACCGGTAGCCTTGGGCGTAGACGCCGAAGTAGAGAATCACCGCCATGGCGCCGAAGATAAGGGCCGCCTTTACCGGCATCTTGGCGGAAAGGATCCGCTCCGTCACATCCACGCCGCGCTCTTGAATCGACGAGATCACGGCCACGACGAGAAAGGCCAAGCCGATGACGGCAAAATCCTTCGGCTCCACGCCGAAGTCCCCGTGGCGGAAGCTGAAGTCCCGAAGGGTTTTTTTCAGCATGAAAATCGCCTGGGAAAAACTTCCGGAGCGGGTAAAGTAGCGGCCGATAAAGACCAAAAAGGAGGTGCGGATCACCTGAAAGGCCCGGTAGGGCGCCTTTTGATCGTCGATGGAGAGGGCTTTTTTCACCGCGTTAAATCGCCGCTCGAAGAGAAGGGACAGAGAGATCAAAGTCCCGTTGTAGAGGCCGAAGGCGATGAAATTAAAGCCGCCGCCGTGCCAAATGCCGATGAGCAAGTAGACGATGTAGGTGGAGATGGTTAAGGTAAGCACCTTGCCGCCGTGGCGTCCCAAAATCCGGCGGGATTTTTTGTTAATGGTACCGAAGGTCTTCGTCAGGGACAGGGGAAAGAACACGTAGTCCCGCATCCACGCCCCGAGGGTAATGTGCCAACGGCGCCAAAAGTCCGTAAGGGACGTGGCGAAAAAGGGCCGCTTAAAGTTTTCCGAAAGCTCCACGCCGAAGAGATAGGCCACGCCTCTTGCGATGTCGATGCCGCCGCTGAAGTCGCAGTAAATCTGAATGGAATAGAAAATAATGGCGATAAACACGAAGCCGCCGCCGAAATCGTCGGGATGATCGAAAATCCCCGACACCACGAGGGCGGCGCGATTGGCGATGAGGAGCTTTTTAAAATAGCCGTAGAGCATGAGAAGAAGGCCCCGGCTAAAGGAGAGGCTATCCGCTTCCGCCCGGTAAAGGTCCTCGGAAATGGCGTCGTAACGGGAGATGGGCCCCTGCACGATTTGCGGAAAAAAGGACAGATACAGGGCGTATTTTAAGAGATTGTCCGCCGGCGGGTATTTCTTCCGGTACAGGTCGATAATGTAGGATGTGGCCTGAAAGGTGTAGAAAGAAATCCCCAGGGGAATGGCGATCTTAAAGGCGGAAAGATCCGTAAATTTCACCAAGGACAAAAGGCCGAAATTCACGGCCAGGGTGGCGAATAAAAGAGCCTTGTTCTTGGTTTTGTAGAGGATTTTTCCCGCGAAGTAGGTGGTGAAAATGGCCGTAAACAGATAAAAAAACGCCCTGATGTCGTAGAGCGCGTAGTACAGAAGGGAAGCGGCCAGTAAGACTTGCCACTTGCAACCGACGACGCGATAGATGACGACGAAGAGGGCGACAAATAAGAGAAAGGAAAGTTCGGTAAAGGCCATTATAATTTGTCGATAAACTCGGCGATGGTATTGACAGACTCAAAATTTTCCGGCAAGAGTTCCGACACGTCGATGGTAATGTCGAAGGCATCTTGCAGCTCCAACACCAGGCTCACCATGTCGAAGGAATCCAAAATACCTTCTTCGATTAAATCTGTATCTTCTTTCACCACTTCGCCGGTGATGCTTTCGATGATTTCAATGATTGATTCTTTCATAGCTCCTCCTTCGATTCTTTCCCATTATACAATTAGCCGCCGGTTATTTCAATTCCGGTGCGTAGACCATGACCGCCGAATGAAAGCCGTCTTTTCGAAAGCCCGCCTTCTCGTACAAAGCCGCGGCTCCGCCCTCGGCGTCGGTCCACACGGTGGCCCGCTTTTTTTCGATGCAGGCGGCCACGTAGTGCTTCACCAGCTCCAGGGCCAGGCCCCTGCCGCGGCGAGAAGGCTCCACATACAAATGCTCGATGGTCTGTTCCGTCGGGCTTATGGAATACTGCAAAAAGCCCGCTCCGGGAATGCCGATCACGCGTCCTTCTCTTATGTCCCTCTCGATTTCATCCGTGGATTGATGATTCCCCGAAACGGGATCGAAGGCGGCGATGCCCCGGGCCACAAAGTCCCCGTCGTCCAAAGTCACGACGCGAGGGGAAATTTCCCCCAATCCTTCCTTCAGACGAAGGCGCAGGCGCATTTTATAAAGGCGAAAGCCCACGGCCTCGGCGGCTGATATGTCCGGCCGGCGACCGACGATTTCTGTGACCAACGCCTCGTTCAAATCCAAGGGCTTCTGCTCCTTTAAGTAATAGGTCACGTGCCATCGGTCGTTTTTCTTCGTGCCGATGTAGAGATCCCCGTCGTCAAAATAGCGCAGATCCTCGAGCTCCTCTACATAGCGGCGGCGGTTCATGTAGTCGTTGTTCACGCTCCCCTTGTAAGCAGCCAGGCGCGTGTCCAAGTCCCTTTCGTCTTTAAAGGGCACCATGTTCATAAGCGTCCTCCAATGCCTTTCGGTCGATTTTTCCGTTTCGCGTCGTCGGCAGCGACGCCACGTGGATAAAGCGGTCCGGAATCATGTAGGCGGGCAAATGGGCCTTAAGCCCCTTGCGAAAATCCATGCGGGAGAACTCTTCCCCGGTGTAGACGGCGACGATTTTCTCCTTTTCGCGGTCGTAGAAACACATGCCGTCTTTGATGCCGAAGGCAAAAAGGGCCCGCTCCACTTCCCCCAATTCGATGCGGTAGCCGTGGCGCTTGATCTGATCGTCTTCTCGGGCGAGAAATTCGATTTCGCCCCGCCCATTTCTTCGCACAATGTCGCCCGTGCGATAGACGATCTCCGGGTAGCGGCTGTTCAATGGATTTTGCACGAAGGCGGCCTTCGTCTTTTCCGGGTCCTTGTAGTAGCCATAGGCCACGCCCGTGCCCCGCACCACCAGCTCGCCCTTATCCGCCGGCACATCGCCGTCTAAAATCATTAAATCCATATTTTCGCAGGCCCTGCCGATGGGAATCACTTCCCCGGGACCGAAATCCCGATTCACCTTGTAATAGGCGCAGTCCACGGTGGTTTCCGTGGGCCCGTAGAGATTAAAGTAATCCGCCGAGACGGCGTCGCGCCAGATCTTTAATTTCTCCGCGGAAAACGCCTCCCCGGCAAAGGCCACCACCTTTAAATGCTCCGGCACCGCGGCGTCGAAGACCTTGGAATTGGCCAAGAGATTCATGGCGGAAACGGACCAGAGAATGGCGGAAATTTTGTGTTCGTTTAAATACTCCACGGCCTTTACGGGAAAGAGAAAGAGCTTTTTGTCCATTAAATGCACCGTGGCCCCTTCCCCCATCATAAGGGCCAGCTCCTTTACCGACGCGTCGAAGTACAGGGGCGTTTGATTGGCGATGTTAAAACTTGCATCGATGCCCAAAGCTTCGGGGATCCAGTCCATAAAATCCACCACCATTTTTTGGGCTACCACCACCCCCTTCGGCGCCCCGGTGGAGCCGGAAGTAAAGAGGACGTAGCAGGGATCGGCGTCGATGATTCCTTCCCTGAGGCGATTGACATCCACCGCCCCCGTCGCCTTCGCCTTCGATGAAATCGCCGTAAGATTTAAGGATTCAAAGCAATTTTTTTCGTGAAAAATCCCCGCCTCGGCCTCGAGCTTTTCGGCGATTTGCTCCATGCGCCCCGCCGCTTCCTCGTCGCTTACGGGCACGTAAAAATTCCCCGAATAGAGCACGGCCAAATAAGCCACCACCGTTTCGATGTGCCGATTCACGGCGACGAGAATGGGCTTGCTTGCAGCGCCGGTTGTTTCGTAAAGGGCCGCCGCCAAATCTAGGGCCTCTTTTCTCAGTTCGGAAAAGGTAATGGACCGCACGCCGTCCACCAGGGCGATTTTATCTCCGTGTTTTTCCACGGTCTGTTCAAATTTATCGATAACTAACATAAACACCTCGGCTAAATTCTACCACGTATCAAAACCCCTGACCACAATCCTCCTTTTTCCGACGAAAAAATCGAGCAGGCAAAAGCTTGCTCGATCATGGCCTTTATGTTCAATCCGATTTATCGCCGTTCGAAAAAATTCCGTCGCCTGTTTCTTCTCCATCTCCGACTTTATCCTTGTTTTCCGCTTTTTCTACCTTCTCTTCACGCACCACATCAAAAGCGTCCAGTGCGTGAGGTAATAAAATTAACATGATAACGGCGATGACGATGCGTATGTAAAGATCGACAAAATTAATGGAATCTTCCCATACTAAAATGCGATTATTTCTGGCTATCAGAGCGAGAAAAACCATGCTAATGACGTAACCGTACTTTTTGTACCCTTTCTTCATGTGATTTTCTCCTATCTTTTTCGAGGTATTATTTCGATAAAGCATACTCTCCGGTTACTACTGTTTTTGCACCTCGTCTTCTTTTTCGTCTTTTCCCTCGTTTTTTTCCGCCGCCCTATTATAATCCACGGTCTCCAGCGCGCGGGGAAGCATGAGCAAAATCACCAGAATAAAAAGAAGACGCAACTCATACTCTCGAGTATCGATAACAACGTCATTCGGAAGGCCGATCCACGGATTCCACGCCAACAAGCCTAAGAAAAACAGGCTGATGGCATAACCGATCTGCTTAAAATCTTTTCTCATAAAATCACCTCATTGATTAAATTTTCTATTGTCTTCCAGGTTACGCCCCTACACCCCGCTCCATGACAAAGCGGAGAATGGTAACGATCAATAGCAGAAGTGCCAAGACGCGGGAGATTTTTCGATCGTGTTTTGCCAGCCACGGGTACTTTGCTAATCGCGCCTTCTCATCGGATAAGTAAAGCGGCAAGGTGGCGAAGGCATAGAGTGCAACCAACACCGTCATCATCAGTTGGATTCGAACAATGGTCATAAGGGCTCCTTTCTTTTCGTCTCACTACTATAACGTTTCACAAAGGAAAAACTGTACAGTCTTTTTGAAATTTTTATTTCTTTTCACGGATGGATTCGGCCATTTTTATCAAATCATCCACCGTAACATCTCCATCAAGTATGAAAATATAATCTTCATTTTCCATCGTAATGGAATTTGAAAACCCTTCACGTTTGGATACATAGAGGAATGCTTCATTTTTTCCTATGTTTATTTTTTTTCTTTCTCCGTTTTCATTGTCTTCTCCAATGGTAAATGCACCGTCTTTCGCGACGCACTCAAAGCTAAAGTTTTTTCCTTCCTCGTTCTCAAAAAATGTAATTTGATATCCCTCATCTAATTTTTCAATTTTAGATACTTTATAACCCCTCGGAACATAGGTGATTTCCCAGTCTTTTTTCTCTACCTTCTCCTTTTCGGTAAAGTAGATGGCGGTGTGGTCGCTAAACCACGCTTCCACATAGGATTGAATTTGGGCCAGGGCATCGCCGTGAAAGGCAAAGAGGCTCCCTAGGCCGATCCCGGCCACGAGAAGAACGGCGGCGGCTTTTTTTAAGGGATTTTTCTTTTTGTTCCTTTGAATGGCGGCGAGGATTTTTCGGTCGGTTTCAGTCGAGAGGGCGAAGGCACGGTCGTGGTCACTTGTCCACTGCTCTTCGAGGGCGCGGATCTCTTCTTCCGTGTTTTTCTCCATGGCGTTTTTTATCCATTGATCCAATTGCCGATCATTCATTTTCCCCCTCCTCTCCCAGCATTTTTCGCAATTTTTGTTTAATTCGATAGAGCTTCACCTGAACCAAATTGGTGCTTATGGCCAGCTCTTCTGCGATTTCTTTGTAGGATTTCTCTTCAAAATACTTTAGGTACAGGATCTGTTGGCCCAGGGGATCCAGTTTTTTTAATGCCTCCCGGGCCATTTGCTCCCGCTCTTTTTTAAGATAGGTCGCCGACAGATCGTCGAATGCATCGAGGGCATCATCATACGCGTCCGGGGCCCGATTCGCCCATTTCTTCTCTCTTCGCAGTCGATCGATGCATTTGTATTTCATCATGGTGACGGCTACTTTTCTGAATTCGTCGTCTGAAAGATCGGCGTAATCGGCTTTTCTCTCAATGATGGCGAGAAAACATTCCTGGAGGGCGTCTTCCGCTTTTTCTTTTGAGCCCAAGCATTTACTTCCGTAGGCCGTGAGAAAGGCCTTCTGCTTTTCGTAATGGTGTTCGATTTTTTGATTGAATCTTTCGTCTTTTCTGTGCTGTAAAAGCAAGGGGCGCCCTCCTTTCTCTTTTTATTAAAACAAAGCATGTGTAAAAATACAATATTTTATTTGCCTCATCCCGGAGATTTTACACAAAAAAACAAATCCCGAAGGCATCGAGATTTGTCTCATGGAAAATAGTTTTGCCCTTACCGCGGTCCTTTTTTCGGAAGGGTGAATTCGAAAATGGTCCCGGCGGGTTGATTGTCTTTAATATGGATTTTTCCGCCTAAGCGACCGGCGATTTCTTTTACGAGGGCCAGGCCCACGCCGTAGCCGTCGTGGTTTCTCGAGGGATCGGCCCGATAGAAGAGGTCGAAGGCTTTGGCCTTGGCTTCTTCATCCATGCCATATCCCGTGTCGGCCACAGTGATAAGTGCATCTTCGCCTTTTTCCGAAAGGACGATGCTTAAGCTGCCTCCGGGTCGGTTGTACTTAATGCCGTTGTCGATGAGATTGTACAACGCCCGCCCCAGGAGGGCGTCGTCGATTTCAAGGACCATGTCTTCTCCTTCGAGGGAAAGGGCTACGTCTTTCGCCTCGGCCTTTTCCTCCAGATCCAAAAGAAGCTCCTGGCCCATGGCCTTGATATTGACCGGGCGAAATTCCGGGGCTGTGTCCCGGCCCAAAAAGAGGATCTCTTCCACTAAGTCGGAGAGGCGGCGAATGTTTTTCTCCATGCTTTCCACGAAGACTTCAAGTTCCGGATCCATGGGGCCTCTTTTTTTCTTAAACACGTCTACGCGGGTGCGCAACACGGCCAGGGGCGTGCGCAGTTCGTGGGCCACGTTCACGGAAAAGAGCCGCTCTTTTTCGTAATTGTCGTAGATTTTATCCAGTGTCTTTTGAAAGGCTTCGGAGAGGGCCACGATTTCGTAGGCCCCTTCTTTCAGCACCAGGCTGTCTTTTTCCGCCATGGCGTCCATGTCCGTGGCCGCCACTTTTTCCGTTAAAATCGCGAGAGGGCTCAAGGTGCGGCGAATCAAAAGAATAAATATGCCGCCGCCGATAAGGCCTGTGATGAGAAAGACGCCGATGGCATAGAGCTTGAAATCCGCCAAATGGCGCACTTCTTCCTGGTCGATAAAGACCATGACCGAGTCCCCTTCCGCCTTTCCCTTCATGCGGCTTTCCACTTGGGCGGTGAGGTTTTCGGCGATGTCCTGCTGGCGCCGGGCGATGAGAAAGTTTGAGAGGACGAGCATAAGCATCAAGAGGGCCACGCTCGCCGCCGTCAGCTTGAATATAATGGAGCGCCTCGTTTTATTCCCTATCAATGACATAGCCCCTTCCGATTTCGTTTCGTATGATGTTTTCTCCCAGGGCCTCTTTAATCTTTCGCCTCAGGGCGGACATATGCACCCGCACGGCGTTGGACACATCGCTTACATTCATATCCCACACATGTTCCATCAATTCCTCGGCGGAAATGTAGCGGCCCTGATTCAAGATCAGGTACTCGAAAATGCCCAGCTCCTTGGCCGTGAGCTTGATCACATCCCCGTCCACGGTGAGGATTTTTGTCGCCGTGTCGAAGGACAGGTTTTTGTAATGAATGATTTTGTCTTCCACCACCTGTTTTCTGCGGAGAAGGGAGCGGATCCGCGCCTCCAATTCGTCGAAGTGAAAGGGCTTGATTAAGTAGTCGTTGGCCCCGAGGTCCAGCCCCTTCACCCGATCCGCCACCTGGGTGCGGGCGGTCAGCATGATCACATTGACCTGCTTGTCTTCTTCGCGAATTTCTTTGAGCAGGGTAAAGCCGTCGATTTTCGGCAGATTAATGTCCAGCACGATGAGATCGTAGGTTTCGCTCCAAAAGAGATCCTCCGCCTCGGCGCCGTCCGCCGCCGTATCCACGGCGTAGCCCGAGAGTCTCAGCCCTTCGGCGATGGATTCCAACAATTCCTTTTCATCTTCTACAATTAACAGTCGCATGGCGCCTCCTTTTTTCTCATTATAGCAAAAACGCAAACAGGCATGGCCTCTTTGCGTTTTGTGAATCTTTTAGTTTTCAGGTATTGCTTTTGTTTTTTGCTTCATGCACAGGCCTTTTGTAATGGCGCCGGTGGGGCAAGCCTTCTCGCACTGACCGCAGCGAATGCACTCGGCGGAATTTTCGTTTTCCACGGGATTTACGTTCATCTTGCAGGCCCTTGCGCATGCGCCGCAATTGATGCAGGCCTTATCGTCCAATCTGTATTTAAAAACAGAGATGGGATTGAAGAGTGAGTATACGGCCCCGAGGGGGCAGATGTATTTACAGAAGGGACGATAGATGACGATGCTTAGGAAAATCGTGGCGGCGAGAATGGCGCCTTTCCACGCGTACAAAAAGCCTACGGCGCCTCGCATGCTTTCGTTTTTCAGGACCAAGGGAAGGCCCCCTTCGAGCATCCCCACGGGGCAGATGAGTTTACAAAAATAGGGGGATCCCTGACCCAGGACGTCCACGAGAAAAAGAGGGAGGAGAAGGACGAAGATCAAAAGGATTGCGTATTTTAATTTTCTCAAATGCTTATCCGCTTTGAAGGTTTTTATTTTCTTCGGGAAGGGGATTTTGTGCAAAAGATCCTGTACCAGGCCGAAGGGGCAGAGCCAGCCGCAGACGAAGCGGCCCATAAGGGCACCGATAAAGAAGAGAAAGCCCACCACGTAAAAGGAAAATTTGTAGTCCATATTTCCGATGACGGCCTGCAGGGCGCCGATGGGACAGGCCCCCTTGGCCCCGGGGCACGAATAGCAATTCATGCCCGGCACGCAGAGGTTTTTCATCTTGCCCTGATAGATTTTTCCCGTCTTAAAGCCTTCCATATAGGAATTGGTGGCGAGAAACCACAACCCCTGAAAGAGGTGGCGCTTCGTTTCTTTCATGGATTTTTTTTTACTAGCCAATGCCGATACACTCCATGCAAATTCGTATGGCCTTGTTCAGAACCACCTGCATCTCTCCCCGGTTGATTCCGTAGGCCATCATGGCCATGGATGCGAGGAAGATGGCGGGGCCCAAATAGGCGCGGTATTTTTCTTTCACCTTAGTTGACATTTTTCAGTTCTTTTTCGACGATGGTCTTCCATTCGTCCAGGCTCTTGGCGCCGGAGTAGGAATCGCCCACGATGTTGCCTTTGCTGTCCACGAAGAAGGTTTCCGGCAAGGCTTGAATGCCTTGGAGGCGGCCCTTCATCAATTGATCATCCGGTTTTAAGAAGGGGTAGGTGGTCTTTAATTTCTTTTGAATGGCCTTGGCCTTGTCGATGGCTTCGGGAATGTCTTTTCCGTCTTCGTGGGTGTCCATGACCACGCCCACGACGCCCACGCCCTTGTCTTTCATTTCCGCATTCAGCTTTTCCAAATCGGGGATTTCCTGAATGCAGGCCGTGCACCAGGTGGCGAAGACATTGACCATGGTGAGTTTGTTTTTCGCGAGATCCGCGTCGGTGAAGGCCTTGCCGTCGATGTCCTGGGTCTTAAAGGGGGCGATGGATTTCGCATCGGACGTTTGCTGCATTTCTTTTTCTTCAAAGACGTAGCCGTTTTCCGCCATGGGGGTCCTATCCATGGTCTCAAGCTTCACGCCCTTTAAGGCTTCCTGAACGGCGGGATCCACATCTTTCGCCGTGGATAAGTAGTAATTGTACTTTCCGTCTTTGCTTTCGCCGAGTTTCGTGTGAGTATCCAATTTGGTCACCTTGCTAATGGCGGCCTCGTCCATGGATTTGTCGTAGATCCCCAGAGTACCCGCCCGCTTAATGGCTTCCAGCCACTTCGGGTACTCGTCGCCCATTTTCGGAATTTCCTTGTTCTTGTCTTCTTCCGTTAAAGCGGAGAAGGTGAGCATGGCGTATTTGATTTCGTTCTTTTCGCCTAAGGACTGATCGTCCAGCATGATGACGTCTTTTTTCGTCATCATGTCTTGCAGGGTTTTCGGCAAAGTGATTTTTGCGCCCATGTAGGGGAATTCATAAGTATCTTTTACCTGCCAGGCGTAGTCGGCGGGCTTGATCATTTCATTGCCCATGCCGGCCTTGGAGGCCTCGATGCTTTCGCCTTGGGCCACTTCTTCCGGATGGTCTTCCCGGCGATTGTCTTTCTTCTCGCAGGCCAAAAGGCCGAAGCTTAAGCTCGCGATCAAGGCGCCTGCCAAAATCTTTTTCATTTTCTTATTCATGTGAACACTCCTTTTTCGATGGTAATGTCATTGTAGCGGACGAGGCGTTAAGAGAGCGTTAAGACAATAAAAAATTCCGAGGAAAAAAAGGCTTCCTCAGAACTTTTATTCGTACAGGGCGGCTTTAAATTCTCGAATCGCCGCTTCAAATTCACTTTGCCTCTTTTCCAAGGCACGGAGATCCGCGGCCTCTTTCTCGTCCATAGCTTTCATCAGCACCTGAACATAGGCCTTTTCCGTGCGCAACATGTCTTTTTCAAGACGCCTGAAGGCGCGAAGAGACCCCGGCTCCACGATTTACACCTCCTCGTGGTTGCGGTAGTAGCTTTCGTCTAATTCTTTCGTCACCGATTCCAAGATGCCGTCGTCCAACACGTCCAGGACTTCCTTAAAGACCTGCATTTTTTCTTCGGGCACCTTTTCTTCCAGGCATTTAAGCACGTCGTCGACAAAGTCGTAATTGACTTGGTAGTACTTTTTAAATTTATCCGTGACGAAGAGGTGGACCTGGCGGCGGTCTTTTTGGCTGCGCACTTTTTCCACGTGGCCTTTTTCCACCAAATTATTCACCTTGTAGGCGGCATTCGGTTGGCTCACGCGAATAAAATTGGCCAATTCGTTAATGGTCGGCCCTTGAAGCGCGTAAATGGCCTCGGCACAAAACTTTTCCATGACCGTCAGTGAATCCGGCTGTCTGTTGTTGCGATAGAGATTTTTGTAGAAATTTAATTTATATTTCAGGTAAATTGAATTCATGACTTCTCGCATCGATTTATTGTTTTCCATAAATACCCCAATCTAATAGACCAGTGACAATTATCGTACCATACATAATTGATCGTTAGATTCTTACCGAATCCCTTCAATTAGAAAAGAACAATCCTATATTCGGCATTGTTCTTTTTATAAGACGCATCGTCGCTTATGTAATGGCGGAGCTGAGAGGAATCGAACCCCCGGCACGTGCCTTAGGAGGGCACTGCTCTATCCAACTGAGCTACAGCTCCATAATGAACAGTATACGCACCTATTTCATAATTTGCAATTCATATCCGCGCCTTGCAGAAAATCTTTTACATTCCTTTATATTTATCTTCCAAGGCGATCATGGTCATGCGTCCTTCGTCCATTTCCTCCACTTGATAGACGTAGCGTTCGTCTTCCACAACAGCGCCTAATTCCACGATTTTATCCTGTTCGTCGAATATTTTTTGAATGTAGTCGCCGAGGATCTCTTCTCTGCTCTCGATGTCTCTAACCAAATGTTCGTTGACCTTTTCCATTCTCGTCTGCGCATCGAAAAAAGCCACGCCGGCATTGGCAAGGATTTTGTGAATGGTAAAGTATTTGCGCACGATAAACAAGACGGCGATGGCCAAAACGCCGATAAAAAGGTCTTGGGTATTGTCGCCGTAAATAAGCATTTTTCTCGCCACCACCATAATCATAATGTAGATGATTTGGTATTCCTCGTGATTGATTAACATGGCCACAAATTCCAGGCCGATGACCATTAAGAGGACGTGGGAAAGAAAAGACTGAAAGAGCTCATAACTGCTTCCCTTGGTGCTGTGGGCGATGTCTACCATGTATTTAAAAAGATCGGGGACGGAAGTGACGATCCCGATAATAATAGTGACGGCCATGGCAAATTCCAAGGCGTAGAGCAGGCTTTGGAGCCTGGTTATATATTTCTTTCGATTCATCCCATTTCTCCGGACTTTTCCATTTCCTTACGCATTTTTTCCAATAACTTTTTCTCGATGCGGCTCACGGTCATTTGGGAAATGCCCAATTTTTCCGCGATGGACACCTGGGTCTTCCGATACTGGTAACGGTCGATCAAGATGGTTTTTTCCACATCGTTGAAGTTTTCCATGGCCCGCTGAATAAAGTCGTTCATCTCGACTTTTCGGAAGTACTCCTCTTCCACGCCGATTTTGTCGCCGCGGGACAGATCCCGGTCTTCGCTTCCCGTGTCGAAATTCATGTCCAGACTCTCCGGCGCGTAGACTTTCGACGCTTCCATGACCTCCAGCACTTCCGCCGTGGAAATATCCAGAAATTCCGCGATGTCCGAAATGGTGGGAGTCTTTTGGTTTTGCTGCGCCAGGGTCAATTTGGCGTCGTTGATTTTTTTCGACAGCTCCTGCACCCGGCGGGGCACGCGAATGGTCCATCCCTTGTCCCGGAAGTATTTTTTAATCTCGCCGATAATGGTCGGCGTGGCAAAGGACGAAAATTCAAAGCCCTTGGACGGATCGTAGCGCTCCACGGCAAAAATCAGGCCCATGGAGGCCACTTGAAAGATGTCGTCGTAGTCGATGCCTTTTCCCGTATATTTTTTCGCCAGAATTTCGGCGATGTAAAGGTGCTCTTCGATTAAAATGTCCCGAAGGGTCTTGTCGTCGGTTTCGGCGTATTCGGCAAATAATTCTTTTCGCTTCGCTTTGGAAAGGGGCCGATCCATGTTGTAGTAGGCTTCTTTGTCCATTTTATGCTCCGAAGGTTTTGTAAACGACCAATTGATCGTCGTCGTAGGAGACTTCGTCGGCCAAAGACTCGATAATCATGGCCGTGATGGCCAGGCGCTCGTCGGCCTCGACTTTCTCCTCGCTGATGCCGGAGACGCGGAAGCGAATGGCGCCTTCTTCCGGCTCCATGACGATGTCGATGGTATCTTTCATGCCCATGGCGAAGGAAAGATTGCAGCTTTCCGTAAGAAGCAGGCGAATGTCTCCCAAGGTGTCCATATCGATGTCTTCTTCCACGCAAATCCCCGACACGTTTAAGCGCGCCAGGGAAAGGTAGCGGGGCTTGGCCGGAATGGTTAAATAGACTTTATCTCCCATTAGGCCTCTCCCTCGATATGAAACAATTTGTCTAATTTCGTAATGGTAAAGAGCTTCTTTACATTGGGATCCAAGTGCTCGATGTGCACTTCGTGGCCGTTTTCCTTGACGTAATTGAGCAGGTAAATAAAGCCGCCGAGCCCGGTGGAATCCACGTAAGCTAAATCCGCGGCATCCACGAGGATGTTTTTTTTGTGGGCGTCGTAGGCGGCGACGGCTTCTTCTTTAAATTGAGCCGTGTAATACATGTCCATTTCGCCGCAGGGAATGAGACGCAAGCGTTCCCCGTCATCTTTTATTTTCAGTGTAAACATTCCGCCCTCCTTTTCTCTTCTAGTATATCATCGCAAGCCGCGGGGGCAATACATTTATTCTTCCCCGACGTATTCGGCCACGGCGACGATGTGGCTGTCTTTAATATTCATGAGCTTCACGCCGGAGGTGGCCCGCCCTAAGATGGAAATGGATTCCGCCTTCAGACGAATAATGGCGCCGTCTTCGGAGATCATCATAATTTCGTCTCCGTCGTTTAAGACTTTCGCCGACACCAATTGGCCGGTTTTTTCCTTGATGCGGTAGGTGATCAGGCCCTTGCCGCCGCGATTTTGCACCTTGTATTCTTCCATGGCCGTGCGCTTGCCGTAGCCGTATTCGCTGATAACGGCCAGGGTCTTGCCCTCTTCGGCCTTTACAAAGCTGACCACTTCGTCGTCTTCGTCCAGGCGAATGCCGATGACGCCCATGGCCGTGCGGCCCTGTTCTCTCAGCTCGCCGCCCTTGAAGCGCAGGGACATGCCCTTCTTCGTGACAAAGATTAAATCGTCGTCGTCGCCGCATTGAATGCCGCCGATCATGGTGTCGCCTTCTCTTAAGCCCATGGCGATGAGGCCGTTTTTGCGAATGTTTTTGTATTCGCCCATCTTGGTCTTTTTAATGTAGCCGCGACGGGTGACGAGGAAGAGATTGTCGTCGTCCGCCACCTGATCGATGGGGATAATGCTTTGAATCCGCTCCCCTTCTTCCAATTGAAGCAGGTTCACGATGGCCGTGCCCTTGGCGTTTCTGCCGGCGGCGGGAATTTCGTAGGCCTGTTTCTTATACACTTGGCCGCAGTCGGTAAAGAACAGAATCGTATCCAAGGTGGATGTAATAAAGAGGCTGGTGACGAAGTCGTCGGCCTTTTTGTTTAAGGCGCTGATCCCCTGGCCTCCGCGGTGTTGAGGCTTGTAGGTGCCTTCGGGCATGCGCTTAATATAGCCGGAATTGGTGAGGGTGACCACCACTTCTTCGTCTTCGATGAGATCGGCATCTTCCATTTCCCCGTCGGATTTCGTGATCACCGTGCGGCGCAAATCGCCGTATTTTTCCTTGATCTCCAAGAGTTCTTCTTGAATGGTCTTATCCAAGACCTTGGGATCGGAGAGGATGAGCTCCAATTTTTCGATGAGGGCCAAGAGTTCCCTATACTCTTCTTCCAGCTTTTCCACTTGCAGGCCGCTTAAGCGCTTGATGCGCATGTCCAAAATGGCCTGGCCCTGAATGTCCGTGAGGCCGAAGCGCTCGGTAAATTTCGCCTTGATCTCTTCGTCAGTGCGGTAGCTTTTGACGATTTCGATGATTTCGTCGATATGGTCGATGGCAAGTTTCAAGCCCTCGATAATGTGCACCCGGGCCTTGGCTTTGTTTAAGTCGAAGGTACTGCGTCGGGTCACCACGTCCCGCTGATGCATAACGTAGTAGTGAATAAGCTCGAGCAGAGTCAATTCTTTCGGCACCCCGTCCACCAAGGCGAGATTGATGATGCCGAAGGTGATTTGCAGCTGAGTTTCCTTGTAGAGGCGATTTAAAACCACGTGGGGATTGGCGTCCCGCTTCAGTTCAATAACCATGCGCACGCCGCGGCGATTGGATTCGTCGCGAATGTCGGAGATGCCGTCGATTTTTTTGTCCTTCACGAGCTCGGCGATTTTTTCGATGACCCGCGCCTTGTTCACTTGATAGGGAAATTCCGTCACCACGATTTGGTACTTGCTCTTTAAGGGCTCGATTTCCGCCCGCGCCCGCACTTTTACCTTGCCGCGGCCAGTTTTGTAGGCTTCCTTAATGCCTTCTTTGCCCATAATAAAGGCGCCGGTGGGAAAATCCGGCCCTTTAATGTGGGTCATCATCTTTTCCAGAGAGATTGTTTCGTCGTCCATGTAGGCGATGACCCCGTCGATGACTTCGTTCATATTGTGGGGGGCCATATTGGTGGCCATGCCCACGGCGATGCCGGCGGAGCCGTTGACCAGGAGATTGGGAAAGCGCGAGGGAAGCACCGAAGGTTCCGTCAATTCTTCGTCGAAATTGGGCACGAAGTCCACGGTGTCTTTATTGATGTCTCTCAACATTTCCATGGCCAACTTCGACATGCGCACTTCCGTGTAACGCATGGCCGCCGGGCTGTCCCCGTCCATGGAACCGAAGTTCCCCTGGCCGTCGGCGAGGGGGTAGCGAATGTTAAAGTCCTGGGCCAAACGCACCACGGCGTCGTAAATGGACAAGTCCCCGTGGGGGTGATACTTCCCCATAACGTCCCCGACGAGGCGGGCGCTTTTTCTGTGAGGCTTATCCGGCGTAAGGCCCTGCTGTTGCATGCCGTAGAGAATACGGCGATGCACGGGCTTTAAGCCGTCCCGCACGTCGGGCAGGGCCCGGGCGACGATGACGCTCATGGAATATTCTAAGTAAGCCTTTTTCATGGCTTTTTCTAAGACGACGTCTTGAATGCCGCTTTCATTTGCAAATTTTGCCACTGTATCCTCCTAGGCGTCGATGTTTTCGACGTAAATTGCATTTTCTTCGATAAATTCCCGCCGCGGCGCCACTTCCTGGCCCATAAGCATGGAAAATACTTCGTCGGCCATTTGGGCGTCGTCTACGCTCACGCGAAGGAGCACCCGGTGTTCCGGATTCATGGTGGTTTCCCAGAGCTCTTCCGCGTTCATTTCACCGAGACCTTTGTAGCGACCGATTTTTAAATTCTTGTCCCGGCCCAGGCGATTCATGGCCTCTTGCAGCTCTTCTTCGTTGTAGCAGTATTCCAGCACCTTCGATCCCCGCTTAATGCCGTAAAGGGGCGGCTTAGCCACAAAGACGTGTCCCGCTTCGATCAGCTCGGGCAGGTGGCGGAAAAGGAAGGTCAAGAGCAGGGTTTGAATGTGGGCGCCGTCCACGTCCGCATCGGTCATAATGATGATTTTTCCGTAGCGGAGTTTTTCGATGTCGAATTCCGTATCGATGCCCGTGCCGAAGGCGGTGATCATGGCGCGAATTTCGTTGGAGTTTAAAATCTTGTCCATGCGCGCCTTTTCCACGTTCATGATCTTCCCGCGAAGGGGCAAAATGGCCTGATAGCTGCTGTCCCTGCCGCCCTTGGCGCTGCCGCCGGCGGAGTCCCCTTCCACTAAAAAGATCTCGGTCTTCTCGTTGTCGTTTAACTGGCAGTCCACGAGCTTGCCGGGAAGGGGCGTGTTATCTAAGATGGAGCGCTTCCGCGTCAAATCCCGCGCCTTTCTCGCCGCTTCCCTGGCCCGGCGGGCGGAAAGGGCCTTCGTTAAAATAATCTTTCCGATTTTCGGGTTTTCTTCCAAAAAGGCGGCCAGGTAATTGTTCAACACCCGCTCCACAATGGCCTTGGTCTCGGAATTGCCGAGCTTGGCCTTGGTTTGGCCTTCGAATTGGGGATCGGGAATCTTCACGCTGATCACGGCGCTGATCCCCTCCCGCACATCGTCGCCGGAGAGGTTTTCTTCTTTTTCTTTAATGTAATTGTATTTTCTGCCGTATTCGTTAATGCTCTTGGTAAGGGCGCTTCTGAAGCCCGATAAATGGGTGCCCCCTTCTTCCGTGTTGATATTGTTGGCGAAGGATAAGACCGTCTCCCGGTAGCTGTCCGTGTACTGAATCGAAATTTCCACATTGGTGTCTGAATCCGTTTCGTCCACGTAGAGAATTTTGTCGTGAATGGGCTTTTTGTTCCGATTAATGTATTCCACATAGCTTTTTATGCCGCCGACGTAGTGGTAGATTTCCTTAAATTCCTCTTCGTCTCGGTGGTCGATAAATTCAATGTAGGCGCCCTTGTTTAAAAAGGCCATTTCCCGGAAGCGGCGGGCCAATACCTCCCGGCTGAATTCCACGGTTTCCTTAAATATGTCTTCATCCGGCCAGAAGGTAATGGTGGTGCCCGTGTCCTTCACCCCTTCTTCCACGACGGTAAGTTCCGTTTGAGGAATGCCTCTGGAAAAGACCTGTTCGAAGGCTTTTCCCTCCCGTCGCACGTAGGCGATGAGTTTTTTCGACAGGGCGTTGACCACGCTGACGCCGACGCCGTGAAGGCCGCCGGAGACTTTGTAGGCATTGCTGTCGAATTTCCCCCCGGCATGGAGAATGGTAAGGACGGTTTCCACGGTGGATTTTTTCGTTTGGGGATGAATGTCCACGGGAATGCCGCTACCGTTGTCGCGCACGGAAACAGAGCCGTCTTTGTTCAGTTCCACAATGACCTGATCGCAGCGGCCGGCTAAAATTTCGTCGATGGAATTGTCCACCACTTCGTAGACCAAGTGGTGCAAGCCTTTGGGACCCGTGGACCCGATGTACATGCCCGGGCGTTTACGAACCGGCTCGAGGCCCGTTAATACCTGTATATTGCCGGCATTGTATTCATTTTCCCTTACCATAAATCCTCCTCGCGCAGATCGTCTGCGCTCTTTTTTAATTCGATTAAATCAATGGCTTCCGCCGCCTCTTCCAAGGCCTCCATAGGCTCCGCCGCCGTAATAAAGCATTGGCCTTTAATCATAGAAAGCAACATCCGCCGCCGCTTCTCGTCCAGCTCCGACAAGACGTCGTCTAAAAGCACCACCGGGGCTTCGCCCACCTGCTCGCCGATGCGGTCGATTTCCATGCACTTCATGGCCAAGACGATGCTTCGTATCTGGCCCGTGGAGGCGAATTTCTTCGCTTCCTCGCCGTTTAAGAGAAAAGACAAATCGTCCAAGTGGGGGCCGATGGACGTCCGCCCCCGCTCCCGATCCGTTTCGCGCCTCGCCTTCAGGCTTTCGTAAAAGGCAGTCTCCAACTCCCCGTCCAAGACCACGGGAAAAGACGCCTTGTAGCGCAGCTCCAGGCCCTCGCCCTCGCCTGCGATGGCTTCGTAATAGGTCGAAACGGAGGCGGCCATGCGCTTTAAAAATTTCAGCCGCTCCCTTAAAATCACCGCCGCGTAATTTGCCAAACTTCGGTCGTAGACGTCTAAAAGATCCATATCCCGAAGCTTTCTGAGTACGACGTTTCGCTGATAGAGTACGTGGTAGTAGGACGTGTAGGCCTCGTCGTAGGCGGGAGAGAGCATGCGGAGCATGTCGTCGATAAATGCCCGGCGCCGCGATGGGGCGCCCTGCACCATCTGCAAGTGCCCGGGCTCGAAAAGCACCACGCCCATGCCCCGACCGTAGGCCGAGGTGTTTTTTACGGGATTGTGATCCCTGAGAAAGCGGCGCTTGTCTTTTTTTACGGTGATCTCCATGTCCCTGGCGAAGTCGTCCATGACCACGGTGGCCGCCACAAAGGCGCTCTCCTCGCCGAAGGCGATCACTTCTTTTAACGAAGCGGTTTTAAAACTGCGCCCCGTCATGGCTAAGTAAATGGCCTCTAAAAAATTCGTCTTACCCGTGCCGTTGGGCCCGATGATGCGATACATTTTCGGTTCCAAATCCACAAAAAGGCGGCGATGGTTTCGAAACGAGACCATGTTTAATTCAGATACAAACACATCGTCCTCCCGCCCCGTTGAATTTTCATTCGTTTCCCTTAGTATAGTACAAATGTTCTATTCCGACAAATGGGTCTCGTCCTTCTCAATGGTGTCTTTTTCTCCCATAAACTCCACCACATCGCCCGGGTAGAGCTTTCTGCCCCGGCGATGTTCCATTTCGCCGTTTACATAGACCAGGCCGTCGGAGACCACCATTTTAGCCATGCCGCCGGAATCCACCCACTGCACGTATTTTAAAAAGCTGTCGAGCTTAATGTAGTCCGTCGTTATTTTCATAGATTGGCCAACCTTACGGGCAAGACGAGATACAGGCTGTCCGTCCCTTCCAAGGGCGTAATAATGCAGGGATTCACCGCGTCGGTAAAGCCGAGGGAAATGGTCTCCTCGTCCATGACGCGAATTCCTTCCAATAAGTAGCGAGCGTTAAAGGCGATGGTGAGATCATTCCCCGTCTTTTCGGCGCGAATGGTTTCGTGAACCTTCCCTACTTCGGAATTGGAGAGGATTTCGATTTGATCGTCTTTAATTTCCAGACGCACCAAGCCGTTTCGCTCCTTGCCCGTCATTAAACTGGCCCGCTCCAAGGCGTCGATTAACTGTTTTCTGTCACAGGTCACTTTCACGTCGTGCTCCGTGCGGATCAGGCTGTTGTAGCGGAAAAATTCGCCGTTTAAGAGCTTGGTGAAAAATTTCGTCTCGTCGAATTGAATCAAGACGTGGTTGTTTCCGATTTCCAGCGTAAGGGTCTTGGTTTCGTCGATGAGCTTTGTGATTTCCGACACGCCTCTCGCCGGCAAGATTAAATCCCGACGCACGGACTGTTCTCCACGAATGCGGCTCAAGGCCATGCGGTAGCCGTCCAAGGCCACGAAGGTAATGCCTTCCGGCTGAACGTCTAGGAGCACGCCGGTTAAGACGATGCGCATGTCGTCGTTGGATGTGGCGAATTGGGTCTCTTTAAAGGCCTTTAGCAAGGCTTCGCCGGTGACCACGATTTTTTCTTCGCCGCCCAGTTCCGGCAGCTGCGGGTATTCCTCCGGATTTTGGCCCATAATTTCAAATTCCGACTGCTCGCAGACCAGGGAAAGCTTTTGACCTTCGCTTTTTATATGCACCATGGCGTTGGGGAGCTTGCGCACAATGTCTCCGAATAAAGAGGCATTTAATACGATGCTTCCCGCCTCTTCCACGAAACAGGCGTGGCGGGATTCCATGGAGATTTCCGTGTCCGTGGCTCTTAGGATCAATTGATCTTCCGTGGCCTCCATGTAGATGCCTTCCAATATTTGCATGCTCGTCTTTGCTGAAATGGCCCGGGAGACGGTGGAGACGATGGAAGCCAATGCGGATTTTTCGATTTGAAATTTCAAATGCTTTCCTCCTCAACTATTAGATTAGTACTTCGTATTCGTAGTAGGGGCTGTGAATTTGTGGATAGTCCCCTTTAAAAGGATCCGCGTCGTGATCATCCTGTGGATAATTTATGGATATCCCCGTGGATGGTTTCTCTTTTATCCACAATCCGACTAATTGCCCTTAATGGTTTCTTTCAACGATTCGATGGTGACGTAGAGATTGGTGTCTTTTTCCATATCGTCTTTGATCTTATCGCAGGCGTGAATCACCGTGGAGTGATCCCTTCCGCCGAATTCCTGACCGATTTTCGGAAGAGACATATCCGTCAGCTCCCGGGTCAGGTACATGGCGATTTGTCGGGGATAGGCCAAGGGGCGTGAGCGCTTTTTGCTGTCCATTTGCTCCACAGTTAATTGATACTTTTCGCAAACCACGTCCTTGATTCGCTCCACCGTAATGGCGACGGGTCGGTTGTTTTCGTAAATATCTTTCAGCACTGTCGCCGCCGTCTCTTCCGTAATGACGCCGGTGGTGAGTTTGGAATAGGCCGTAACCCGAGAAAGGGCCCCTTCCAGTTCACGGATATTGCTCTTTACGTGGGTGGCGATGTAATTGATCACCTCGTCGGGAACGTCGAAGCCGTCGCTTTCGGCTTTGTTCCTTAATATAGCGATGCGGGTTTCCAGATCCGGCGCCTGAATGTCCACCACGAGGCCCCAGGCGAAGCGGGAAATAAGCCGCTGCTCCAGTTTTTGAATGTCCTTCGGCGGCTTGTCGCTGGTGAGTACAATTTGCTTGTCCCGGGCGTGGAGCTCGTTAAAGGTGTGGAAAAACTCGTCCATGGTGGATTCCTTGTCGGCGATAAATTGAATGTCGTCGATTAAAAGCAGGTCTTGGGACCGATACTTTCTGCGGAATTCCTCGTTGCGATTGGTTTGAATGGATGCGATAAATTCGTTGGTAAACTGCTCGCTGGTCACGTACAAAATCCGCTTGTTCGGATCGTTTCGATGCATAAAATGGCCGATGGCATGCATTAAGTGGGTTTTACCCAGGCCGACGCCGCCGTAGATAAACAAGGGGTTGGCGTGGGCTTCGATGGGATTTTCCGCCACGGCCAAGGAGGCTGCGTGGGCAAATTGATTGGACTGGCCCACGACGAAGGAGTCGAAGGTGTATTTCGGATTTAAGTGAGACAGGGATTCGGCGGCATTTTCCGCAGGCATGGCCCGGCCCTCCCCGTCGGCGGTGAGGACGAATTGAATGTCCAAATCCCTTCCGCCGGCTTCTTTTACGACGCGGCGAATGAGGTTTTTGTAATTGTTGTTGTTCTTTTTTAAATGATTTAAGACGAATTCACGGCTCACGCCTAAGATCAAGGCGTCGTCGCGAATGGCGATGGGTTGAATCGGGCGAAACCAGGTATTGATTTGGGACTCGTAGAGGTTTTCTTCGAGAATCAATTGAAAGGCATCGTCCCACAGGGTTTTAACATCGGTTGACATAGACGTTCGCTCCTTAAAGCTATGTATTAACATATTCACATGTGGAAAAATCTCTATGGATGAAAAAATCCACAAGATTGTGGATTGTGGGGATAAACTGTTTATGAACAATGACTCGAAATGCATTTGTTTATAAACCGGGACTATTTTTTCGTATTTTACGGGAAATTCTGTGAAAAGAAGATACTTATCAACAAGTTATACACAGAGTGTGAATAACTACAATGTATCGACAGGCAATCTTTTTATTCACAGGCTCGAAATAATTATACACAAATATAAAAAAGTTATCAACATGTCCGGCGCCTTCACGGGCCTTTAAAAATCCGTCCTTCGGCGATTTTTTTTGCGAGGAGAGGGAGGAAATTCCTCTATATTCATTGACTTCAAGGGGATGAGTCCCTATAATATATAGAGTGTATTTAAAAAAAATAGGTCCATTGGGCATTTTTTTATCCCGACAGAGGAGGTGTAATCATGAAAAGAACGTACCAACCGAAACGCAAACAAAGAAAAAGAGAACACGGTTTTCGTGCACGCATGAGAACGCGCGGCGGTCGTAAGGTTTTGCGCGCCCGCAGACTTAAGGGAAGAAAAAGACTTTCCGCATAATCCATGGAAAAAAAGTACTTTCTGACGAAAGACGGGGATTTTAAAAAAGTATATAGGAAGAGAAAAACGTTCGGTAACAGAAATTTTACTCTTTACGTCAAGCGAAACGGCCTGGCCCATTCCAGGATGGGTTTTTCCATCAACAAGAAGGTGGGCAAGGCCGTTGTTCGTAATAAAATAAAAAGACGGCTGAAAGCCCTTTATCAGGAAGCGTATCCGCGCCTCACGCCGGGCTACGATTACGTCATCGTCGTCAAAAATAATGTGGCGGATTTAGATTTTAAAACCATGAAATCCGCCTTTTACCATCTGTTTCGCGTATCGAAGTTTCTAAAGGGGGGCAAAAAGTCATGAGGACTTTGGCCTTGGGACTGATTCGTTTTTACCAAAAAGTGATTTCTCCTTATGTATTGCCCGGGGCGCACTGCAGGTTTTATCCGACGTGCAGCCAATACGGCTACGAAGCTTTTTCAACATACCCGTTCTTTAAGGCGCTTTATTTAACCGTAAGGCGCGTTTTACGCTGTCACCCTTTTCATAAGGGCGGCTATGATCCACTTCCATAGAGATTAGGAGGAAGTTCACTTGATTAACGCTTTAGCGAGTTTCTTCGGCACCCTTCTCCACGCCATTTACAATTTCTTGGCGGGAATCGGCTCGGAACCGAAGATGATTTCCTTTTATGCGATTTCCATTATTATCACGACCCTGCTTTTCCGTTTGGCCCTTTTGCCTTTGAATTTATTCCAAACGAAAAACCAGTTGAAGATGGCGAAATTGCAGCCGGAAATGAAAAAAATTCAAAAAAAATACGAAAAAGACCCCCAGCTCTTGGCGCAAAAACAGTCTCAGCTCTACAAGGAAGCACAATTTAATCCTTTAAGCGGCTGTTTGCCCATGCTGGTTCAATTCCCCGTTCTCTTGGCTTTTTATCGGATCTTTATGTTTCCGACGAAATTTGCCTTTACGAATCCGGAATTTTACGCGTCCATACAGAAGAATTTCTTTTTTATTCAAAACCTCGATAAGGTGGACCCTACGGGGATGATTTTCCCTATTATAGCAGCCTTTTTTACCTGGCTATCCACCTACATCGTGCAAAAGAGCAACAAGGCCCCGTCTACGGAGCAATCGGAGCAAATGATGCGCACCATGTCCATGATGATGCCCATTATGATCTTTGTTTTCGCGAGAAAGATGGCGGCGGGTTTGGTCTTGTACTGGATCGTCGGTAGTATCTACACGATTTTCCAACAATATGTGAGCAACAAAATTATCGAAAAAGAAAAAGAAGCGGAGGCATAGCATGAATTTCTCCATTCAATCGGCAAAAACCATCGACGAGGCCGTGGAAAAGGCCCTCCTCGAGTTGAAAGCCACCCCAGGTGAGGTGGAAATCGAAGTAATTGAAGAGCCCTCCGGCGGCTTTTTAGGGCTGATTGGGGGCAAGGATGCTATTGTCAAGGTGAAGAAAAAAATGGACCACAAGGACATTGTGGAATCCATTTTAAAGGATGAAGAAATCCAAACCGTGCGCACGGTTTTGGACGAAAAGGCTCAACAAGAAGCGCAAGAAGCGGTGGAAGATGAGGAATCGGACGAGGTTTTCGCAGAATCCGAAGAAGAGGAAGAAGCCGAAGCCACGCCGGAGGAACCGGCTTTCGAGCGCTTAAACGACGAGGAAATGGAAGCCATGATTCGCGACTACATCGACCGAATTATGGGGGCCATGGACTTGGCCTATACCCTATCCGTGGATTTCAATGAAAATGAGATCGACGTGTCCATCGACGGCAAGAAAGAGGAGACGGGCATTGTCATCGGCAAGCACGGATCCACGTTAAACGGCATTCAAATCGTGCTTTCCGCCATGGTGAACCAACGGAGCGAAGAATTTCGCCGGGTCATCGTGGACTGCAGCGGCTACCGCAAAAAGCGGGAGCAGGTGCTGAAGCGCATCGCCGGCAAGACGGCGAACAAAGTATTAAAGACGAATAAATCCATTAAATTGGAGCCGATGAATGCACAGGAAAGGCGCATCATTCACGCCTGCCTGGCCAATGTCGACGGCATTCGAACGCGGAGCG
Source organism: Peptoniphilaceae bacterium (assembly GCA_902363535.1). Classification (GTDB taxonomy): domain Bacteria; phylum Bacillota; class Clostridia; order Tissierellales; family Peptoniphilaceae; genus Aedoeadaptatus; species Aedoeadaptatus acetigenes. The sequence goes on from CABJAE010000002.1 coordinate 141,195, forward strand.
AGGGGAAAGATCCCCACAGGCGCGTCGTCATTCATAAGGATACATCCCAGCCTTCATAGTCTCTATGAAGGCTTTTTTATAGGAAAGGTTGACTACTATGACAATTGCGGCTATATCTACGGCAAAGTCTCCCGCGGGGATCGGCATCGTGCGATTAAGCGGAGATGCGGCCATTTCTCTGGCCTGCGGCTTTTTTCGGGGCAAACAGAGTCTTGAAGATCCTGCAAACGACCGAAAGCTTCTCTACGGCCACATCGTCTCCGAAGGCGAGGTGGTGGACGAGGTCTTGGCCGTGGCCTTTCGCGCACCCTTCAGCTACACCGGCGAGGACATGGTGGAAATTCAGGCCCACGGCAGTCGCATCGGCCTGGAGCGCATTTTAAACTGCTTTATTTCCGCCGGGGCGGAGCCGGCGAAGCGGGGCGAGTTTACGAAGATCGCCTTTTTAAACGGAAAGCTTGATTTAACGGAAGCCGAGGCCATTATCGACATGATCGAAGCGGAAAGCGTCTCGGCCCAAAAGCAGAGCGCCCGTCAGCTCACCGGCCATTTGTACCGAAAGATCGAGGGCTTCCGCACGCGGATCAAGGACACTTTGGCCCATTTGGTGGCGGACATCGACTTTTCCACGGAAGAGGTGGAGCCCGTGGATGTAAGCGCCCTGATCACTACCTGCGAGGCCATTTTAGCCGAAATGAAGGCCTTGGAATCCACCTTTACCCGAGGGAAATTGGTACAGGAAGGCATCGCCACGGCCATTGTAGGCAAGCCCAATGTGGGAAAGAGTTCCTTTTTAAATAAAATGCTCCGGGAAGACAAGGCCATCGTCACGGACATTCCCGGCACCACTCGGGACGTGCTCGAGGCGAGTTACTCCCTGGACGGGATCCACCTTCGCATTCAGGACACGGCGGGGATTCGAAAGACCCAGGACACCATCGAGCAGATCGGCATCGAGCGGGCCATGGCGAGCATGGAAGAGGCGGATCTCATTATCGCCCTCTTCGACGCCTCCCGCCCCCTTGAAGAAGAAGACATGGAAATCATCGAGCGGATCAAGGACAAGCGGGTGATTTGCCTCTTAAATAAGCAGGATCTCGGGTCGGTGTTGGACAAAGAAGCCATGGAGGCCTATTTCCCGGGCGCCGTCATCGAGACCAGCTTTATTCGAGACGAGGGCCTGGCTGCCGTGGAGGATTTGATCGAATCCTGGTTCCTCTCCGGCACCATCGAAGAAGACGAGATACAGATCTATTCCCTGCGCCACAAGCTTCTTCTCGCGGAAGCCGTGGAATCCCTCTCGAAGGCGGTAGAGGACATACGTTCGGGGGTCGGACTGGATCTCGCCGAGGTCTACGTGGAGGACGCGTTTTTGAAATTAGGCGAAATCACCGGCCAAACCGCCGGCGAGGAAGTCTTGGACCACGTATTCTCTAAATTTTGTATCGGAAAATAAGGAGCGAAAATGAATTTTTTAGCGAAAACCGTCGATATCGTCGTCGTCGGCGCGGGCCATGCGGGCTGCGAAGCGGCCCTGGCGGCGGCGCGCATGGGCCATTCTGTGGCCATTCTTACCATTAATTTAAATGCCGTGGCGGCCATGAACTGCAATCCCAATGTAGGGGGCACAGGTAAGGGCCACTTGGTGCGGGAAATCGACGCATTGGGCGGCGAAATCGGAAGAAACATCGACAAGACCTTTATCCAATGCCGCATGTTGAATCGCTCCAAGGGCCCGGCGGTCCACTCCCTCAGGGCTCAGGCGGACAAGTGGGACTACCACGCCGCCATGAAGGAGACTTTGGAAAACACGAAAAATCTCCACCTGATTCAGGACGAGGCCGTGGATTTTTACATGGAAGACGGGGAAGTTTCAGGCGTTATCGGCAAGAGCGGCGCCATTTATAAATCCAAGAAGACCATTTTAGCTACGGGAACCTACCTCCGCGGCCGGGTATTTATGGGCGAGGTGAACTACGCTTCCGGCCCCGACGGCATGCAACCGGCCAATCAGCTTACCGCCGCCATCGAGGGCCTGGGCCTTAAGACCATGCGCATGAAGACCGGAACGCCGGCGCGGGTGCACCGGGATTCTATCGACTTTACGGGCATGGACGTGCAAATGGGCGATGAAACCATCGTGCCTTTCTCCTTCTCCAATTTCGACGTGGATTACAGTGAGAAGGAGCAGATTAAATGCTACTTAACTTACACGACCCCTGAATGCCACGAAATCATTCGGGAAAACATCCATCGCTCCGCCATGGCCATGGGAGACATCGAGGGCATCGGCCCCCGCTACTGCCCTTCCATTGAAGACAAGGTGACTCGCTTCGCCGATCGGGATCGCCACCAGGTCTTTCTCGAGCCGGAGGGGCTCCACACGAAAGAAATCTACGTTCAGGGCGTCTCTTCCTCCCTACCTGTAGAGGTGCAAATGGCCCTCTACAAAAAGATCGACGGCCTGGAAAATTGCGAATTTATGCGCCCGGCCTATGCCATCGAGTACGACGCCATCGACGCCACGAAACTACGGTTAAGCCTTCAGGTCACCGACGCGCCGAATCTCTACATGGCGGGCCAGATCAACGGCTCCAGCGGCTACGAAGAGGCGGCGGCCCAAGGACTCATGGCGGGAATCAACGCGGCCCTTTCCATCGAGGGCAAAGAACCTTTTATCTTGGGGCGGGATCAGGCCTATATCGGCGTCTTAATCGACGATCTCGTCACCAAGGGCACCCGAGAGCCCTACCGCATGATGACGGCTCGTGCGGAGTATCGCCTTACCCTGCGCCAGGACAATGCGGATCTGCGTCTCACAGAGCTTGGGCGGGAAATCGGTTTGGTGGGCGACGAACAGTACGAAAAGTTCCTGGAGCGACGGGATGCCATCGAAAAGGAACGGGCGCGCCTGGCCTCCATTCAGATCAATCCCACGGACGAAAACATCGAAAAGCTGGCGGATCTCGGTTCGGCCACCCTTAAAAACGCTACGCCCCTGTTAAACCTTATGCAGCGGCCGGAGCTGACCTACGATCGACTGGCCGTCTTCGATCCCGATAGGCCGGCACTTCCCCGCCACGTCATCGACGAGGTGGAGACGGATATTCGCTACAAGGGCTACATCGAAAAGCAGGCGGCGCAAATTCAAAAGTTCCGGAAGATGGAGACGAAAATGCTTTCCAAGGACCTGGATTACGGCGCCATCGGCGGTTTGAGAAACGAAGCCAAGGAAAAGCTCTCGAAGATTCAACCGGAGTCCGTGGGACAGGCGAGCCGCATCAGCGGCGTGAGCCCGGCGGATATTAATGTCCTTTTAATTTATTTGGAACAGAAACACAGGGAGGCGGCAAATGAACTGGCAGACGCGTAAGGACTATCTGAAGCAATTTCCCGTAGAGATCCCCACCAAGGCCTTCGATCGCTACGGCGACATCCTCTTGGACTGGAACGAGCGCATGAACCTCACCCGCATCACCGACGAAGACGATATGATGAACAAACATTTTATCGACTCCCTCACCCCCACATTGACGGCGGCCTATGAGGGCACGGGAAAGATTCTGGATTTAGGCACCGGCGCCGGCTTTCCCGGCATGGTGCTCGCCATGGTGTCGCCGGAGCGGGACGTGCATCTTATGGACAGCTTAAATAAGCGGATTACTTTTCTGGATCACGTGGTGAAGGAGCTGGGCCTTACCAATGTAAGCACCTTCCACGGTCGGGCCGAAGAAGCCGGGCGGGACAGAAAATTCCGCGAGCAATACGGACTCGTCGTCTCCCGCGCTGTGGCGCGGCTTCCCATTTTGGCGGAATACTGCCTTCCCTTTGTGCGCCTAGGCGGCCATCTTATTGCCATGAAGGGCGCCGAAGGTGTGGAAGAAGTTGAGGAAGCCAAACGGGCCATAGAGATTTTAGGCGGACAGCTCGAGGAAATTGTGGACCTCCGACTTCCCGGCGGCGACGAGCGCCATTTGGTGGTCATTAAAAAGGTGAAGGGAACGCCGGAGAAATATCCGCGAGGCGGCGGCAAACCGCGGAAGGATCCTCTCTAATATGATCTTTTATATTCCGGCACTGGCATTTCTTATCTACAATCTCTACAAAAAACGCACGAAGACGGCTGCGGTTTTAATCCTCCTGTGTCTCGTAAGCGGCGCCGCCTACATGGGCGCTGGGGGTTTATTTATCGAGCCGATCCGCTTCCTCTTCCCCGCCGTGGCCATTGTCGCGGCCCTCTATTTAATCTTTCTCTCCCGCCGTGAATACGTGGACGCCAGAAGCGAGTATCTAAAGGAGCGTCGCATGGCCCGAGAAAAAGAAGAGCACCCGGAGAATACGGACGACGACCACGAGCGCATCGTCATAACGAACAGCAAGACCGACGAGGAAAAAGTCATCTATTTAAAACGAGAGGACAAAAATGTTCCACGTGGAACAATCGATGACGGAACAAAAACAGAAGAAAAAAATAATTGAGCGGAAATGTTCCACATGGAACACTCCGCTCTTTTTATTTGCCCGAAGCTTTGATACTATATGAAAGAAGGGAGTGGCATTATGACGAGAAGCATTGCCGTCTTTAATCAAAAAGGCGGCGTCGGCAAGACAACCACAGTAATAAATTTAGCAGATGCCCTGGCAAATAAGGGCCATCGCGTGTTGATTTTGGATTTAGATCCGCAGGGGAACGCCACTAGCGGATTAAACATAGAAAAAGATCGTGAGGAAATGATTTACGATTACCTTCTTGGAGCCGAGGGAGATTTCGCCGTTCAGGTGAAAGAGAATTTGTCCATTATCCCCTCCGGTGCCGGTTTGGCTGGGATCGAAATCGAATTTGCCCGAAGGGACGATTGGCAGACGGTGCTGAAGGATCGCATCGCCGAGCTCGAGGGCTACGATTACATCGTCATGGACTGCCCGCCGTCCTTGGGAATTCTTTCCATCTTGGCCCTTACAGCGGCGGACGGCATTCTGATTCCCGTGCAATGCGAATACTACGCCTTGGAAGGCCTGTCGCAGCTTATGGAATCCATTCAGCTGGTGCGGGGCGGCTTTAATCCCGATTTGGAAATCGAGGGCGTGCTCCTCACCATGTATGACGGCCGAACGAATCTCAGCATGCAGGTGGTGGAAGAGGTAAAGAACTACTTTAAAGACGCCGTTTTCTCCACGGTGATCCCGAGAAACGTGCGCCTGGCGGAGGCGCCTTCCTACGGCATGAGCATTATGGATTACGACAAAAACAGTCGCGGCGCAAAGGCCTACGCGTCTTTGGCCGACGAAGTTGAAAAGAGGAGGTCCTGATGGAAAAGAAACGGGGTTTAGGTCGCGGTCTGGATAATTTTTTCGGGCCCCAACAGGAAGAAGAGAAAACTTCCGAGACCTTGGCGGTGAACGTTATCGAAGCCAATCCCCATCAGCCGAGAAAGCACTTCTCCGAAGAGAGCATCGAGGAATTGGCGGAAAGTATTGAGGCCGTGGGCGTGCTTCAACCCCTCTTAATTAAAAAAGACGGGGACAAAAACCTCTTAATCGCCGGTGAGCGGCGGCTCAGGGCGGCGAAGAAGGCCGGATTAAAAGAAGTCCCCGTGCGCTTCATCGACGTGGACGAGGAAAAAGGCGATCGAATTTCCCTTATCGAAAACATTCAGCGGGAAGACTTAAATCCCATGGAAGAGGCCGAGGCCTACGATACATTAAGAAAGAAATACAAGTACACCCAGGAAAAAATCGCCGGCCTCGTAGGCAAATCCCGCCCCTACATCGCCAACAGCTTGCGCCTGTTGAAGCTCGAGCCCGTGGTCAAGGAAATGCTTCGACGAGAAGAACTTTCCATCAGTCAGGGCAAACTCCTGCTCTCCGTAAAAGACGGCAGGGAGCAGATCAAGCAGGCGAAGCGCATGGTGGACGAGGGCCAAACCATCGCCGAGAGCACGGAAAACACGAAAAAGTCGACGAATAAGGCGAAGAGCCATCAGGGCTACTACAGTTATTTGGAAAACAGCCTGATGGAGGTCTTGGGTACGAAGACGGAGATCAAAGGCAATCACGAGAAGGGAAAAATCGTCATCGACTACTACACGGAGGCGGATTTAATGCGCCTTTGCGACATTATTTTGGGAGAAGACATCGATGGTTAGGGAATACAGATACTTCGTTGCGGACGCATACACAGACCGCTCCTTCGTTGGAAATCCTTCGGGCGTGGTGCTCACCGAGGGAAAAATGACCGACGAGGAATGCCTGAAGGCGGCGCGGGAGCTGAAGCACTCGGAAACCACCTGCGTTCGCCGATTGGACACGGATATTTACCACGTACGCTACTTTTCTCCGGTGAAGGAGGTGTCCCTCTCCGGTCACGCGGCCCTGGGGACCTTTTGGACCTTGGCGCATCTCGGCTACATCAACGGACGGGAAGAAGAGGTGCAGATTCGCCAGTATACCAAGGCCGGCGCCCTGCGGGTAAAAATTCAATTTCATGAAGAAAAAGTGAGCTTCGTACAGATCGAGCTGCCGAAAATGAAGCTCGTGGAAGAAATAGAGGATGTCCGGGAAGTGGCCGAGGCCTTTAAGTTGGACCTTGAGGATCTCGACGCAGAATTAAAGCCCGCCGTCATCGACGCGGGAATCAGGGCCATGGTCATTCCCGTAAGAGAGAAGGCCGTGCTGAAAAAGATGGAGCCCAAGCGCCGACGCATGGCTCGTCTTACGGAAAAATACGGCTGCCAATGCTTCCATCTCTTTTCTTACGACGGGGACGGATGCGTCGTTCAGAGGAATTTCGCTCCCTCCGTGGGCATTTGGGAGGAATCCGGCACGGGGACGGCAAGCGGCGCCATGTACGCCTATTTAAAGGAAAAAAATCGCTTGGCCCGAAGAAAAATCACCTGCAGCCAAGGGGAAGAAATCGGCCGGCCCTCGGAGATCGTCCTCGATGAAATCGACGGCGCGATTTACGTGGGCGGCAAAGCCTGTGTCGTCATGGAAGGAATTATGCGCATATGAAATTAGCGAATATGAGCTTAACAGATTACATTAAAAAAGCCGAGGACACGAGTTCCGTCCCCGGCGGCGGCTCCATCGCCGCCCTCTGCGGCGCCCTGGCCGCATCCCTCGCCGCCATGGTGTTGAATCTTTCGAAAGCCGAGGATAAAGCCACGGCCTACGGGAAATTTTCCGAGATACTCCAAAAAAACATCGACGACGACAGCACCTCTTTCGACGACGTGCTGAAGGCCTTTCGCATGGCAAAGACCACGGAGGAAGAGAAAAAAATTCGCAGCCTCGCCATCGAAGAAGGCTATAAGCGGGCCATCGACGTGCCCCTATCCACCATGGAAGCGGTATTGGGCGTGGTCAAAACCCTGAAGGCCCAGGAAGAATTTATCGGCGACGAAGCCCTGAGCGACCTCACCATGGCGGCAGATCTGGCCCTTACGGCCTTTAACGGCGCCAAAGACACGGCCATGCTCAATGTGGCTGCCTTAAAAGACGAGGCCACCAAAGGCGTTTATCGGGAAAAAATTCAGGCCATGACCGAGGTGATGGTCGAGGTGCATGGCGAAGTGCGGGCATTTCACCGGGCATGAAGACCCTTTTCGTCCTGAGCCCTCGCCTCACAGGGGAGAAGCGGCGGGAGGCGGCCGCCGAGAGCGTGTGGAAAGAGGACTACGCCATGGCACAGGGCTCCATATCTGACTACGAGGCGAAGGACTTGGCCGAGTACGATCACTTCGTGGCCGTAGGCGGCGACGGCACCATCTTTGCCGTGGTCAACGCCATGATGAAGACTGCGGCGCGAAAACTCACCGTCGTGCCGGCGGGAAGCGGCAACGACTTCGCCAGATCCTTGGGCCTGAAGGGAGATATGTTCACTATATTAAAAGAAGCGAAAAAAGCGGCGCCTCGCCCCATGGATCTCGCCATGTGGAACGATCGCTACTTTATCAATATCGCTTCCGTGGGATTCGACGCCGACGTAAACGCCAATAACAGCGACGGCATGAAGCGTTTCGGCCCCTTCAGTTACACCATAAGCGTGGTAAAGACGCTGTTTACCTATCGTCCCGTGACCATAAAAAAAGAAGGCCTCGCCCTCACGCGCTGGACCCTCTTTACCATAGGAAACGGCGGCTATTACGGCGGCGGCTTTCCCATTTTTCCCGAGGCAAGCCCCTTTTCCGGCGAACTCCTCTTTTTAGGGGCGGGCAAGAGCCGATTGAAATTCATACTGCCCTTTTTGATCTGTCTCTTTGCGGGAAAAGATCGCCTTTGGAAAAAAGACATGGTGCGCCGATCCGCTCAGTCCATGGAATTTACCCTTCTCGAAGAGGCTAATGTCAATTTAGACGGGGAGAACTTCCGGGAAAAAGGGCCTGTGAAAGTGCGCATCCTGCCCAAGGAGCTCCTCTATGTCGGGCCGTTGAATAAGTAAATCCATCACCATATTGATAAAATACATTCCGGATGAAAGCCCCGCGAAAGGCGCGGGGATAAAAATTTCCGCAAAAAAACAGCCCCGTTCATAAGAACAGGGCCGTAAACAACTAGCGGCTGAAGGTGCGTTGATAGCCGGCGCGCTCCGCCTCCATGGCGTTTTCGAAAATCACCGTATTCTGCGGCGACACCCTATCGTAGGATTTGTCCGAAGGCAAATGATAGATCTTGCTCTTTTTATTGCCCTTGGCCGGCCCTTCCTTTCCCTCCACGGCCCAAATGCCCCGCACGTGATCCATGGCGACGATCTCCCCTTCGTGGAGAATAGCCTGATACTTCGTGTTGGGCCCGTAGGCCCGCTCCCGGGCGTAGCCGGAGGCCACCAATTGGTAGTTAAAGAGGATCTCCTCCTTGGGCTTGTCGCTTTTCCTCGGGTCTTCCGTCCAAATATAGGCCAGAGTGCGGCCGTAATGGTCCTCTTTTTCCTCGTCGTATTCCAAATAGACGGACTTTCCCGTAAGGGTCTTCTTCGAAAAATCCGAGGCCTCTTTTCCCCAAGGCTCCACGCGGCCCCGTGGCTTCACCGTCTCCGGCGTGTCCACACCGATGAGTCGCACCCGGGTGTCCTTGCCGTCGTCGATAATGAGCGTGTCCCCGTCCACTACCCGCTTCACTGTGACGCCGCTCGTGGCGCTTGGCGCGGGAGAAAGGCCCTCTTTGGCGGTAAAGGACGCCGCCAGAGCCAGTACAATCAGTAAAAATGTTCGTAAGCGTTTGTTTAAATGTTTCATACCCTCAGTATAACAGAAAGAAGGAGAGCCATGGCCATTCAAATTTTCGGCACGAAGAAAAATAACGACACGAAAAAAGCCCAGCGCTTTTTTAAGGAGCGGGGCATTAAATTTCAGTTTATTGATTTAAATGAAGTGGAAATGTCGTGGGGCGAATTCGATTCCATTACATCCTCCATCGGCGGCCTGGACGCCTGGATCGACGAAAACTCCAAAGACGCCGACGGCCTGGCCTATGTGAAGTACGCGACGGATGAAAGCAAAGAGGCCTATATTATCGATCACCCGAGCGTCATGAAGCTGCCTATCGTACGGAGCAAAAAGCGGGCGGTCTTGGGCCACGCGCCCGACGTGTGGAAGAAATGGGCCGAAGAGGAAAAGAAATAATTCAGATGCGCACCGACGCATCTCAGAGTGATGACAAAGGGAGGGAGAATCACCCGATTCACCCTCCCTTTTTTGTGTCATCAAACAGCATCCGCCTCAATTATAGTAAAATAGAGAAAAAGGAGGTTGCTATGCTGCACAAAGAAGACAAGAAAAAAGTAGAACAAATTCAAATGATCGCTCTGGATCAACTCGTGCCGACAGATCATCTTTTGCGAAAAATTGACCGTTACGTGGACTTCGACTTCATCTATGATCTTGTTGAAGACCTTTACTGCCCAGACAACGGAAGGCCAAGCATCGACCCCGTGGTTCTCATTAAACTCGTCTTCCTTCAACACCTTTATGGCATTCGCAGCATGCGCCAAACCATCAAAGAAGTCGAAGTCAACCTGGCCTATCGTTGGTTCTTGGGACTCGACTTCTACGATAAAATCCCCCACTTCACCACCTTTGGGCAAAATTACCGTCGGCGTTTTCAAGACACCGACCTATTCGAGTCCATCTTTACCAACATCCTTCATACCGTGTCTTCTTAACCCGCAGAAGCACGTGCTTTCGGCGCATCGGTGCGTCCCGAAGCACTTGCTCCCGGTGATCATGGACCCAAGCGTGGGTCGAGCCACAGTGAGGACAAACCCGATCATGAACGGGTTTGCAGTCAATGGTAATGAGCCGTCTTTCTTCTAAAACAGCGGTAACCTCGACGTCTTGGATTCCTAAAAGTAATGTGGTAATATTGTTTTGCACTTGTTTGACCCCCTTTATTATTTTGTGGTGATTTAATTTTAGGCGATAGGGAAAACAAGTGCTATCTTTTTGCACAAAAATATCCATTGAGGAGCTTACTCCCCAATGGATATTATAGAGCCATAAAAAAACAAACCCCGAATGAAATCCGAGGTTTGTCCGAAGCCCAAGGTGTGCGTCATGCACACCTCAGAGTGATGACAAAGGGAGGGAGAATCACCCGATTCACCCTCCCTTTTTTGTGTCATCAAACAGCATCCGCCTCAATTATAGTAAAATAGAGAAAAAGGAGGTTGCTATGCTGCACAAAGAAGACAAGAAAAAAGTAGAACAAATTCAAATGATCGCTCTGGATCAACTCGTGCCGACAGATCATCTTTTGCGAAAAATTGACCGTTACGTGGACTTCGACTTCATCTATGATCTTGTTGAAGACCTTTACTGCCCAGACAACGGAAGGCCAAGCATCGACCCCGTGGTTCTCATTAAACTCGTCTTCCTTCAACACCTTTATGGCATTCGCAGCATGCGCCAAACCATCAAAGAAGTCGAAGTCAACCTGGCCTATCGTTGGTTCTTGGGACTCGACTTCTACGATAAAATCCCCCACTTCACCACCTTTGGGCAAAATTACCGTCGGCGTTTTCAAGACACCGACCTATTCGAGTCCATCTTTACCAACATCCTTCAACAAGCCATGGATCAAGGCTTCGTCGACACACGCCTCCAATTCGTCGATGCCACCCACGTCAAAGCCCATGCCAATCGCCACAAAAACAAAAAAGCCACAGTGAAGAAACACGTGCGAAGCTACCAACAACAGCTGGAAAAAGAAATTGCCGACGATCGAAACGCACACGGAAAAGACGACCTCAAACCACCGAAAAACCCGCCCAGCGATACCACCACCATCACCCAATCCACCACCGATCCCGAAAGCGGCCTCTTTCACAAAGGCGAGCACAAAGAAGTCTTTGCCTACACCATCCAAACCGCCTGCGACCGACACGGATGGATCCTCGCCTGTCAAAGCTTTCCCGGCAACCGCCACGACAGCAGCACCTTCTTCGACTTCCTCCCCAAACTCCAAGCTTTAAAACCGGAAAAACTCGTCATGGACGCCGGCTACAAAACCCCGGCCATCGCCAAAACCCTCCTTGAAAAAGACATCCTGCCCGTCTTCCCCTACACCCGGCCCAAACACAAACCGGCCCTCGACGACCCCTACTACAAACGCGACTTCGTCTACGACGCCTACTACAACTGCTACCTCTGCCCGGAAGAAACCATCCTCCCCTACAGCACCACGACACGTGAAGGCTACCGCGAATACAAAAGCAATCCAAAAATCTGCAAAAACTGTCCTACCCTTCACCGCTGCACCGCCAGCAAAAACCATCAAAAAATCATTATTCGTCACCTGTGGCAAGACGCCCTGGACGTCGCGGAAGACTACCGCTACACCACCCAAGGAAAAGCAGAATACAAACAACGCAAAGAAACCATCGAACGGCAATTCGGCAGCGCCAAAGAATACCATGGCCTTCGCTACACCAACCAGCGTGGACGAAAGAAAATGGACCTGAAAGCGGTGCTGACCTTTGCATGCATGAACATGAAAAAACTGGCACTAATGATGGATCGAAAAGAGCGGGACGGAGGAGGCGACGGCCCTTCTTTTACTAATTTATGGAAAAAATACATAAAAAAGAGACAAACCCCGAAATTTATTCGGAGTTTGTCTGCACTCTGAGGTGTGCGTCATGCACACCTTTTTTTATTCACTTGCTTTTTTCTTTTGGAACTTTTGAAAACCGAGCATAAGGGCGAGGCCCACGATGTTCAGCGCCGCCGCCATGAAGAACGCGGGGCCGTAGTCCCCGGCATTGGCCTGCTTCGCCGAGGCGGCGAGGACGGGACCGATAACCGCAGCAATGCCCACGGCGGCAAACATATAGCCGTAATTGCTGCCGTTAAAGGTGGCACCCCAGTTTTCCACGGTAATCCCCGGGAAAATACCGAGGAAGCCGCCGTAGCACAGGGCGATGAGCACGATGCCCGCCACGGAGATCACCGGCGAAAGATTTAAATACATAAGCACCATGCCCACAGTGGACACGGCAAACATCATACTCACCACCGGGTAGCGACCGAAGCGGTCGGACATGGAGCCCCAAAAAATGCGGCCCAAGGTGTTGGAAAGGCTCACGATGGAAACCACCGCCGTAGCCATGGCTAAGGGATAGCCGATGTGTTCTTGAGAGATGGGCGAGGCGTGACCGATGATCATCATGCCGCTAATGCCGCCGATGGCATAAATTACCCACAAAATCCAGAAGCGGCCCATGCGAAGCATTTCCGAGGGGCGCTTGTCGCCTTCGGGAATCGCCCCTTGCGCCTGCTTCTCTTTCGGTCCCACCAAAAGAAGGGACGCGGCGCAAATAATAATTAAAATGGCAATGCCCAAGTAGCGGAACGCGTGCAGCACGCCGAAGGAGCGAATCAACGCCGCCGCGATGGGCGCAAATACCACGGCACCGGAGCCGAAGCCCGCCGCATTCAGCCCGCTGGCGAGGCCCCGTTTGTCGGGAAACAAGGCCACCGTCGTCGCCGTGGTGCAGCCGTAGGCCATGCCGATTCCCGCCCCGGCCACCAAGCCGTAAGACAGGTAGAGCCAGCCCAAACTCGTCGTAAACGAAGTCAAAATAAAACCTAAACCATACAACAAACCGCCGACGAAGGTAATCCGCCGCGGCCCCTTTTTATCCTGCAGCGGCCCGAATAAAATCATGCCGATCGGGCCCATGCCGAAAGAAATACTGAAAGCGATCGTCGCCTGCGCCGGCGTGAAACCAAACATCTCCACCAAAGGCCCTTGGAACACGCTCCACGCGTAACCGGCCCCGAGACACAAATTGATTACCACGCAGGCGGCAAGCACCAACCAACGATTGTGCGTCTTCATAGTCACTTCCTCTCTATGCTTGTTAAAAAAATGTGTAGTCCTCGATAGTCTAATATATTTTCTCGCGAAAGGCAAGAAAAATTAAAGGCGAGCGACGGAAAAACGACACAAAAAAACGAGCCCGAAAGCTCGCTTCATCCGCCTAAAGAGGCTGCATCATCTCTAAAATAATCCCATCGGGATCTTTAAAATAAAAGGCTTTGCTTTTGCCGAAGCCTTGGTCGGTAAAATCGAATGCCACCGGAGGCGACAAACAATCCACACCCTTTGCAAGAAGCCTTTCGTAAACGGCGTCAATGGCATCGGTATAAAAGCACAGCTCCGAAATCGAAGGCGCAAACAAATCCGGCTCCCCCTTCACCGAAGCTTCGCCGACAAACTGAATCAGCTCCACCGGCGGCGCTTCCACATGCCGGGAACCGTTTAAATAGGCCAGCCGCACCTTGCAATTTTTCTTTTGAAACAACGCATCGGTTCCAGCCCCGGTCATGACCATTTCCCCCTGAAACTCAAGCCCGAGAACATCTCGATAAAAAGCAACGGATCGATCCAAATCAGATACCGTGAGGCCCACGTGATAAATTCTTCCGATCATCAAATCTTCCCTTCTATCCCCTTTCAAAAGGCAAATGCCCCAGGATTCTATTGGTTGTGTTTCTTGTAACTATACCATAATCGAAACCACAAGAAGAGGCCTGTGGAAGAAAAGCGACGTCGCGATTGTAAGGGATGGTTTCGGTCCCATTCAAAACGACCGGCCTAAAACACTGCCGACATATTAAACGCCATGGACCGCCTTTTCTTTCAACCGAAAAGTTTATTTCATCCCATTGCCTTCCTTTACATGGATTTTATAGATGGTTTCAAGATGGATGGGCACAGAGCTTTCCGGTTCCGCATTTTTTATTTCGCCGCCGAAATAAACCTCCACCGCCTTCCCCTCAAGGCCTTCCGTGCTGACAAATCCGTCCTTCGCGTGATCCAAATTTTCAATCGACAGGACGATGGGTTTTGTCATTCGCTCCTTAAAATAAAACCCATCGTCCACATCCGTCACCTCGACGAGAAGGGAGTCTTCCTCCGCCTTGATGACCTTCGCCGTAAAATGGGCGACCCATTTCGGAATCCCATCGCCGTCGTTCTTGAGGTCCAAATCCTTAAATAAAATCCACCGATTATTCCGGCGAACATTCATATAGCCCTTTTCCCAAAATTGATAGCCGTAGCCTGTGCCGAAATTCGATTCATCGTCATTTACGGGCATCTTCCTTCCGTCCACGGCGGTTTTTATTTCGCCATCTGTCGTGGTGCAGGTTGCCATGGCATTTTCATAGCCCGTGTCCACGTAAACGACCCCCGCCACCTTGACCATGGGCGGATAATTGTGTTCCGCCCTTTCCTTATGCCCCGACGCCCTTTCCCTAGCATGGGCTGAGGCACTTTGCTTATCTGCATTGATGGTTTCATTTGCACCGGCCTTCGCGCAAGCGACCGATAAAACTGCGACAATGGCCATGCTAAGGAAAAGAAATCGTTTCATGTGAGCCTCCCGGTTCCTGTTCAATTCTGTTCGCGTGGAGATGGGTGTTTTTTACTTGAGATAATGTAAATTTGTATTTCAATCCACATGGTTGCGGGGAGTGCGACTAGACATGGACGACGAAAAAGTATTAGACGACGTAATTTCAATCCACGCACCCACAAGGGGTGCGACTATATCAGCGTTGTGTTTATATCGCTATGACGTGCATTTCAATCCACGCACCCGCGTGGGGTGCGACTAAGATAGCCCTTTATTAAATCACTAACAACTCTTCAAATCCCTTCTTTATATTAAATTCTTCAATATACGTTTCAACACCTTCTTTAAATGATTCTTCTAACTCTTTTTTTGTGTTACCGCAAAAATCAATTACAGGTTCAATCCCTAGAATGTTCCCATAAAATTCTTGCTTATCTTCATAAAATTGGTATTCGCCGATAAAATTCTTGTGAACGATATAATTAACCATTTTATACCTCCTTGTAACCCAACATAACCAACATATTTTTTATAGATGTTGCACGCCCGATTCCTACCGAGCTCTTTCTATATTTCAATCCACGCACCCGCGAGGGGTGCGACCTTCGGGAAGACCGACTACCGCCCCGGAGTATGGCTTACCACCTCTTGCGGCTACCGACTACATAACTTCTCATGCAAGAAAACCATTGATTTTATGGGCTTTTTCGGTCGTTGTGCTTGATATGGCACAACATACCATGCACCGATTTTTCCCCCATTATGTAATGTCCAATTAGCAAATTCTTAGCAAGAATGTATCGCTCAAACCATACCCAATGTAGCGTAGGAACGCTCATCTGTTGGCGGTTTACCAAATAGAAGACCTTATGTCAAATTGTGAAAACAGAACCTATACCGTCGAAGATATTGCCAAAATGCTGAACATCGGCAGAACATCGGCCTACAACCTTACGAAAGAGGGGCATTTCAAAACTGTCCGCATAGGCAATACAATCAGGATTTCAAAGAAGTCCTTTGATGAATGGTTAGATAAATTAGATATATAACAGAATACAGACCCTCTACGCCATAGGCTATTAAATTCCTATGGCGTTTTATCTTTCATTATTTCTGTGTTCCATTTTTAATATATTTTTTGTTTTGGAACATTTTGATTGAATTCGCATTGAATTTGCAGTATAATTCATCTGTACCAAAATAGCATTTATGAGGTGAAATGATGAACAGTGATGAATTAGTACCAAAACTAGTACGGGCATGTTTAGATAATGACCGAAGATTAGTTGAAGAAATTTCCACTATGTTGGTTAAGTTATATAAAAAAAAGCAACCCCATATTGCTCAGGAAATTTCTCAATCTTTAACTTACTCCCGAAATGGCGCTTCTGCTATAAGATCTGTCGATGTACAACCAGTTCCAATCGATAGAGAAACTCGCTTTACTCTTTGCAAAGCAGAAGAACCTTTAGAAATTGACCCTCCGATATTATCAACGGAAACCATGGAGGAACTAAACAATTTCATACTCGAAAGAACAGAAATCGAGAAACTGCTTATTGAAGACATTACTCCACCCAATAGTTTACTTTTTATTGGCGAGCCGGGCGTAGGAAAAACTTATTCTGCAAAATGGCTTTCTTACAAATTAAATTTACCCTTAATAACAATGGACTTAGCTACTTCTATTTCAAGTTATCTTGGTCGCTCAGGTCAAAATATTAAACATATTTTTGATTATGCAAAGTCGTTTCCATCAATTTTACTTTTAGATGAGATTGACGCAATTGCGAAACGCAGAGATGACGCTTCAGATTTAGGGGAATTAAAACGATTAGTTAATGTCTTACTAAAAGAATTAGAAACATGGCCAAGTCAAAGCATAATTATTGCAGCAACCAACCATCCCGATTTATTAGACAAAGCTATATGGAGACGTTTTGATCGAACAATCACATTTAAAACTCCAGAAATAGGTGAGCGCAAACTATTATTACAAAGATACTTAGGCAAATATTATGATATGCTATCGCCCAAATCCCTTTCTTTTGCACTACAACAAACTGCCCATATTAGTGCTGCTGATATTGGCAAACTATGTACACACGTTAAAAGAAAAATTGTTTTAGCTGGGAGTAATTCAGATTTAATTGTTTTTGAAGAATTTTGTTTGAATTCTTACGACAGCAAATTGCAAAAGATAGAACTTTGCAACTTGCTTCGAGAGGTTGATCCTTCTTTAAGCATACGCGATATATCAAAAATAACAAAGATTCCAGCAACATCTGTAAGTCGTTATTTGCAGAACGGAGGTGCATCAAATGAGTAACAAACATCCAATTTTAGGACGCGGAGAACTATATGTAAAAGATATTGAAAAGCGTTACTATGGAGGACCGCAAAAACTCCCCCATACTTATCACGAAAATAAGCTAGCTTTAATCAAGGATATTACTTCTATTCAAGAAGAAGTCCAAAGAAATGACGAGATTTTTTTACAAGAAAAAGTCGTCTGTATCCGTATGGAACCTAAATTTGAAGCTAAATCTTATTCACCTGATATGCTTTTATCGGTGGATGGTATTACTCCTATTGGAGGACGTAAATATGTAATTTCAAAGTCTGAAGAAGGACTGGTTAAATCGAAATTATATTTTGCAAAAACCAGTGATCGGGGATTAGAAAACCTAAAATACATATTGGAGTCTGGTCAAAAAGATAACACTGTTACCTGGCAAAATCAAATTTCAACTATTCGAACAATTGATTTGCTCGACTCTACAGAAAAAATTTCAGGTTTCTCAGGTACTTGGGATAGCGGATTAGTTGAAATTGTTTTACATCCATTTATATGGAATGACGATTTTGCTATGCAACAATTCTTAACCCTTTTAGATTTAGAAGCAGATAAATACAAAATATCTGGTTATGAAAATGGTCCTTTATTTTGTGCAGCCGTATGTAATCACGAAACATTAGAACGATTGGCAAAGTTTAACCCATTAAGAACCATTCATCCTTTAGGGGAACTCAACATACCAAATATGCGTGGCAGCTCTTTTTTTGACGCACCAGTTCCACCATTATACAAAGGAACTCCTCAAATGCGAATAGGTGTTTTTGATGGTGGTGCTGACTCGACATTACCTCACTTAAAAGATTTTGTCACCGCACATGAACTGACACCTATCACTGGACATCCAGCACTTATTGCACACGGAACTGCAGTTTGCGGTGCTGTTTTATATGGGTTGTTAAATTATAAATTATCAACTGAACAGCTTGAAACGCCGATTGTTTCTGTTGACTCATATAGAGTATTGCCACAACAGCAGACTGGAAATCCTATAGAAGATAGCGGACTGTATCCTGCAATCGATCAAATAGAACAAATCGTGCATAACCATACAGAAACTGCATTATATAATTTATCTTTCGGTCCTCGAGGTGCAATTGTTGATGATGATATTAGCCGTTTTACCTACGCATTGGATAGGCTTTCCATGCTTCCTCATTATCCACTATTTTGTGTTGCTGTTGGAAATGATGGGGATTTACCCTATCCTTTTAATAGGATACAAGCACCCGCAGACTTAGTTAATGGTTTAGGAATTGGTGCTTATACATTTGACAGAAATGGAGAAAAAGTAAGGGCTAGTTATAGTTGCATTGGCCCTGGACGCGAAGGATGCAAAGTAAAGCCTGATGTCTTGGAATTTGGAGGATCACCAGAAAATCCAGCTGTTTTAATTAGCACTATACCAAATAAAGCAACTGTAGAATGTGGAACCAGTTTTTCCTCTCCTATTGTTACTGGTAAGCTAGGAAAAATGATGGCATTATCTTCTGAAATCTCTCAGCACATGGCTAAAACACTACTTATTCACACAGCAGAAGATTCAGATGAATATAGCATTGAAGAAATAGGATTCGGATTCTGTGTTGATGATGTTACAAATATCCTAAACTGTGAAGACAATAAAGTTGTTGTTTTATACGAAGGAACTATAGCCCCTAAGCAAAATATACAACTCCCCATTCTTCTCCCAGATATAAATGGACTTAAATGTAACGCTAATATAACATGGACTCTTTCAACTTTATCTGAATTAAACCCAAATGATGTTGACTCTTATACTTGTAATTGTGTAGAAGATTATTTTTATCCGCATGATAAACATTATAATTATTTCAAAAACACAATACAGGGTAGAAAGCAAAAAGCAGCCTTTGCTGGGACTGATGCAGAAAAAGAACTATATGATTTAGGATATAGTCGTTCCGATCTTCCAATCTCCAAACCGCCAAAGCAATTTTTGAGTGAAGATGAACTGCGATCACAACATTTGAAATGGGATACTGTAACCAAAAAGACTATTACTATGAGAACGTCTTCTTTGAACAATCCATTTTTCATACTTCATGGAATGAACAGAGATATTGCTGGAACTACTCCCATGAAATATTTTGTTGCCATTACAGTAGAGATTCCAAAATATCCTGGAATTTTGTATGACGATATTTTATCTCAATATCGAAATCTTGTACCAATCAATATAAAATTAGAAAATCAGATTTTCGTCGAATTATAAACTTTATAAAAAACGCCATAGGCTATTAAATTCCTATGGCGTTTTTTTATACCTTGAATTTACAATCTAAGTGCAACAAAAAATGATTCACCGTTTTCTGGTAAAATTATGTCGACAAAAACCAATCAACCAGGAGGAACGATGAATCATTATTCTCATTTTACACTAAAAGATCGTGAGTTGCTAAAGCATTATATGGACATCGGCTTAAACCAATCTGAAATAGCTACAAAGTTAGGACGCAACAAATCGTCAATTTGCCGTGAGTTAAAGAGAAATTCTTTACAAGGAAGTTACTTGCCTTGCGATGCGCAGGTACTTTATACCACTAGAAGAAAAGAATGTCGTCCTCGAAAGAAGTTAGACGATGACGTCCTCTTCCTAAAAGTAAAGTCGTTATTTTTAGAGCACCAATGGTCTCCGGAACAGATCGCTGCCCGCTTAAAATACGAAGGGAGTGTTTATAGCATTAGCTTCTCCACGATTTATCGAGCCATTTATTCCGGCCTTTTTGACGAACCGAATCTGTCGAGGGGCAATAGAGGATGTATTAGAAAATTAAGACATCGCGGAAAAACAAGGCATACAAAATCCTATGAAGAAAGACGCGGTAAAATTCCAATCACCAATCCCATATCCGAACGACTGGATGCAACTGAAAAAAGAGAGCGCTTGGGCGACTGGGAGGCGGATACGGTGGCAGGTAAAACCGGCAGGGCATGCCTACTCACATTGACTGACAGGAAAAGTCGCTACCTTCTTTGCCAGAAAATTCCAAAGAAGACTGCCCAATGTGTTAAGCAGGCTATGATTGAACTGTTGAAGGATGAACCCCTTCAAAGCATTACTCCCGATAGAGGAAAAGAATTTTCAAAGCATCCTGAGATATCACAGCAACTGTCTCTAGTTGAATTCTATTTCCCGCTGCCTCGTCATCCATGGCAACGAGGGACCAATGAAAATACAAATGGACTATTAAGAGAGTACTTTCCAAAAACAAAAGATATTGACCAATCAGATAGCTACATTGAAGCGAAAATAGAAGAGATCAATCGTCGACCACGTAAATGTTTAAACTGGAAAACGCCTTATGAGGTTTATCATTCAGTGGAGTTGCACTTGACTTGACAATTCAAGGCGCAAAAAAGGGATCATTTCAATCCACGCACCCGCGAGGGGTGCGACCCGCGGTAGGCTTTTTTTATTGCATAAATAAATGTATTTCAATCCACGCACCCGCGAGGGGTGCGACTTCCCGCCTAATCTTCTAGTTGTTCAGTTAATTGTATTTCAATCCACGCACCCGCGAGGGGTGCGACGCCCGGTGCGATGTTAAACGAGGTGGATATGACAATTTCAATCCACGCACCCGCGAGGGGTGCGACATTGCCCACGTCGATGATAAACTTGTTGCCTTCGATTTCAATCCACGCACCCGCGAGGGGTGCGACCCCGTGTGGGCGATAAGGACATCATCAGCCCACAAATTTCAATCCACGCACCCGCGAGGGGTGCGACGTTGGCCGGCCGTGATCTTTACATCGTGGAAAGTATTTCAATCCACGCACCCGCGAGGGGTGCGACTGAGCGTGTACATTGCCGCCGTTGATCAAAGGATATTTCAATCCACGCACCCGCGAGGGGTGCGACCTACGTGCTGCAGCCTGTCGTCGGCGATGCTACACATTTCAATCCACGCACCCGCGAGGGGTGCGACTTATCCGCACCGAGCGTACATTGCAGGAGATCAAGATTTCAATCCACGCACCCGCGAGGGGTGCGACTCCAGTTAGCTGGAGCGATCTTAATGACGTTATCGCATTTCAATCCACGCACCCGCGAGGGGTGCGACGATGCCTCGCCCTTCTCTGCCTCCGCATTACTTGATTTCAATCCACGCACCCGCGAGGGGTGCGACCGTGACCATCGGGCCTGGAGCGTTGGCGGAGTTGATTTCAATCCACGCACCCGCGAGGGGTGCGACTATCTCCGCCGCCTGTTGCCAAAACCGCAAACGCAATTTCAATCCACGCACCCGCGAGGGGTGCGACGTCGATGTCCTGCGATGCTAAAGCTCTGACAAGGATTTCAATCCACGCACCCGCGAGGGGTGCGACGGGGACCATCGCCGCGGGCGTACCGATCTTAGCCATTTCAATCCACGCACCCGCGAGGGGTGCGACTTACCACAATTAACGCGCCGTTAAACAAAAATTAACATTTCAATCCACGCACCCGCGAGGGGTGCGACCCTGAAAGCTAAAGTTACCGCACCCACCGCGTAATGATTTCAATCCACGCACCCGCGAGGGGTGCGACTCGACTCCGCCCCGTCCAGCTTCACCGCATCTGGATTTCAATCCACGCACCCGCGAGGGGTGCGACATCATGGTGCACTCCCACGGTCCGGAGGTGATCTCATTTCAATCCACGCACCCGCGAGGGGTGCGACCCACTCTTCCAGCTCGCCCACCGTCATGGTGTAGATTTCAATCCACGCACCCGCGAGGGGTGCGACATCGACTCCGCCCCGTCCAGCTTCACCGCATCTGGATTTCAATCCACGCACCCGCGAGGGGTGCGACAAAAAGGTTCCCGTCGTGTGCCGAATGGCGTAGGGCGATTTCAATCCACGCACCCGCGAGGGGTGCGACAAAAAGGTTCCCGTCGTGTGCCGAATGGCGTAGGGCGATTTCAATCCACGCACCCGCGAGGGGTGCGACGAAGATAACATTGAAAAACTTTTTGAGGTAGAAGAATATTTCAATCCACGCACCCGCGAGGGGTGCGACGGAAATTAAGTCCATCGACGAGATGCGGACGCTGGATTTCAATCCACGCACCCGCGAGGGGTGCGACGATCTGACTACCAACATTCCAAAGCATCCTTCCGATTTCAATCCACGCACCCGCGAGGGGTGCGACATGTTTCCGGCCTCATCTGCAAGTTGTAAGAACATTTCAATCCACGCACCCGCGAGGGGTGCGACTGTATTTTTGAGCCCTTCTCGGGCCTTTTTTCATACAGCTAAGTCATTTTTAAGCGTTTTGTCGCTTTTTTGTGTGCTTTTTTGTGAGACGGTCTCGGCGCTTTTCTGTTCAGCCCGACCTCTCAAAGCATCAGTAAATCCGATTCCGGGTTGTAGCTCTCGTCCAGTCCCATGGTCTCGATTCGGCGCTCCCAATTTTTTCCCAGATTGTAGATTCGTATGGAATCTTTCTTTGGATCGATTATACCATGTAATTTGGATTTAATGGTCACCAGAGTTGCGGGATCGACATTGAGCTCGAAGACGGAGTTTTGCACCCTTTGACCGTAATCCGTGCAAACTTTTGCCACTTGCCTCAGGCGCTTTCGGCCTTGAGGCGTCACGGTCTCCACGTCGTAGGTGAGTAGTATTTGCATTTATCCTCCCATCATAAACGGCGGATAGGCCTCGATGTCTTCGCGCAAGTAGGCATTCAATAGCTGTGCTTGCACATGGGGCAAGAGGCCCAGCTTGATTTTTTCTTCTGTAAAGGGATGGATGATTTCTTCCTGCGCGCGTTTGTTCCACTGATTGAGGGCGATTTCTCGACCTTTGTCGTTTAGTAGGCAAGCGCCGTTTTCTTTCACTTCGAAGTGGCGCTTGTCGATGCGGTTCAAATTCACCAAAGAGAGGCAGAATTTATCCACGACGAAGGCGCGCATTTCTTCGATCATGTCCAGTGCCATGCTTGCCCGCCCCGGCCGATCGGTGTGGAAGAGCCCGGCGTAGGCATCGATGCCGACACCTTCTAAAGCCGCCGCGGTTTCGTTGGCGAGGATAGCGTAGAAAAAGGAGAGCAGGGCGTTAAACCGATCCATGGGCGGCCGCTTGCTCCGCTCGATGAAGTAAAAATCTTCTCTCTGTTTCACGATGAGCTCGTCCAGCACGGAAAAGTAGAGGCGGGCAATAACCCCTTCCATGCCCCGCAGGCTGTCTTTATCTTTACAGGCTTTAGTCTCCGCCATCCACGTCTTCATGGCGTCGATGGCTTCTTGCACCCGCTCGCAGTCCAGGGTTTCTTTGTGATCCAGCCGGCCTCGGATCAATACTTTTCGCGAATTGTAGGCTTTGGCGTAGATCATGTTTCTCGCCACGTCGAGGGAGGCCTCGGATTCAGCCAGGCGGTACTGTTTCTTTCGGGTGTAGATGTTGCCATAGGAAGCGCCTACGACCCGGCCGCAGTATTTGCCGTAAGGGGTAAAGAAGGTGATGGGCACATGCTCTTCCATGCATAGTTTCATTAAGTCCGGGCTAACGCCCATGTAATTGAAGCAGACGATTTGCCGCAGGATATGAATGGGAAAACGGCCCATGCGTTTCCCCTCAAGGGTCACCACCACATTGAGTCCTTCTTTGCGCAGGTAGTAGTCCGGGTTGGTGACGTATAAGACGTTCAGGAGTTTTTTCATAGTTCCGCCTCGTAAATATAACGTTGGACGTTTTTTGCTTTTTTGGTGAGCCGCGGACGACAGGCGTCATACAGGGAGCATTGAGTGCAGTTTTTAAAGAATTCCGCTTTGGGTATTTCCTGCTTATCATAATACTCGTGCATGGCGCGAGCCGTTTCGACGACAAGCTGGCGCAGTTCCGGAGTAAAGTCTACTTTCTCTCGGGAATCCGTTTCGTGGTAGTAGATGTAGCCGCACGGCATGGTTACATCCCATATTTCTTCGACGCAGATGGCCTGGGCCATGAGCTGGGCCTCGTCATAGTCGCCTTTTTTCTTTTTCCCCCGCTTGTATTCCACAATGGTGGGCATCCATTTTCCTTCGCGCCCTTTTAAATCAATGCCTACTTCTCCCCGGCGAAATTCGATGGCATCGAGGCGACCGGAAAGTCCCAGTGTTTTGGAGCTGACGTCCATGGCGCGGGAGATGATCAGGTCCTTTCGTTTTTCTTTGATGAAAGGTTGATCAACTTTCTCGTGAATCAGCTGCCCTTCCGCCGTGTAGCTGTTTTCGCTCCACACCTGCTCCACGTGGATCAAAGCCCACTGACGCTTGCAGAATAAAAAGTGCTGAATGCCGCTCAACATGAGAAAGTCGTCTTCTCGATACATTTTAGAGCCCCGTGAAATGTTCGACGCTTATTCCTTCTTCTTCGAATGCTTTTAATTTTTCTTCGTCCAATCGGAAGTTGTAATCTTCGTAGCAGGGCTTCAACGTGCCTGTACTCAATTCGTCGTGCAGAAGCAGATCTTTGATCTTTCCGCTGGATACATCGCCGACTTTCGACGAATGATTGAACCAGTAAATGTCTTTTACTTCCATGGAGCCGTCCGGCCGGGCCGCGGAAACGTCGTTGACGAAGAGGGTTCGAATGCATTTTTTTAGGACGTTCAAGTCTTCTTCGTCGAATCCGGTCTTGTCGGCCAAATAGCAATTCACGCTGCCGTTGACCACGTACACGCCCCAATCCACATAGTGCTTGCTTCCCATAGTGTCGGCGCTTCGGGTTTTTCCCGGGCCCGGGTCCATGCCGCTGACGCTCTTGGTGATCTGCATGGTGGTCGTTTCGATGGGATCCACGGATTTTCCGATGGAGATGCTGACGGGGCCGCGAATGCCCAAGGCGCGCTTTTGATAGGTGAATACTTGGCCAAAGGCGCGAATGTCCATCCATTTTTCGTTGGCCTGCTCGGCGACCTTTTCGTCGGGAACGTCTTTCTTGAAGCTGGCCTCAAAGCGCTTTTGTAATGATGTGAACCCGTCGTCACACCGTTCCGCCGCTTTCACGAAGATGGCATGGTCCATGTCCTGCATGCGGTTTCTGATTTTCCGCTTCAAGCACACATCGCTGATTTCTCCGTAGCCCCTGCCGTCGATGCGAGGCATGTTTCCCGTCAAGGGGTCGCCGTTGGGATTGGCTCCTTCCACTTCGATGGTAAAGATAAAGTCGACTTTATGGTTAATCATGATCTACCTCCTCGGTTTCTTTTACTTCTTTGTTTTTTCCGGAATAAAAAGCTTGTCTTTGGGCCTCGTAACCGAAAATGAATCCGTAGTCCAAGGGCCGATTGACTTCCACTGAATCCATATCGTAGCTTTCATGGAGCATATTGGTGGCTTCTCGAATCTCGCGCATCGCGTTAAAATACGCCATTCGCTTTAGTGCTTCGTCGCTTCTTTCCAACTTCCGCTCATAGGGTATCATTAAATTTCTTAAGCGCAACATCATGGTCGCCGGATGATTGGTGTAGCTGGTCCACATTTTTTCGGCGTTGGTGCTTCGCTCGTCCCCTTTACTGAAAGTGCTCTTCTCCAGATACTCGAATGAAGCCAACAGGCGACCGAATAAGTACGATCGATCGGTGTTTTCTCGGTTTAGCATAGCGTCTTTAATCCCTCCCTTATCTTTTAATACGGCCAAGGCGCAAAACATCACTTCCATCCACGTCTTGTCGTAGTTTTGTCGATGGCGAATGTTCACCGCCAAGGCTTTTTCGAAATTTCGGGGCACGGCACGCCCTTCCACAAGGGCGGTTACGATGCTTTGGTACTGATTTTTCAGAAAATCATTTTTTGATATTTCTAACATCCCGTCCCGCTCCACGCCGTAGGCGGCCAAAACCATGCGCCTCGGGCTTGGCGTAAACTCTTTGTCCCGATTTTCATTGCTGAATCCCCACCAGTGGTATTTCTCTTGCCAAGCGACCAGATTTTCTTTTAAACGGGAAGCGCTCAAAGACCGAAAATACTTGGCGGCCACTCGTCCGTTGCTGATCTTGTCGAAAATGGCGATGTAATAGGTGGCGACATCAGAAAACATACGCTTGCCGCTGGTAAAGGACTTGACGATATCTTCTGTCATTGCATCGGCGATCATGGATCCATCCGACTTTTCTTGCTTCATGGCCAGCAGGCGGCTTTTAACGGAAGAGGCCACTTCCGCGGATTTCGTCGGATTAAATTCCGCGGCATTGGAAAGGTCGTCGGAAAACCAGCTCACCATATTGGCCTGCTCGCCGAGCCAACGCCGCGTCCCTTGGCCCGAAAGTAAGTACTTGGCCATGAGATGAATCTTTTGACTCGTCTCCATGCCTATTTTTATGCTCTGATCCGCCGTCGTAAAACGGCCGCGGTAATTCTCGTCATTGGCGGTAATTTGCGACACCAGGCGTGCCGTCCCCATTAGCGGTTGATGCTTGATACAAAGGTAATCCTCTTTGCCGCTTAAATTGCAAATGATCTTTTCCTTTTCCGGATCATTGGCATTCAGGTATTCCACATAGGCTTTGTAGCGTCCTTGCAGTGCTGCATTTTCACTTACAGAGACATTTTTCATGCCCTCGTAATTTTCGATGGTGAAAGTGAAGAACACTTTCTCAAAGTCGATGGACGCTGCGCTCTTTTTTGATTTTTCCTCTCCGTCTTTTTCGGAATTCTTTATTTTCTCTTTTACGGCATCGAGCATGCCCGGTTTCTTCAAAAAATCTCGAATGATTTGCACGTAATCGTTTGCATCATAGGCCAGCCAATTCTCCATTTGTTCCATATAGGCAGCGCTTCGTTTTTCGCCGTCTTGAATCACGTAGGAAGCGGAATCCACCAATGGATGGGGCGCCACGCCGCTGCTTCTGGCGACGGAATCTTCCGTAACGGGAAACTGAATGGTTTCTCCTTCGGGAAGGACGCGCGCCTCCAAAAGGACACTCTCTTTGCTCAAGAGGAGCTCAATAATATTCTTGCCGTTGGATTTCATGGAATTGTAGTACATTGGCAATAGAATATTACCGAAGTGATCGGGCTTTCCCACCATGTCGTTTTCTAAGGCATAATCGTAGGAATCCAGTAAGGCTGTCAATAAACTCATGTCTCACCTCCTTTAATAGTCTTCCAATTCTTCGTCCACGGTCTTGGTCTGCGCCGGCAATTTAAAGTCGTAATTGCGGACGTCTCGCAGAATGCCCTTGCCTTCCAGTGCCGTGTAGTCAATGCGGCCATTTTTCATATTGATGGGCGCGTATACGGCTTGGAGCATGCCTCCCGGCTCCGTAGGGTAGATAAATTCGTTGAACATGAGCCCGAAGCCCAGGGTTTTGTCGTCGTAGTAGCCCGGATCGTTTTCGTATTGCTCTTGCGTTAGCTCCTCAATGTAGCCGGCGCACTCGCTGGTTCCGAGAAAGATCGGTCGTCTGCCGCCTCGCTTCAGGGAGCGGGCCGTAATGGCTTCGTGTTTGTTGAAGTTGCGATCGCCTTTTAAATCGTCGCGTGCGTCATTCCACTCGAAGTGGAATTTAACGTAATAGCATACATTGTAAAGATAGGTGTACGCACTCAAATCACTGGCGTAGTTTTTTAGTAAGAGCCGCGTGCCCTGGGTGTACGACTCGATCTTGTGCATGATACGGACTTCGTCCACTACATTTTTTAAGACGGGCTTAAAGTAGTTGGCGTCGACGATGCCGCGAAGCATTTCCCGAGTAGGCACCATGGCGCTCATTTTCTCTCCCCCGGATTTACTCTCAGGGGACGTGATCAACGCCCGATCGCCGTACACTTTTGCATAGAAAAACTTTGATTGATTCATGGATTCACCTCCTTTCATATTCGAGTCTATATGAATTATAATTCTGCTCTCTTGAAAAAGCAAGTTGCAGTATAAATTTTTTCTGTTATACTGTAATAATCAGCTTCGGCTGCGGATTGAAATGAGTCAATATGAATTAGGCCTATTTTTAGGCCTTTTTTATTTACATCATAATTCCCCCCTCATAATCCAAATTTAAACCGAAGTCCTTGTCGTAAAATTCCTTGGGGAGGACCTGCACCATGCCGTCTAAAATCGACTCACAAACATTCGTCGCTTTTTTCGGCAAAGGCACGGTGTAGCGCGAGAGGCCGCGAATCAATTGCCGCGCTTCTTTTAACGCCTTCGGATCGAAGCGTGCGGAGCCAAGCTCCATGTCCCGCAGCCGATTGACGGCCTCCTCCGTTTCATTACATAAAACCACGGCCACATCTTGCGCGTCGTCGATAAGTTTAAATGCTTCATAGGCCTCTTTAAAAGACTGAAAGAAATTGACGACCCTGCCGTCTTCCATAAGAATGCCGCCGTCCAACGAAGCCGCACCGGGGGAGGATTTCAGCAAAATGTCTTTCTTCGTCGGATTCTTCGAAAGCAAATCAAAAACGGGAGATAGGGCGTCTTTTTTTAAATTGGCGTAGAGTTTTTCGAAATAGGGAGAAATGAATTCCTCGATGGCGATTTCCCCTTCTTCATTTCTTAAAATCAAGCCACCGGCGAGCTTCCTTTCGCCCATGCCCTTCAGCGGCGCGATGTTTTCTTCCCGCCGATCCATATTCACCACATAGGTGTAGGCCTCTTTGCGTTTGCCCTCTCGATTGCAGCGACCCCTTGCCTGCACGATGGAGTCGATACCGGTGAGGGAGCGAACCACCATGGCGAAGTCCGCGTCCACGCCCGCCTCGATGAGCTGCGTGCTCACGACGCATATGGAATCGTCCGACACAAGCCTCGCCTTGATTTCGTCGATGCGCGCCAGGCGATCCGCCGCCGTTAAATTCGTGGTGAGGTAATACAGATCCTTCGAGTTTATGGCGCCCGCCAGGCGATCGTAAAGGCCGCGCACCGCCGCCTTCGTATTTAGAATCACCAGCCGCGATTTTTCTTCTTTCGAAAGGATGAATGCCGCCACATCGTCGAGGGATTGCTCCTCGTCGATTTTTCCCAAGAGCGCCACCTTCGCCCGTTCGAAACTTTTCTTGTCTTCCTCGGCCACCGCGACCAACGCGGTGTTTTTTTGATTCTTGTCGCCGTAATCCAAGCGATGCTTCAAGCTCAAAGAACCATAGGCGGGTTGAGTCGCCGTGGACAATACCACGGTGGTATTCATAACCGTCTTCATAAAATTCAAGGCCAGATTCATCATGTAGAGCACGTCCGTGGGCAAAGATTGCAGTTCATCTAAAACCACCACACCGTTGACAAAGGATTTAAAACGGGTGAGATTGGCGGACTTTCCTTTAAACAGGGTGTTGAAAAATTGCACCATGGTGGTAAGCACCACAGGCGATGTCCAATCGCCCAGTAAAAATTGGCGCTGCACTGCCGCCACGGAATCCTGTTTTTCATCTTCCGCACCGCGAGACGTTTCACCTTCCTCATCTTCCACCACATTGGAGTGATGTTCCAAAACCTGATCCTTGTGGCCCAAGGTCTTTTTC
The DNA here is from genome assembly GCA_902363535.1 of Peptoniphilaceae bacterium. GTDB lineage: Bacteria > Bacillota > Clostridia > Tissierellales > Peptoniphilaceae > Aedoeadaptatus > Aedoeadaptatus acetigenes. Next base: position 170,860 of record CABJAE010000002.1, read on the forward strand.
ATGGTTTCGGCATTTTGTTCCAAGACGGAAAGATAAGAGGTGATGTAGAAGAAACGCCGCTTTTCTCGATACTTCATTTGGTTCACGCCGTAGCGCAGAGAGAGCAGGGTCTTTCCCGCCCCGGTAGGCAGATCCAAAGTATAGATCCCACAGTCGTCGGCTTTGGAGCGGGCCAGTACGGCATCGGCAATTCTCGCCCGACCGCGCGCGATACCATCTTTCGGCGGACCATAGGCGGCGTAGACGGCAAGGATGCGCGCCTCGAAATCCTCTACTAGTGCTCGAAGGGTCGCCTCGTCCTCCTCTTCGATGACGGTATCGTAGGAATTGATCGTGTCTTTTATATCGGCGGATTTTAACATGCTCACCACCAGGCGCGCCAACATTCCCTGATAAAAACTCATGGCTTCGTCGATGTCGTCGGACGTACGCTCGGCCAAAGCATTTAACTTTTCCGCCATGTTTATGTACTCGTGAAACCCTTCCGCAAAAAGCTTTTTCAGATCGATGCCTTCCCTCTTCCAATACGCTTGAAACGCGTCCAGGTCCTTTTCAAATTCCGGCGACAGCTTCTCCCTTTCCGCCCGCTCAAAAGAGGTATAAACATAGCGATTCTCTCGATTTTTCCGTACCATATCGTAAGGTCCGTGATGGGACATAATGGCGTAGGCCATAAGATGGGCGTAGTCGTTAAGAAAGATAAGAACATGGATGTCCTCATTAATTTTTTTGATGATCGACGCAAATGCTTCGTCCACATTTCCGCCTTCAAGACCGCTATACACCTCATCTAAAAAACACAATGTAAGAAGACCGCCGTAGGTGGAGTGGTCCACGTGATCCTTTGAATTGGTTCTGATTTTCTTCTGGAAATTTAATTTTGCTTTTCCGCAATCATGAAGTAAGCCCACGTAAAAAAGCATGCTTTCCATGGCCACCCCTTTTCCCATGCGGCCACATTGCGCTGCCGTGTGGTACAGATGGTCGTGGAGGGTTTGTTTTCTCGATGTATCTTTTTGATCGATGTGGGCGTACAGGTCGTCGAACATAAAAGCCTCCTTTGTTTTTGTATTTAATATATACACAGAATAAAAACGCGAAAACATATATTCTTTTATTTTTCGACGATTTTCTCTTCAATTCATAACTGTATTCTGTCATTAAAAGACCCCCAAAGGTTGGATTTCTCGGTCCAACTTTTGGGGGGTCAGTACACCAACCTCGGTTTTTATATAAGCGAGCTGATTACTCTTCTTCGCTCATATTTTCGTTGCCCATGTTTGCTTCGCTCGTATCTTCGCCCAAGCCTTCGTCCATAAGGCCCGCCATATCGCCGATGCCGGCCATTTCCATCATGATCGTTTCGGGATCGGCAACTTTCCAGGCGTCGCCTTCCTTCTTCACTTCGATTTCCACATCTTTCGTCTTTTCCGCCATCTTCGATACGTCGATGCCGGCCATGATTTCTTCTTCCGACTTGCCTGCTAGAATGTCATCCATGGATTGGGAAATGATGCTCATCATGTCCTTCGCCGTAATGGCATAAACCAATTTGCCTTCTTCGGCGCCGTCTTTAATTTCGCCGGACTTAAATTCGAACTTGGCGCTCTTCAAAATGTCAATGAAGAATTTGTTTTCCGGCTTGTCCATCTCTTTCATGAATTCGTCGTCTTTTAAGACATCTTTGTCCTTTTCCAAGACGTACTTTTGCGCGTCCTCGACTTTCAATTCGCTGATGGCGGTCATAAAGCCTTCGGCGGATTCCTTCGCCATGTCCGTATCGGATTTCTTGTTGCAGGCGCCAAGGGCCACGACCATCATCAGTGCTAAGGCGATCCACAGTAATTTCTTTTTCATATACGGCCTCCTTCTTTTTGTGCAAGGGAATTTTTCTTATCTATAAATTACCACGTCCCCTCGCTCGAAACATCGCCCAAAGGTGTGAGACGGCCGATTTTTTTTTTACAAATTTGCACAAAAAAAAGAGCGCGGTTTCACCCGCACCCTTTTAATTCAATAAAATTTACGCTTTGGCCAAGTCTTGTTGCTTGCTGCCTTCCTTCGAAACGATGTAGCCGTAAATCAATGCGGCGACGACGCCGATAACATTTGCGGCCATGTAGGGCAGGCGGAAGCCGATCTTGGCGCCGAAAATGTAGGCCATAATGATGTAGACATAGAACATACCCGGAATCAGGGAGACCAAGTAAGCTCTGCCGTGGCGTTTTAGGTAGATGGCGATCATGGCAAAGGCAAAGACTGCGATGGTTTGATTTGCCCATGCGAAGTATTGCCATAAGACATTGAAGCCATTGGGGCTTAATTTCGCGAAAATCAGGATAACGAGTACGCCGGCGAAAATGGCCAAGGAAAGGCTCAGGCGATTCTTCATATCTTTTTGCGAAATATTCAAGTGATCGGCGATCATCAAACGGGCGGAGCGAAGCGCCGTATCCCCGGAAGTGATGGGAAGCACGATGATGCCGATGACGGCGATTAAACCGCCGACGGTACCCAGCATGTCGTTGGCCACGAGGCCGATGACGGCAGGTTTACCGATTAAACCGGCGTCGATGCCCTTGTTGTAAATACCCATGGCGGCAGCGGCCCAGATCATGGCGATGAAGCCTTCCAAAATCATCATGTCGTAGAAGACGAAGCGGCCTTCTTTTTCACTCTTTACGGAGCGGCCGATCAAAGTCGCTTGGGTGGAGTGGAAGCCCGATACGATACCGCAGGCGACGGTAACGAAGAAGACGGGCAGAAGGTGGATGCCGTCGGGGTGAACACCGGCGATGTTGTTCATGGTCAGATTATCCAGGGGATAGCCCTTAATAAAGAGACCGAAGAAAATACCGATGGCGGAAAGCAATAAGATGCCGCCGAAAATCGGGTAGACGCGGCCGATAATCTTGTCGATGGGAAACAGCGTCGCAATAATGTAGTAGGCGAAAATGCAGGCATAAACGATCCATACCACAGGATTCGATGCAATGGCTTCTTGATGGAGTACATTGGCGACGATTAAGTCCCCGGGGGTGTAAATAAATACGGCACCGACCAATACCATCAGCAGAATGACGAACACATTGTACACGGAGTACACCTTGCCGCCTAAATTGCGCTTAATCAACGCCGGCATTTGCGCCCCGTCGGAGCGCAGGGAAATCATCCCGCTCATGTAATCGTGTACGGCACCGCCCAGTACGCAGCCGATGGGAATTAAAATAAATGCGATGGGTCCAAATAAAATCCCTTGGATCGGGCCTAAAATCGGGCCCGTACCGGCAATGTTCAGCAATTCGATTAACGCGTTTTTCTTTTTGTCCATGGGGACGTAATCCACGCCGTCTTGGCTCTTAATGGCCGGCGTTTCTCTGTCGTCCGGTTGGAACACTTTCTCAGTAAAGCGGCCATAGGCGAACCCGCCGACGAGCAAAATCACGAGGCCGATGAGAAATGTAGTCATAAATACCTCCTAAAATGAATTTCTAAATAAAAGCTAATAAACAACAAAGGCTTCTACTACTTACCCATTCATTATAACGCTGATTGTGAAAATTACAACATCCAACTGTGAAAAAAATAGGTAAACTCTCCGACTTTTCGCTCATTTTTTCTGTTCTGTATAATATATTTATAATATATTCGTCTTTATCCCGAATCAACGCGTTCCATCGAATCGTGACTTTCTTGCACAACAAAAAGGTTCTATGTCAACCATTGGGGAGTCTAGTGAAAACTAGGCTCCTTTTTGTTTTCCTAAAAGCCATTCATCACCGGTCTTTTGAACAGACGAAAAGCAGTTTGGTTCGGAAATGATGAAAGTT
>CABJAE010000003.1 GCA_902363535.1 Peptoniphilaceae bacterium
CAGGATCAAACTCTCAATAAAAACTTTGAGTTTGCTTAGCTCGGATCCACTGACTGTGTTCCGCTTTAAGCTTATAGATTGTTATGGTTTAATCTCTTATACCATTTAATTAACTTGGTTCAGTGCTGTGTCTTGCGAAACAGCTTATTTAGTATATCCCGCAGGGGCTTTTTTGTCAAGCACTTTTTAAATCTTTGTAAAAAGTTTTTTTGACGTGCCTCACGTGACAACTTGTATAGTTTACCATGTCGGTAAGCTGTCGTCAAGCACTTTTTAAATCTTTTTTATTTAGACCGTGCTTGACCCGCCATCGATTTGATGACTTTGCTATTATACTAACTCTCCCGCCCCGTGTCAAGACGTAGTTATCATTCTTTTAGATTTTTGTAAAAGGATTCTTCAGACCATGCGCATGGCGTAGACATCGTCTTCCTTCATTTTCTTGTCAACGTAGGAGCAGTCTGCACGCACGCGAAGATCGTGATCGACGACGTAATTGATGAATGCTTCGAACAGGGCACCGGCTACGCCTTGCCCCCGCACGGCTTCGGTAGTTTCCGTGTGGTAAGCCTGTACGGTTTTGCCGTCGATGAACCGGTAATCCAATACGGCGTCCGGCGAATTTACATCGCCTACATAGAATCGTCCGTCGGTATGTTTAATCTTCATGGAATCTTCCTTTCTTATCCATTTGCTTACGCTGTTTTTACCTTTATACCCGCCCATGAAAAAAGTCCCCGACGAAGCGAGAACTTTCATTGTCTTTCTTATTCGTTTGTCGATTCACCCGTATCGGCTGCGTCGGAATTTTCTTGATTTGCTTTCTTTTGCTCTTGGATTTCATCGTAGTAGCCGATCTTGCCTTCAGCAAAGCGGCGCACTTGCTCTCTGGCCGACGCCTGATCGACGATGTAGTAATCAATGCTTCCGATCCGCTTGTTCTCTCCGACCAAGGTATCGGTTTGGATGTTTTCCCTGTCCATATCCAGGCCCATTTTCGCCAGGTAGGCGATTTGTCCGTAGGTCAGATTTGTCTCGATATTGTCTAAAGCGATGTCGATGAGCTCGGGAATTTTCAAGATCATCATGGGCCGCTTCAGTTTGTCGAAGAGCTGCATGATAAATCGCTGTTGCACTTGGATCCGGTCGATGTCTTGATCTTCATAGATCTTGCGTATACGCAAGTAGCGCACCGCATCGGCGCCATCAAGCTTTTGCTTGCCTTTTTTAAAGTCGATGTGCAGATTTGGCACCACGTAAGTATCTTCGTAGCTGTAATCAAAGGGGATATCCACATCGATGCCGCCCACGGCATCCACCAGGCGTTCCACGGCGTTGTAGTCCACGGTGGCGTAGTAGTCGATCTTCACGTCGAGGAAGTTTTCCACCGTCTCTTCCGCCAACTTTTCTCCGCCGTAGGCGTAGGCGTGGCCCAACTTGGTCTTTCCTTGGTGGCCTTCGATGTCGACATACGTATCTCGAGGCAAGGAAAGGAGTTGTGCCCGCTTGGTCACCGGATCGATGGTAACGAGCATGACCACGTCACTGCGCGTGGGATTGCCCTCCTCGGTCATGTCCGTCGTCGCCGTCTTGTCGATGCCGAAAAGCAAAATATGGAGCGGGTCGTCGCCGGTAAAGGGATTTGTCGTATCTAATTTATTTATTCTTTTCGTCGCCTCTTCCCGCGACAATTCGTGGCTTCTTTTTGTGATCGGTCGATCGACCAATTCATAGCCCAGCACCAAGGCCCCGGACAAGGCGGCGATTAAAAGCGCCGCCACGATGATTTTCAGTACTTTCATTTAACACCTCTTTTTAGTCTTTTACTATCTTACCGAAACAGAAAGGTCTTGGCAATATGGGATGATGCAGTTTTTTTCTTCGTTTTGCTTTCACACATTTGTTTCTATTCATTGTTCCGAGATACTCACATAGTGGACGTGGCGATCCATTTTTGTCTTGCTATAATTATATCTTCGCGATTCTTTCCGGGGGAGGGAAAAAGGGCGTTGCGATTGGATAGGTTACAATAATTAGGACAGTTTTCTTAAGGTGTGGTATCTTATGATCAACAAGGAGGATCAAATGGATAAAGCACCTAGAAAAAGAAGAGTCTTCTCAGACGAGTTCAAGCAGCACGTGGTGGACCTATACGAGGAAGGCATGAGTCGGCAAGAGATCATTCAGAAATATTCGTTAACCCCTTCAGCTTTTGACCGCTGGGTTAGTCAATTCCGCACCACCGGGACCTTCAAAGAGACGGTTTCGTTGAGTGAATCGGATCAGGAAAAGATTGCCTTGCGTAAAGAGATTCAACGACTCAAGATGGAGAATGATATTTTAAAGCAGGCCGCGCTGATACTTGCGGAGAAAAACGATACGTCATCGATCGTTTGAAGCACAAATACCCGGTATCAGCGCTTTGCAGAGTGTTAGGAATCAGCCGTTCCGCTTACTATTACCGGCCGAAGCCTCTTACCGATGAGGCCATCGAGCTGGAGATCAAGGTTCGCTCCATCTTTCGCGCAAGTCATAACGTCTATGGCGCGCGCAGGATAAAAAGTAAGTTAGAAGCAGAAAACATCGTCGCCTCTAGGCGACGAATTCGCGCCATCATGAAGAAACTTCACTTGGTATCCGTCTACACCAAAGCAAAATACAGACACCACCCGACCAGGAAAAACGAAGAGAAAGTACGCAACGTTCTCAACCGAGAATTTAGTCATCGTAAACCGCTGGAGGTCATCGTTTCCGACCTGACCTATGTTCGCATCAATCAGAGATGGGCCTACGTTTGTGCCATTACTGATCTTTTCAATCGCGAAGTCATCGGCTACTCCTGCGGCCTTCGTCGCGATGCTGCCCTTATTCAGGAAGCATTTAACACCATTCCCTACCCCCTCGACGCTGTCCAATACTTTCACACCGATCGAGGCAAAGAATTCGACAACAACACCATTTGTGCCATCTTAAAAGCAAACGGCATCAAACGATCCCTAAGCCGACCTGGCAATCCATACGACAACGCCGCGGCAGAAAACATATTTAAAAGTTTCAAAACCGAGTTTTTAGAGAGAGAAACCTTTCAAAGCCTTAACGAGTTAAGAGAAAAACTCAGCGACTATGTGCAGTGGTGGAACAACGACCGAGTGCACACAAGCCTTGAAAACATGACCCCGCTCGCATACAGGACAAAGAAAGCAGTGGAAGACAAAGACCGTTTACAGTTGACACCTTAAGAAAAGTGTCCAAAAAAGTGTTGCCATTCCACAACTATACATCCGTTTCGTGAAGGCTTCGCCTCCTCGAAACGGTGTAAGACTGCATCTGACCTTCCTACGACTCGCTTCGCTCGTCGGGATAGGTCATGAAATCGCAACGCCTTTTTCCCTCCCCCGGAAGTATCGGTTGAAGTAAAGGTGTGAATTAAAAAATGGTTTTGCTTGTCTCGTCTATCCGTTTTCATAAGAATGAAGACTTACTTAAAAAAAGAGTCCGTGGTCTGTTCCCTTTGGAGAAATATGTATTTTTAAATAGAGAAAGGACGTGTTTCCACGTCCTTTCTCTATTTGTTTGTTTTTTTGTTATTCTACAATCTTGGATACGACCCCGGAGGCGACGGTGCGGCCGCCTTCTCTGATGGCGAAGCGTAATCCTTCGTCCATGGCGACGGGGGTGATGAGTTCGACTTTGAAGGTGGCGTTGTCGCCGGGCATGACCATTTCGACACCGTCTGCTAAGGTGATGTCGCCGGTTACGTCGGTGGTTCTGAAGTAGAATTGGGGACGGTAGCCGTTAAAGAACGGGGTGTGGCGTCCGCCTTCTTCTTTGCTCAGGACGTAGACTTCGGCTTCGAATTTGGTGTGGGGATGGATGCTGCCGGGTTCTGCCAGTACTTGGCCGCGTTCGATTTCGTCTCTTTGAACGCCGCGGAGCAGAAGGCCGACGTTGTCGCCTGCTTCGGCTTGGTCGAGTTGTTTTCTGAACATTTCGACGCCGGTGACGACGACGGTTCTTTTTTCGGTGGTTAAGCCGACGATTTCGACGTTGTCGTTGACTTTGATGGTGCCGCGTTCAACACGACCGGTGGCGACGGTGCCGCGGCCGGTGATGGAGAAGATGTCTTCGACGGGCATGAGGAAGGGGTGATCGATGTCGCGGATGGGATCGTCGATCCATTCGTCGACGGTGTCCATGAGGGCGACGATTTTGTCTCCCCATTCTCCGTCGGGATCTTCCAATGCTTTTAAGGCGCTGCCCACGGTGATGGGGGTGTTGTCGCCGTCGAATTCGTATTCGCTTAAGAGATCTCTGACTTCCATTTCGACGAGTTCGATGAGTTCGTCGTCATCGACTTGGTCTTGTTTGTTTAAGAAGACGACGATTTTGGGGACGCCGACTTGGCGGGCCAAGAGGATGTGTTCGCGGGTTTGGGGCATGGGGCCGTCTGCCGCACTTACAACGAGGATGGCGCCGTCCATTTGGGCTGCGCCGGTGATCATGTTTTTAACGTAGTCGGCGTGGCCGGGGCAGTCGACGTGGGCGTAGTGGCGTTTTTCGGTCTCGTATTCGACGTGGGACGTGGAGATGGTGATGCCGCGTTCTCTTTCTTCGGGGGCTTTGTCGATGTTTGCGTAGTCGACGAATTCGCCGGAGCCGAAGCGTTTGTTTAATACGAGGGTGATTGCCGCCGTAAGGGTGGTCTTGCCGTGGTCGACGTGGCCGATGGTGCCGACGTTGACGTGGGGTTTGTTTCTTTCAAATTTTCCTTTTGCCATTGTATATCCTCCTTTAATTTGGATTTGACTTATTTATTTTTGCCGTTGAGTACTTCTTCGGACACGTTCTTGGGAACTTGTTCGTAGTGGTCGAATTGCATGGAGTAGTTTGCGCGGCCTTGGGTGTTGGAACGCAAGCTGGTTGCGTAGCCGAACATTTCAGCCAAGGGGACGTAGCAGGTGACGATTTGCGCACCGGCTACCAATTCCATCCCTTCCATACGGCCACGGCGGGAGTTAATGTCGCCGATAACATCGCCCATGTACTCTTCGGGAGTTACGATTTCGACTTTCATGACCGGTTCGAGCAGTACGGGATTGGCCTTGGATAAGGCATCGCGCAATGCCATGGAGCCGGCGATCTTAAATGCCATTTCCGAAGAGTCGACATCGTGGAAGGAGCCGTCGTAGAGGCTGACTTTGACATCGAGAACTTCGTAGCCGCCGAGAACACCGTTTTGCATGGCTTCTTCGATCCCTTGTTGGGTGGGTCCGATAAATTCCTTGGGAATGGCGCCACCAACGATGTTGTTTTCGAATTCAAAGCCTTTGCCCGCTTCGAGGGGTTCGACTTTGATCTTGGCGTGACCGTATTGACCGCGACCACCGGATTGACGAACGAATTTGCCTTCGCCGTCGGCGGATCCGAGGATGCCTTCGCGGTAGGATACTTTCGGGTTACCGATGTTTGCTTCAACTTTAAATTCGCGGAGCAGACGGTCGACGATAATATCCAAGTGCAATTCGCCCATGCCGGCGATGATGGTTTGACCGGTTTCTTCGTCGGTGTAGGTTCTGAAGGTCGGGTCTTCTTCGGCGAGTTTTTGCAGACCGATGGACATTTTGTCTTGAGACGCCTTGGTCTTCGGTTCGATGGCGACGGAGATAACGGGTTCCGGGAATTCCATGTTTTCCAAAATGATAAGATCATCTTCGGAACAGAGGGTGTCCCCGGTGGATGTATCTTTTAAACCGACGGCAGCGGCGATTTCACCGGCATAGATTTCTTCGACTTCTTCACGCTTGTTGGCGTGCATCAAAAGGATACGACCGACGCGTTCTCTCTTGCCCTTGCTGGAGTTGTAGACGTAGCTTCCGGCCTTTAATGTACCGGAGTAGACGCGGAAGTAGGAAAGTTTCCCTACATAGGGGTCGGTAACGATCTTAAATGCCAATGCGGAGAAGGGTTCGTCGTCGCTTGCGTGACGATCTTCTTCTTCGTCCGTATCGGGATCCACGCCGACAATGGCGGGAATGTCTACCGGCGAGGGCAGGTAGTCGATAATGGCATCGAGTAAGAGTTGTACCCCTTTGTTTTTGTAAGAGGAACCGCAGGTGACGGGCGTCATGGCCACGTCCAGGGTTCCCTTACGGATGGCGCGTTTAATGGCTTCTTGGGTGACTTCTTCGCCTTCCAAATAGGCCATCATTAAGTCTTCGTCGAATTCGGAGACTTTTTCGATCATGTTTTCGCGCCATTCTTCGGCTTGTGCCTTGTATTCTTCGGGCACTTCCGTGATTTCAATTTCGGTACCCATGTCATCTTTGTAGATTTCAGCTTCCATGGTGACCAAGTCGATCATGCCGATGAAGCTTTCTTCGGCGCCCATGGGAATTTGAATCGGGACGGGATTACCGTGTAATTTGTCTTCGATGGTTTTTACCGAACGGAAGAAGTCGGCACCGGTAACGTCCATTTTGTTAATGTGCGCGATTCTGGGAACGTGGTAGCGGTCAGCTTGGCGCCAAACCGTTTCCGATTGCGGTTCGACCCCGCTCTTCGCATCGAAGAGGGAAACGGCACCGTCGAGGACGCGAAGGGAACGTTCAACTTCTACGGTGAAGTCGACGTGGCCCGGTGTGTCGATGATGTTCAGGCGATAGCCTTTCCAGTGCGCGGTGGTAGCAGCGGAAGTGATCGTGATCCCACGTTCTTGCTCTTGCTCCATCCAGTCCATTTGGGCGCCACCGTCGTGGGTTTCCCCGATCTTGTGGATCCGACCGGTGTAATACAGAATCCGTTCGGTCGTCGTCGTTTTACCGGCGTCGATGTGCGCCATAATTCCGATATTGCGTACTTTATTAAGCGGCACTTCTCTAGCCACGTAATTTCCCCTTTCTTACCATCTGAAATGAGCAAAAGCTTTGTTTGCTTCTGCCGCACGATGCATTTCGTCCTTACGCTTCACTGCGCCGCCCAGGTCGTTGGATGCATCCAAAATTTCTTTGGATAAGCGTTCGACCATGGTTTTTTCACCGCGCTCTCTGGCGTAACGAACGATCCAGCGAAGGCCCAAGGTTTGACGTCTTTCGGGACGCACTTCCAAGGGGACTTGATAGTTGGCACCGCCGATACGGCGTGCTTTGACTTCCAAAACCGGCATGGCATTGTTTAATGCTTTGTAGAATACTTCTAAGGGATCCTCACCGGTTGCTTCTTTTACGGCATCCAGTGCGCCGTAGACGATTCGTTGGGCCGTGCCCCGTTTGCCGTCTAACATGACGTTGTTGATTAATTTGGTAATGACAACGTCGCCGTATACGGGATCGGGCATGACCTCTCTTTTAGGAATATGTCCTTTTCTTGGCATTCTCTTCCCTCCTTAACTATTTGGTTGAGAAAAATCAACGGTACTCGACAGATGTCGTGTGCCAAGAGCATCTATTGAAAAGATTGTGCTCTTTGATTAGTTACTTTTCGGTTTCTTTGCACCATATTTGGAACGCGCTTGTCTTCTTCCGTCGACGCCTGCCGTATCCAAGGTTCCCCGAACGACGTGGTAACGCACACCGGGAAGGTCCTTAACACGACCGCCGCGAACTAAGACGACACTGTGTTCTTGCAAGTTATGGCCAATTCCGGGAATGTATGCCATGACTTCGTAGCCGTTGGAAAGACGAACACGGGCAACTTTACGGAGCGCGGAGTTCGGTTTCTTCGGCGTTACAGTACGAACCGCGACGCAAACGCCTCTTTTTTGAGGGGAGTTAACGACGGTTTGTTCTTTTTGTAAGGAATCGTAGTTGAATCCCAAAGCCGGCGATTTCGACTTCGTTTCGGATCTCTTTCTACCCTTCTTTACAAGTTGGTTAATTGTAGGCACTTAGTGCACCTCCTTTAATTATTGTGTAGTTCTTACAGCACAAATCGATTTTCAATCATGAAAAACTACCCGTAGAGCGGGTAGTTCCTGATGCGTTCGATTTACACTTCGCTAGTGTACCATCTTTTCGTTCAATTTTCAAGCATTTTGCGGGATTTATCCCCCTTTATGCCCGGATTTCTTTTAAAAAACCCGGTTGCGTCGTATAGAGGCGTTCAGCCACCCATGCGACGGGGACGGCCTTCACTAAATCCACGGGTATAAAGGCGATCATGGTCTTAAACGCGGCGGCGAAATTTTCGCTGTTTGCGTACAAACTGATCAGGCCCGAGAAGTTAATGAGCAGGGCGCCGAAGACGACGAAAATCGCAAGAAATGTGAAGTAGCCGCGGCTTTTTGCTTTCTCAAGGGCAAGTCCCACGAAAAAGGGTGAGAGCAGGTAGCCGATAAAGTAGGAGCCGGTTAGGCCGAAAAAGACGGCCGCGCCGCTCCGTCCTCCGGGCAAGACCGGCAGGCCGATGGCGATGCATAGCAGAAAGATGAAGACGGTGAGGGTTCCGTTTTTCTTCCCGAGGACGGCGCCGGCCAGGGCGCACACCATGTTTTGAAGAACGATGGGCACGCCGAGAGGGGTGGGGATTGCAAGCAAGCCGCTTAAAATAATGATGGCGAGATACATGGCCATGGTAGTCAGTTGTTTTGTTTTCATGAATGAACCTCCATTTACAATGCTATTGTAAATTATGGTTCTTTACGATCTTTTTGTCAATAGAAAAACTCCGCCGAAGCGGAGTTTCATATCACATCTCAGGCCTTCATGCCTTCCAGAATATCTAATTCTTCTTTTCGCTTGTCTTCCTCTTCCCAGTAGACCGTGCCGTTTTGGCGGACGCCGGTCCCTGCGGGAATCAGTTGGCCGATGATGATGTTTTCTTTTAAGCCTTTCAGGTAATCTTGCTTGCCTTCGATGGCTGCATCGGTTAAGACGCGGGTCGTTTCCTGGAAGGATGCGGCGGAAAGGAAGGAATCCGTGGCCAGGGAAGCTTTGGTGATCCCGAGCAAAGTGGGAATGGCCGTGGCTTCTTGAAGACCGATCGCTTTCGCCTTTTCGTTGGCGTGTTCGAATTCTTTCTTGCTTACCATGCTGCCGGGCAAAAGACTTGTGCCGCCGGCTTCGTCGACGCGCACTTTGGACATCATTTGCTTGACGATGACTTCGATGTGTTTGTCGTCGATGTCGACCCCTTGCAGGCGGTAGACCCGTTGTACTTCTTTGACGATGTATTCCTGAACGCCCATGACGCCCTTGACGCGAAGGAGGTCTTGGGGATAGACGGAACCTTGGGTAAGCTCGTCGCCTTTTTCCACGCGGTCGCCGGGTTTTACCTTGACCCGTGCGCCGTAGACCACAGTGTAGGCTTCCGAAGCGCCGTCGTCTGCGGTAATGACGATTTCGCGTTTCTTCGCCGTTTCCCGAATGTCCACGGTCCCGCTGATTTCAGCGATAATGGCGAGACCTTTCGGTTTACGCACTTCGAAAAGTTCTTCGACACGGGGCAAACCTTGGGTGATATCCGCTGCCGCTGCGACGCCGCCGGTGTGGAAGGTACGCATGGTCAGCTGGGTTCCGGGCTCGCCGATGGATTGTGCGGCGATGACGCCGACGGCTTCCCCGATGCCTACCGGGCGTCCCGTGGCCATGTTTTCGCCGTAGCACTTGGCGCAGACGCCGTCTTCGGAATGGCATCCCAGGATGGAACGGATCTTCACTTCTTCAATGCCTGCGGCCACAATGGCGTCGGCTTCTTTGGATCCGATCATTTCCCCGCCTTTGGCCAGGAGATCGCCGGTTTCGGGATGGTGAATATCCTCGTATGCCGTACGGCCTTCGATTCGATCGTGAAGTTCTTCGATCATTTCGCGGCCGTCTTTAAAGGACTTGGCTACGATGTAGCTGTCCGTGCCGCAATCTTCTTCGGTGACGGTCACTTGTTGCGACACATCGACCAAACGGCGGGTCAGGTAGCCGGAGTCGGCGGTACGAAGGGCCGTATCCGCCAAACCTTTCCGCGAACCGTGGGTAGACATAAAGAATTCCAAGACGTCCAGGCCTTCACGGAAGTTTGAGGTAATGGGGACTTCGATGGTGCGCCCCGAAGGCGAAGCCATGAGCCCGCGCATGCCGGCCAATTGACGAATTTGGTTCTTGGAACCACGGGCTCCGGAATCGGCAAAGATGAAGATATTGTTCATTTCGCCGAAGCCTTCCATAACTTTGTCCGTTAAGTGATCCGTGGCTTCGTTCCAGATGTCGATGACGTGTTCGTAGCGTTCTTCGTCGCTGATCAGCCCTTTTCTGTAGGCTTTTTCGTATTTTTCCACGTCTAAATCCGCTTGATGGAGGATTTCCGGTTTTTCCACGGGAATTTCGACGTCGCCCATGGAAATGGACATGGCGCCCACGGTGGAGTAGTGGTAGCCCAGGCTCTTCACTTCGTCGAGGAAGGCCGCCGTTTCCAGATTGTCGTGGAGTTTGTAGCAGCGGTCGATGATTTTTCCTAAGAGCTTTTTGTCGATGACGCGGTCGATTTCCAGACTGTAGGGATCTTTTTCGCGATCCACAAAGCCCAAGTCTTGGGGAATGGCCTTGTTGATCAAGAAGCGCCCGACGGTGCTTTCCACGATCTTACCCCGCTTGTCGTCTTCATCTTTGAAGCGGCGTACCTTCACATGGGAATGGAGGTGCACCCAGCCGCAGGCGTAGGCGTGCATCATTTCTTTTTCGTCGATAAAGCTCATGCCGTCGCCTTTGACGTGGCCTTTTCTGTCTAAGGTCAGGTAGTACATACCGAGGACCATGTCTTGCGACGGCGTCGTAATGGGCTTGCCGTCTTTTAATGCCAAAATATTGTTTGTGGAGAGCATCAAGAGGCGGGCTTCCGCTTGGGCTTCCGCCGAAAGGGGCAAGTGAACCGCCATTTGGTCCCCGTCGAAGTCGGCGTTGTAGGCCGTACAGGCGAGGGGGTGCAGCTTAATGGCTTTGCCTTCAACCAAGACCGGTTCGAAGGCTTGAATCCCCAAACGGTGCAGGGTAGGCGCACGGTTCAGAAGCACCGGATGGTCTTTAATGACCTCTTCCAGCACGTCCCATACTTCCGGACGTACCCTTTCCACCATGCGCTTCGCGCTTTTGATGTTGTGGGCCAGTTCCCTCTCAACCAATTCGCGCATGACGAAGGGCTTAAAGAGCTCCAGCGCCATGTTCTTCGGCAGACCGCATTGATAGAATTTCAGTGACGGGCCGACGACGATAACGGAACGGCCGGAGTAGTCGACACGCTTGCCCAGCAAGTTTTGACGGAAGCGCCCTTGCTTGCCTTTCAGCATTTCGGAAAGGCTCTTTAAGGGCCGGTTGCCGGCGCCGGTGACGGGGCGGCCGCGACGGCCGTTGTCGATTAAAGCGTCGACGGATTCCTGAAGCATCCGCTTTTCGTTTCGTACGATAATTTCCGGCGCACCGATGTCCATGAGTTTTCTCAGGCGGTTGTTCCGGTTAATGACGCGGCGATACAAATCGTTTAAGTCACTGGTGGCGAAGCGGCCGCCGTCTAATTGCACCATGGGGCGCAGTTCCGGCGGAATGACGGGGATGCAATCGAGGATCATCCACTCGCATTTGTTGCCGGAGTTTCTGAAGGCCTCGATGACTTCCAAACGGCGGGTAATGCGCACCCGCTTTTGGCCCGTGGCATCGTCCAACTGATCTCTTAAATCCTTGGAAATCGCGTCTAAATCGGTTTTGCGCAAAAGATCGCGAATGGCTTCTGCGCCCATTTTTGCTTCGAATTTGTCGCCGTATTCCCGCTTAAATTCGCGGTATTCCGTTTCAGACAAGAGTTGCTTTTCATATAGATCCGGCACCCCTTCGTCCACGCGAGTGACGATGTAGGAAGCGAAGTAAAGGACTTTTTCCAGCGCCCGGGGGCTGATGTCCATGACCAGGCCCATGCGGGAGGGGATGCCCTTAAAGTACCAAATGTGAGAGACCGGCGCGGCCAGCTCGATGTGGCCCATGCGCTCTCTGCGCACCTTGGATTTGGTGACTTCCACGCCGCATTTTTCGCAGACCACGCCCTTATAGCGCAGGCGCTTGTATTTGCCGCAGGAACACTCCCAGTCTTTCGTGGGGCCGAAGATCTTTTCGCAGAACAGACCTTCTTTTTCGGGCTTCAGTGTTCTGTAATTAATAGTTTCCGGCTTCTTGACTTCCCCGTAGGACCAAGATCTGATTTTTTCCGAGGACGCTAAGCCGATTTTGATGGAATGAAATAATTCGTTTCTGCTCAAGGAGCAAGACTCCTTTCTTTAATAATACCTTCAACTGCCGAAGAGACTTATTCCTCTTCTTCGTCTTGTGTAAAACCTGTCGGAATCGCATCGCCGGAAATTTTGCGAATGCCGGCCAAGGCATTCACGGTGGGTTTTCCTTCGATGAGCTCCCCTGCATCTTCTCCGTCAATTTTTCCGTCCATGGAATCTAAGTGATTGAGATCGTCGTCGTCGGTACTTAGATCCACTTCGTTTTCGTTTTCGTCCAGTACTTGTATTTCAAGAGCTAGTGCTTCCAACTCTTTAATGAGAACTTTGAAAGATTCGGGAATCCCCGGTTGAGGAATGTTTTCGCCCTTGACAATGGCTTCGTAGGTCTTGACCCGGCCCACGATGTCGTCGGATTTTACCGTAAGCATTTCCTGCAAGGTGTGGCTTGCCCCGTAAGCTTCCAGAGCCCACACTTCCATTTCCCCGAAACGTTGGCCGCCGAATTGGGCGCGGCCGCCCAAGGGTTGTTGCGTTACCAGGGAGTAGGGTCCCGTGGAGCGGGAGTGAATCTTTTCATCGACCAAGTGGTGAAGCTTGAGCATGTACATGTAGCCCACGGTCACCGGGTGGTCGAAATCTTCCCCGGTGCGGCCGTCTCTTAATTGCACCTTGCCGTCGGCGGAGTAGCCGGCCTTTTCCAAGGTGTCGAAAATATCCTGCTCGTTGGCGCCGTCAAAGACGGGGGTGGCCACGTGCCAGCCCAGTTTCTTGGCGGCGAGGCCCAAGTGGACCTCCAATACTTGGCCCAAGTTCATCCGCGAGGGAACGCCCAGGGGATTCAATACGATTTGAATGGGCCGTCCGTCGGGCATGTAGGGCATGTCTTCCTTGGGAAGAACGCGGGAGATAACCCCTTTGTTTCCGTGGCGACCGCACATTTTATCGCCGACTTGAATCTTCCGCTTCGTGGCGATAAAGACGCGGACCATTTCGTTGACACCGGGCTGCAGCTCGTCGCCGTCGGCGCGGCTAAACACTTTCACGTCCACGACGATGCCCGCTTCCCCGTGGGGCAGGCGCAGGGAGGTGTCACGCACTTCCCTGGCCTTTTCGCCGAAGATGGCGCGCAATAGCCGCTCTTCCGCGGAAAGCTCCGTCTCGCCCTTGGGCGTTACCTTGCCGACGAGAATGTCGCCGGGGTTGACTTCCGCACCGACGCGGATAATGCCCCGTTCGTCCAGATCCTTGAGCATGTCGTCGCTCACATTGGAAATGTCGCGGGTAATTTCTTCCGGCCCTAATTTCGTGTCCCGGGCTTCGGCTTCGTATTCTTCAATGTGCAGGGAGGTTAAGACATCGTCGATAACCAGCTCTTCGTTGATAAGCATGGCGTCTTCGTAGTTGTAGCCTTCCCAGTTCATAAAGGCGATAAGGATGTTTTTGCCCAGGGCCATTTCCCCTAAATCCGTGGAGGGGCCATCGGCGATGACTTCGCCGCGTTTTACCTTTTGGCCTTCCACGACAATGGGCCGTTGATTAATCGTGGTCCCTTGGTTGGCCTTTTCAAATTTGTGGAGACGGAAGGCGATGTCTTCCTTGCCGCCTTCCGGCGAAAGGACGATTAGATTGCTCGATACCTTTTTAATGGTGCCGTCGTCCGTGGCGATGACGCAGACGCCGGAGTCCCGAGCGGCTTTGTATTCGATTCCCGTGGCGACGATGGGCGCTTCCGTCTTTAACAGAGGCACGGCTTGACGCTGCATGTTTGAACCCATGAGGGCACGGTTGGCGTCGTCGTTTTCAAGGAAGGGAATCATGCTGGTCCCGACGGCGACGATTTGTTGCGGGGACACGTCCATGTAGCTGATGTCTTCGCTCTTGTAAACGTCGACGAGGCCGTCGATGCCTCGGGCGATAACCCGGTCGTTAATGAAGTGGCCGTTTTCGTCTACTTTTTCGTCGGCTTGGGCGATGATGTTTTCATCTTCCACATCGGCGGTAATGTATTCGATCTCGTCAGTGACCAGGCCCTCTCCTTTGACGACCTTTCTGTAAGGCGCTTCAATGAAGCCGTATTCGTTAATACGGGCAAAGGTGGTGAGGGAGGTGATCAAGCCGATGTTCGGACCTTCCGGCGTCTCGATGGGACACATTCTTCCGTAGTGGGAGTTGTGTACGTCGCGGACTTCCATGCCGGCACGGTCTCTGGACAGACCGCCGGGCCCCAAAGCGGAGAGACGACGCTTGTGGGTCAGCTCCGAAAGGGGGTTGTTTTGGTCCATAAATTGCGACAATTGAGAGGAACCGAAGAATTCTTTAATGGCCGCCGTCACCGGACGGATATTGATTAAAGATTGGGGCGTGGCCGCGTCGGGATCCTGTACGGCCATGCGTTCGCGAATCACCCGTTCCATGCGGGTTAAGCCGATTCTAAATTGGTTTTGCAAAAGCTCGCCCACGGAGCGAATCCGGCGATTGCCCAAGTGGTCGATGTCGTCGGTTTTGCCGATGCCGTAGAACAAGTTGAATTCGTAGTTAACCGCCGCCAAAATATCATCCACCAAAATGTGTTTCGGCGACAGCTCTTTATAATGTAATTTAATCCGCGTACTGAGCTCTTCCCCTTCGTATTCTTCGAAGAGTTCCCTGAGGCGGGGCAGATAGATTTTTTCCTTAAAGCCCAGGGCTTCAAAGTCGATGTCCGTATCCAGGGCCGCGGGATCCACGAAATTGTTCCCCAAGAGGACGATCTTCATTTTTTCGTCCAGAGCGTTGGGATCGTCGACGAGGATTTCCACGCGGTTGATCCCGGCATTTTCGATGGCGATGGCGGCTTCGCGGCTCACACGCTCCCCGGCGGTACCCATGACTTCGCCGGTTTCGCCGTCGATGACATCTTCCGCCAGGATTTGGTTTTGCAGACGCTCTCTGAGAGCCAGCTTCTTGTTGAACTTGTAGCGGCCCACTTTCGCCATGTCGTAGCGACGGGCGTCGAAAAACATGTTTTCAAACAGAGACTGAGCACTTTCCACGGTGGGCGGCTCGCCGGGACGCAGCTTTTTGTAAATTTCCAAAAGGGCTTCCTGTTTGTTGCTGGTTTGATCTTTTTCAAAGACCTTTAAGAGCTCTTCCGTTTCGCCCATAAGGTTCGTGATTTCCAAATTGCTTTCCACGCCGATGGCTCTCAGTAAGATCGTAATGGGAATCTTCCGCGTGCGGTCGATGCGCACATTGACCACGCCTTGGGCGTCGGTTTCAAATTCCAGCCAGGCGCCGCGGTTGGGAATCAAGGTGGAAGAGAATAATTGTTTGCCCGTCTTGTCGAACTCGACTTTGTAGTAGGCGCCGGGAGAACGGACCAATTGGCTGACCACGACACGTTCCGCCCCGTTAATGACGAAGGTACCGGTGGAGCTCATGAGGGGCAAATCGCCCATAAAGACTTCCTGTTCCTTAACTTCCCCGGTTTCCGTATTGATCAGACGAACCTTTACTTTTAAAGGTGCCGAATAATTGGTGTCCTTTTCCTTTGCTTCCTCGAAATCGTACTTTTTCTCATCGGATACGTAGTAATCGACGAATTCCAGTATTAGATTTCCCGCAAAGTCTTCAATCGGCGAAATATCCCGAAACACTTCCCTGAGACCTTCGTCGATGAGCCACTTAAACGATTCCGTTTGGACCCCCAAAAGATTCGGTATCTCCAACACATCGTCGATTCTGGAATAACTCATTCTCTCCCGTTTGCCATATTGAACAGGATGTACCATTAAATTCCTCACCCCTTACAGTTCCTTCGAAAAACAAAAAATGTATGTGTAAGAGTCTCTTCAACATGAATCGTCAATAACTTACATATACATCATCTTTCGTAGCTGCGACCGTCTTTTCCATATAGTTTTAGATTATTATGCAATTTATTATATTAACACGAGGCGTTTTAAATAGCAAGAGTTTATTTCCCTTTTCCCACCAAAACTTTTCCGTCCACGGGGACGTAGCGGCTTTTTGCCACGGGGATGCGCCTTAATTCCCTTCCCTGCACCGAATAGACGGCGTAGGTGATGTAAATGGATCCGTCCACTTGTTGTCTCAGGATTTTGATTTCTCCCGGAGCCAGGTCCGTGGAATAAGCGACTTCCTTGGATGCCGGCAGATCCCGCACCTTCTCAGGCACCAGGTCGATGGTGTAGGGCTTTTCCTCCGCGGGCCCGTAGATTGTGCAGGTAAGCGTACCTTCCTTCGCCGTGGTTTCAATGTAGACGGGTTTCGTAAAGGGATTGGCGAAGATAAAATCTTTGTAGCCGTCGCTTACGGCGCAGTCCAGCCCCTCTTTGGCGTAGGGCACGGCCTTGGAGTGGTTAAACTTCGTCATGACATTGAGTCCAGATCGGGCCACAGCATTGTACATGGTGGTGGAGACCTGGCAGACGCCGCCGATGCCTTCCGTTTCTACGCCGTTTGACACGGTCTTGCCCTTGACAAAACCGTGGGCTTCGGTAATGCCGCCGATGGTGGAGAGAAACGAGAGCTTTTCCCCCGGCGCCAAGACGATGCGGCGAAAGTACCGGGCGCCGTTTTCCACATTGGTGGTGCGATTTTCATCCGCCGGATCGTAGGTGGTGACGGCTTCGGCTAATTTCCCGTCGATTCCCGCCAATTCCTGTGCTTCAATGGCGGGCTCCACGATTCTCGTATGAATCTCCACAGGGCTTTGAATACCGCGGGACAAATCCGCCCGCGCCTTGGCCGTGTCCGGCACTTCTCCCTTGTTTCCCGGCAGGATCACGGCCCTTTCGCCCTTCATGGCCACGGTGGCGGGCTTCGCCGTTTCGTACAGAACGCCGTTTAAATCCCGAAGCCTGCGGTTTAATGTGGCTTCGTCCACCGCGAGGGGCGTCTGCACCGCTTCCTTTTTGAAAACCTGGCCCATGCGGCCGAAAAACCGGCGGCCTCGACTTTCCGCCAGGGCGTCCATGGCCACTTGTTCCTCGTCCACGGACAGACCCAGCTGCGGTGGGGTGAGGGTGGTGGATTTCTTCTTGTGGGTCAAGACGACCTCGGCGGTTTGAAACTCTTTTTCGTACTTATTCAGCTTTTTTTCCGCTCCCTTCACCGTTAAAAAGCCCAGTGACTTTCCGCAGTAGTTCGTACCGGGGCTGATGATGCCGAAGGTGGGTAAAAAGCCGAGAATGATAAAACAGATCAGGACGACGGCGCCGGCCACGGTGGCCATGCGTCTTCGCTTCATGCGCTTTAAGTGGTGCCGTTTCTGTCGGCGAAAATGCAAATACTTTTGTTCCATTTATTCGGACGCTCCTTGATAATACCGGCAAAGATCGTTTAAGTCGCATTCCTCGCAAAGGGGGCGTTGAGCCTTACAGATGCGGCGGCCTAAAAAGATCAAGAGATGGTGGCCCTTCGTCCAACAGTCTTCGGGCCAAATGGCCATGAGCTGTTTCTCCGTACCGTCCACATTTTTGCTTTCGGCGAGGCCCAGTCGATTGGACACGCGGAAGACGTGGGTGTCCACGGCAATGGCGGGAATGCCCAGCACGTTGGAGGTCACCACATTGGCGGTCTTTCGCCCGACGCCGGGAAGAGTCATTAAATCCTCGATGGTGGGAGGAATCTCGCCGCCCCAGCTTTCGATAATGATGCGGGAAGCGGCCAAAATATTCTTCGCCTTGTTTCGATAGACGCCGCAGCTTTTTATGTAGCCTTCCAGCTCCTCTTGCGACAATCTCACCATTTTCTCCGGCGTGTCGTGTTCTTGAAAGAGCACTTTGGTGACTTTGTTGACCCGCACGTCCGTGCACTGGGCCGAAAGAATGGTGGCAATTAAAAGCTCGTAGGGCGTGGTGTAATCCAGTTCCGCCCGGGCATCCGGAAACATTTTTTCCAAGCGCTCGTACACTTCCATGGCTTCTTTTTTTGTTAAAGGCATTCTACTTCTTCCTCTCATTAAAATAACGGCGAATGTAGGCGGCGTTTTTCACCCACTGCTTCTTTCCCCGCCAGGATCCGCTGAGCCGGCCGTAGCGCTGTTTAAACGAACGGTTCGACTCCTCTTCCAGTCCATCGAGACAAATGTGGTGCACGGGATCCCGGCTTTCGTAAACCGCCTCGATCCCCTTGTTTTTCGGACAGACCATTTGGCACACGTCGCAGCCGTAGATCCAATCGGCCATGACCGCCCGCTCCCCTTCCGTAAGTTCGCCCCGCTTTTGGGTAATCCAGGAGCGGCAACGGCCGGGGTGCAGGATGCCCGTAAACTCGATGGCGCCTCCCGGGCAAGCATCCACACAGGCGCGGCAGTCGCCGCAATCGCCCGACATTTCACAGGCCTCTCCGCCTTCTAAATTTGTAAGCAAGAGTCCGATGGCCACGTAGCTTCCCAGTCGGCTGTGGATGAAGCTTCCGTTTCGACCGATGTAGCCTTTTCCGGTCATGGCGGCAAAGCCCCGCTCGTACAGGGGCCCGGTGTCCACTTGGCGGTAATACTCCACATCTGGGTACGCGTTCTTTAAATACTCCTCGAGACGGGCCATTTTTTCATTTAAAAGCAGGTGGTAATCCGTGTCTCTTGAAAAACTCGCCAGTCGTCCGTAGCCCTTCTTCGACTCCGGCTCCACGTCTGTGAAAGGCACTTGTTCGAAGGCCACGAAAATCGACTTCGCCGAAGGAAGGCTTCCCGCAGGATCCAGCCGCGCGTTTATGTCCTCGGGCTCGATGGAAAGCATCTCCCCGGCCTCTTTTCGCTTCATGAAGACGGAGGCCATGGCGTCTAATCGCTTAGCCGGCACCAGGGCCAAGTCGTGAAACCCGAGCTGCTCTTTGATTCTCTCTACTTCCATCCCAAGTCCTTTCTATTGATGTATAATAATAGTATCACACTCTGACAAAGGAGATACTATGTTTCACCGAAAGCTTTTTGAAAAAGTCAAGCCTTTTTTTATACGCATCAGTCCCGGAAAGCGGGATGTGGACCGCAGCTTAATTATCATCGTCGCGGCTATTACCATCATGGGCTTTGTGGCCCTTTCATCGGCCACCCTCTCTTACGGCAATCGCCCTTTTTTAATGAAACAGGGCATCGCCACCCTCTTGGGCGTCGCCATCGCCGCAGGGCTCATGCTTCTGGATTACCGCATTTGGCGCACCTACTATCCCTTTCTCTACGGCCTCAGCGTCCTCTTGCTTGCGGCCACCCTCCTCTTCGGCCACGGGGATACGACCTGGGGATCGAAAAGTTGGCTGGCCATCGGCCCGGTGAATTTTCAGCCGGCGGAATTTGTAAAGATTTTTCTCGTCATTTCCTTTGCCTTTTACCTGGAAAAGCACGGCGATCGAATCAACGAACCCAAGGAACTTCTTAAGGCTTTGGCCTTCGCGGGCTTCCCCGTGGGCCTGATCATGCTCCAGCCCGACTTCGGCACGGCCATGGTCTTTTTATTTTTTATCGCCGTCATGCTGTTTTTTTGCGATTTGGATTGGAAATACATTTTCGGCGCCATGGGGGCGGGCTTTCTGTCTTTACCCATCTTCTACGCCCGACTGGACGATTACCAGAAAGATCGCATTTTAAACTTTTTAAAACCCGACGCCAACACCTCCGGCAGCGGCTACCAAGCCTACGAAGGCCGTGTGGCCATCGGCGACGGCCGCCTCTTCGGCCGCGGCCTCTACCGGGGACCCCAGACCCAGTATAATTTCATCCCCACGAAGGAAACGGACTTTATTTTCCCCGTCCTCGTGGAGGAACTGGGCTTTCTCGGCGGCGCCCTTTTGCTCGTTCTTTACGCCCTGTTATTTTACCGCCTTCTGTCTCTCGCAAAACTCGCCAAGGACAAGGGCGGCCAACTCATGATCTTCGGTTTTTTAAGCGTTCTGTTCATTCACATATGGGAAAATATGGGGATGACCTTGGGGCTCATGCCCGTCACCGGCATTCCCCTCCCCTTTATCAGCTACGGCGGCACCTTTCAAATGGTAAACCTGGCCATGATCGGCCTCTGCTTAAGCGTGCGTTACCACCGCTACGGCACCCACGGCGTGGACCATATGCCGGCGTTTTTCACCGCCCTCGGCGATCGCATGGAAGACATTCGCAGTCGCCAGTGGCAAAAAGAGCGCATGAAACGCTGGCGGTCGTAGCGTCGAAGCCTTCGGTGCGTTTGAGGCGTGTCAGAAAAATGGGCTTATGTTATAATAAGTCTGCTTACTTTATCACGTGCAGTGAGAAAGGACTGTAACATGACGAACTATGAAATTATCACGGACGGCGCCTTAAACGTCAACCCGTCCTTTGTGGATCCCTCGGACTTCCGGATGATTCCCATGGTCGTCTCCATGGACGATGAAGAGTTTCTCATCGGAGAAAACACCCCTTCGGATGTTATTTCGGCCTTTTACCGGGACATTCGGGATTCCGTGGCCACGACCTCGCAGATCTCCCTGTCCATCTATGAAGCCTACTTTCAAAAATTTTTGAACGAAGGCAGGGATGTCTTGTATTTAAGCCTTTCCGGCGGCATCTCAGCCACCTATACCCAGGCTCTTTTGGCGAAAAAAAGTCTGCTCAATCAATACCCGGGCCGGTCCGTCGCTTGCATCGACACAAAAAACTGCGGGCCCGCCGGCGCTTTTCTCGTCAAGCGCGCCGTGTCCAATCGGGCGCGGGGCCTTTCCCTTCAAGAAAACGAACAAGACCTTTTGAATTATTTGGAGCGTGTGGTCTTTACAGGACTGATTACCAATTTGGATCACCTGAGGCGAAGCGGCCGCGCATCGGGCGGAATGGCCCTTTTGGGAAGCGCCCTGAACATTAAACCCATTCTACTTATGAACGACGACGGGGATCTTATCGTCTCCGACAAGGCGCGGGGCACAAAGCAGGCGGCGAAGCGCTTGGTACAAACTCTTCAGGGAAGCATGGACCCCGATGAAACCACGGTGCTTTTGTCCCACGGCGACGACGAAAAATTGGCCCTTACGGTAAAAGAAACCATTTTGGAAAAAACCCCCGCTACGGACGTTTACGTGGACGTATTAACCCCTGTGGTAAGCGCCCACATCGGTCAAGGTGCCTTGGGTATGAGTTTTATACAGAAAATTGCCCACTAACTTCGTCAAAACGTGGAAATGGCGGCCCGTTTCAGGTATAATATATTGTTGAGTAAACAAAGGAGGACACAATGAACACGATTAAATTAAATTTAGTAAAGCGCGAAGACTTAGGTACTTCCGGCGCTAAAAAGACCCGCGCCGAAGGTATGGTCCCCGGCATCTTCTATGCCAAGGATTCCGAACCCGTTGCCGTTGCGGCAAAGGCCAATGAATTGCAAAAAGTCGTCGACGAAGCCGGTACGTCCGCTTTGGTCGATGTCAATGTAAACGGGGAAGATCACAAGATTCTCTTTAAGGAAATCCAAGAACACCCCTTCAAGAACCAATTGCTCCACTTCGATGCCTATGGCGTAAACTTGAAAGAAAAAATCAAGCTCTCCATTCCCGTCGTCTTGGAAGGCCGCGACGACATTCGCGTCCAACCGTCCGTCTTGTTGCAACTTCTCGAAGAAGTCGAAGTCGAATGCTTGCCGACCAGCCTTCCCTCCGAAGGTGTTGTCAATGTCGCTGACATGCAAATCGGCGATACCTTAACCGTCGCCGACTTAGACGTGGCATCCATTGCCGACATCGAAGTCTTAACCGACTTGGACGAAGCCGTCTGCGCACTGCAAGAACCCCGCGAAGAATCCGTTGAAGACGAAGAAGAAGCAAGCGCCGATGCAGCTGACGTACCCACCGTCGGTGAAACCGAAGCGAGCGAAGAAGAAGCTGAAGAAGAATAATCGGACCGCCCCTGCGGTTTGCGAAAGAATAAGATCGGATCGCCGGTCTTATTTTTTTGGGCGCTTTTCCTTTTGCGGGCACGGAAAAAGCGCCGACGGTTTCGTCGACGCTCTGTTAAATCACGATTATTGAACTTGCGGCATATCCTTTTCGAAATCCCATTTGTCTTTGGGATCGGCGAAACGGATGAAAATCGAAGCCAGGGCGAAGAGAGCCAGCAGGCCTTGGTACCAGAGGAAGGGAATGATTTCCACGGGAGAGACAGCTGCCGCGCCCAGTTCCTTGGTGAGCCCGGCGGCGATTAAAATTTGTGCGCCGTAGGGAATGATCCCTTGCATGACGCAGGAAAAGGCGTCGAGCAAAGACGCCGAGCGCCTGGGATCCACCTTAAAGTCTTTGGAGATTTCCTTGGCCACGGGGCCGTCGATAATAATGGCCACCGTATTGTTGGCCGTGGCGGCGTCCGTTACAAGGGTCAAGAGGGCGATGGAAACTTCCGCCGACTTCACGTCCTTGGCAAAGCTGCGGATCTTTTGGACCAACCATTCGATGCCGCCGTTTTGCGAAACCATGTAGGACAGGCCGCCGGTTAACATGGACAGGAGGAAGATCTCGAACATGCCGCTAAAGCCGTCGAAAATGTTTTGGGCGAAGGTCATCATGGTGAGCCCGCCGGTGGCGATGCCGATAACACCTGAAAGCACGATGCCGCTGGCGAGAACCAAAAAGACATTCATGCCGGCCAGCGCCGAAATCAGCACGAACAAGTAGGGGATGATCAAGACGAAGCTGTAGCTTAAGTCGTCGAGCACCACTTCCCCCGTAGGCTTGCCTACAAAGAGAAAGATCACGAAGGTGATAATCGCAGCGGGAAGGGCGATTTTAATATTCGCCCGGAACTTGTCTTTCATTTCCACATTTTGCGTCCTGGTGGCGGCGATGGTGGTATCGGAAATGACGGAGAGATTGTCGCCGAACATGGCGCCGCCCACCAAAGCGCCGATAACCAGGGCCAGGGACAGATTTCCCTTTTGGGCCACGCCCACGGCAATGGGGCCCACCGCCGAAATGGTGCCCACGGATGTGCCGGTGGAGAGGGAAATGAAGCAACTGATGAGAAAAATCCCGGCGGTAATGTATTGAACGGGGATCATGGACAGGGCGAAGTTAACCACGGAGTCCACGCCGCCGGATGTTTTCGACACGGTGGCGAAGGCGCCGGCCAATATGTAAATCAAACACATGATGATGATGTTTTCGTCGCCGCAACCCCGCACAAAGGAATTGAATTTGTCGTCGATCGTGCCTTCAAACATAATAAAAGCGAGCACGATGGCCGGTAAGATACACACCGGTGCCGCCACTTGGTAAAAGGCCATTTCCACGCCTCTTGCATTTAAGATCAAGCCCGTGGCAAGGTAAACCAATACAAAGAGAATAAAGGGCAAGAGCGCCGCCCCGTTGGCTTTTACTTTCAATTTGCCGTCTTCCATGACTTCCTCCTTACGAACGTTAAAAAATAGTGCGGAATGCTCCCCTGTTTTTTGATGAGCAATCGTTTTTCCTTTAAATTATTATAGTGTTTGCGCCCGCATTTGTAAAGAAAGCTTGACTACCCTTCCGGGCAAGAAAAAACCCGCTTCGAAAAGCGGGTGTTTCGATCAGTCGTGCAGGAAATGGGAGACGCGCTTGTACAAGGCCAAGGTCGCCGCCGAAACGATGAGCCCCTTCACCAAATTAAAGGGCACGATGCAATAGACCATGAGGTCCCAAAGGGATTTCACCCGAGGCGTTACGGCCCGGCCCATGTTGATGATGGCTTCCATGGGCATGATCTTGCCGTAGAGGGGAAAGACCACGAAGTAATTGCTCAAGGTGGCCACGAGGGTCATGCCGATGACGCCCATCAACAAACCGACGACGGCGCCGCGATAGGTTCTATGGCGGCTGTAAAATTTCGCCGAGAGACCGACGAAGAGGGCGCCGACGATAAAGTTCGACAACTCCCCGACCCCGCCGGTGGTGGTGCCCCGAACGAAAAAGGTGAGGATGCACTTCACCAGTTCGATGGTGATCCCCGCCACGGGACCCATAGCGAAGCCGCCGATTAAGGCCGGCATGTCGGACAAGTCGATTTTTATAAATGGCGGCGCAATAAAGGCCAAGGGAAATTCGACGTACATAAGTAGAAATGCGATGACGGATAAGAGGGACAGACGCGTCAGGTTTCGTGTGGAATAACGCGCCTTCGTCCGCTGAATTTGATTCATGGTACCTCCTTGTCGGGCACAAAAAAAGCCCGCGTCCTCGGGCATAAAAACATGAAAAAAAAGATCTTCTTTCATCCGGACTTTTACCGTCGGTATTGGAATTGCACCAATTCAGTCTTTCGACACGTGGACTTTACCACCGATGAGGAATTCCACCTCGCCCTGAAGATTTATAATCTTTGATTTGTCCTTATTATACCACGTTTGTAGATAAATGAAAACCTTTTTCAGAAAATGTCGGCAACAAAAAAAGCCCCGCAGGGCTCTTTTGCGCAATCATGCTTTTTACTGGTTCTATGTCAACCATTGGGGAGTCTAGTGAAAACTAGGCTCCTTTTTGTTTTCCTAAAAGCCATTCATCACCGACCTTTTGAACAAACGAAAAGCAGTTTCGTTCGAAAATGATGAAAGTTTTGCATCCCAAAGGCCACACGCTTCACGGTCTTGATCTTGTTGTGCGTTCCTTCCACGTAGCCGTTACTCCACGGGTAATCAAAGCTGTTGGTAATCTCCTCGAACCAGTTGGTGTAAGCGCGCAAGCAGTAGCGCCACTCCTTTAGCCCGCTTTTCTTAGCCTCTTCCATCCATGTTGAAAGAGCAGTAGCAGCGGCTTCTTTGTTTTTCTGAGAAAGGACGTAGGTGTAAAAGCCTTCTTTTAAGACGTAAGCGGTTCGAATGGCATCGCTCTTTTCGAGCATGGTGGCGACGAGGCTTTTCTCCCCTTGAGTGAGGTCTTTAGCCGGCTTTTTCAGGAGGCTACGGCTTCGTTTAAACCATTTTCTTTCTGTTACCGTCATCCGTTTCTGTTCCCGCTTCCTGACGTTTTCCAAGGCCCAATGGACTTGGCGGATAAAATGGTACCGGTCGATGACGTGGGTACTTTGTGGAAAGAAAGCCTCTTGAACGCCTTTAAAGGTGCCGCACATATCGCTGACAAAGATTTCAACGCCGCGCCTTTCCGCTCGATCGATGGAAGAGAAATACGCGGCTAAATCCTTGCCGTAGCGCGTCGGAAGAATGTCGATGATCCGATGAGCCTCCCCATCGGCCAAGGTGGTTTGGTACTTGCTTCCGCCGCTGTCTCCCTTAAACTCGTCGATACAAAAGACGCGAGGCAACTTTTTTCTGGGCACAAATAAACAAGCCACGATACGGAAAATACTCGTCGTTGAAATCCCCACCTCCTTAGCCAGCTCCGATACAGACCGGATATCTCGAAACGCATCCACCACATAAGCGATTAAGCGCTTTGTCATCTGTTTGCCCTTGGCGGCAAAGGAAAGAGGTGCCTCAAAGCGCGCCCCGCAATCCTTGCAATCATACCGTGTCTTCTTAACCCGCAGAAGCACGTGCTTTCGGCGCATCGGTGCGTCCCGAAGCACTTGCTCCCGGTGATCGTGGACCCAAGCGTGGGTCGAGCCACAGTGAGGACAAACCCGATCATGAACGGGTTTGCAGTCAATGGTAATGAGCCGTCTTTCTTCTAAAACAGCGGTAACCTCGACGTCTTGGATTCCTAAAAGTAATGTGGTAATATTGTTTTGCACTTGTTTGACCCCCTTTATTATTTTGTGGTGATTTAATTTTAGGCGATAGGGAAAACAAGTGCTATCTTTTTGCACAAAAATATCCATTGAGGAGCTTACTCCCCAATGGATATTATAGAGCCTTTTTACTTGCCGACGATCATTTCGGAAAGACGCAGGGGTTCGATGTATTCGTCCCCTTTATAGACGCGCATATTGCCGCCGGAGACTTCGTCGATTAAAACGACTTCGTCGCTGCCTTCCAAGCGGCCGAATTCCAATTTAATGTCGTACATTTCAAGGCCCCGCGCCTTTAAGTCGTCGTAGATCACTTGAGAAATGGAGCGAGTGAGTTCCTTGATGCGGTCGTATTCCCCTTCTTTTAAAATGCCCAAAAGAACCAGGGCGTCTTCGTTGATCAGAGGATCTTGGCGTTCGTCGTCTTTTAAGGTAAATTCCACGTAACGATTTAAATCGTCGCCGTCCTTGGCGTATTTGCCGTAGCGGCGGATGAAGCTGCCCGTGGCTTTAAAGCGGCAGATCACTTCCAGGCCCTTACCGAATACTTTGGCGGGCTTGATTTCCATGAGACGATTGTCAACGTCGGCGGAAATGTAGTGCGTAGGGATTTTATCTGCTTCGAATTTTTCAAAAAAGTATTTGCTCATGGCGATGCATGCGCGGCCGGAACCTTCGATGGAAAGGCCTACTTGGTTTTCACCGGGATCGAAGACGCCGTCTTTGCCCGTGACGTCATCTTTAAAGTAGAAATAGGTCTTGCCGTCTTCTTGTCGAATGTCCTTCGTCTTTCCTTCGTAAATGGTTTTCAAAATACCCTCCTGTCATACAAGCAAATCGTACAACTTATTTTACAACAAATGGCCGCGGGAAAACAGGGCTCGGGCAAAATTTTCCTCTATTTTCACAGTAATTTTTCAATGGATGAAAAAAGCGCCCCGCGGCGCTTTTATCAGATGGCGTGTTTATTGGAATTATAGATGACTACGGGCATGCCCATAAAGGCATTTTCGTAGAAGGTCGGCGCTTTCGACGGAGGCGTGTTGACGCAGCCGTGGCTGCCGCCGCCTAAATAAATTCTGCCGCCGTAACTTCCCCGCCAGTTGGAGTCGTGAATGCCGCATCCCGTCCAGTTAAAGGGCATCCAATATTTCACATAGCTCTTCCAGGTTTCCCCGGTCAGGTAGCGGTTGCGCTCTTTGGCCCAGATTTCCTGGGTGCCGGTGGGCGTTCCGTTTCCGGCGTAGGGATTGCCGGTAACGACGGGGGCGTCGATGACGAGATTGCCTTCTTTGTAAAGCCACATGTGTTGGCGGGCGATGTCGATTTCGATGTAGCTGTTGCCCAAGTCGTTGACGTTTCGGCTCACGGCTTTTCGCTTGTACACCGGCTCCATGCTTTGAACTTTTTTATCCTTCATAGCGAGCATAAGCTGCTCGCGGGTCTTGGGCTGGTCGATTTGCCAACCGTAAATGCCCCCTTTGACGCGCATCATGGCGCCGCCGGTGGCTTGAAAATCCCGCGTGCCTCTGAAGGTGTCGTACTTTTCGCCCAGACCGGCCACGTATTCCTTCACTTTTTCTTCGTCCGGCTCCAGGCTGCCGTCGTCGGCAGATTTGTAAAGATTAATTAAATTTTCCCCGGCCAACACTTCTTCCCGATCGGAAAAGGTGTAGGTGAGCTTGTATTCCTCGATGGCGTTTAAGCTGGCCACGTGTTTTTTCATGTGGTCCAAATCTTCCGCCGGCACGGGCTTCAAATAGAGATCCGCTTTCTTCGCGTCCAGTTTTTTATCCTGTTTATGCAGAGATTTTAACACGGCTTCTTTGAGCTTCGGTCCGTCAAGGCGCGTGCCTTCCCTGGCTTCGGTAATGACATAGCCCTTGCCCTCTTCGTAGGCGATCATTTCCGGCGTCGGGTCCGTAATGTCTTTATCCGCCACCATGTGCATGCTTGCCAATGCCTTTTCAAGCTTTTCGTCGTCGTAGGTGATGGCGGTATTTACCTTGTAATCTTTCTTTGCAAAGGCATAAACCGGCCAGGCCCAGGGACTGTATTCCTTCATTTGAAAATCAGGCATGGTTTCTTTGTAGTCGATGCTCGACGCCTTTATCGTGTCGGTTTTTTCGTCTTTTCCCACGACGGTCAAGGCGTAATCCTTCCAGGACGCTTCGAAATTTCCCCTTAAATCGGCTCGCGGCTGAAGGGAAATATCCGCGCCGTTTACCGAGGTGTTCGGCATATAGACTTGCGTAAAGGCCAAAGCCCCGATCACATAGATAAGGGCCAACACGCCGAGGACGATGGCCGCTATTTTTCCGGTTCTGTTGCTCAAGATCCTTCTCCTTTTCTATTTAGTCGCTCTAATAGTGTATCATAAAATTTTCACTGTTCAAGATGATTTTTCCCTTTCTCTTCGCGTTCATGTGGTGTAATCTTATTATAGGAAACGATATAGACAATGAGGAGAATGTTATGGACAAGACGCCCCGAACCATTCAGTCCCTTGCACGGGCATTTGCTATTTTGGATTGCTTCGATGCCGTGCATCCGAAACTGAGTTTGTCGGAAATATCTAAACTAGTGAAATTAAATGTGAACACCACCCGCGGTTTGGTCAATACCCTGGTTCACTTTCAATACTTAAGCCGCGACGAAGCGGAAAATGACTACCACTTGGGCTTGGCTTTTATTCCCAAGGCCAATCTCGTGGAAGACCAATACTTATTTCACGTAAAAAATAAAATTCAGCCCATGCTTCGCGTTTGGGCCAATGCCTTTGAACTGAGCGCTCGTTTAAATATGGTGGAAGACGGCCAGCTTTTAACCGTATTTACGGAAGTGCCGGACAACACCCGCTACTTGATTATGACCCGCTCACGCACGCCCTTTCCCCTCCACGCCACGGCCTCGGGCAAGGCCTATTTGGCCAGTTTGCCGGAGACGGTGGTGGACAAATACATTAAAGACACGCGCCTGGTAGCCTACACGGACAAGACCATTACGAAAGATTCCGTCTTGAAAGAGGAGATGCAGGCCACGCGAGAAAAAGGCTACGCCCTAGAAATCGGCGAAATCAACGACGGCCTCGGCTCCATCGCCATTCCCATTTTCGACAAGCGAAGGGAATGCATCGGCACCATCTCTCTTTCCGGCGCCAACGAAGAAATTCTGGAGAATGAGCGCGAAGCCTTCGCCACGGTGCAGGATTTCCTCGACGAATTAAATCCCCTGTGGTAGAGAAAAAGCTATTGCCTGTGATCGGGCAATAGCTTTATTTTTATGCGTCGAAGACGGCGGTGACTTCGGCGGGAAAGGCAACGGCGCCTTTGATGTGAAGGACATTGATCATAATGATACCCCCCGCAGCGGGCACGCGATCCAAATTGGCCATGACTTCCACCTGGAATTTGTTTTCGTTGAGCCAAAAGCGTTGGGCCACCAAATCTCCCGCTTCGGCGGCTTCGGGGCCGGCGTCGGTGTTTAATGTTTCGTGGCCGATAGCGGCGATCTTCCGCGTGCGGCTCAAGTACTCGAGAGCCGCCACGGACCAGCCCGGCGTCACTTCCACACCGTCGTGGGTGTTGGTGAAGTCTTCTTGGGAATAAATCCGCTTGTACCAGCCCGAGGAGAAGGCCACGAAGGCCCCTTCCGGGATGGCGCCGTATTCTTGTTCGAAGGCCAAAATGTCGTCCACGGTGACGGCGTAGCCGGGATCTTCCTTGACCTTGTCTTCCAAGTGGAGGACGTAGAGAGGCAGGTAGCGCTCTTTCGGCGAAATATCCGATAAAATCTTTCCCCCGGCCATAAAATGGGCCGGTGCGTCCACGTGGGTGCCGTGGGAGGTGCCCAAGGTGTATTCCCGATTGTCCGAGCCCGTTTCCTCCAAGGTCGTGAGGACTCGCTCGCCCAAGGGATTAAAGGCCTGGTAAATGGCCATGTCTTTCGTCACTTCGTGGGTTAAACTCACCCAGCTCTTTTCTTTTAATGCGTGTAGTAAATCCTGTGTCTTCATAAACTCCCCTTTCGTCGTTTCTTTTCTGTCGTAATTTCATTATACCCTACGCCCTTATTTTCTGCATTTTTTCCGCGGCACAAAAAAAGAGGCCGAAGCCTCTTTTCTCCTACATGGCCAGGTAGGCCATAAGGGCGTAATTGATTAAGAATAAAATCGACGAGCCCACGATAATCGGGTGCAGCTCTTTGGCTTTTCCCTTCAAAATCATGACGACGCAGTAGAAAATAAAGCCTGCGGCGATGCCGTTGCTGATGGAGTAGCTGAAGCCCATGAAAATCGAAGCGAAGAAGGCCGGTACGGCGCATTCCAAATCTGTCCACTCAATTTCCGCAAAGCTTGCGCACATCATAATCCCGACGATGATCAGTACGGGAGCCGTGGCCTGTGCCGGAACCATGCCCGCCACCGGCGCGATGACGATGGCCAACAAGAACATGGCCGCCGTAACGACGGAGGTAAGCCCGGTGCGACCGCCGGCGCCGATGCCCGCGGCACTTTCTACAAAGGTGGTGGTGTTACTGGTGCCGATAAAGGCGCCGATGACCGTGCCGATGGAGTCGGCGAAAAGGGCCTTGTCCAGTTTCGATTTAAAGCCGGAGCTGGATTGCATATTGCGAATGTCTTCTTCGCTGAAAATTCCGGAGCGACGGCCGGTTCCGATAAAGGTGCCCAAGGTGTCGAAGGTATCGCTCAGTGAAAAGGCGAAGATGGTCATAAGCACCAGAGGAATCCGCGCCGGATCGGAAAAGAGGCCGAGGAGCCCTTCTTTGCCCAGGGCCACGCCGAAGACCGTGGAAAGGTCTTGGAAGGAGCTGGCCACGGAGGGGCTTTCCGAAAGTTTCGACAGATCCACGACGCCCATGGGGATGCCGATAAGGGTCGTGGCTAAAATACTGAGTAAGATGGCACCTTTCACATTCTTAATCACCAAGACCACGGTGATCAAAAGGCCGATTAAGGCGAGGAGCACGCCGGCATTGTTGAAATTCACCAAGGCGGGCACGGCGGCGGAGGAGCCGATAATGGTGCCGCCGTCCAGAGCCTGATAGGTGCCGGGATCCAGAGTAAAGTTCAAAAGGCCGCAGTTTTTAATGCCGATGTAGCCGATAAATACGCCGATGCCGCCGCTGATGGCGTGTTGCAGGGATTCGGGGATGGACGTAATAATCATCTTCCGAACTTTCGTAACGGTGATCAACACATTGATGACGCCGCACAAGAAGACCATGCCCAGGGCTTCTTTCCACGTAAAGCCCAAACCGAAGACGACGGTGTAGGTGAAAAAGGCATTGAGTCCCATGCCCGGTGCCAAGGCGTAGGGCACATTGGCGAAAAGCCCCATGACCAAGGTGGAGACCACCGAGGCGATAATCGTGGCTAAGAAGACGGCGCCCCAGGGAATGCCCGTTTGGGAAAGAATCGCCGGATTGACGAAAATAATGTAGCTCATGGCAAAGAACGTGGTCATGCCGGCTAAAATTTCCGTGGAAAAATCCGTGTTATTTTCCCGTAATTTAAAGAATGATTCCATAAACTTCCTCCTTAAAAATAGTTCGGAAACAGTATATCACGAAATTATCCGACGAACACTTGCTGAATTAAAAACATGTAAACCGCCGTGCCCAGGACAATGGAGAGAATGGATTTGCGCTTCCACAGATAACTTCCCGCCGTCACGAGACTCGCCACGGTCAGGGGAACGAAGCCTGCGAGGGAATCGAAGCGCATGGACCTGAGGCAGTAAATAATTAAAAGCCCCATCATGGAGTAGGGCAAAAGCACGCCCAGATCCTTTACGATTTTCGGAATGGTATCTCGTTTGGAAAAGAAAAACAAGGGGAACATGCGAATGAAAAAGGTAATGGCCACGGCGATGGCGATGGCGATATAGACTTCTTTAGTTGACATGTTTCCTCCTATAATACAGATTTCCGATTAAAATGCAGGCCATGGCGGGCAAGAGAAAGGCGTCGCGACCGAAAAGAAGGACGGCGAGAAGGGACGCGGCCAGGCCCAAAAGTGCCGGGAAGTGATGATCCGTTCCCTTCCACTGCTCGATAAAGGCGGTGATGAAAATGGCGGTCATCATAAAGTCGATGCCTTCCACACTGAAGGGAAGCACGCTCCCGAGCAGGGCGCCGAGTAGGGTGCCCGTCATCCAATACAGGCAATTTAAAAGCCCGATGCGAAACATATCCTCGGCTGAGGCCATGCCCCCGTCTTCCCCCGCCGTGATGTAGAGGGAGAAGGTTTCGTCGCTGCAGAAATGGGTGGTGAGTATTTTCTTCCACATGGGCTGCCCGCTCAGGGGATTTAAGAGAGAAATCGTGTAGAATAAATACCTTAAATTAATGGAAAAGGCCAAAATCACCAGCTCAAGCACGGCGAGGTGCTGCGCAAACAAACTGACCATGGCAAATTGCATGGCGCCGGCGTAAATGCCGAAACTCATCAAGAGGCTCACCAAAGTGGAGCGGCCCACGGAGCGAATCAATACGCCGAAGCCCATGCCCAGTAATAAATAACTGATCAATAGGGGAATGGTCTTGGGAAAAACCCGTTTAAATTCTTTCATACTATATTTTCACACTGCCCTTCTTCTGTTTTCCTACCTATTGATTATACACGCTCCCATGAAAAAAGTGTAAAAAATCCCTAAATTTCAACGCTTTAGCGAGGTGTCACAGTCGCGCTGATCCCGGTTAAAGGGAAAATTCTCTGCAAATAAATCCTGTTTTCCCGGAAAATGAATTTGGTTTTCACAGGGCTTTCCGAGGATTGACAGAACACAGAAAAAATGCAATAAAAAAAATCCCCACTCCGAAGAGTGAGGACTTTTCGTAAGACGATCTTACTTAACTTCGACAGTTGCGCCGACTTCTTCCAATTTAGCTTTGATTTCGTCAGCTTCTTCTTTGTTAGCGCCTTCTTTAACGGGCTTCGGAGCGCCGTCAACGAGAGCTTTTGCGTCTTTTAAGCCGAGGCCGGTGATGTCTTTAACGACTTTGACGACCTTAACTTTTTCTTGGCCTGCGGATTCGAGGATAACGTCGAATTCGGATTTTTCTTCAGCGGCTGCGCCTGCTGCTGCGGCTGCCGGTGCGCCTGCTGCTGCTACTGCGACGGGAGCTTGTGCGCTAACGCCGAATTCTTCTTCTAAAGCGCTAACTAAGTCAGCGAGTTCAATAACGGTTAATTCTTTGATCTCTTCAATAAGAGCGGTTACTTTTTCAGATGCCATAGTATATATACCTCCGTAAATGATTTGTGCCCTTAGGCGGTTTCTTCTTCCTTCTTTTCGCGGATTTGGTTAAGCGCAACGGCGAGACCGCGGATGTTTCCGGACAGGACAGTTGCCAGTCCTTGAATCGGTGCGTTTAAGCTGCCGAGCAATTGTGCAACAAGCACTTCGCGGCTCGGTAATTTTGCCAATGCCTTGACTTCGTCGATGGAAACGACGCGGCCGTCTAAGATACCGCCTTTAATTTCTAAGCGGTCGTTCTCTTCGGCGAAATCGTTTAAGATCTTTGCCGGTTGAACGGCATCTTCAATACCGAAAGCGGCGACGGTGGGGCCGACGAGCAATTCGTTGGCGTCTTCGTTGCCGGTAGCGTCGAAGGCACGTTTCAACATGGTGTTTTTGTACACCTTGTAGTCAACGCCGTGTTCGCGCAGTTCCTTTCTCAATTTGGTTACTTCTTCCACCGTTAAACCGTGGTTGTTAACCAAAACAATGGATTGAGACTTTTCGATCTTTTCCTTGATCTCATCGACTAAGGCAATTTTCGATTGGAG
Source organism: Peptoniphilaceae bacterium (assembly GCA_902363535.1). Classification (GTDB taxonomy): domain Bacteria; phylum Bacillota; class Clostridia; order Tissierellales; family Peptoniphilaceae; genus Aedoeadaptatus; species Aedoeadaptatus acetigenes. The sequence goes on from CABJAE010000003.1 coordinate 33,685, forward strand.
TAGCTCTTCTTTCACAGATTCACCTCCTCGTTTTCTACATAAAAAAATCACATTGCAGACACAATGCGAGTACTAAAATCAAATTCAGTCACCTCGGCAGGAAATTAAGGCGAACCACCTGCTGTCTGCGGTTTCAACTCATTCATAATACCAAAGAAAAGCCCCTGTGTAAAGGGACTTTTTCATTATTTATCATTTTTTATGATGGCACGGGCGATGCGATGGGCGGAGGCCAGGGCCCAGTGAATGTTGTAGCCGCCGCAGTCCCCGTCCACATCCAGCACTTCCCCGGCGGCGTAAAGACCCGGGGCGTAAAGGGACTCAAGATCCGCGCTAAAGCCCGAAAGGGCCATGCCGCCGCAGGTGACCTGGGCGTAGTCGAAGCCCCGCACACCGGTGACGGGCAAGGTAAAGGAAAAAAGCAGTTTCAAGAGGCGGTCTCTCTCTTCCCAGCTCAGCTGATCCATGGGCTCTCCCCCTTTCAGGCCGCATTCCTTTAAGACCACGTGCACCCATTTGTTGGAGAGAATGCCGTCGAGAAAATCCTTCGCCGACGCGGGGAGGTAGCTTCTCCCCTCCAGAATGTTTCGGTAATCCGGGAGTTGATCCAAATGATTGAGCATGGGGAATGAGACAGTGTACTCGCCCTTTCTCTCTCCCACGGCACGGGCAAGATCCAAGACCGGCGGCCCGCTGATACCGTCTTTGGCGAGAAGAATTTCCCCTTCTTCCGAGGCGATCCCCTCCCCGTTTCTGTAAAGGGTGATTCTACCCTGCACTTTCGTGCCGTTTAAGTGTTTTAAATAGGAACTTTCGCAGAGAAGCGCGGAGATTCCCGGAAAGATGCGGGTTTTCTTGTGGCCGAAGGCTTTCATGAGGCCGTAGCCCTTGCCGTCGGAGCCCGATTGGGGCATGGCCATGCCCCCGGTTGCCACGATGACTTTATCGGCGAAAAAAGAATTTTCCCCGCTAGCGAGCAGGAAGCCGCCCTTTGATTGCTCGATACTATCGATGCAGGTCTCCACCACTTCCTCGCCGCCGGATGCAAAAAAGCGGCGACGCAGAGCATTTAACACCGTGCGGGCCTGAAGGGTGGATGGGTAGAGCTTGCCCCGTTCCTCTTCGACCAAGTCGATCCCCAGGGCGTCGAAAAATTCCCGCCGCGCTTCGGCGGAAAAATACGTGCCGGGATCGAAGGGCAGGGGCGATTCGCTGTGCCAATGGTCCGAAGAGAGATCGGCATTGCTTACATTGGCGCGGCCGTTTCCCGTGGCCAGTAATTTTTTCCCCACCCGATTTTTTCGCTCGTAGATCGTCACGGCACATCCCGCCTCGGCCAGGAGACAGCCTGCCGTAAGGCCGCTCACGCCGCCGCCGATGATGGCGATTTTCATAGAAAAACCCCTTTCTTTTTCCCCGAGTATAGCACGCCCATGTGCTACAATACAAGTTAGGAAAAACGAAAGGAGATTCCATGAACATTACCGAACGACTGAAAAAATACGTACAAGTTTACACCACCAGCGACGAAAGTTCCACGACCTATCCTTCCACGGCGCGCCAATTCGATTTGGCCCATATCCTCGTGGACGAGCTCAAGGAGCTTGGACTTTCCGATGCCAAGGTCGACGAATACGGCTACGTCACCGCCCATCTGAAGCGCAATGTGGACAAAGACCTTCCCACCTTGGGCCTCTTATCCCACATGGACACGGCGCCCGCCGCAAAAGGCGAAGGCGTCAAGCCCCGCGTCATCCGCTACGAAGGCGGCGACATCCTTTTAAATAAAGAAAAAAACATCGTCCTCTCCGACAAAGATTTCCCCGCTTTAAAAGACGTAGTGGGCCTGGATCTCATGGTCACCGACGGCACCACCCTTTTAGGTGCCGACGACAAGGCGGGCATCGCCATTATTATGGACAGCCTCCGAACCCTCATCGAAGAGGACTTGCCCCACGGCGATTTGGCCATCGCCTTCACTCCCGACGAAGAGGTAGGCCGCGGCGTGGATCACTTCGACGTGGAGTCTTTCGGTGCCGACATTGCCTTTACCGTCGACGGCTCCCGCCTCGGCGAAGTGCAATACGAATGCTTTCACGCCGTCAGCGCCAAAGTTGAAATTCAGGGCGTGAGCGTCCACCCGGGCACGGCGAAAAATCACATGATCAACGCCATCAGCCTCGGCATGGAGCTGGACCGCATGCTTCCCGAACAGATGCGCCCTGAGTACACGGAAGGCTACGAAGGCTTTTTCCACTTGGATCAATTCCGCGGCAATGTGGAGGCGGCGGAAATGGACTACATCCTCCGCGACTTCGACGCCGATAAAGTAGAGAACATGAGCGCAATCCTTCAGGCCGCCGTGGATTTCTTAAACAGAAAATACGGCGAGCGCATCACCTTGACCCTGGAAGAAAGCTACCGCAACATGCGGGAAAAAATCGAGCCCCACATGGACCTTATCGATCTCTGCGTCGAGGTCATGGAAGAAGAGGGCATCGAGCCTGTAATCGAGCCCATTCGCGGCGGCACCGACGGCAGCCGACTCTCCTGGATGGGGCTGCCCACGCCGAATTTATTTACCGGCGGCATGAATTTCCACGGCCCCTACGAATACATTCCCATTCAACACATGGAAAAGAGCCGAGACGTGGTCGTGGGGCTCATTCAAAAAATGGCGACGAGGGCGTAAATGCAAGTCCTCTTTGCCGCAGCCGGCGGCGCTCTGGGCGCGACCAGTCGCTTCTTGATCTCCCGGCTGCCCCTTTCAGGTCACGGCCTGCCCCTTCCCACCTTTCTCGCCAATCTCATGGGATGCTTTCTCATGGGCCTTATCGCGGCCAAGGCCGAGGCCCGCGGCATGGATCCCAATGTGCAGATTTTATTAAAGACCGGCTTTTGCGGCGGCCTCACCACCTTCTCCACCTTCAGCGCGGAAACCGTGGCCATGATGGAAAAAGGCCACATGACCACCGCTGTTCTCTATGTCGTCGCCACGGTGGCGGCGGGCTTTATCGCCCTCTATGCCGGCGGCCAACTGTTTAAATAAAAAAGAGCTTCCCGCTCGGATTTTTTCCAAGCGCGGAAGCTTTTTTTATTAAGAAACGCGATCAGTCTCTAAATGGATGATTCGATCCGCTACAGTTAAAGAAGAGGGACGATGGCTCACCATGAGTACCGTCTTCTCCCCTGCCGTCTCTTTCAAAGACCGCAAAATCATGGCTTCATTTAAGCTGTCCAGATTCGATGTCGGTTCATCCAAGAGCAAAAAGGGCGCGTCATGCAAAAAGGCGCGGGCCAGACCCAGGCGTTGCCGTTCACCCGATGACAGGCGGCTACCCATTTCGCCGATTTTCGTGTCGTACCCCTTGGGGAGGGAAAGAACGAAATCGTGGACAGCGGCTCGGCGACAGGCCGCTTCCATTTCCTCCTTCGTGGCATCCAAGCGGGCCAAGCGCAAGTTCGATGCAATGGTCTCGTTAAACAAATAGGTTTCCTGGGTCATAAACCCTTCCGCTTTTCTTAAAGATGCTGTGTCGATGGCTCGAATATCTTCGCTCCCGATCTTCACGGAGCCGCCGTCTACGTCCCAAAAACGCATAAGAAGACGAAGAATCGTGGATTTTCCGGAACCCGACTTGCCCTGAAGGGCGAGGATTTCCCCTTTTTTTACTTCCAGATTCATGGCTTGCAAAATCGCCGTGTTTTCGTAGGAAAAATCCACCGCTTCCAGTGCGGCCCCCGTAAAATTCACGGCGACGCCATTTTCAACTTCTTCCACTTTCGGGCACTCATCTAAAATATCCAACACCCGATTGCCCGCAGCAAAGGTGGGCTGCAGGGTATTTCCCAAGGCGGCCAGGGCGAGCACAGGCCCGTAAGAGGAAAGAATATAAACCACCGCCGTAAAAAGCATGACCACATCTTCCGTGCCTCTCAGGTAGATCATGCCCGCCAAGACCACAAGCCCCAAGTGCAAGAGGCTTAACACCATGCCCGTCATCGCCATGCCGAAAGCCGTCTCATCTTTTAAGCGGCCGCCCGCCTCGATGCTTTCTCGGCTCATGGCTTTTAAATTCTTTAAATAGCTTTCCTCAAAACGATACTGGAGAATTTCTCTCAGTCCCCGCAAGCCGTCTAAGACAAAGCCGCTCAAGCGGCCGCTTGCATTTCGCGCATCGAGACCGAGGTTTTTGTTTCGCTTGGACAGATACAAGGGTAGCCCCACGCCGACGACGGTGTAGCCGAAGGCGGCATAGAGAGCCAAGAGCGGCTCCGCTTTCGCGAGAAGAGTCACAGATATGAGGGAGAAAATCAAGGCGATGGCCGCGGGGGAAATGGTGTGGGCGTAAAATACTTCCAACAATTCAATATCCGAGGTGATCAGGGTGATGAGATTGCCCTTATCTTTTCCTTCCAACTTCGCCGGGGCCAATTTTCGCAAAGAAGCAAACACCTTGCTCCGCAAAATGGCAAGAATTTTAAAGGCGATGTGGTGATTGCATAGCTGCTCGCCGTAGCGCAAGGGGCCCCGAAGAAAGCCGGCGATAAGAATGGCCGCCACCAAAGACGGTCCAACCCACACGCCGAAATAGGCCGATGCCAGGCCGTAGGCCGTTAAGGCGGAAATGGCCGTTGCCGAGAAAAAGCCCAGCACGCCCAGGGCAATGGCCAGTGCCATCACAGGCGCCAGGGGCTTGACCAGCCCGATGAGCCGCCCCATCACTTCCATTGGTTTACGCATACACTTCACCTCCCCGGTAGCTCTCAAGTTCCGCCTGTGTCTTCCACAGGGCGCTGTACATGCCGCCTTTTTCCAGCAACTCCTCGTGTCGGCCTTCTTCCACCAACTGCCCCTGATTGAGAACCAGGATCCTGCCGGCGTCTTTCACATTGGCCAGGCGATGGCTGATAAATAACACCAAGCGGGTTTCGGCCAGGGCGCGAATTTCGCCGACGATTTTTTCCTCGCTTTCCACGTCGATATTCGACGTCACCTCATCGAAAATGTAAACCGGCGTGTCGTGCAGTAGGGCCATGGCGAGGCTGAGCCGCTGCCGTTGGCCGCCGGAGAGATTGCTTCCGCCGCTTTGAATGATGGTATTCAGCCCATCTTCCGCGGCAAAATATTCTTTTAAATTTACACGCTCCAAGCTGTCCCACATGGCCGCCACCGAGGCCCGGGGATTGGCCATAGCCAAAAGTTCCCTTACACTTCCGCCTATTAAGTAGCTTTCGGCGCCTAAGTAGGTCACATGATCCAACAGGCTTTTTTCTTTCGTGTGGGAAAGTTCCACATCGCAAAAGGCCAAGGATCCGCCGTAGCCTTTCAGCTGCTTCGACAACACGGCGGCCAAAGTGGATTTCCCCGAGCCCGACGGCCCGACGATGCCCACAAGTTGCGGTCCTTTTACGTCGAAAGACAATTGATCCAAGGCATTTTTCTCACCGTCGTAAGACAGACTCAGACCCTGTGCCGTCAAGCGATCCGCCTCGGGCGCCATAGCCAGAGTACCGTCTTCTTCCTCCTCCAAGTCAAGAAGATCAAACATTCTGTCCGCCGCCGCCATGCCGTTCATGGCGATGTGGAAAAAAGATCCCAATTGCCGCATGGGCAAAAAATAATCCGCCGACAAAAGCAAGATAAACAGAGCATCAAAAAAATCTAAGCGGCCGCTCATGCAGGCTTTTAAACAAACCACCAAGGCGATGGCCGCGCCGCCGTAGGCAACGAAGTCCATGACGATGATGGAATTAAGCTGCATGGTCAAGACGCGCATGGTTTGTACGCGAAAAGCTTCCGCGGATTTTTCCATTTGCCTGTGGCGATAAGGATCGGTGCCGTAGATCTTCAAGGTGGTGAGGCCCTGAAGGTTTTCTAAAAACTCGTCCCCGACATCGGTGTATTCCGTCCAATACTTGGCGAAGGTTTTTTTCGCAAAGGTCTGAATCAATGCAATGGCCAAGGGAATCAGGGGCACACCGATTAAAAGCACAATGGCCACGGTCCACGACATGGAACCGATGAGGAAAAACAGAAAAACCGGCGCGATCATGCTATAAAAAAACTGGGGCAAGTAGGCGGAAAAGTAGATTTCCAATTGATCGATCCCCTCGCCGATCATCTGCACCGCCTCCGCCGAGCGCAGACGCTCTTTGTAGCGGACGCCAAAGTTCATAAGCTTTCGAAAGAGTGCACTGCGCATTTTTTCTTTTACAGATGCCGATGCGGCGTAGGCCAGGCGCACTTCTTTTTTTGCCACGACAAAGCGCAAGAGATAAATTATAAAACTGCCGATTACGGCAAAGGATAAGGACCTTTGCCAAGCACTTTCCGTAAAAAACAGGCGCAAGGCATAGACCAAAAGCCCCGTTGCCAAACTATTCAAAACCAAGAGCAGGCACTTCAGCCCCACGACTTGAGCGATGGCTTTTTTGGATTCGCTGAAATAGCGGAGTAATCGCTTGTCGATCAATCCTTTCCCTCCTTTCTTTCAAAAAATAAAAGGGCCGGCGAAGGCGCCGGCTCCCTTCTATTTTTGAATGATGACTTCGCGATTGGCTGCGTTCCAGTCCACTTTGGCGCCGGAAAGTTCGCCGATGGCGCGAATGGGCACCATGGTGCGGCCGCCCTTAATCATAGCGGGCACGTCGATGGCCGTTTCCTTGCCGTCGGCGCGAACAATTTTCTTCGAGCCGATGGTAAGTTTCATGGCCTTTGCGCCTTCGTCGACGGTGACCGTGCGGGTTTTTTGATCCCAACCCACTTTCAGCCCCAGGGCTTCAGAGATAAAGCGGACAGGCACCATGGTGCGACCGTCTTTGATAAATGCAGGGCTGTCTGTTTTGACTTCCTTCCCGTTGACCAAAATCGTAATGGCTTTTTTGTCGCCTTTGGCTTCGGGGGTTTTGTTCGATTCCGCCGCTTTGGTCATTTTTGCTTGAGACCAGTCGAAAACCAGGCGTGCCTTTTGTTCACCGGCACCGGGCGTGCCGCCTTGCATTTGGTCCATGACATCTACCCATACGGCGACGTCCACCATGTTTTCTTTTGCTCCGCTTTCAAAAGTGAAGCATTTTGTGTATTCGCCTTTGCCTGCGAGGCCGGTAGCTTCTCTACGGCCTCCCGTGAGGACAAAGAGATTGGTTAAATTTCCTTGTTGGTTCATGAAATTCAGGGGCTTTACATAGACTTTGTAGGTGAACTTGCCCCCTTCTTCCTTCACTTCTGCAACGGGAGAAAGAGCCTTGTTGGCCATGGATTCTTTTTCGGCTGTGGCATGTTTTAATGCCACGGGAACGTCGTAGGTTTTGCTCGATTCGGCATGGGCCATATTGGGCGCCAGTAAGCACACAAGGGCCAGGGCCAGGGATAAGATTTTTTTCATCGTCGTTCTCCTTATTTCATATCTTTTTTATCAATGGTGTACAACACTTGGGCGGCTTGGGCGCGGGTAAAGCTGCCTTTAGGCACGAAATTTCCGTTTCCGACGCCGGACAAGAGGCCTTGATTGGTCATTTTTTCGACGGATCCCTTTGCCCAGGATGAAATCGTTGTGCCGTCATTAAACTGAGCTTTGTTTGTCGAAGGATAGGTTTTTTTCTGATCGGCGAGGAATTTATCCAAAATCACGGCCATTTCTTCCCGCGTAATGGTGCGGTTCGGTTCAAACTTTCCGAAGCCCGTGCCTTTTACAATGCCTTTGGACTCCGCCCAAGCCACATAAGGGGCGTAGTAGGCATCGGCTTTGACATCGCGAAAGGCCGTCGACGCACCGGAGGAGGTGATACCGGCTTTTCTTCCGAGAATCGTCACAAATTCCGCGCGGGTTATAGCCCGGTTCGGCGCGAAGCGGGAATTCCCCTCTCCCTTGAAGTAGCCGCGGGCCACACTGTGAGCGATGGCGTCCACTGCCCAGTGATCGGCGCCCACATCGTTAAAGCGCTTCAAGATCGCGCTTCGCTCCGCCTCCTCTTGCACCTTGAGGGATTCTTTTTTCTTGTCTTCAGCGGATTTCTGTTCTTCTTTTTTCTTGTCTTCCGTTTTCTTCTCTTCTGTTTGCTTTTCAGGCGTCTTCACTTCACCGTCGATGCGGCGCGTTTCCCTTGCGCTGTTCCAGTCAAATTGCAGGTAAGCGTCTTGTTCGCCGGCTCCGGGCTTGCCCCCTTGCAGCTCGTCCATAATATCCACCCAAAGGGCAATTTTTTGGGATTGGACTTTCTCCCGTAAAGTGAAGGACCACAGGCCGTCGCCGTGATAAGAGGCTCGGCGTTTCGCGCCGCCGTCATAATAGAAGAGATTGGTCAGACGACCTTCCATATTGTTCATCTTCAAGGGTTTAAATTGAACATAATAGGTGTAGCGCCCGTTGTAGGCATCCACCGTGGCAGAGGTGCTCAGGGCCGAGGCGGCCATGGACTTTCCGCCGCCCACTCGCATCATTGTCACGGGAAGCTCGTAGCGCAGAGTTTGATCCTTTTTCGTATCGTCTTTTTTGTCGAGAGGCTTTTCATCCTTCGGCTTGTCTTTATTTTCATCCTTGGGCTTGGTCTCGTTGCCGTCTTTCGGCTTTTCTTTATTTCCATCTTCGGGCTTGGTTTCGTTGCCGTCCTTCGGCTTATCTTTATTTCCATCTTCGGGCTTGGTCTCGTTGCCGTCTTTCGGCTTGTCTTTATTTCCATCTTCGGGTTTGGTCTCGTTGCCGTCTTCCGGCTTCTCGGGCGTTTGTCCTTCCCCGCCCGGTTTCTTATCGCCGTCTTCCGGTTTGTCTTCTTCAATGCCGGAAAAATCGAATTTCAAACAGGCGTCTTGTTCGCCTTTGCCGGGGCCGCCTGCTAACTCGTCCATGATATCCACCCAAATGGCGATCTTTTGCGATTCCGCTTTCTCATTCAGTGTGAAAGACCACAGGCCGTCGCCATGGTTCGTCGCTTGGCGCTTTTCCGTGCCGTCGTAGTAGAAGAGATTGGTCAGGTGACCTTCCATGCCCATCGTCTTCATGGGAATGAATTGAACGTAGTAGGTGTAGCTGCCATTGGCGATTTCCACCTTCGCCGTCTTATTTATCGCCGACGCGGCCATGGATTTTCCGCCGTCGACTTTTACTAATTTCACGGGGAGTTCGTAGCTTCGGGATTGATCGTTATTTTTGTCTTGAGGCTTGTCCGGGGTCTTACCGCTCTCCTCGGGCGTTTGTCCTTCCCCGCCCGGTTTCTTTTCGCCATTGCTTTCATTCGCGCCGGAAAAATCAAAAGTCAGATAAGCGTCTTGTTTTTTCTTTTGACCATCTATATCGACCCATACGTGAACCTTTTGCCGTTCGACTTTTCCTTTCGTCGCAAAGGACCATCGGTGGCCGCCGTAGTTGTTCGCTTGTTTTTGAACGCCGGCTTCATCATAATAGAAAAGGTTTTCGAGATAGCCCTCTTCGTCGTCGGTTTCAAAGTACCTGAACTGAAGGGTGTAGGTGTAATCCTCGCCGTCGACATCGACCGTCGCCGTCGGATCCAAAATATCCCCTTCTATCAAAGGCGTTCCGTCTTCTTTCGTCAGTTTCACGGGAACTTGATGCGTAGCCTTTTCATTCATCTCAGGCTTCTTATCGCCTTCATCGTTCGCGCCTTCTGTCGGCCAAGCAACTTTTAACACCGCGCTCTTTTTCCCCGGCACGCCCATAATTCTTACATTGAAACCAAGAGCGATGCGATCCGCTTTTTGATCCAGGGTAATGGACCACACGCCGTCAGATACGGGGGTTGCCTTTTTCTCTTCCCCGTCCGCTGTGTAAAAGAGCTCCAGAATGACGCCGGCTCCGTTCATCATGGGCTGCGTTTTTATCGTGTAGGTGAACTTTCCCTTTTCTTCGACCACTTTCCCTTGAGAAATAATGGCCTTATTTGCCATGGACTTTTCGTTTTCGTTCTCTTCTTTAACCAATCGGTAGGTGACGTCGTAGGTTTTGGCTTCATTTGCCGACAGACTATTTTCCGATAAAGGCCTTGTCTGCGCTACTTCCCTTGCGACCGTCGGCGCACCGTAAGCCTGAACTTGAGTCGAAAAAATGGGCTGAGCCACGGCAGGGAGCACCATTAATGCCGCCAAGGCTAAACTCGTCTTTTGTTTTTTCATCGAATTCCTCCTTTTTCCAATTGTTCTGTGAAATACATTGCCGCTTCCTTCAGCTCCTCTTCCGTCGCCTCTCTGGATTTTTCGGAAGCCTCTTTCATTTGCTCCCTGGCATCCTTCGGCACAAAGACGAGCAGATCGATGCGGGCCGCCAATTTTTCGTCCACTTTTCCGGGACATAAGTAGGTGCCTAAGCTTTCTTTCTTGTGATCGAATAGGCATTTTTTAAGGCCCTCCATGGCCCGTTTTCCGTGCTCGGAATCGGGCATGGCGCCCATGGTTAAAAAGAGCCCGAGTTTTTTCGGCGCCCCTTCCAGGGCGTTCATCACCGCCTTGTCGGGCATGGCCCGGTCGCACCAGCCGCCGAGAAGGCCGTAATCGTAGATCGCCAGATCCGGTTTGTCCTTCAGATCCAAAAGGGTCATGTCCCGATTCTCCTTCAGCGCGTCGTACAAGTACTGTGCCATACGCTTTGTGTTTCCCGTCTTCGACGAGTAGGCTATAAATCCTTTCATCTAATCCTCCTTGGGTTTTACAATGGACGCGCCGCCGACCTCGATCAGCTCCAGCTCCGTGCCGTAGAGTTTACTAATGACGCGGCTGTTCAGCACCTCCTTGGGATCGCCTTGGTAGACGATTTTGCCGTGATACATGCCGATCACTTCATCGGAATAATTAATGGCCTGCATAATATCGTGGAGCACCATGACGATGGTGGTGTTGCGCTCTTCGTTGATCTTCTTTACCAGACGCAATATTTCCAACTGGTACTTAATGTCCAAATAGGTGGTGGGCTCGTCCAGCAGAAGAATATCGGAGCACTGCGCCAAAGCCATGGCGATAAACACCCGCTGCTTCTGCCCGCCGGACAGGGTTCTGATTTCCCTTTGCCCCAATTCCGTGATGCCGGTCATTTCCATGGCCCGTTCGATTTCTTCCATGTCCTCCGCCGAATACTTCTGCAGGGGCTTTAAGTAGGGATTTCTGCCGTAGGAAACGTAGTCTTTCACCTTTAAATCGCCGATGATGCGATTTTGTTGATGCACGATGCCAAGCTCGCGGGCGTAGTCTTTCGGCGGATAGGAGAAAATATCTTTTCCGTGCAAAAGCACCCGACCGCGGCTCGGCTTCATTTGGCGGCTCATAATTTTTAAAAGAGTGGATTTTCCCGAGCCGTTGGCGCCCATAAGGGTGGTAATGGCGCCGGGTGTCACTTTTAAATTGAGCTTGTTTAAAATCAAATGGCCCTTGGTATAGGCGTAGCTTAGGTTTTTAATCTCCATAGTTTTCGCCTCCCAGCTTCAACAATGCGATAAAGAAGGGCCCGCCGAAGACGGCCATAATCACCGCAGCCGGTATTTCGTAGGGGTAGGCCGCGATGCGCCCCACTGTGTCCGACAGAAGCAAGACCAAACTGCCGAGGAGCATATTGAAGGGCAGTAGGTATTTGTGATCGCCCCCGACGAGGACTCGGCCGATGTGGGGCACGATGAGGCCCAAAAAGCCGATGACCCCCGCCACCGCCGTGGTGACCGACGCCAAAATAATGGCGATGAGGGCCACGATAAAGCGGTCGCGATCCACACGCACGCCCAGGGCCCGGGCGGTCTTATCTTCCAGGCTCAATAAATTCAGGGAGCGAATGGTAAACAGCGCCGCCACCAAAAAGACAATGACGTAGAGGCAGAGAATATGCACGTCGCTCCAGGTTTTTTGCGCCACATTCCCTTCGATAATGGCCTGGGTGGCGCTTAAATTTCGACCCATGACGGATTTTATGCCTTCGCCGATGCCGATGAAGGTCATGTTCAGGGCCACGCCCACGAGAATTAATCGCGTGGGCCGCACGCCGCCGTCCCATGCCAGGGTGTAGATCAAAAAGTAGGCGAAAAGACCGCCGGCGATGGAGAATAGGGGCGAGAAGCCCATAAGGGCAGGCGATAAGGCGAGCACCATGGAATTCACGAAGTTTGCCGCCGCGGAAATGCCGATAATCCCGGGATCCGTTAAGGGGTTTTTCATCACCGCCTGCAAAAGGGTCCCCGATGTGGCCAGGGCCGCACCGGCCAACATAGCGATAAACACCCGCGGGAAGCGCAAATCGTAAATCCGCGCCACATCCCCGTCGTAGGAGACGAACAGCCCCCGCAGAATTTGACCCACGCCTAATTTTAAAGAGCCTGCCGTCAGGGAGAAGAAAAAGGCCACGACCAGGAGGACGGCGACAGCGGCGAAGGAAATCCATCGCCTGCGTACTTTTTGTTTTAATTCGTCAATTCCCTTGTCCATAGAACACCTTTTCTAAATCTCCCAGCGCCTCTTTGTAGGAAAAATTGGCGCTCATACCAAATAGCTTCGTGTTAAGGTCAAACACCTTGTCCTCCTTTACGGCGCGGAAGTGTTTCCACACATCGTTGGTTTTAAATTCGTCTTGAAACATTTCGTGCACCTTCTCGGGCATGGCGTGGGCCGTTCGGAGGATGATGTCCGGATCTTTTTCCAACATATCTTCCGTGTTCACCGTTAAAAACTGCTGATCCTCATCGGGATAGACATTTTCGCCCCCGGCCAGCTTGACCAAGCTGCCCACATAGGATTTGTCCGTCGCCACCACATAGGATCCGGGAAGGCCCATGAGGATCAAGACGCGGGGGGCGGGCCCTTTGTTTCGCGATTTGAAATCCTTCATGAAGTCTTCGTAATCTTTTACGAGAACCTCCGCTTCTTTTTCTCGATTTAAAAGACGGCCCAAGTCCTCGATGGAGCGATACATCCCCGGCACATTGGATAAATTCACGAAGCCGAAGTGGATGCCCGCCGCCTGATACTTTGGCAAGAGGTCGGGCATGAGGCTCGCCGGGGAAAAAACGTAGTCCGGATTCATGGAGGAAATTTTTTCCATATCCGGGCTCATGGCCATGCCGATGGTGGGAAGGTTTTTGTAACGCTCCGGCGGCGGTTGCAATTGCGATTCCGCAATGGCGACGAGGTCCACATCCAGCTTGTCCATGATGTCGGCACAAGCCGCCGATGTGGTGATGATGCGGGCGTGATCGCCGTCGATTCGCTTTTGTTGCTTTTCTTTTTGGTTCACGCAGCCGGTAAGCAGAACGAGGATGAAAGCGATGCTAAAAATCTTCAAAACTGAAGTCTTCATCGTCATCTTCCTCTCTTAATTCATTGAGCAGGCGCTTTTTCTGTGCCAAAACATAGAACACACAGCCAGCCGACAGGGCGCCGCAGGTCACAAAGACCAAAATCGCCATCATGGATGCGAAAACAATTCGCGTCACAGGCCCCCAAGGGGCTTTTTTCTTCGGCGCTTCGGTTTTGTCGCCTTTGGCAGCTTCGCCGTTTTCAAGGGATTGTATCTCCGGCGAATCTTCCGTTAACAGCCCGTGTTCGTAACCGATGTCGCTTTCCGTATCGCCAAGGCCCGAGGCGCCGCCGTGGGTTGGGGCAGCTTTTTCGGAACCGGATGCCTCTGCCGTCGGACTTTTTGCCACAGGGGACGGGCTTTGGGCCGCCGCAGCAGCCGGAGATGCGCCGTCGACTTTCGCTTTGGCGCCGACTGCACTTTTTGCCGGTGGCGATTGTTCCGTTGGGGGCTTTTGGGCCGCGCCTTGCGACAAGACGAAATCCGTATTCCCCGGCGTCCTATTTCCCATGTCGCCGTAAAAAACCACTTCCCGCCCCATGGCGTCGATAAACAAACTTAGGCGAATCACACAATCCTTCGCCGGCAGCTGAAAGCGAAAATCTTTCCACTCCCCGCCGCCTTGAGGCGAGTCGTAAGACACATTGCTGAATCCGCTCGCGCCGCGTTTTTGCGCGGCAATGCTTACTTTAGACACATTGTCCATCATGTGGAGGCGAATGGTTAAAAGGTGTTTTTCGCCCACTTCCTCGTAAAGGGCTTGTGGGTCAAGTACGCCCTCCGCCATGCCTTGACCGATGCCTTCGTTTTTCCCCGCATCTTCAATGGCCCCGGTAACCGGGTGGCTGTAAGCGGCATGCATTTCTACAATGGAAGGACTTTCGGCAAAGCCGATGCCCGGAACGAAGAGCAGCAAGGCCAGAAGAAGAGAAAATAACTTTTTCATCGGCTCTCCCTCTCTCTTTCCGCTTCATAGATCAATTCGTCCATATACATGCGGTAATACTTTCTCGTCATGTATGCGCCGCCGCCCAGTGCGGCGAAGATAATCGTCAAACAAAAAATAATCAGACCCGGCCTCTCTTTCTCTTGCATTGCTTCTTCGTTCAGGGGTGCCTTTCGAGTGCTCTCCCCGGCCACGGCCTCCTCGTCTACATCATAGGCGCCTTCTGCAAAAGCCGGTGCGTCCCCATCCGCCGTTGAATACTCAGGTGTCGACGAACTTGCAGCCGTGGGCGCACTCGTCGATGTTGCAGGGGGCGGGGCAGTCGATTTTACATGCTTCGGCCCCTGTCCCTTCGGCGGCTTCACGGCCTTCTGCTTTGCCTGTGGCTTCATCCTCAGGCCACTGCTTGTGACGGGCTTTGAAGGGGTTTTCGCCGTTTTGATGAAGAATGTGCCCAAGCTTTTCGTCGTGAAATGAATGCTTCCCTCTTTTATTTTTGACGGAAGCTTCTCCCCTTTTTCGTTGTAAATCTCCGCCACGGCCCCTTGAAAGGGAATGGCTGCCGCCACGGGCTTTTGCGGCGAAAGATTGGTTCCCAAGGCTTGAACCGAGCCGGTGTAATCTTTCGGAATCCTTTCAACGGGCTTTCGGCAGGCCAGATTGTACGCCTTGGTTCCCGCAGGAAGATTGAGCTTTCCGAGTGCGGTTTGAAGGTCACGCCCGTTAAGGGCGTTGGCGTAAAATTCAAATCCTTCGCTAAAGGCGCCCTCAGGCACAGAGAGCACCACGCCTTTGTCCGCGTAGCGATGGGCTTGGGCAAAAGAAGGCTTCTTCGGTCCCACCTCCGCCCGATGGGCCAAGGTGTTTTCGTCGGCCTCGATTTTTTTCACGCTTTGAAAATCCAATTTTAATCGCGCGTTTAAAGGCTCATCTCCCATCGGGGCCACTTTCGGATCCACCTTCAGTCGAATCATGGCCTTCTTTTCCTCGAGGGGCAGGGCAAAGATTCGCGGACGAGGGAGCGGCTCGTTCTCCGGCTTCAGATCGAAGCAGAGAGGGGCTGCCGCGGAAAATCCCTCGTCGGTTTCATAAAACACGCGACTCAACGAGGCCTGTATATTCGAAACTTTTAACGTCTTCGTGCCTAAAAACAAGGTTCCTTTTCCGTCTTTAACGAAAAGCTCCGCCTTCGGATCCAGGGCGCCATTGCCCATGGAAGGCTTATCTTCCGTTTCGTGCCACAGAGCCACATCGAGGGCATACAAACCATCTTCGAAATCAAGTGGCGCCGACGGGGTCAAAGGGGGCGTGTTTTTATTCGCCGCAGGCTCCGTCTTTTCGCCGCCCTTGTGCGGCCAGTCGATTTTTAAACGGGCCTCCTGCTCGCCAAAACCCATTTCTCCCATAACCGGCACATAAAACTTCAAGTCGTAAATGGCGCGATTGGGATCCACGGAAAAGGTGACGGTCTTCGGATAAAGCTTGCCCTTCATCCGCGGATCGCTTCCCTTTTGCGGGTCGTTGTAGCTGTCGTAATCCTTGTAGGAATCCGCCACCTGAACGCCTTGACCCTCTACGGTGACTTCGCCTAAATAGCCGCGGGTGCCCATAAAGTCTAAGGGCAAAAATTCCAGGGTGAGCAGGCGTTCATTGCCTTTTTCAATCCATTTCGCCTCCGGATTTAACGCCTTTTGCGCCATGGAAGGGACGTCTTCCGTTTTCTTTAACAGCATCACTTTCACCGTGCTCCCGCTCGCCCATGCACCGCCGGGAATCAGTAAAATGGCGAGGACAAGCAGAAGTATGAATTTATATCGTTTCATGTCCCCATCCTTTAAAATCCTATTCCTCTGCAGTTGCCGCCGACTGCGTAGGGATGCGCTTCAAAAAAATGTAGTAGTGAAGCACCAGCACCAGGGCCAGGGCCATGCGGGCGTGTTTCACGGGAATCGCAAAAAAGCAAATGGCCAACAGCAAGGTAATGAGCGCAAGCACTTTGCACTTCTTCTCCTTCGTCATGCCCTTTCCCTCAAGCAAGGGCTCGACATTTTCTCGATAGAGGGGCAATTCCGTGAGCCATCTGTGAAATTTTTCCGAGCCCCGGGCAAAGCACGCCGCCGCCAAAATCAAAAAGGGCGTCGTGGGAAGCACCGGCAGATACACGCCGATGAGGCCGATTCCCGTAAAGAGAAAGCCCAGAATCATAAATAGTATTTTCAACAATCCACTCCTTTCACTAACACTGTGCAAGATTTAAGACCAAGAGATAATTCGCTTCGGCTCGGTGGCCGGAAAAATTCACCGCCGCATAGGAGCGGAACCAAGTGTAGGCGATCAGCACGCCGCCGCCTAAATAGGTCCACTGGCCGAAAACATCCAAGGGAATTTCCGCCCGTCGGTCTTTAAAGGCAATGGCGTGGCTCTCTCCGTCTTTTTGGTAGACCAACTCTTTGACCGCACCGTGTTTCATATGCCCTTTGTGCTCTTTTTTTAGAGGACGGGTGGTGAATACCACGTGGGGCGAGTCGCCGATGACGAGCTCCGCCGTGTTTTCGAAAACCTTATTGGCCATGGACGGGCGAATCGCCGATTCCGCCTCGTCCACATGTTGCTGAAAAATCGTCAGGTGCACGGGATAGGTTTTCTTATCCAAAATCTCGAGAAGAAAATCTCCGTCCACCTTTTCTCCGGGATCCGGCAAATGCTCGAAGAGCTTCGATTTTTGCGACAGGAAACAGGCGATGCAATTCTCTCCCTTGCCGATCAGCTGCGAGGAGAAGATCGTGGCCCGATCTTCTTCAATGCCGAAAATACCCTGCATGGTTAGGGAAAGCAATTGCTTTTCCCGCTCCAATTTGTCTTTAATCAACGTGCCGATTTCGGTGACGTAGTAATCATTTTTCTGCTTATACAAAATCCCCGCCTTCACCATGCGGTCCAGCATTTTCTTTGCATTGGGCCTGGAACACGCAAAGATTTGACTTAAGTCAATAATCGTGCGACTGGGATGCTCGTCGGTAAAGCAAAGCAAATAATTTTGTTGTTGTTCTGTTAAACGTAAATCCGTCATTGCGTCATCCTTCCAATGAAATCATTGATATGTTTTATCATTTCATACACCTTTTCATTGTAAGTTTTTCTTGCCCTGCGTTCAATCATTTTTTAATCATGGAAAGGAATGCGGAATCACCCGCACCCCTCCATGGTTAATTGGCTGCCTTTTGAATTTCTTTATAGGCCCAGTGATTGGCGTCAACATCATTAAATTGCATCGTTCCGGGTCTTCCGACGACCTTAAAGGCGCGATTTACAATGACAACCAGTTCCGCGCGGGTGACCGTGCGCTCGCCGCCAAAGGTGCCGTCGGGGTAGCCTTGAATGATTCCAGCATTTTGCACGGCGCCGACGTAGCCGTTGTACCATGCACTGCCTTTCACGTCGTTAAAGCGGGCGTTGTCCACCTTTAGATTTAAGACGCGGGTCATGATGGCCGCAAGTTCCGCGCGGGTCATGCTTCCTTCCGGTCGCAAATTGCCGTCGTTGTAGCCGTTTAAAATGGACAGGCCGTAGAGTCGAGCCACGCTATTTCCGTACCATTCACTGCCGCTTACATCTTTCGGCAGGCGGTAGGCGTCGCTGTTTTGAATGAATTGATTCAAAATTTGAGCCACTTCTCCGCGGGTCACTTCCTTGTTCGGCTTAAAGCTGCCGTCGGGGAAGCCTTTTACATACGCTTTTTCAGGCGCTTTTACCGTAAAGCTGTGGGCTTTTTGTTCCGCAACTTTCGGCGCTTCCTTCTTCACCTCCGGTTGTTTTACCTCAGGTTGTTTTACCTCAGGCGCCGATGCTTGATGGCTCGGGCGATAAGAAGGCGCGGGCGATTCGCCTCTCGGCTCTTGGCGAGGCCAAGGATTCGGTTTCGGAACGGGATTCGGCTTCGGTGTCGGCACATTGGGCTGAGGATTCGGCCTCGGTGTCGGCACATCAGGCGTCGGCTTCGGCGTCGGCACATCCGGCTCAGGATTTGGCTTCGGCACATCCGGTGTCGGCTCAGGCTTCGGCGTTTCTTTTACCAATTGATCCATGGCGTTGTAAACAGACGTTACTGCTCGATTGATCTCCGATGCATTGTTGCCTTCTAACGCCGCCATGGCCGAATGAATGGCCTCTTCAAGCTTGGCTTTCGATTCCGCCGTGTACGATGGGGCGGCAAGTTTTGCTTCCGCTTTTTCAATGGCCTCCTTCAAAGCCGTTTTTGCTTTTTCAAGGCCGTCGTCCACCTTCGGCGGTTTTTCTTCCGATTCTTCGATCTTCTTCATGTTAGCGATATCATAGCTTAAACGCATGATATCTTCGTTAAAGCCCGGTCCGTTACCGATGACGTATTTTACTTTTACGAAATGTTCCGGACGAGGGTCTTTGTCCATGTCGATGGTGAACGAGCTTAAGTCGCCCATGGCATCGGTCACTTTGTCGATGACGGGCATGGCGTCCACTTTGCCTTCCCCGTCGGAGGAAGCAAAGAGAATGTCTTTTAAATGACCTTCCGTGTTCCCAAATGGAAGAACTTTGCAGTTGACGACGACACGGTAATGAACCTTGCCTTCTTTGTCCGTTGTCTTAATCACCTTCGCAGGGGATTTGAAGACGCCGGCGGCCATGGATTCCTGATCCTTGCTTGCGTGAAGGGCTCTAAAGGGAAGTTCGTAGATTTCCGTTTTTTCCACTTCTTGCGAGGGTTTTTCCAAAAGATCGATGGCTTCTTTTAAGGTCTTCCGTCCGTGTTTCAAACTGTCCAAACTGGAATTTTCGTCATCGGCAATCTTTTGTACGAAAGCGATGCGCTCTTGCAATTGCAACCAGCTCTTCGGCGTGTAATCACTTTCTTTGAGCTCGCGAGCCGCCAAAAGTTCTTGTTTTAACGCTTCCCGCTCGGCTTCACGCTCTTTCTTGCCCGTAACGGAGTGAAGTTTCGCCATGGCATCGGTTAATTCCTGTGCCGCGGCATTGACATCTTCTTGGGCGGGGAAGGGGCGATTGAAGATTTCTTCTGCCGCTTCCACTGCCAATTCCAAGCGGTCGAAGGATTCCGGCGTATAATCCTCTGCCTTGTATTGGGCCTCTCTGTAAGCTTTCAACGCGTCTTCCAATACTTTTTTGTCTACTAAAGCCGCATCGTCTTTTCGTTTCAATCCGTCAAGGGCCTCATTCAGATCCATGGCGGCAATATCCACCACGTCTTGATTCTTTTTCCCGTCGGGTTTTTGAAGGATGGCTTTCGCATCGTTTAAGGCTTTCGCTACTTCTTTCCAGGATTCATCGGTGTAGTCGTCCGCCTTTAAACCTTCCGCCCGCTTAATGGCCTTCTCTAATTTCGATTGATCGAAGCGAGATTCGCCTTTCTTGCGCAGCTTGCTGAGGCCCTCTCTTAAATTGTTGCAGACCTTGTCCACGTCATCTTGGCTTGCCTTGTCGTTGGCTATGGTTTGGTCCACTAAGGGCAGGTAAGCATCGATGTACTTCCAATTGCGAATATCTTCTTCCGTTTCGATGGCGTAGTCCGACTTATGGGCCAAGGCTTCGCGTGCCTTGGCAACTAATGCGCGAAGTTCATTCTTATCGACGTAATTGGGATCTTTTTCATTCAGCGGCGTAAGGGCGACGTTCCAGGCACTTGCATTGGAATTGGCGGCCCATGTTTTGGAACGTTTACTTAATCCGTAATAGCCGTCTTCCATATCTTGGAGTTCCACATGGGAAGGAATGAAATCGAGGCGTACGGTCTTTTCACTTACTCCCGGTGCAAATTCAATGTTTTGCTCCGTTCGGTACACGTCTTGACCGATTAACTTTAAGCGAAGGCCGCCCTCGTAGCCCTTACGGTTTAAGCGAACATTTAATTCTTTGCTTTCGATGCTGCGCACGTTCACGTTCTTCGTCAACAGTTTTTGGCTGTCCACGGTGAAATCTTCGCCGCCGTCGACCATGGCGTAATAGCCT
This sequence comes from Peptoniphilaceae bacterium, assembly GCA_902363535.1. Lineage (GTDB taxonomy): Bacteria > Bacillota > Clostridia > Tissierellales > Peptoniphilaceae > Aedoeadaptatus > Aedoeadaptatus acetigenes. The sequence continues at coordinate 53,914 of CABJAE010000003.1, forward strand.
TTTTGAATGCCGCTGACATCGATGGTGTAATTGCCTAAGGGCAGCTTAATGGTTCGAAGGCTGGGGTTTACAATGGTCGGTACGTATTCCTGTCCTTCCACGTCTTTATTTTTTATCAGGAGGGAGACATTCGCATTGTCCGGATTGGTCATACTGATATGAACATCTGCCGTATCCACGGATACGAAGCGGACTTCCAGCTCTTTCACAAGTTCGTCTTGTCTTATTTCGAATTCGCGGGTTTTCTCGCCGATTAATTTGTAGTTTCCGTCTTTTACATTGACCACAAGTACGTGCTTACCGGGAGAAAGATTATTGGGGTCTTCAATTTTTCCGTCGGGACTTTGTACCGTCCAGGTAAAGGCTTCTGCGGGCACGGGATCGTTGCCGACCAATGCCTTGATGCGCACGCTTCGTTCGCTACCGGTGCGTTCGCCGCTCGTCAGGGGATAGCGCAAATCGTTGCGGGCTTGGTCGTTAATTTCCACTTCGTAATCTTCGATCTTTATATTTTTTAAGTCGAAAACATATTTCCCGTTTTCCATCTTGGGCTCGATGGTGTCTTTGCCTTTTTTCAAGCGCACGGAAAGAATGCCGGAGCCGTTTTCGTCGATGGATTCGATGGTGTAGGTGCTCTTGTCGCCGTTAAAGTAGGCCTTCTTTACGCGGGGATACACTCTGTCCATGGTCATGGGAAATTCCATGACTTGGCTGTCTGCGCCGATGGATTTTCCGGCGGCGGCGACTTTTACCGTCATGTGGTATTTTCCGTCGGGAAGGGGCGTGCCCGATGAATCGGTGCCGTTCCATTGCCAGTGGGGCTTGGTGGTCATCATATTATTGGCAAACATATTGCCCACCCTCGGATCCACGAAGTAGTTTTTCACGCCGTGGTCTTCCGGGTTTTTGCTGTAATAAACCAGCTTGCCCTGATGATTTCTAATGGCGATTTCGACGCCGCCGTAGTTTCTCAGGAAGGTCGCCATAAAGATGGCCTTGTCCGCTCTGCCGTCGCCGTTGGGCGAGAAGGCGATCTTTTCTTTATCGAAGATGGGATTTGCCTTCGTCGATTTCGCTTGCGCGCCCAATACGATGAGGTTTTTGTCGATTTCGCCGCCGATATTGGTGCCGTAGTAATCGTCTTCGCCGCCTTTGTCGTAGTAATAGGAGCGCTTATTTGCCTTTACCAAATCGTAAAGGGGTGTCTCCGCTATTTCCAGCTTGTCGAAATTGCCGTGGAAGCCCACAAAGGGCGCGGATAAATTCACGCCGCCCTGTTCTTCGCAGAAGACAAAACCTTCCAGGAAGAAGCCGTTGGGCATGGTTTCTTTCAGCTTGTCCAGTCCCGTCACGGGAAGTTCCACGGTTAATTCTACGGATTCGTGTGCTTCCACGGTCACGGTTTTATTTTCGCTTTCGGAAATCTTTTGAGGACGCAAGAGGATCTTGCCGCCTTCGACCTGATCCGTGTTTAACACGCCGTAATAGGTGTAGGTCTTGGCCTTATCTGACAAATTAACAATTTTAAAGGGCACGGTGACTTTGTCACCACTTAAGTTTTTGCCTAGATTGATGGAGGTTAAGCCGTGGGACCCTTCGATAAAGGCGGTGGCTGTAATGGCTTTATCCACTTGCATCAGGCCCGAGCCTTGTTGACGGGGCGATGCGTAGGCGCCGGAATCATTGTATTTGTACGGTTGGGCCGTAGACATTAACAGCTTTTTAATGAGATCGTACTTCTTATCGCCGCGAATGCCGGAGAAGTCTTTCTCGACCCGTTGTTTCACAAGGGCCACGCCGCCGGCCACGTGGGGTGCGGCCATGGACGTGCCGTCCATAACGCCGTATTGATTGTCGTTTAATGAAGAGAGGATGCCGCCACCCGGTGCCGCAATGTCCGGCTTCAAATTGCCGTTTGGCGTCAAGCCCCAAGAGGAAAATTCCGACGGTTGGCCGCCGTCTTCGCTAAGGCTGTAAACATACTCGTCGTTAAAACGAATTTGCGCCCGGGGATTTCTTTCGACGATGTTCTTTAAATAAAGGCCGTCTTTCCTGTTGACGAAGGCCGCGGGAATGGTCGTCCCCGGTGCCTCCACTTGAATCAAAGGCATGTTCGGCTCGTTATCGTAAATAATCACACCGGCATAGCCCTTGTCCCGCGCGTTGTTGATCTTGTCCGCAAAGGAAAGGGGTTCGCCGGCAACCGGGCCCGGCTCGCCGCGCTCGATTAAAGCGTAGGTGTTTTCATTTCCCTGTTCTTTAAAATCATCCGGCCGTCCGTAACCGCAATCTTTTAAGAAAACCCATTGATCCGTTACCTTGCCAATTTTCGTCGGCTGGAAACTTAACACGCGGTCGTCGCCCATCAATTGAATGCCCTTTTTGGCCACTTTCATGTTTTGAATGGAGGCCACGGAAAGAGAATTGGGGCTGACGGAGGGATCGGCCAACATGCCGATGTCCGGATTTTCCGCTTTCGGTTTGCTGTTTGAACCGGGAGAGTAGCCGAAGAAGCCGTTGTTCCCCGCCGCAATGGCCACGAGGATTCCCGCTTGCTTCGCTTTTTCAAGGGCGAGCACGGTGTTGGGGAAGACGTAATCTTCCGTACCTGCCGGGGAACCGATGCTGATGTTCATGGAATCCACGCCCAGTTTAATGGCGTCGTCAATGGCCTTGGTATAAATTTCCGCCGAAGTGCCGTTTCCGAAGACGCCGCCGCCAAAGACGCGCATAAAGACGATTTGCGCTTCCGGCGCTACCCCTTGGATTTTTTCGCTGTTCCCTGCCACAATGCCCGAGACGTGCATGCCGTGGCTCATGGGATCGAATTCTTTGATGGAGGTGGATTTGTTGGCGTAGTTGTAGCCAAAGGGAATTTTCGAGCTGAAGTAATCGCCGCGGGCGATGTCCAAATCGTCGATCAACTTCTTGACTTCGCCTTGGCTTTTGATGCGGCCGCTGTTCGGGTCGCTGAGCTTCATGGCTTCGTGGTAAGGATCCACGCCGGAGTCGATGACGGCGATGACGCTGCCTTTTCCGGCGTAGCTTTTTTTCCACGCCTTGTTTGCTTCCACCATGTTATTGGACGAGATGTCCGTCTTTCCGAAGGAGCGGGGCATGATGGGTTTTTTCGGCGCCTTGAACTGTTGGGAAATTTCCACCGAGGCGACGTCTGTCATTTTTTCAATGGCGCCAATGTCTTTCCTCTGCACTTCCAAAGCGACGCCGGTGTAGGCCACGTCGTAGGTTTCTACGACATTGTACTTAATTCCCGCGTCCTTTAAACTCTTGTAAAAAGTTTCCCGCGCCGCACGGGCATAGGCCACTTGCGCGCGAATATTCTCTCTTGTATTTAAATCTTCGGCATCCACCGACGGTAATCCCGTTCTCTTTTCTCGCTTGCGCTCTTTCAGTGCGACGAGCAAGGTAATTTTTTCCGATGGATCTTTGTCGCCAAAGGAGGCAGCTTTGGCCGTCCCATTGGGGGCGGCTGCAAAGCTCGGACTCATCATGGCTGTAAAGAGCATTAAGAAACTTAATACCACAGGTATGACAAATCGTCTGAAACGAACTCCTTGTTTACTCATTGGATGAGCATCCTCTCTTTCTTACTTTTTCCGCAATTAGTTGGCGGCTTTTTGAATGTCCTCGTAAGCCCAGTGGTTTTCCGGCAAATCGCTGAACGCTTTGCGGGATTGTTTCTTGGGAATATTGAATGCGCGGTTAATCATGGCGATAATTTCCGCACGGGTAATGACGCGGTCTCCGCCAAAGGATCCGTCCTCGTAGCCGACGACGATGCCCGCTTCTTTCAGGGCGCCGGCATAGCCTGCATACCACGCGTTTGCGGGAACATCTTTAAATCCGCCCTGTTTCGGTTGAAGGCCTTTTAATCTGGCGATCATGGTCACCGCTTGGGCTCTGGTTACCCCTTCATTGGGACGGTAATTGCCGTCGCCGTAGCCGGTAATAATGCCTGCATTGATTAAGGTTTTAAAGCTGTCGAAATACCAATCCGTGGGGCGAATGTCTGCCAGGGCTTTTTGTAAATCGCCGCTTACGCTTACAAAACGCGCCAGCATGGTGGCGATTTCCGAACGAACCACCTTTTGATTCGGTTTAAAGCTTCCGTCGGGATAGCCTTTGACGAAGGCTTCTTTCGGCACATTGACCGTAAAGTTCCGTTTCGTTTCCGTTACCTTCGGTTTTTCAACCGGTTTGCTTTCCTGAGGTTTCGACGAAGCGGATTGGGTGTTTGCGCCGAATCGATTGCTTGCGCTACCGGAAGAGGAGCCGCCGGGCCTGTTTTTATTTTCATTGGAAGGATTCGGTGTCGGCTTCGGTTGCGGCTGCGGCGTCGGCTTCGGCTGCGGCTTCGGTTGCGGATTCGGCTTCGGTTGCGGTTGAGGCGTCGGTTGAGGCGTCGGTTTTTGTGCTTCTTTTAAGCCGGCGACTGCTTTTCCAAGATCGGCTTTCGCCTTGTCTATGGCCGCTTTGTCCCTTCCCGCTACATCTCTTTCTGCCTGAGTGATGGCCTTTTCCACCGCTGTTTTCGTTTCGGCCGTGTAGGCCTTGCCGTCTTTCAATTTAGCTTTTGCTACTTTGATGGCCTTGGTTAAAGCCGTTTTCGCTTCTTGAAGCTTGGCGTCTTCTTGTGGAACAACTTCCTTTTCTTTAAGGGCCTTCACGGCTTCTTCAAGATCAGCTTTTGCCGCGTTCATAGCTTCGGCATCGTTGCCTTTTAATGCTTCATTAGCAGCTACCACTTTTTCTTCTACTGCTTGCTTCGTTTCGTCGGTGTAATCTTTGCCGTCTTTAAGCGTAGCTTCTGCGGCTGCGATGGCCTTGGTTAAAGCTGCTTTCGCTTCTTGAAGCTTGGCGTCTTCTTGTGGAACAACTTCCTTTTCTTTAAGGGCCTTCACGGCATTTTCAAGATTAGCTTTTGCCGCGTTCATGGCCGCTGCTTCGTTGCCTTTTAATGCTTCGTTAGCAGCTACCACTTTTTCTTCTACTGCTTGCTTCGTTTCGTCGGTGTAATCTTTGCCGTCTTTAAGCGTAGCTTCTGCCGCCTCAATGGCTGCCCTTAACGCATCCTTTGCCTTAGCAAGGCTCTCATCGGCCGACGTTTCGGGCGTCTTGAAGTCGACCGAGTAATAGAATTCCGTTTCGAAATTATTCTTCGAAAGCATGAGGCGTCGGGTCAGTTTGTAATTCGCGCCGGAATCCAACGCTGTTTCAATGACGGGGTTTAAGCTGTCCACCGGATCGATTTCCGATTCGATCTCGTTGTGGCCCTTGTTTTTCACAAAACCGTTATAGACCACTGTGGCCTTGACGCCGTCAATTTTTTCAATGGTGTCTTGAATCTTCCAGTCCCATCCGTCTTTATCCAAGACTTGTGCTATGGCCAATTGCTCGTTGCCTGTGCGAATGCCGTATTTCCTGTAAATGGTGTTTTCCACAAAGTCTTTGTATTCGCCGGGGCTCTTGAAGAATTTCCAATCGTTAATGTCGCCGCTATTCCAGTAGAACATTTGAAGTAAATCCAAATCTTGGCTTACCTTTACTTTGCCCTCTGCATAGCTCACTTGTGCATTCATGGCGCTACGTTGCGGTTGGTAATAGTTGTCGTGGGTGTCTTTTATGGTCACGCCCGCTTTTTTAATGATGGCCAATTCGGCGTCCGTCAAGGTAGATTTCAAGTAGTTGCAGGATACGTCGAATTTATTGAAGCGCACCCGTTGACCGCTTGCTTTTGCCGCGATTTTATCGAAGGGAATGTTTTTCAACAGATTGCCCTTTACGATTAAATTCGGATACTTCGTGGCGTATTTATTGGCGTTATCCGCCATGCGCAGCCAGAGGCTTTCCGGCAGGGATTCAATTTCGTTGTTTTCCAGGTAAAGAGATACCAGTCTGTTTAATTGATCCATGGTCTTCGGAAGGGCCTTCAGCCTGTTGTTGTTGGCGCGAAGTTCTTCCAAGGATTTGTACTTGCCGAATGCTTCCGGCAGGGCTGTCAATTCATTGTCGTTCACATTGATGATTCTCAAGCGTCTATACTTGTCCGCCAAAACTCCGTCCAGGCTGGTCAATTTGTTTTCGGAAGCATAGAAGGTTTCCAGGCGACTCGCATCTTTTAAGAAGCCTTCCGGCAGTTTTTCAATGCCGTTGTTGGACAGGTCGATCTCCTTGATGTATTTGTTTTTCGCCAACAGGCCTTTGTCCAGGTCTTTCAATTTGTTCCCGGACATCCACAAGGTGGAGAGGTATTCGTTGTTATCGAAAATGCCCTTGGGAAGGCTTTCGAGCTTGTTGCCGTAAATATTAATATGGGTGAGGCCCGTCATCTTATCGAAAAGCCCTGCGGGAATTTCGGTAATGTCGTTGCTGGAAAGCTCGATGCCCGTCACGCCGGGGCCGAGATCCTTCAACATGGAAATATCCGGCGTCTTAGCGATTTTTTCTCCGGAAAGATCCAGGTGGCCCGTGGCCTTTTGCAATTCTTCAGGGGAAAGCTTGCCGTCATCGTCCAAATCCTTTACGCCGGCATCGATAAGCTTCAAGGTAAGATTGTCGGCGTTTCTCTTCTTTTGTGCTTCGGGATCCGTGGGATCGTCATAGCCTGTAAAGCCTTTTTTAATAGGGGCTTTAAAGTGGAGGTCGGCCTTTGTATACTTATCGAACTGATCTTTTTTGTCGGCACTTCCTCCCATCATGCCGTTTACAAGAACAGCGAGCTTTTGAATTTGATCCAAGTCCTTCACTTCGCAAGTGTAGATGGCTTGATCTTGTTTTAAGCCATCGGTGGTTTTTACGCCGGATTTAAATTGACCGTCGATCTTCATGCCTAGGTCCAGTATTAGATTCGCCAGTCTGCCTGCTCGCAAGGACAAGGTCATTTTGCCGTCCTCTACGACAAGCCTGGCGCGATTGCCGATAATGCCGCTTACCATAGGAAGGTCTGTGGTTTCGCCCTCTCTCGATGCCATAAATCGAATGGTGTATACGCCGTCGGGAAGCTTGTCCGTTAAATTGAAGTTGTCGGTCTTCGCAGGTGCCTCGCCGGCTTTTCTGTTTTCCCACTGGCTTCCGTCGGAGAAGACCACTTTAATGTGAGGATTTTCTCCCGCCTTTTCTATGGCCTCTTGCAGGTCTCTGCTAATGACGTCGAAGGCATTGACGCTGCCGTAGGAGCAGTAGCCTTCCACATTCTTAACGGATTCCCTGCCGTTAATCGTAAAGGTGGCTTCCTTTATGGCCTTGGCTAAGGCCTTTTGTGCTTCTTTTTCATCTTTGTTCGGATAGTTTTTAAAGTAAATCTTTAGTGATTTCGAGCCGTAGCTTGAGGTTTCGAGTTTCACCGCTTCAATGGCGAATCGTTCATTGAGCTTCCTTGTATCCCCCGGCTTATCTTTTACGCCGGAAGTGACGAAGTAGTAGCTGAATTTGTCCGCTTCAAAGACGATGTTGTTCCCTTGGATCTTCACGCCTTTTACAAGTTCGGGTGCCGCTGTACTTTCTTTGTCGTAATGGTAAACCTTTACGCTGTCTTTATCGTGGGCCCCAAGGGGAAGGGTCACCATGATTTTGCGCTTCGGCTGTTGTTTCGCATTGTTAAGCAAGAAGCTGATGTCAAAAGCCGTTACAGTCTTGGCTTTTTCGGCAACAGATTTCACCGCTTCATTGTCTTTTACAAATTGATCGCCTGTGACACTTACAACTTTTAATTCCGTTCCGTCTTTGAACGCGCCCTTCGGGTATTCAACCGTTACCTTCGCCGCGTCGTCGGTTTTGGTGATCATCTTGTCGCTTGTCATGGCGTAGGTGGTAAAGGTGTTGGTGGAGTAGGTGATAAAATCCCCTTCCACTTTCGGTTCCACTTTGTAGGTTCCCGTTTGCAGTTGATCGTCGTCATCTTCGTAAGCATAGGCTTGATATAAATTAACGCCTGTCTTGTTGTGGCTGCCTAGGGGGAAGAATAGCTTCACATTCTTAATCGTACCTTGCTTTGCTCCGTTCTTTACGAAAGAAACAGTGTAGGCGGTGAAGTTGCCTGCATTTTCAATTTCCTTGGCAGCATTTTTATAGGTTTTTAAGAATGTCGCTTTTTCGACTTTCTCTACTTTAAATTCCGTTCCCTCTTCAAAGACATCGGACATGTATTCCGCTTTTACGCCTGTGGCAGCATCGACTTTGGTGACGAGCGTCGGCTCTTCCGGTTGCGGTTTCGGCGCATTGGGATCTGCCACGGGCTTAATGGTCACGGTTTTGGTCGCCGTCGTGTTGTCGTTGTAGGTAATTTCCACTTTGATTTCGCTCTTGCCGTAAAGGGCTTTGGCGATTTCTACATCGTTGGAAACGTAGTGATCGGTGACCGTACTAAAACCAAAGGTCGATTTGTCGTATGCTTTTCCGTTGATCTTAATGGTCTTAATTTCGTTTCCAACTTCTTTTGCCTTTTGAGCCGAACCGAAATCCAATTCCAATTGCGGTGAGGCTCCATTGATTCTAAAGATAATGTTTTGAATGGGGTATTCGTCTTTCTTTCCGGTTTCAGGTGCCGGCGTTTCGTGGCCGCTTTCGCCCGGTTTGTTGTCCCAAACGGAACCGTCGGAGAAGGTAACTACAATATGAGGATCTTCCCCGGCTTCTTTTATTGCTTTCCCTAAAGCCGGTCCGCCATATTCACTGGTAGAATAAGCTTCAAAACATTCCGTCGAACCGCGCGTGATCCAACCTTGAACATTGGTAATTTTTTCTCCGCCATTGATTTGGAAAGAGGCATTCTTCATGGCTTCTTCTAAAGCATTGCTCTCTTCCCTATTGGAACTCAGCGGAAGGTTTTTAAAGAAAATTTTAGGCGTACTGTAGTCGTATTCCTTTTTCCAGTTTTTAGAGAAACCGATGCGCTCGATTTGGAAGCGCTTCGCCAATGTGTTTTCATTGCCCGTTTCCGGTTTTTGCTTTTTATCTTCCTTTTCAATGTATTTCTTCACATCGAATTTAATTTCTTTCGGCGCTACATAGCCCGCTTGGGTGTAGGTAATGGTATTGTCGTCTTTAAAGCCGATTTCGATTTTGTGGGCCTTGTTGTCCAGTAATTTTAAGCCCGTCATGGCAAATTCGAGCTTCCCATTAAACAGCGTAAGATCTCTCGTGTCTTTCTTCGCATCGATAAAGAAGTTTGTAAAGCCCGGTCTTAAATCATTGCCTTGATTGTCGTCGACGAGGATGTAACGAATGTTTTGGAAGTATTTGGTATGCCATTGATCTTGCGGCGTATCACTTGAAAGGATCAGGGCGTTGCCTAATTTTTCAGGCGTTCCCACACCGGTAATTTCCAAACCTTCTGCCATGCCGCCGGTATTCACTTGGCTAAGTTTATTATTCGGCGCAGGTTCTTTGTTTTCGTCCACATAGCCCGCTTCCGTCTTCACGACTTCCGAGCCGTCTTTCATAATAATTTTAAATTCGTGGGCGGTTTTTCTGCCGAAGTTTTCTACAATGGCCGCCGCGTCTTTCATCTTATCCCAAGTGCGGAAAACGCCGCCTTGCCAGAGGAGATTGGGATAATTGTCGCTGCCTATAAAGTTCAGCGTCTTGCCGTCGATGACGACTTTTTCCACATTATTTTTTAATAAGTAAGTTAATGCGCCACCGTTGGAATCATGGGCGTATCTCAATCGAACACCGACATAAGTTCCCACGGGATCCGTGCTGGATTGGCCTGTTTCAATGGATGTGATCGTCAGACCGTCTGCCATTTTCTTTATGTTTTCGTTTTTGATCACGCCTTTATAAAAGGTATAACCTTGCGCCGTAATCTCAATGAGATTTTCCGGCAAGACGAGGACATGATTGTCGATGATGATCTTTCCTTCGTCTTCATCATATCCGAAGGTGTAATTCGCCTCGCCTGTCGACGTGCCCTCTCTGTAATAAGATTGCTTGTTGATTTTAATCGCCGTGATGCTTCGCATCCAATCGCTTTGTGCTTCTCCGGGCTCATCGCCTGCAAATCCTATTTTCAAAGCACCTTCCGATGTGTCGAAGACAATGCCCTGAGGCACTTCCTTCGCCCCATTGGCGTGGACACTGCTTACAGGAAAACTTGTCAGCAGCATACAAAAAGCCAACAAGAGTGCTATGTGTCGTTTCATTCATGTTCCTCCTTCTGTCTATGGTTTGATAAAAACTAACTGATTGTTGCTATCATTATATTAATTAAGCCGATAGACTTTATCAATGGATTCGGTATAATTTTTTCGTTAACCTCGGTTAACGCCCGGGGAGTGATATCATTTCTCATCGCTCCCTTATCCCGAAGATTTCAAGGTTTTTCCCACGGTAAACAGGGGGTTATTTTAATTTCAATCTTTGCTTTTCAATGGCACAAAAAAAGCACCTCCGTGGAGATGCTTTCGCCCTTTGGTATGAAATTTTTTACATTTTTACCGAGGTCAATAGGGACATAATTCCGTCGATGGCGTAGGAGCGGCGGCTCGGCACCTCGCCCTGTTTTCGCGGTTCTTTTTCTTTCACTGTGGCCACCAAATAGTTTCCGTCTTTCGCACCTAAGAGGAGCTGATCTTTTTTCGGAAAGTCTTTTGGGTTTTCTTCAATGGTGCCTAAGATTTCGCCGGTGGCTTTAAACTTAAAGGCGATGCTGTCTTTGCCCTTTACCACCTCCACCCCTTCGATGCCGTCTTCCGGCCAATCCCAGGTAATGGCGGGATCGCTTAGGGTTTCTTTTTGCGTGATGTCGCTGTATGCCAAATCCTTCCGGTCGAAGGTGCCCAGGACGAGGAGGTGCTTCTCTTCATCGTAGCAGACGGTTTTTTTCTGGGATTCAAAGACTTCTTCCATGTTCACGTAGCGTTTGTCGCCTTGAAGGAGGACGGTATCTTTTCCAATGGGAATTTGAATGATCTTCTCCCGCGTCGTTTTAAAGGACACATTTTTATCGTCTTTCACGGGCAGATAGCAGGCCTTTTCCATGACCACCGCTTCGTCGATGAATGCCTTGCCGTCTTTTCCTATGTAATCCGTTGCGTCCAATAGTTGACCGCAAAAGATCACATGATCGATCGTTCGCGACGCCGGCGCCGTGCAGCCCACCAAAAAAAGCAAGAGAAGCGCGGCGAATAATCCTTTTTTCATTTCATCTCCCCCTTTTTTCTCATTATAGCAGAGGCCGCTAAAGAAAAAGAGTCGGCGCATCTAAGCTTTTGCTAAGATTCAAGGCTTTGTTTGCAAAAGAAAAGCGCCCGCCGAGGCGAGCGCAATCTTTTATCTTGTTAATCCATTAATTTAGAGCCGTTTACGCGGATCCCGGGGCCCATGGTGGAAGCCACGGTGACGGAGCGCAAGTAGCGACCTTTGGCTGCTGCCGGTTTCGAACGAATAATGGCAGACATTAAGGTTTTGAAGTTTTCGGTAAGTTTTTCGGTACCGAAGGATTTCTTGCCGATGGGTACGTTGATGATGGCCGCTTTGTCGACGCGGTATTCAACTTTACCTGCTTTGATTTCTTGCACGGCTTGTGCTACTTCAAAGGTAACGGTGCCGGCTTTCGGGTTCGGCATGAGGCCCTTGGGACCTAAAACACGACCGATGCGACCGACGACGCCCATCATGTCGGGTGTTGCCACGACGACATCGAATTCGAACCAGTTTTCATCTTGGATCTTCTTCATGAGCTCTTCGCCGCCGACGTAATCTGCGCCGGCTTCTTCGGCTTCTTTTGCCTTTTCGCCCTTAGCGAAGACCAAGATGCGTTCCGTACGACCGGTGCCGTGAGGCAGGACGACGGTGCCGCGGACTTGTTGGTCGGCGTGACGGGGGTCGACGCCGAGACGAACGGCGAGCTCGATGGTTTCATCGAAATTAGCGACGGCGGTCTTTTGTACCAATTCAATGGCTTCGTTCACATCGTAGAGATTGGAACGATCGACGAGTTTAAGACTGTCTTGATATTTTTTACCTCTCTTAGGCATGTTTAACCTCCTTGTGGTTCAAACGAAATGGAATTTCTCCCACTAACCTTCTACTTCGACGCCCATGCTGCGTGCCGTACCGGCGATCATGCGCATGGCCGCTTCGACATCGGCTGCGTTTAAGTCGGGCATTTTCGTTTCGGCAATTTGACGGCATTGATCTTTGGTGATCTTGGCCACTTTGTTCTTGTTGGGCTCGCCGCTTGCCTTGTCGATGCCTGCCGCTTTTTTAATTAAGACGGCTGCCGGCGGGGTCTTGGTAATAAAGGTAAAGGAACGATCTTGGTAGACGGTCAAGACAACCGGAATGATCATGCCGGCTTGGTCTTGCGTCTTGGCGTTAAATGCTTTGGTAAATTCCATAATGTTAACGCCGTGGGGCCCGAGGGCGGTACCGACCGGCGGTGCCGGCGTTGCCTTGCCTGCGGGGATTTGTAATTTAACGATTGCTATGACTTTCTTTGCCATAGTACACCTCCTAATGTGGTTTTGCGGGGTTTCCCTCCCACTCTTAATGTGCTTACGTTTATGCCTCGGTTAATTGGTTGACATCCAATTCTACCAATGTGTCGCGGCCGAACATGGAAATGGTGACTTTCACCTTTCGATTTTCCTCGTCCAGCTCTTTGACAATGCCGACGAAATCTTCGAAGGGTCCCGTCAGAACTTTGACGCGATCGCCCACGGCATAGGTATCCGACAGGGCTTCTTTTTTCGTCACGCCTAAGTGCTTGACTTCTTCGTCGGACAGGGGAATGGGTTTGCTCCCCGGGCCGACAAAGCCGGTGACGCCTCTGGTATTTCTGACGACGTACCAGGATTTATCGTTCATAATCATTTTTACCAGGACGTAGGAAGGGAACATTTTGCGTTCCTTTAATTTCTTTACGCCGTCTTTTTCTTCGACGTAATCTTCCATGGGAACCTGGACATCAAAGATCATGTCGCCTAGATCCTGATTTTTCACCATGGATTCCATATTGTCTTTGACTTTGTTTTCGTGGCCGGAATAGGTATGGATCACATACCAATGGGCTTCTTCCTGAGAGGTTTCGCCCTGGGTGCGATTTAAATCATCTGTCAATTGAAATCCTCCATACCGCTTATATGCCGAAAATCAGGCCCATAATGTGGCTAAAGACAAAGTCAACGGCGTAAAGAAACAGGGCGGTGACGATGCTTACGAAAATAACGATTAAGCTATATTGGAATAATTGTTTTTTCGTCGGCCATACGACCCGTTTAAATTCCCTTTTGACACCGCGAAAATATTTCGTCAAGGATTGTTTTTCCTCAACTTTCGGCGTAGTGGATTTTTGCGCCATCGTATCTCTCCTTACTTCGTCTCCTTGTGGACCGTATGAGTCTTGCAGAATTTGCAATACTTCTTGATTTCCATACGTTCAGGCGTATTTTTCTTGTTCTTGTACGTGACATAGTTTCTTTGCTTGCACTCTGTGCATTCTAATGTGACGCGATCTGCCATCACACACCTCCTCTGACTAAATTAATGGAAATAAACTCAATAAAAAAGGGGCTTGTATCAAGCCGCTTTTTCCGGTTTTCCGGATTTGGTTTACGGAGTAATCTTATCAAATATCCGGCTTCCTGTCAATTGTTTAGGCCTTTTTATTTTCCAAAAGCCCTTCCCAACGGTCCAATTCCTTCAGGTAGTTTTCCCTACGCGCAGCGTGTTCGGTTTCAAATGCTTTCGTCTCCCGATCCACGGCCTCTAAACGCTCGGGACTTAGGTTCCTTTCGGCAAAGGGATAGACCACGGCGTTTTCACGCTCGGCGTGGGCCTCCAGCAAAAAGGCGTAGTTGTACATGAGCCCGAAGACATCCAGGAGATGTTCATCGGTGGGATCAGCTTCCCACACTTGCCACGCCTCGTCTAAATTCCTCACGATGTTTCGCGCCTGATCGTGTTCGGCAAACATGCCTTGGCGCACGATTTTTTCCGCCACGGGGCCTAAATCCGCGAGCATGTAGCGAAAGAGAATGTCTTCTTCCTTGCCGTGGTGATGGGCGTCGGAATAATTGCGAATAAATTCGATCATGGGAAGTACTTCGTCTTGAAACAAAACCTCCCCTTCCAATGCCTTGACTAAATAGCGGCGAATGATCCCGGTGAAGCGCAGGATCTGTTCGTGTTCTTTCATGAGTACATCAATTCCGTACATGGTTTTTCTCCTTTTCGATGATTTTTTCCGCCACGCGCATGCCGTCCATGGCGGAGGAGACGATACCCCCGGCATAGCCCGCCCCTTCCCCGGCGGGATAGAGGTTTTCGTGGCTTATGGATTCCAACGACGCCGAATCTCTCGTGATCCGCACCGGCGAAGAGGAGCGGGTCTCCGGCGCCGTGAGCAGCGCCTTTTCGATGAGGGCCGGGAAGCGGCGGCCCATGTCTTTGAGCCCTTCCGTCAAGGCACGGTCCAGTTCCTCGGAATAAATGGTATGCAGGTCTGCAAAAAATGTGCCGGGCTTGTAGGTCGGCGTAACGGCCGCCGTTTTCTCGCCGTAAAGGTAGCTGCTCGCGCTTTCAACCGGCGCCTTGTAGCTGTTCGTCATGGCGAAGACCTTCCGCTCGATTTCGCGCTGAAATTCCACGCCGGCGAGAACGCCTTCGCCGTAGGTGGTGTGATCCACGGTGACGAGGACGGCGGCGTTGGCATTTTCCCCGTCCCGCGCCTTGTAGCTCATGCCGTTGGTCACGACGCCGCCTTCCTCCGACGCGGCGGCCACCACTTTGCCCCCGGGGCACATGCAGAAGGTGTAGACGCCCTTTTCTTCCACTTTGGCGGTGAGGCTGTAATCGGCGGCGGGAAGGAAGCGGCACATGTCCCCGTACTGGCTTTCATTGATGGCGGCCTGTGGCTCTTCGATGCGAAAGCCCACGGCGAAGGGTTTCTGCTCCATGGCCACGCCCTTTTCGTGAAGCATATAAAAGCTGTCACGAGCCGAGTGGCCCAAGGCGAAGACCACATATTTGGCGCGAAAATCCCCGCTGTTTGTTGTGAGGAGATAGCCCTCTTCATCTTTTGTAATGGATTTTAACGCCGTGCGGAAGTGGATCTCCGCTCCCATATGCTCCAGTTCTTTTCTTAAAAGAACCAAAACCTTTCTCAGGGCATCGGTGCCTACGTGAGGCTTTTTCTTGTAGAGAATGCTCTCATCCACCGCCAGGCGGCTGAACAACTCAAGCACCGTGCGACCACGGGGATCTTTGGAGCGGCTGGTGAGTTTGCCGTCGGAGAAGGTGCCGGCGCCTCCTTCGCCGAACTGCACATTGCTCTCGGGATCCAGCTCGCCGGTTTCCCAAAAGGCTTCCACTTTTTTCACGCGATCTTCCACGGCGTCGCCTCGCTCCAAAAGGATCGGCGCCATGCCCCGCTTGGCGAGCACCCAGGCGCAGAAGAGCCCGGCCGGTCCCGCGCCGACGACGACGGGCCGCTCCGCCGTTTCTATGGGCGACAAATCGTAGGGCTTTTCTCTTACGGGAAGGATCTGTTTGTTTTTGCGCACTTTTTTGTCCGTGATTATGTCCACGGCGGCGGTGAAGCGCATGGTGCGCCCCTTCCTCGCGTCCACGGACTCCCGGTGGCGGCGCCAGGTGTAGTCGCCGGCCTTTAATCCGGTGATTTTTTCGATTTCGGCCTCGTAGGCTTCGGGTTTCGAGTCGATGGGCCGATGTAAATTGTTGATTCGATAGTTCATAGGCTCAATTATCCTTTGTCTTTTTCAAAAGGTCAAGTTCAGTGTACGGTATTTTCCTGAAAAATTCCGTAACTTATGTAACGAAAAAGCCTCCCCGCAGGAAGGCCTTTCGAATTATTTATTTTTCTTTCCCAAAATGTAGTCCACGCCCGCTTGAATCACCGGCATGATCTTCATATTCGGAATGTTTTTAAAGAGATTGTCTTCGACCCGTTCGATGTGGCCCATCTTTCCTAAGATGTGGCCGTCGGGGCTGATGAGCCCTTCGATATTGAATTCGCTGCCGTTGGGATTGTCCACATAGGTAAAGGCCACTTGATTGTTTTCGACCAGTGCCTTCGCCTGTTCTTCGGAAAGAACCAGCCGACCTTCCCCGTGACTGATGGGCACGGCGTATTCGTCGCCGGGATTCAGGTACATGAGCCAGGGCGAATCGTTGGTCATGACTTGGGTGGTGACCATGCGGGCCACGTGGCGGGAATTGTCGTTGAAGGTCAAAGTAGGCGAATCGCCTTCTTGCACGCGGGCTTCGCCGTAGGGCAGGTAGCCGGATTTAATCAGGGCTTGGAAGCCGTTGCAGATGCCGAGTACCAGGCCTTTCTTTTCCTTCACCAAATGATCCACGGCGGATTTCACGACCTCGGTGCGAAGGATATTGGCGATAAATTTCGCCGAGCCGTCCGGTTCGTCGCTGAAGCTGAAGCCGCCGGGAATGGCGAAGATGTCCGCTTCTTTGATCTTTTCGGCAAGTTCCGAAATGCTCTTCACCGTTTCTTCCGCCGTTTGATTCTTGAAGATAAAGACTTCCGCTTCGGCGCCGGCCTTGGTGAACACATCTTTCGTGTCGTATTCGCTGTTGGTGCCCGGGAAGCAGGCGATGAGCACGCGGCAGCTGTCTTTTGCGGCGGCGTTTTCCGTGCGGCTACTTGCGATTTGTACCGTGGCCAAAGCTTTCTTTTGATCGTGAATTTCCGGCGGGAAGACTTTGTCCAGTCCCGTCATGTAGGCGTTTTTAATTGCTTTTTCATCGAGGGTTTCGCCGTTTACCACATAGCCGGATTCTGTCAGGCTGCCGATGGCTTTTACGCCGTCGAAGGTTTCTTTGTATTCCACGATGATGTCGCCGTAGCGGGCGTTGCAAAGGTCATCCAGCTCGACGTCGAAGCCGAGATCGTTGCCTAAAGCCGAGATAATCATCCCCGGCAAGGTGCCCTTGTGGGTAATGGCTGCGGCGGAAAGAATATTCCCCGTCGCCATTTCTTTTTTCAGGACCTTGGCCGATGCCTTAAAGGCGTCGATGTCGATTCTGCCGTCGCCTAATCGTTTTGCTTCCACGATGCCCAGCTTGTTCCCTGCCGCCGTGAAGGCATTGCCGAGAACATCTTTCGCCGCCATGGGGGCGATGGCGAAGGAGACCAAGGTGGGCGGAACGTCTTTGTCCCGGAAGGTGCCGCTCATGGAGTCTTTTCCGCCGATGGGAGGAATTTCAAAATCCATGCAAGCGTCGAAGGCGCCTAAGAGAGCCTTTAAGGGCTTTTGCCAACGGGTTTCGTCTTCGGCGAGTTTTTCGAAATATTCTTGGAAGGTGAAGTACATGTCGCAGATTTCCGCGCCGGTGGCCACGAGTTTTGCCACGGATTCAACCACGGCGTAGTAGGCGCCCAGGTATTGATTTTCCGAAAGAAATTCGGGATTCGAGCCGTAGCTCATGACACTGGCCGTTTGGCTCTTCTTCCCTTCTACGGGAATGAGCCCCGCCATGGCTTGGGTAGGGGTGAGCTGCATCTTGCCGCCTAAGGGCATGAGCACCGTGCCGCGGCCGACGCTGTTGTCGAATTTTTCGATTAAATTCTTTTGGCTCACCACATTTAAATCGCCCATGCGTTTTAAAATGTCTTTGGCCTTGTAATCGTCGTAGCGATTCAGATAGCGGCAAGTGGGATCTTTTTCCACCTTCACCTTTTGACTCCGGTCCACGCCGGCGGTGTCGATAAAGGCGCGGTCCAAGTCCACGATGCACTTGTCTTCGTAGTAAAGGCGCATGGCGGCCTCTTCAGTAACTTCCGCTACCACGGTCATTTCAAGATTTTCTTCCCGACTCATTTCTTCGAAGAGGGGCAGGTCTTCTTTTTCGATGACCACGGCCATGCGTTCTTGGGATTCGGAGATGGCGATTTCTTTCGGCTTGAGGCCCGCGTATTTCAAGGGCACTTTGTCCAATTGCACGCGAATCCCCGGAGCCAGTTCGCCGATGGCGACGGAGACGCCGCCGGCACCGAAGTCGTTGCAGCGCTTAATGCGGGAGGCGATTTCCGGGCGGCGGAACAAACGCAGGAGCTTGCGCTCTTGCGGGGCGTTGCCCTTTTGCACTTCCGCACCGGCCGTGGCCAAGGAGGCCGCCGTGTGTTTTTTACTGCTTCCCGTAGCGCCGCCGATGCCGTCGCGGCCCGTGCGACCGCCCATTAAGAGGATCAAATCCCCGGGCTTCGGTTCGCCGCGCCATACATTGCTTTCGGGAGCGGCACCGACTACGGCGCCTACTTCCATGCGCTTGGCCATGTAGCCGTCGTGGTAAAGTTCTTCCACGAGGCCGGCGGGAATGCCGATTTGATTGCCGTAGGAGGCGTAGCCGTTGGCGGCTTCCGTGGTGATCTTCTTTTGGGGCAGCTTGCTTTCCCAAGTGTCTTCAATGGGCATGGTGGGATCGCCGCTTCCCGTGAGGCGCATGGCCTGATAGACAAAGGCTCTGCCGGAAAGGGGATCGCGAATGCAGCCGCCCAAACAGGTAGAAGCGCCGCCGTAGGGTTCGATTTCCGTCGGGTGGTTGTGGGTTTCGTTTTTAAACATGAGAAGATAGGGAATGGTTTCTTCATCGCCTGTGCGGAGATCTTCCGCCACCACGTCCACGCGTATGGAGCAGGCGTTAATTTCTTCCGATTCTTCCATATTTGTCTTTACGCCTTCGGCCTTTAGGTGTTTCGCCACCAAAGTGCCGAGATCCATGAGGCTTACGGGCTTTTTGCGGTTTAACTCTTCCCGCGTTTTCATGTAGCGATCGTAGGCGGCGGTAATTTTTTCATCCACGCCTTCGTCGAATTCGATTTCCAGGGCCGTGTTAAAGGTGGTGTGGCGGCAGTGGTCGGACCAATAGGTGTCCAAAATCGCCAATTCCGTTTCGTTAATGTCTCGGCCCACGTCTTTAAAGTGGTCTTGGATAAAGGCGAAGTCTTCAAAGCTCATGGCCAGATCCATGGCATCGAAGCGGCGCTTTAATTCCTCTTCGTTCCAGGAAATAAAGCCTTCGATCACGGCGTTGTCCGTATTCTTTTCCGACTCTTTTTTAATGGTGGTAGGCACGCCGAATAGGTTTCCGATCCTTTGATCCACGGGATTTACCAAGTGCTTCACGATGGCGGCGTAGTCGTCTTCGTCGATGTCGCCGATAAAATCGTAGACCGTAGCGCAGGTGGCTTCCAGGTGGGTGTGGCCGAAAATGGCCGTAGCCGTATCCAAAACGCCGGCTTGGCGCTGATCGTATTGACCCGTTTGGTATTCCACCACGAGGCCGTGATCCATGTCAGACTGGAGCTTGAAGGCGTCGGCATCGGCAAAGACCACGTCGCTCGGGGCTTCGGAAAGCACTTCTTTTGTGAGGCGATCCACTTCCGCAGCCGTCAGGCCTTCCAGATCGTAGCGGGCGTAAATTTTCACGTCGTCCAGATGAATGCCCAGCTCTTCGTTTAATTGGGCGGCGAGACCCTTGGCCGCATTGTCGAAGCCGAGCTTTCTGCCCACGTAGACGCGGCTGATCATGGGGCCGATGTCACGGCGGATTTGTTTATGTTCGAATTGAATTCTTTCCGCGCCGGCGTAAGCTGCGGCAACGGCCTCTTCGAAGGTATCGCCTACGGCGGTGACGGTGAGCACCCGTCCCCCGTCGGTGACGAGCTTTCCGTCTTCCATCTTCGTGCCGGCGTGGAAGACGGTGACGCCTTTTAAGTCCTCGGGAATGGTGATTTCAACGCCTTTTTCCGAGGATTCGGGGTAGCCGCCGCTGGCTAAGGTCAGGGACACGACTTTCTTGTCGTTTTCTTTTACGGACACTTTGTCCAATTCGCCCTTGGCTGTGGCCATCATAATGTCCAAAAGATCGCCGTCGAGGCGTTCCAGCACCGATTGGGTTTCCGGATCGCCGAAGCGGCAATTGTATTCGAGAATTTCCGGGCCGGCGTCGGTAATCATAATGCCCATGAAAATCAGGCCGCGGAAATCCATGCCGTCTTTTTTCAAGCCTTCCATAAAGGGGCGCACCAATTTTTCGTCGATGGCATCCAACAGGGGCAAAGCTTCCACATTGGGAGCGTAGCTGCCCATGCCGCCGGTGTTCGGTCCCCGGCCGCCTTCGTAAATGGATTTGTGGTCCTTGGCCGTGGAAAGGGGCACGATGGTTTTGCCGTCGCAGAAAGCGAGCAGGCTCATTTCAAAGCCTTCAAGGAATTCTTCCACGACGACGCGGTCCGTATGGAAGCGGTCTTTTTCATAGACGTCGATCAAGAAGGCCTCGATCTCCGCTTCCGAATAGGCGATTGCCACGCCTTTTCCGGCGGCCAAGCCGTCGGCTTTTAAAACGCAGACGCCTTTATCCGCGAGAAGATTCATGGCCGCTTGGCGCACCGTATCGCGATCCGTGGATTCGGAATAGGCCGCCGTGGGAATGTTGTGGCGCATGCAAAATTCCTTCGTAAAGAGCTTGGAGCCTTCCAGCTGTGCCGCTTCTTTTCTGGGACCGAAAATCGTAAGGCCCGCATCTTCAAAATCATCGACGATGCCGTCGACCAGGGGCGCTTCGGGGCCGACGACGGTTAAATCCACGGCCATGTCTTTGGCGAATTTCAACAGGCTTTGAATGTCGTCAGCGGAAATGGCGATGTTTTCGCCTACATCTTCCGTGCCGCCGTTGCCCGGTGCAAAGTAAATTTTTTCTACCTCTTTGTTTTTGGCGATGGCATGGCCGATTGCGTGCTCGCGACCGCCGCCGCCGACAATTAGTACCTTCACAATGCCTCCTTAATGTTTAAAGTGACGGACGCCCGTAAATACCATGGACAGTCCTTTTTCGTTACAAGCTTTGATGGAATCCTCGTCGCGAATGGAGCCGCCCGGTTGCATAATGGCGCTCACGCCCTTTTCCGCCGCCGCCTTGACGCAGTCGTCGAAGGGGAAGAAGGCGTCGCTGGCCATGACGGAGCCTGTGAAATCGCGATCGGGATTGTGGTTAAAGATATTTTCAAGGGCCCAGATGCGGCTGGTTTCGCCGCCGCCCACGCCCAAGGTCATGCCGTCTTTAATGAGGACCACGGCGTTGGAGCGCACGTATTTTACCACCTTCATGCCGAAGAGGAGGTCCCGTTTTTCAGCTTCCGTGGGCGCCTTGTCCGTGACGACTTTGTAGTCTTCCGCCGCGTCGAGATCCGTATCTTGAACCAGAACCTTGCCGCTTGCGAAGCGCATTTCTTTTTTCATGGTGCCGGCTTCGTAGTCCACTTGAATCACCCGCAGGTTTTTCTTTTGTTTAAAGACCTTCAGGGCCTCGTCGGTAAAGTCTTTTGCCGCGACCACTTCCAGGAAGATTTTTACCATTTCTTCGGCGCAGGCCTTGTCTACAGTAGTGTTTAAGGCCACGATGCCGCCGAAAATGGAGAGGCTGTCCGCTTCAAACATCTTCTTGTACGCGTCCACATCGGTTTCGCCTAAGGCGACGCCGCAGGGGGTGGCGTGTTTTAAGCCGACGCAGATAATGCCGTCTTTTTCTTCGTCGAATTCCCCGGCGAGACTGACCGCCGTGTTAAAGTCGTTGTAGTTGTTGTAGGAAAGTTCCTTGCCTTGGAACTGTTTCAGGTGGCTGAAGTAGCTGTTGACCATGGGATCGGAATAGACCGCGGCCTTTTGATGGGGATTTTCCCCGTAGCGCAGATCCGCATCTTTCTTCAGGCCGATGGTCAAGAGATCGTCCTCTTCCCCGGTAACTTCCTTGAAGTAGCGGGCGATCATGGAATCGTAATAGGCGGTTTTGCTGAAGGCCTTCATGGCGAGCTTCCGACGGAAGGCGAGGTCGTCTTTTCCTTCTTTTAATACGCTGAGCACGTCGTCGTAATCGCAGGGATCGGTGACGATGAGCACGTCTTTGTGATTTTTCGCCGCGGAGCGCACCATGGAGGGGCCGCCGATGTCGATGTTTTCGATCATGTCCGCTTCGGATTTCTTTTGCTTGTAGCTTTCTTCAAAGGCGTAGAGATTGACGCAGACCAAGTCGATGGCGCCGATGCCGTGTTCCTTCACCGTATCCACGTGGCTCTTTTCGTGGCGTTTAAATAAAATTCCGCCGTGTACTTTCGGGTGCAGGGTCTTTACCCGGCCGTCGAGCATTTCGGGAAAGTCTGTGTAGGCATCAATGGGGGTGACCTCCACGCCGCCTTCGGCGATGGCTCTCAAGGTGCCGCCGGTGGACAAAAGGGTGAAGCCCAGATCCACCAGGCCCTTGGCGAAGCTCACAATATTTGTCTTGTCCGTAACGGACAGCAATGCGTATTTCATAGTATGCCCTCCTCGCAAAATCGAATGGCTGTCTTAAGTAATTGATGCTCCAAGACGAGCACCGTTTGTTGAATGGCTTCCGGCGACGTTAATTTTTCTATGTCCACGGAAGATTGAAGCAGGATGGCGCCGCCGTCGACGGTTTCCGTGACGTAGTGCACCGTGGCGCCGCTTCTCTTTTCCCCGTGGGCGAACACGGCCTCGTGGACGTGGAGGCCGTACATGCCCTTGCCGCCGTATTTCGGCAGAAGGGCCGGATGGATGTTAATGATGCGCCCGGCGTAGCGCGTCAAAAGATCCTTCCCGAGGATTTTTAAATAGCCGGCGAGGACGATAAAGTCGATCTCGTTCGCTTCCAAGACGGCCATAAGGTCGCCGTCTTTTTCCACAAAAGTGGCCTTGCCCGCTTCCTTCGCCCGCACGAGGCCATAGGCGTCGCGGCGATTGGAGACGACCAGGGCGATTTCCGATTTGAAAAACCCCTCCGCCTCGGCATCGAGGAGGGACTGCAAATTGGTCCCGGAGCCGGAAATAAATACGGCGATTTTCATTTCAGCACGGTCTTGCCTTCGCCTGCGGTGATTTCGCCGATCACCGTGGCTTTTTCGTCGGTCTTTTCATTTAAATAGGCCAGGGCTTTTTCCGCTTCGTCTTTGGCCACGATAAGAACCATGCCAATGCCCATGTTAAAGGAGCGATAGAGCTCTTCTTCGGCGATGGCGCCGGTGTTTTCGATAAAGGTGAAGAGATCGCCCTTGTCCCAGCTGCCCTTTTCGATGGTGCAGTTTAAATCGTCGGAGAGAATGCGGGGAATGTTTTCGATGAATCCGCCGCCGGTAATGTTCGAGACGCCCTTCACTTCCACCTCGTCCATCAGACCCAAGACGGGCTTCACATAGAGGCGGGTGGGGCGAAGGAGCACCTCGCCCACCGTGCCTTCAAGGCCTTCCACGGTGCTGTGAATGTCCAATTTTAAGTGATCGAAGAACAGCTTCCGCGCCAGGCTATAGCCATTGGAGTGAAGGCCGCTGGAGGCCAGGCCGATGACCACGTCCCCTTCTTTTACTTTGCTTCCGTCGATGATTTTATTTTTATCGCAAAGACCTACGGCAAAGCCCGCCAGATCGTATTCGTCTTCCGCGTACATGCCGGGCATTTCCGCCGTTTCACCGCCGATTAAAGCGCAGCCCGATTGGCGGCAGCCTTCGGCCACGCCTTCCACGATCTTTTGCATTTTTTCAGCGGACACGCGGCCCGTGGCCACGTAATCCAAAAAGAACAGGGGCTTCGCGCCTTGGCAGATCAAATCGTTCACGCTCATGGCCACGAGATCGATGCCCACCGTGTCGTGAATGTCCATCATTTGGGCCACCATGAGCTTCGTGCCCACGCCGTCCGTGGCGCCTAAAAGCACGGGATGTTCCATGTCCTTGGCGGCGGAAAGGTCGTAGCCGCCTGAGAACAATCCGATGTCACCTAATACATTCTTGTCGTAGGTGGATGCGACGGCTTTTTTCATGAGTTCGACGGCGCGATTGCCTTCGGTAATGTCGACGCCGGCGTCTTTGTACGATAAAGTCATAATGCCTCCTAAATAACCGTGGGGTCTACCGGGTAGTCCCCGTTAAAACAAGCGATGCAGTAATTGTCCATGCTCTTCTTTCCGGCGCGTGCCAGGCCGTCCATGGAGATAAAGGCCAAGGAATCGGCGCCGATGTTTTCTTCGATTTCCTTAATGCTTTGATTGGCGGCGATTAAGTGTTTTCTGTTCGGCGTGTCGATGCCGTAGTAGCAGGAATATTTTACCGGCGGCGAGGTGATGCGCATATGCACTTCCTTGGCACCGGCCTCGCGCAGGCGGTGAATTAAATTGCGGCTCGTCGTGCCCCGCACGATGGAGTCGTCCAACAAGACGATGGATTTTCCCTTCACCACGTCGCCTAAGGGATTGAGCTTGAGTTTTACCGCCATGTCCCGTTCCTTTTGGGTGGGCTTAATAAAGGTGCGGCCCATGTAGCGGTTCTTCACCAGGCCTTCGCCGTAGGGAATCTTTGCCGCT
The DNA here is from genome assembly GCA_902363535.1 of Peptoniphilaceae bacterium. Taxonomy (GTDB): domain Bacteria; phylum Bacillota; class Clostridia; order Tissierellales; family Peptoniphilaceae; genus Aedoeadaptatus; species Aedoeadaptatus acetigenes. The sequence goes on from CABJAE010000003.1 coordinate 78,286, forward strand.
TGGGCGTAGCCGATGGCCGAGGGGATGCCGCTGTCCGGCACGGGAACGACGAGGTCCACATCACAGGGCGCCTCTTCCCACAAAATTTCGCCGCAGCGTCTTCTGAAGGTGTAAGCGTTAATGTCGTCCAGTGTGGCGTCGTTTCTGGCGAAGTAGACGTATTCGAAAATGCAGTTTTTCGGCGTATCTTCCGATTCAAAGTGATCGGAATGGATGCCCGTTTCGTCGATGACGAGAATTTCCCCGGCGCCGATGTCTCGGGTCATTTGGCCGCCGATAATTTCAATGGCGGCATTCTCGCTGGCCACGATGACGTCGTCTTCGTCGCGGCCTAAAACCAAGGGGCGGAAGCCGTTGGGATCTCTGAAGGCCACCACCTTGCCCTTGACTAGGGCCGTGACGGAATAGGCGCCCTTAATGACCTTCATGGTCTTTTTAATGGCGGCCACGATGTCGCCATCGTAGTAGCGGGTAATTAAGTACAAGATGACTTCCGTGTCGTTGGTGGTTTGAAACATCATCCCCTCTTCTTCCAGGCGCTCCCGAAGCACTTGGTAGTTCACCAAATTCCCGTCGTTGGCGATGGCGATGGTTTCCCCGCCGACAAAGCCCATGATGGGCTGAATATTGTAATCGTGGGAACCTTCCGCCGTGGAATAGCGCACGTGTCCGATGCCGATATTTCCCGCAAGCTCCCGCAAACTTTCTTCCGTGTAGGCGTCGATGACCAAACCCATGGCCCGCTTTCTCAGAATTTCCTCCCCATTGTCGATGGCCATGCCCGTGGCTTCCTGTCCCCGGTGCTGCAGCGAATTCATGCCGTAAAAAAGACTGGTTGCCACATTCGATTTGCTATAAATTCCAATAACTCCACACATACTTTGCGTTTGATCCTTTCTATATAACGATACCTTCTTTGTTCGTGCTACTTGATTGTTTTAAAAGGATACTTCTTCATCGGCTTCTCTTATGAAGCCACGCACAAAACCTCCTAAAAGTGAAAAAAGAGATACGGGTGCCGTATCTCTTTAAATGCCTACACTAAGGCCGTGGAGTGGTCGAATTTTTCGCGTAAAAAAGCAAGCTCGCGAAAAGCCATGTGCTTTAAATGCAATTGAATGAAATCAAATCGGATCAACCCCACGCCCCCCTTTTTCAGAAATATTGTACCATATTTTTTTAGGCGGAACAATCGACCGGGAAAAAAACGGGACGTGTCGGGAAAATCCATCTTGTCAGTTTCGATCAATCGTGAAATAATGAAAACAAAACAAGATTTCGTCAACGAAAAGAGGGATACATGCTTGGAATAATTGATGTAGGCGGCGGCATGCGCGACGTGTTCGGCGCCGGCGTATTGGACTACTGTTTGGATCATGGCATTCAATTCGACTACTGCCTCGGCGTCTCCGCCGGTGCCAGCAATTTAATCGGCTACTTGGCACAGCAGCCGGGCCGCTCCAAAACCTTTTACACGGACTACGCCTTTCGCGACGACTACATGGGCGTGAAGCACTACAAGGAAACAGGGGATTTCATTAATCTGGATTACATCTACGGCACCCTTTCCAATCACGACGGGGAATACCCCCTGGATCTGGATCGGGTAAAGGCCTCTTCCGCGCAATTTGTCATCGTGGCCACCGATGCCTTCACAGGCGAGGCCACCTATTTTACAAAAGACGATTTGGCCCAAGACCGCTACGGCGCTATCGCCGCCTCGGCCTGCGTGCCGGTGGTCAATCGCCCTTTGGCGTTTCAGGGCGGCCGCTACGTCGACGGCGGCGTCTCCGATCCCATTCCCATCGAGAAGGCGCAAGCCGACGGCGTGACAAAGACGGTGGTTATTTTGACGCGGCCAAAGGATTACTTCAGGCGCCCGCGGCGGGATCTCTACTTCGTCCTGCGCCTCCGGAGAGAATATCCCGCCCTGGCCCGGGCCCTTTCCAAGCGGGCCGAAACCTACAACCGTCAGCTGCGCCGCATATTGGCCGACGACAACGCCCTCGTCATCGCCCCCAAATCCACCCTTCACATGAAGACCTTGAAATTGGATCTGGAGAAAATGAACATCCTCTACGACGAGGGCTATAAAAAAGGTGCGCAAATCGAAAAATGGCTTGCCCGCTGATCCGGCACCGATAACAATTCCATTTCCGACAAAAAAAGACCCGCGATAGAGTGACCCCATAAAGTTGGACTTAATCGAGCAAGCGAAATGCTTGCTCGATTTTGTTTTACATAATATTCGTTATATGCAGATTGCATCCGTTCACGGTATTGCTTTGGACTCAAGCCTCCTAACTTTTATTTGATTCGATCGTTGTTGTAATAGTGGATAAAGTTTTTAATAGCCCGGACGAGTTCTCTCCGGCTCTGGTAGATGTGACCGTCGTAGATTTCTCTTTTCAGTACACTGAAGAAGTTCTCCATGGGTGCGTTGTCGTAGCAGTTGCCTTTTCTCGACATGGTTTGAGTGGTCAGTATGGATAAAATTTCATATTTCTCAAAAGCCTCGTATGTGGGAAAATGTTAATCAATAAACATCTTATAATTCATTATATCATTTTAGAGTTAAGAAAAAACAGCCCATAAAAGAGCTGTTTAAATCCTCTAATTGAACTAATTATAATACTACTAAGATGACCAGCAAATATAGCTATAAGAAAGAATAATTTACAATTCATTTATATTGTCAGTTATGGACATCTTATTAATTCTTTTAATAGGTTTATATGTTGAAATGATTACTGAAGTCAATATAAAACCTATCGAAATTATTACCGGCAAAATTGGAAACTGCCAAACAGCATAGGAAAAGTGATTTTCTATCAGTTTTGTGAAGATAATTTTATTCAGTAAAACACCAACTATTATCCCTATAAAACAACCAAAGAAACCATAGGTTGCTGATTCTACTTTAATCATTCTCTTAATTTGAAGCTTATCCATACCAACTGCACGCATCATTCCATATTGTTTTATTTTTGATGATACGCTTATGGATATGCTGTTGATACTATTTAATAGACTTACAAGACCAATAATCGCTATGAAACCATATACAAAAAACATAAATGCCATATATGTTCCCGTTGTCTTTTGTTCTCTACGATCATTTATTGTATTCTTGTTCCCCATAATCTTTTGAACTTCGTTTATACTTTCATTTGAAAAATTCTCATCAGTCTGTAACATGACTAAGTTATATCCATTTTCATTTGTTATCTGTTTGAATGTTTCATTTGAAGTTATTATTGTAGTTTTACCTCCAGTTTCACCATCGCTACTAAATGGATCATATTTCAATAGTCCAGCTATTTCAAAATCTTCTCCTTTAATTTTTATTTTATCTCCAATTTTATTATTGCTATCTCTATCCCAAGTAGATAAAACATAATGGCTATTGCCAAATACATTCGATAAATCACTTTTTCTCTTTAGGGCTTTATCTTTTTTTAGACTTTTTAAATCAAAATCATCATATGAGATAATATCTATTTTTTCTCTACGGTTAGATTCAGATTCTAAAATTGCATTTACATCAAAAGCGCTTCTTCTACCATATACATTTTTTACTCCATATACTTCTTTTAATTTATTCAACAAATTTGGATCAATATTATTTGAAATATCCTTACTTGTAATCTCTATATCTGCTCTGGCAGAAGATTGTGGCATTATATAATTTACAAATTGTCCGAAAACTATAAATGTTAGAAACAAGATAATACTTAATGCAAAGGAAGCTGACATTAGAAATAAATTCTTTTTATTTTCTATAGCATGATTTATTCCTAGTGATTTTTCAATATGAAAGAGTCTATTATTTACTAATTGTTTATTTCCTATATTAGATTCTGTATTTCCAGAAAGAGCCGCAATTGGAGAAATCTTAGAGGCTTCTTTCGCAGGTTTTTGTGCGGCAATTAAAACACTTGCAAGTCCTACCAGAACACCTGCTAGAATACCAGTTACACTTATTGTAAAAATAGGTATGTTAGAAAATTCTTCCCCAACTATATATCTTAGTCCACCACAAAGAATCCAAGTTGAAACAACACCTATTAACGTACCAATAGGAATAGCTGTTTTGCACCAATTTAGTGACTCTAACCTTACAAACTTTTTAATCTGACCTTTGCTCATCCCAAGAGAGCGCATCATACCAAAAAACTTAGTTCTTTGAGCAACACTATTATTAATACTTCCAGAAATCATTAAAGCACCAGCTACAAGTATCAAAATAAATAATAACATAGCTACAGGAATTAAAGTTTGCCCCAAGTAACTTTTTAATACATCATTGAAACTAAAACCAGTATGCTTTAACTTCAATCTATCAATTTCCATTCGTAAGCCAATTTCAGCCATACTAAAAATTGCTGTTACCAAAAATACTGAAATAGCTATGCACATTATAGTTAAATGATTCTGTTTTTTACGAATTTTAGCTGATATTGGAATTAAACTAAGATAACTTTTCATTTGTAGCACTTCCCTGATCAACTAGTATTCCATCTGAAACTCTTAAAACTCTATCTGCTGCTTGAGCTATCGAACGGCTATGTGTAATCATAATTATAGTTTGTTCATATTTCTGTGAAGATTCTTTTAGTAAACTAATAACCTCTGAACTATTTTTAGAATCTAGGTTTCCCGTTGGTTCATCCGCTAGAATTAGAGAAGGTCTTGTTATAAGTGCTCTACCTATAGCAACCCTCTGTTGCTGACCACCAGAAAGTTCACTTGGCAAGTGATTCTTTCTCTCTTGTAGTCCTAATATATTTAATAGTTCTTCAAGATACTTTCTATCTGGTTTCTTGTAATCCAATAAAACTGGAAAGATTATGTTTTGTTCCACAGTTAACTCTGGAATCAAATTAAATCCCTGAAAAACAAAACCTATATTTCTGCGGCGAAATACTGTAAGCTCGCTATCTTTCATTGAAAACAAATCTTTATTATTAATAATAACCTTACCTTCAGTAGGAGTATCTAGCGCACCTATTATATTCAGTAAGGTACTTTTCCCAGAACCTGACTCTCCTACTATAGCTATATATTCTCCTTTATCTACAGAAAATTTAATATCTTTTAAAGCATGCACTGCATTGTTGCCTTTTCCATATATTTTAGAAACAGATTTAACTTCTAATAAACTCATAAAACACCTCGATCTTATTCTATTTATTAAAGAATAACACTCCATTCCTACAATTAAATTACTAAAATCCTACAATTTTGTAGGATTTCTAAAAGTTAATATAAAATTAGTCCCATAACCTAATTCACTAGAAACTTCAATTGTGCCTCCATGTCCTTCGATGATAGACTTTGCTAAGGGTAGTCCTAAGCCTGTCCCTTGCGAATCTGTTAAATGTCTACTTCTATAGAAACGCTTGAAAATATGATAAAGATCATCCTCATGTATACCAAAGCCATTATCAGTAATTTTTATCTGTAAAATCGACGAGAATTGCTCCCATTCAATTTTAATTACATCACCGCTTTTAGTATGGTCAAAAGCGTTTTTGACAATATTATTTATTGCTTCCAATAGCCAATCTCTATCACAAGTAAGATTTATTTTTTCATCTCCAGAAACTTGTAGATGTTTTTTTTCACTTTTCGCACGGTATGTAAAGTGGAGTTCTACATCTTTAATCATTGCATACACATTTTCATTCAATTTTTCAAGAACAATCACACCTGCATCAAACTTAGCTAACTTCAAAAGGTTTTGTATTAATGTATTCATTCGATTAAGCTCATGGTCTGACGCTTCACATAAATCTTTAATTGGATAATCTTTATCAACCTCATTAAAAATAAGTTCATTATATATGTTTAAAGCTGCTAATGGTGTCTTTAGTTGATGAGATATATCAGATATAATATCTCTTAGAAATTTCTTCTCTTTCGTTTCATTCTTGGCTCGGGCATTTAATATTGAAGCCATCTGATTTATGGAATTAAATAACCTGTAAATTGTCCCTTCTTTGTCAGAATCAATCTGAACATTATGATTGCCTTCAAGATACATATTGATTTGTGCTTCTGCATTTTCTATAATTTCTTCTTGGCGTTTTAAATAAAGATAAAATATACCAGGTGTCAAAAAAATAAAAATAAGACTTATAAAAATTGAAGGAGTAGAAATAGTTTTGAACTCTTTCCAAGTAAATATTTGAATTAATAAGGCGAATAAGACATTAACTGTAAAGATATGTTTGAAATATCTTTTATTGTTTTCATCTGAAAATACTGACATCATTGTTTACCTCAACAAGAAACGTTCCACTTATATCCCAGACCTCTAATAGTTTGTATCATTTTGGGATGGCTAGGATTGTCTTCAATTTTCACTCTAAGTCTGCGAATATATACAGTTACGGAATTATTGTCTATATAATTATCATTAATATCCCATAATTTCTCTAAAATTTGATCTTTAGATAGGACAATATCAGGATTTTTCATGAATAAACAAAGCAGTTTATATTCACCACTCGTTAGATCTAAAGCGTGACCATTTTTATAAGCAACACTTTCTGATAAATGAATTTTTATACCATTTGATTCGATATTTTGGTTATTATATTTTTCTGTTCTCCTAAGAAGTGCATTTATTCTTGAGATTAAAATACTTAATCTAAATGGCTTAGTTATATAGTCATCTCCACCAATATCCAGACCCATAATTACACTTGTTTCTTCGTCAGAGGCTGTTAGAAAAATAATAGGTACATCAGAGTTTTCTCTGACTTTTCTGCAAAATTCAAACCCTGATCCATCAGGAAGATATACATCTAAAATTAATAATTCATATTTGTTTTTTGACCATAAATCTAAAGCTTCGCTTATAGTTCTAGCTATATCAGCGTCAAACCCTTGCTTTTCAAAAGAAAATGACAACCCATAAATAAGGCTCTTGTCATCTTCTAATAGTAATATCTTGTTCATATAAAATCTCCTAAAAATCATTAAATCTATGTTAGATTATACATTATAAGTACAAAAATACACTCTATTTTATAATATCACCATTTTCAGTATAAGTAAAAACAGACCCATTACGGATCTGCTATTTGTCGATATCAATTTCAATTTCAGACTTGAATATTACTTTAAGCATTTCATCATAAACCACTATCTTATCCACTAGTTTCCTTACCAATTCTTCATCATAGCTTTCTATTTCTAATTCTTGATTGTCTAAAAACTCTTCTAATTCCATTAGTCTGCTTTGTTCATTCTTCTCTTCCGCCATTTCAAGGAGTATCTTTTCTTTTTCATTTCTTAACTCTTCTACTCTGTCTGCAAGGTCTGTGTAGTCTTTCTTGGCATTAGCTACTATTAAAAGCTCTTCTTGAACCGCCAGCATTTCTTTGTCTATTTCTTCTATCTGCCTACCTCCGTCACCTGTGATGGCATTTTTAATGTTCTGTCTTATTATTTCTTTTAATTCTATCTTTTTTATTCCTATTATACTTTATTATTTAGTCTCAAGAAGTACCAATCTTTTCGCATGGCTTGAGTAATCGATATGGATAAAATTTGGTATTAGGCTAAAACTAATTTCAAAATTTTAACTCTATTTCAAATCTACTTTCTTAAAAGCATGACTCGCCAGCATAGTAAAAAATATGAAGATTATCAAAGCACTAATAATAATCATAATATGATTATTAGCACTTAAATTCTCATAAAGAACATATCTAATTTCTATTAGTGGAATAAAGTTTAATATCTTCACTTTATCAAATAAGCCTTCTGGTTTTCCATAAGCCATTAATAAGGAAAATGCTAAAATATATGTTGCTGACAAACTTAATGTCTTTCCTATATCCCTACACAAAAAAGAAATAAATATACACACAGAGAACATGGCGCTATTTAACAGAATGGAGTAGAGAATTATCTTTATTATGTGAGCTATCCCTCCTGTCATACTAATGGGAAATCCAAGTTTTGGAATCATTCGTATACATCCTGCTAAAGGAAAAGTTATGATGAGTAAATTATAAATGATTAGGCAACTTATGATTTTAGAGATAAATATATCTTTTCGAATGTTTCCAAAATAGATATCGTTATTTATAGTTCTATTTTTAAATTCTATTCCCAATAATGTTGATGTTATAAGTGTTGCTAAAATCACTATTATTGTGGAGTCAAATACCATAGCATCAAATATTCCTATGGCATCTTTACTACTTTTTAAGTCTAAAATATAGCTCTCCGCACCAAAAACCCCCATTAGTATAATGGATAAAAAGGAGATGAGTATAATTTTATTATGTTTTATTTGATATAGGTCTTTTTTAATCAAGTTTTTCATCTTATCCTCCTATTTCAAATCACATTCTTCAAAATATCTTTCTATCAAGATATTAAATATTAATAAATAACTTATAGCAACCAATAAGGCTTCAATATTTCCTGTTGTATTTTCTATTAGGAGCCTTGCTTGTCCTAGTGGGAGTATATGCGCAAAACTTAAAGCCTTTTGTGAATTTAACAAAAATATTGTTAAAAAATACAAGGCAGTTGAAGCTACTAGTATCGTGCCTGGTTTTTTTAATAAAATTGCTAAGAACATGATTACACTTATAGAAGCACTATTTAATAAAATACTCATTAATATAATAGTTATCCCTTGTGATAAAGAGTACATTTGACCCCAGCCCTTTATTGATGTATAGATAATAGTTACAATAAGCGGTTGTAATATTAAAATCAAATTAGAGAAAAATATAGAGATAACACTCTGGGCAAATACTACATCTTTTCTCTTATGGCCTGACACAATATATTTATTAATTTGTCTTTCAGAAAAATTATCACCAATATATAAAGAAATAAACACATTCACAACTATAAAAACTAGAGATGTATTGTAGAGAGTTTGATATAAAGCTTCTGCCCCATCCTTAATATCGCTATCTAGTAGTAAAACAGAGCTTATAATTAAGGATACAATCAAAATAAATAGGTTTTTTTTATCTTTTCTTATTTGATAAAATTCTGATTTTAGTATATCCTTCATAACTGTGGCCTCATCTTTGCAAATACATAGTTTTCTAGTGATTCTTTTTCGCTACGCATTTCTCTTATGTTGATTTGATTTTCAGTAAGCAAGATAGATAAATCATCAATATTCTCATTGAAGTTTTCTATTAATATACGTTCTCCCTCTATATCTATTCCTACATCAGGAAATTTATCTTTTAATATGCTGATTGTCCTACTGTTATCACTAGTAACTATATAAATATAATCTTTTCTTTTATTTAAAAGTTCGTCTTTAGATATTTCTTCTATGATGTTTCCTTCATCTATTAAAATGAAATCTGTCGCAGTATTCTCAAGCTCTCCTAAAATATGGCTTGAAATTAAGAAAGTCTTACCTTTATTTTTATTTAGGTTATCTATAAGGATTCTAATTTCTTTTATTCCCTCAGGGTCTAGACCGTTTATCGGCTCATCCCAAATAAGAAAGTCAGGATTTCCTATAAGGGACATGGCTATTCCAAGTCTTTGCTTCATTCCCAAAGAGAAGTTACGTGCTTTTTTATTTCCAACACCGCTAAGTCCAACAAGGTCTAAAAGTTCACCTATCTCACGTTCATCTTCTTTTCCTAACTGAATTTGTTGAGCCTTTAAATTCTCTTTAGCACTCATAAAAGGATATAAGGAAGGGCCTTCAACTAATGCTCCTATCTTTCTTCTAGCTTCTTGTAGTTCTTTTTCTCTTGAGTTTCCAAAAAGTGATAATTCTCCACTAGTTAGAAAAGCTAGTCCTGTAATAATTCTTATAAATGTGGTCTTACCTGCACCATTTTTACCAATAAAACCATAAACTTTACCTTTTTCTAGTTTTAAATTAATATTATTAAGTGCAGTATTGTGTTTATATTTTTTTGTTAAGTTCTTTGTTTCTAAAATTACTTTTTCTGTCATTTCCTTTGTCACCCTCCATCATTAAAATATAGCCTAGAATCCTAATTTAATTATACACCTATGACATGACCTACAAACATTGCTATAGGCAGTAATAAGATTAACATAATATTCAGCACTATAAATAATCTGTCATTTTCCTTTACCCCAAATATTAAACCTATTAGTCCAATAATTGGGCAGACAAGCATGGATGTGAGTCCAGTTGGTCTTAGACTTGTATAGCTTTCAAAGATGTCTATTGGCAGTAGGTAGGAAATCGCAAAAATCGTGAGTCCAAGTAGAAATAATTTTTTACTGATATTTTTCTTCATACTATTCTCTTACTATTCTCTTACTTTGAAATTATATTGTTCGAATTAAATCTATCGTCGGTCTGTCTAAAATTCTCTTTAAGGAGAAGTGATAGATTAGTAAGTTTATACAATATACTATTAAAGAAAATCCCAGAAACAATTTATAGTCATAATATCTTATTAATACATTAAGGCTAAAATTAGGAGCTATACGAGATATTACAAACATGACTACTAATGTGGTTATTCCGGCAACAATAAATGATTTTATTTGCTCTTCTATAAACTCTTTTCGATAAATATTCTTTAACTCATCTACGTCCATACCGCATGAATAAAGGCTGCCAATTTCCTTCTTTCTACTCATGAGACTTAAATTAATGGATGAATAACCATTTGTCACATTAAGAATAAAAATAATGAAAGCCATCGCAAATGCGACTTTCTTTAAAGATTCTAGATCACTTTTTCGATTCATTTCAATATCTGCTTTTGTGTTAATATCGTACTTTTCATTTGGCATTATCGATTCTCTTATCTTATTATCCAAATAATCCTTTACATTTCTCATATCCGAGTCTTTTACATTCACATTTAATACATACGGAGCATTAATAAATTCTTCATCTTTTGACTCATCCATAAGTTGGAAGAAGGTATCGAAATCTGTGTAGATTTTTACATAAAATGGTAAAGTTATTGAATCATAGTTTCCTAAATCCTCTATAGTTTTAGAAATTTTTATACTTTTTCGAAAATTTTCCCCTATCTGGAAGTTTATATCTTTCGGATTATTAAAATATGGTATTTTATTTGCTTTAGCTACTGGAGTGTTTGGGTCTTCTTGTACCATATTATAAAGAATAAAATCACCCTTACTTGCTCCCAATTTACTAAAGTCTTCATCTTCTAAAGCTATAAGCATCCCATTCAACTGGCTTGAATGACTCTTTTTCAAATAATACTCTAACTTTTGATCTAGAGACATGTTAATAGCTTCTTTGGACAATTCTAAATCATTATCTACCTGAATATAACTTTCTTTTGAAACATAGGACTTATTATTTGGAATTTCTCGCTGAATTTCTTTAAAGACTTTAGGAACTTTCTTATTTTCACTATAATAATTAGCTATTACATTGTACCCTGCATCATAGTAAGAAAAATCTCTGTTATATTTAGTCACTGTAATAATAATGACTAAAACAGAAATAGTAATGACACCAATAGCAGAAATATAACGCTGTGATTTAATACTATCAAGATTGTTTAATTTTAATTCTTTCCATAAATTCCTAGATCTTTTTTTCTTAAAGCTATCAAAGTCTAAATTTCCCTTTATACCTTCAATAATAGATATTTTTGAAACTTTCTTTGCTGGTTGAATAATAGAAAATACTACTACTAAAAGAGCTACTGTAACAATCGCTAGGCTAAGTAAAGGACTGAAATAACTAGATACCAAGTTTTCGACCCCTTGATCAATCTCAAGATGCCTAAACAATTTTAAGATAAGACAGTATCCAAAGATATGACCAATTAATATAGGTAGAACAGATAGGAAAATACCTTCTTTTAATAGTAACAAGTATATCTGAAAATCCGTAGTGCCTATAGACTTATATACAGAAAGTTCCTTGATTTTCCTAAAAGCCCACACCTTGAATATATTTTTTACAAAAAATACAAATAGTAATATAGCCCCTATTACAGAAAGAATGGTTCCTAATTCAGTTAAAATATTATGGGGAAAGTCATACTCAACACCGTAATAATCTATTAAATTAGAATTGAAAGTTAAGGGAACATCTCTACCTAATTTTTTATTGATTTCATTTTGTAGATTTACTTTGTTATCATAAGCCTTTTCAAAAGAATTAAACTTTAAAACTACTTTGCCTGGATCCTCTTCATTTTTCAGTGCTAAAGCATAATTAACTCTACTGTATTTATTATAGACATCTTCATAAATTCCAACCAGCTCAAAGTCTTTGCTAAAACTAAGATTGTAAGACTCCTTATCAGTAAAAGTACTTATGGCATCTATCTCCTTACCCTCTATTAGTCTATGCCCAAAATCAAGCTGTATTTTATCTCCTAATTTTAGCTTATTTTTTTCGACTAGACTTTTCGATAATACTATTTCTCCATCACTTTTAGCAAAGTGTCCTTCAAGTAAATCTGAATGCTCTCTCATTTTATTTATATCATTATCTTGATAATTTACGGCAATCAAATCATTCTTGTACTTTGCCGATTCAGGATTTATGGACATTTCACCTACAAATTCTATATTATTAATATCTTTTATTTTTTCAATATCATTACTTGTTAAGTTCCCTTCAAGTTCTGCATCATAAAAATTTACGGTCATGAAACTTTCATCATTATATTTAATAATTGTATAACCATAATAAAAAACCACAGTAAAAAACAAACTTACAATAAATAAAGAAATAAAAATAGGAAAATTCTTCTTATTCATTTCTTTCATCTCCTACAATTTTTCCATCGACTATTGTAATAATACGATTTGTTTGTAAGGCTATTTCTTCATCATGGGTGATTAGGATAATCGTCTGTTTTAAGGTTTTGTTAAAATATTTGAAGATTTCTATAATTTCCTTAGAATTTTTTCTGTCTAAATTACCTGTTGGTTCATCTGCTAGTATTATAGATGGATTGTAGATAAGACTTCTGGCTATGGCAACTCTTTGCTGCTGACCTCCTGAAAGTTCACTTGGAAAAGAGTCAAGTTTACTTTCTATACCAAGTTTTTTTACTATATCTGAAAATTCATCTTTATTTATTTTTCTTTTATCTAGTTTTAGTGGAAGTTCTATGTTATGTCTAACGGTTAAATTTGGAATCAAATTATAAAATTGATAAATTAGTCCAACTTTTCTTCTTCTAAAGTAGGCCAATTCTTTTGTAGAATACTTTGAGATGTCGTTACCATCTATATAAACCTTACCATCATCTGGGCTATCCACTCCTCCTATGATATGTAGAAGTGTTGATTTACCAGAGCCACTCGGCCCTACAATGGCAACAAATTCTCCTCTTTCAATTTCAAGGTTAACACCGTCTAAGGCAATGACCTTAGAATTACCCTCGCCGTATTCTTTTCTTAGATTTTCTACTTTTAATATTTCCATAACTGCCTCCTTTTTCTTGTGTCAAGGTAAGCATATGAAAGTAAAGTGACTTTTAGGTGACATTGTAAAATTTAATTTCAAATCTTGCTCCACCATCAATATTTGAAACAGAGATTTCCCCGTTGTTTTTTTCGACAATTGTCTTTGCCATAGCAAGTCCTATGCCAAAACCATTTGAGTCAGGCGTTTTATAAAAGCGTTTAAAGATTTTTTTGATATTATCTTTTGCAATTCCTCCGCCATTGTCTTCAATGATTAAGCATGTATAGATGGGGGTTTTGTATGATGAAACCAGGATTTTATCACAAGTCGGTCTATTATCAGCATTTTTTACAATATTAATGAAAGCTTCTGCCAGCCAATAAAAATCTCCATAAATACTATTTTTCTTTAAACTTTCTGCTACTTCTGCATTAGTAGATCTCCTTAAATCTAAACTATCTAAAGCATAAGCCACTAATTCATCTAAACGAATTTCTTCTTTTTTCATAAGATCTTTGTTGGCATCAAGGCTTGAAAGTTTGAGCAAAATATCTGATAGAGAGTTTAATCTAATAGTTTGTCTTTTTAAAATTTCTATATCTTCATTAGCTGGAAAGTCCATCTCCAAATTTTCTATAGAAAAAAGCATAGAAGTAATTGGAGTTTTTATTTGATGAGCGATGTCTTCTAGGTGTTCGATTTGCTTTTCGCTATTTTTTCTGCTTGTTTCCTTGGCTTCTACTATTTCTATAAAAAGCTTATAAATTTTATCTTCCAAAATTGAAAAATCATCTTGCTTCATAGGAATTTTGTAGTCCTGGTTTTTCATATTTTCTATTAAATCTATAAGCTCATTTATCCTATTTTTCTTCCTTTTTTCTAAAATATAGTAAAGAAGTCCCAGACTTATTATCCAAAATACATATATCATCATCTAATCCATCCTATATCCAATTCCTCTAACAGTAGAAATAACTTCCCTATCAAGCTTTTCTCTGATTCTCTTAATAGTTGATGTGAGGGTGTTATCATTTACAAATTTATCCCTATCTTCCCAAAACATTTCTAACAGTTGACTTCTGGTATAAACTCGTTGAGGATTTTTAATAAATAGGACTAGGATTTCATATTCAAGTGGAGTTAATTCTATTTGCTTATCTTTAAAATAAACTTTTGAATCATTTAAATCTATTTTGATATCCTTATAAGTAATTATTTTGTCTTGACTTAGAGGTATTGTTCTTAATACCGCATCAATTCTTGCCCTTAATATTGCAAGGGAAAATGGCTTTGTTAAGTAATCATCTGCTCCCTTATCTAAAGATTCAATTATAAAATCTTCATCATTTTTTACTGTTGTTACAATGACTCTTATGTCCTTATCTTTTAATCTTTCTATCAAATGTTGACCGTCTTTATCTGGTAGATTTATATCAAGTAGTGCCACATCCATGTCTACATTCATCTTATAGCTTGCTTCGTAAAAAGATGATGCAATCTCTACTTCATAACCATTATTAACTAAATACTTTTCCATTTGTGATGAAATTTCTTTATTATCCTCTATAATCAAAACACTCTTCATTTTAACCCTCTCATGTATCAACTCTTATATTAAAAACAGACCCTTCACGGTAGAGTGACCCCATAAAGTTGGACTTAATCGAGTAAGCATTTCGCTTGCTCGATTTTGTTTTACATAACATTCATTCTATGCAGATTGCATCTGTTCACGGTATTGCTTCGGACTCAATCCTCCTAACTTTTCTTTAATTCGATCGTTGTTGTAGTAGTGGATAAAACGTTCGATGGAACGCACGAGTTCTTGTCGGCTCCGGTAGATGTGACCGTCGTAGATTTCTCTTCTCAGTACACTGAAGAAGTTTTCCATGGGTGCGTTGTCGTAGTAGTTGCCTTTTCTCGACATGCTTTGAAAGATGAGATGTTTTTTTAACATGGCTTGATAGGCGGTCATTTGGTAACCCCAACCGCGATCGAAGTGGAAGGTGCGGCGGTAGGGGCAGGTGTCGGTGCGCTTGATAGCTTCTTCTAAACCTTGCCGCATGGTGACGCCGTTGGGTTGTGCGAAAGGATGTAGCTGATGATTTCAAGATTATACAGGTCCATGACCTGAACCAGTCGTTGAATTTTCTTTTTGCTCACCACCCCTCCCCGGTTCTTCAGCTCCAGATGGATCCCTCGATAGCCGTAGTCTTTGTGTTCGCGCCGTATGGCCAGGATCTCGTCTTTCAAGGCTTGGTCTTTGTCTTCTTCGTTCCACTTTTTCTGCCAATACATGAAAGTGGATTTTGGAAAGTTAATGGCGGCGAGGATCTCGGTTAGTTGGAATTGTTCTCGGAGTTTGGCGACGATCTTCGCCTTTTGTTCGTTGCTTCTTCCCTCTCCAAACTCCTTAATTGCTCCCAGAACATTTTTTGAATGGTAAGTTTCCGATTCTCAGCTTCTAATTCTTTGATGCGATTTTCCAATGCCTCTCGTGTGGAAGCATCAAGATCTTCACTCGACTTTGAAGGATTTGGTGCTTGATTGCGGTCGTCTTTCTTCGTCACAGGTCTCCCTCGCTTGTGTGGTCGCAGACCCTCAATGCCCTCCTCTCGGTATTTCCTGCGCCAGTTAACAATCATGGATGGATTTGTTAAACCGAGTTCAAGGGCCAATTGTTGGTAGCTGCATTCGCTCGTTTCGTAGCGTGTGATGGCTTCTAACTTAAACTCTACACTGTACGCACGTTTATTTCTAGAGCGCATTAACCCTTCATCGCCAAAATGTTTGTAATTGTTCACCCAGCGTCTGATCTGCGAATGGTCAATTTGATATTTCATAGCCAGAGTTTTATAACCTGCTTTGCGGCCCAAGTATTCCTCAACAATTTTCCTTTTAAATTCATAACTGTATTTTGCCATTAAAAGACCCCCAAAGGTTGGATTTCTTGGTCCAACTTTTGGGGGTCAGTTCACGAAGGGCCTTTTTTATTCCGGTTCCACCGGCGCATTTAATGTTTCGTTTTCGAAAAAACTCGTGCCGTCATCCCCATTGCCTTGGAAGGCGCCGAAGGTGGAAATGTAGTTTTCTCCGTCCACGGTGTAATGCACTTCCACCTGCAGGTATTCCAGAAAGTATTTTTCGTATTGACGGCTGTAACGCTTGGTGGTGTAGCTGAAGCCCAGGTCCCCTTCATCTTTAGGCTCGCCTGTAATGATCCGCGTCTTCTCGGGATCGTCGTAATGGGATGCGTGGGCGATGATTTTCATGCTAATCTTTTCAGGCTTCACGGGCTTTTCGTCTTTCTCAAATTGAAAAAAGATCCGCGGTTTTTTATTTAATTTGATGCAGGGAATGTCGCCTTCGATCTTTCCGCCGATTGTATCCTGCACCTTCGCCAGTTGATTCTCCGTTAAGTCAAGATAGTCTTTTTCTTTAAAGGTGCGGATAATGGGTTTGCGCTCGTCCCATGCCACGACAGCATCCATGCACACGCCGTCCACGGTTTGATTGCGCATAAAATCCGGCGTCGGCGAGAAGGCGTAGGTGATAAAGGCCGCTCCTGCCGCTATTAAAATACCCAAAGCGATCAATGCTTTTTTTACCATGGGCACCTCGCTTTCCTTTCAGTCGACAATCAGAAGACGCTCAGCAAATGGCTCGCCACCTCGAAATACACGAGAAGGGCGAAGGTGTCCACCAAGGTCGTAATAATGGGCCCGGCCATGACCGTCGGGTCCACGTGGATTTTGTCGGCGATCAAAGGCAGCATGCCCCCGACCATTTTCGAAAGCATAACCGTAATTAAAAGGGTCAGAGACACGGTGAGCTTCACAGGCAGGGTCTCCGGTCCTAAAAGAGTCATGCGGATAAAGTTTACGATCACGAGAATACTACCCGTAATAAAGCCGACGCGCACCTCTTTCCACATGACCTGAAGGGTGTCGGAAAAGCCGATGTCGCCGGTGTAGAGGAAGCGAATCACCGTGGTGGAGGATTGGCTCCCCGCGTTTCCGCCGCTGTCCATGAGCATGGGAATGTAGGCCGTAAGGGCCACACTGGCCGCCAAAAGGGATTCGTAGCGCTGAATGATAAAGCCCGTCATGGTGGCGGTGATCAAACAGATAATGAGCCAGGTGGTGCGGTCTTTTGCGATGGCGAAGATGGAGCGATCCAAATAGACGTCGTCGGAAGATTCTTGAATCCCGTGGATGTTCGACAAGTCTTCTTCGTACTCTTCGTGCATAATATCGACGGCATCTTCCAAGGGAACCGTCCCGATGAGGCGCCCTTCGGAGTCGGTGACGGGAATCTCCGACAAGTCGTAGCGGTAGGCGAGCTTTGCGACGATTTCCTGATCGTCCGTAGCCTGAACCGTGCGAGGCAGGGGATTAAGCATCTCTTCTACCGGCTGATCCATGTAGCGCAACACGTCGGCCAAGAACACGTAGCCCAAAAGCATCAAAGAATCGTCGGTGATCCAAATTTGCTCTAGCTTGTCCCCGTCCAAACTGGACGTCATAACGCGCTGATAAATATGTTCCATGCCTGCGGAGGCCTTGGCGGAGACGAACTCCACAGTCATAATGGCGCCGACGCTGTCTTCCGGATAGCCTAATAATTTATTGACGATCACCCGACGGTCGCCGGTGACGAATTCATCCATGAGGCGGCGCACCATATTGGCGGGCAACTCCTGCAAGGTATCCACCAGCTCGTCCTCGTCGAGCTCCTGAATCAGGGTTCGTATGGCATCGTCGGTGTAGCTGTCGATTAATTGACGCTTCGTGTCCCTGTCCAATTCCGCGAAAGTATCCGCCGCCTTGTCCTTATCCAAAAGCTTCAGCCACAAGGCCACGGATACGGGATCCATGTCCTGCAAACGATCCGCCAAATCCACCGGATCCATTTGATTGATTTCCACTTTCAGAGACTTAATTGCGTCCACATCGTAATTACGCGTCATATCGTCCCCCCTTTTCTAAAGAAAAAGGATCGAGCGCACTCAATCCTTTTTCTTTGTTTCCAATGAATAGCCAAATTATATCATAGGCCGTGGAAAGAAGATAGTTTTCACATATTTGCACAAAAAAAGACAGACCGGTCTTTCCGATCTGTCTTTTGATTTTAGTGGCCGAATTGATAGATGACTTTTGCCAGTTGCGCGCGGGTGAAGTTTCCTTTCGGAGCGAAGGTTTTGTCTTCGTTTCCTTGTAGGATTTCGTAGCGGCTCATGTGCATTACCGCTTCTTGTGCCCACGAGGGAATGGTATCGAAGTCGGTGTATTGCGGCACTTGTTCTGTTTCTTTCAATTGAATTTTTAAGGTGTTGGTGTATCGGTAGAGTATGGTCGCCATTTCGGCGCGATCCAGTGTTTTGTTCGGTGCAAAGCGATTGTCGCCTACGCCCAGGACGATTTTGTTTTCTGCCGCCCACGCGATGTAGGGGGCGGTGAAATCACCTGCGTCCACGTCTTTGTATGGCGCAAATTGATATTTGCTTGTGTCCACGTTTGCGTAGCGTGCCAGGACGGTGACAAATTGTGCCCTTGTAACGGGGTAATCGGGCATGAAGGCAATGTCGCCTGCAATGTTGTTGAAGTAACCTTTTGCCAAGGCATCTCGTATAACGGCTTCCGCCCAGTGGCCGGTGAAATCGTCTTTTATTTGCGGCGCTTTGTTTCCATTGGCAGGATCTTGGGAAGCGGATCCCCGGTTCGGTGTAGAGGGGAACCGATTTTGACTCGATCCT
This sequence comes from Peptoniphilaceae bacterium, assembly GCA_902363535.1. GTDB lineage: Bacteria > Bacillota > Clostridia > Tissierellales > Peptoniphilaceae > Aedoeadaptatus > Aedoeadaptatus acetigenes. The sequence continues at coordinate 97,443 of CABJAE010000003.1, forward strand.
CTACTGCCTGGCTTCGTTCCGGGATCGGGCTTCGTTCCGGGATCGGGCTTCGTTCCGGGATCGGGCTTCGTTCCGGGATCGGGCTTCGTTCCGGGATCGGGCTTCGTTCCGGGATCGGGCTTTGTTCCGGGATCGGGGTTGCTCTCCGTATCTTTCCATTGCGCCGTAATGGTCATGCTGTCGTGAATGGTGACTTGGGTGCCGGGTTGCATCAGTTTGCCTGATACGAGCCAGCCGACAAATTCCTTTCCTGCCGGTGCTTGCAAGCCGTTTTGCGGCAAGGTAATGGTAGAGTCTTTTTCTACTTCCCTGGATTGTTCCATACCTTGTCCGCATGCTTTTTCGAAGTTGACGGTTATTTTTTCTATAGGTTTGGCGTATTTAAAGACGGCGGTAATGTCGAGATTTTTTGTGGCGTTAAGGACTTCGCCCGGTTGACGTAACCCTTTAAGGTCTTCCTTTTCCGCCGAGGGTGCCCTGCCCTGTGCTCTCGACACGCCATCCATAAAGGCGTTGGCTTCTTCTACGCGCCATCCCGCGAAGACTTTGCCTTTCGGCGCCGTCAAAGTGCATTCCGGCAAGGCGAAATCTTCCCCTTGGACGATGCTTGCGGGTGCCATGGTGCCTCCGCCTCCGCCGGCATGGAATTTAACGGTGACCTTCGTATTTTCCTTTTTGACCAGTTTGTCTTTCTCAGGATCGAAGCTCATAATTTTCACGGTCGTATTCCGCGCGTAGTCTTTTGCCACGACTTTGATTTCATAAGGAGCGTCGCCGTATTTTTCTAAGTTCGTGTCGGCGATGTAAGGTTTGCCGTTAATGAAAATTTCTTTTTCTTGGATTTTTCCTGCTTTTTCGTTGCTACGCTTATCCGTTACGCCGACATAAAGTTTTTTGTCCATGCCATAGGGAATGGCTTGGCCATTTTCTACGGAATCTTTGGAAATAGTGACCTCGGGTTTTACATCATCTAAATAGAGATGGTATTGGGTTCTGAGGGCTCTTTGAACGACATTGCCTTCGCCGTCTTTAATATCGCCGGGCATGCCGTTTCCGGAGTAATCTTTTGCCGCCCAGTCCAGGCGATCGCCGTCTTCGAAGGGTATTTTCACTTCAAAGGGTCGGCTGTTGTCGCTCTTAAGGTCGCCGTAGATCAAGTATTCGTCTACAATGCTTTCATTGATGCGCAGGTGCCAGTTGAAGCCGCCTTTATCGCCGACGACGCCTTTCATTACCAAGGGGCTCTTGCGAACGTAGAGTTCGCTGTCGGCAGTGGGGTTGAAGAAGTTTTTATCCATATCCAATTGCACAGCGTCTTTATCGAAATAAACGCATTTGCCTTTTTCGGAAATGAGATTTTCTTCTTTCAGTTCTACCTTGCCGTCCTTTTTAATCGCATTACCCTTTTCATCTAAGGCAATTCTGTAAACTTTGTAGTTTATGTGGTTAAAGCCTTGGAGAATATTGAAACGAATATTTTCGTCTTTTCCATATTCCTGACCTTGTTCGCAACGGGATGCGTCGCAGTAATACACGTCGGAGCTTAAGGGCTTTAAGCCGTTTTTGCCCGGGTTGAAGGATGTGATCTTTACGGCGTAGCCTTTGTAAATCTTCAGCTCTTCCCGCATTTTAAAGATGGTTTTGCCGTTGACGTCTTTAGCTGCTTCTACTTTGCCGTTTAAATCGCTATTGCTAAGTTCTTCGATATCGCCGACTTTGGATTCGACGGGGTGGAACTTTTTCGCTTCTTTTTTCTTCGTTTCGGGCATTCTAAAGAAGATTTCTTTGCTCTTTCCCTGTTGATCGACGACGAATAGTTTAATATCCCGTTCGTAGTTGGTTCCCTTATCGTTATTGACGTCGTCTTTGTTGCCGTAGAAGTCGAAGGAAAGGGTATTGTTTTTGTCGTTGTAATCGAAGGTCATGACCTCGGCCCGTTTGCCGGTTTTTATCATGGTCGCCGATTGATAGTAAAGCTTCGCCTTCTTCGATACATTTTTGAGGGTGCCGGATACGCGGAAGCCGCCGTCTGCATCGGGTGTAATTTTGCCGACATAACCTTTTGCCTTTAGATCCTCCATGGTTTCCTTGGTATATTCCATCTTCGTTCCGTCTTCATAGAAGAGGGGGTTGCCGTCGGCGTCGAGTTCCCCATAGAAATCGCCGTAATCGGTGTAAGGCTTTTCTTCGCCGGTAACAAAATCGTATTTGTTATAGGTCTTGGGTTTCGGCATCCTCCGTAAATCGGCTTCTTCTATTTTTCCTGTAGTGGAATGTTTTTCATCCAAGACAATCTCCGGCTTTCCTTCGACCTTTTTGTCGTTTCCTTGTTTTTCTTCTTCCGGTTTGTTTTCAAGAGGCGCGGCAGTCTTCAACTTGCTGCCGTCGATGGCATACTTGTCATCTGTCTTGTAGCCCTCTTCATCCTCGTTTGCCTTTGCGTTTACTTCATATTTCAGCTTCCCGTCGGTGAGATTTTTGTCGAATTTCACGCGGAAGGTGTCGGAGAAGTTGGTGGCGCCGTCGAGGGCCGCCAATTCCAGGGTTTTGCCTTGAAGATCGCTGTTGGCGCCTTTAATGACGTAGTGCGTTTCGCCGGTATTGGCATCGTAGCCTTTGTTGAGAACTTTTAGATTCGGCTCTTTAATTAAGTCGCCGTATTCATCCACAAAGGATGCGCCTAAGAACCAAAGTTTGTTGGAAACTTCTTTAAAGGCCTCGGGATGTTGTTTTTGATCGTAATTAAACCACGTCTTCGATTTGTCCGGGTTTTGGTGATAGGTGTCCTTCGCCACGACCTTAATTTCATCGGGGTTGGAACAATCGACAGAAAGAATCTTCGGCGCCGTATTGTCAACTTTTACAGGAACATAGGACACTTGATAGGGGTAATCCGGGGTGAGGCGGTATTGGAATTTGTAGTAGTATTGTCCTTCCGCCAAGGGCGTCAGACCCGGCTCGATGTAGTCTCCATCTATTTCCATGGTTTTCGGCGAATACACTTTGCCGTCCCATTGCATTTCGGGGAATACTTTCATCTTGGATTTTTTTAAGCCCTTTGCCGTGTTGCTCTTACAGTTTAAAATGCCCTTAACAAATTGTTGTACGGAAAGCACTTTAAGGTTCCGTTGGCCCGCTTCTTCCTGCTGGTTGACGATGGCCACTTTCGCGTCGTAGGCGGAGCGTAAAATAAGGGGCGTAGGCGTTACCATTTTATCGGTGGTGTAGCCCTTGATAATTTTACTGTCGCCGGTGGTTTGTTGCATAAAATCCATACTGTTATTCAAGGAGAAGAAAGCGGGGTCTTGTTCAAAGTTCGGGTTGCCGTCTTCAGTGTTTTGAATAACGCCTGCCGGGTTAAAGAGGTCGATGCCGTGTTCGCCTCCGCGTCCGCGGTTCATGGTGCCGGGGCGTTTTAAGTTGCCTTCGTCGTCGTGGCCGACGATGCCTTTGGATTTAGATCCATCTTCCCACGCCCATTTGTCGATAATGGTTTCTTTGTTCCAGTCTCCTGCAAAGCCCATGACCGGCATGGAAAGGGAAGGTTGTGCGTTTTCGTTTTTGCCGTCGGCAGCTTCTTTCGATTCAAAACTCAAGAAGCTTTCCACAAATTGATTGTTCGCTTTGCCCGTTTCCATTTTCGCCGCCAAATTGTAGCTGCTGTGTGCGGGAACAGTTATGGTTTCGGAACCAAGGCTTAAGCGGGCACCTTCTACTTTTTTCGGATGGATTTCCGCTACGATCTTTTGTCCGTCTTGGCTCTTTTCGTCTTTGTATTCTTCGTCCAGTTTTTTCACCGGCGTTTCCCCGTCGGTGGTGACCGGGCTTGCGGACACGTTAAATGTCAGGTCGCGGTCGGAAATGTTTCGAAGGGTAATGGTGAAATCTTTCGATCTGTCTTTAATTTCCCGCAAGGAAGCGGAACCGTAATCGTTGGATTGGCCGTCGCCGCCTTTGGCTTTTACGGACACGATGACATTGTTCTTCAACGCTTTTTCCACGTCGATAATACCTGCCCCTTGTTGACGAGGCGATGCAAACAGCGTTTGATTTTGTTCATCTTTCGTCGTCGGGTCTTTCATGGGCCGCGCCGTATTTTGAAGCATGATCTTCGTCAAGGTTACGAGGTCGATGCCCGATCCTTTAATAAGAGGATCTTTTTCAATTTGTTTTAAGCGGGGCCGAATCAATACGGTGGACGCGGAGACCACGGGGGTCGCCATGGAAGTGCCGCTCATGTATTGATAGGTGCTCTTTCCGTTGATGACGTTAAGTGTGGAGTAAATGTTTTTACCGGGAGCGGATACGTCGGGTTTTAGGAGCAGGTCGGTACGGGGTCCCCAGGACGTGGAGCCTGCCGGCACTTCTTCGTCGCCCCATTTGATTTTATCGTTTAAAAATTCGACGGAAAGATTCTTTTCCTGTCCGACGGCAGGTTTGTGTGCGTCGAATGCCTTCATGTCGATGCGGTAATCGCCTTTTTTGTTTTGCTTTTCATCGGCAGTCGTTTGTTTGCCGGTGATCATGTCCCAAAGATCTCGGCCATCGTAACCGGATACGGAGAAGACTTGTACTTGTGTACGTTCATCTTGTTCGTATCCCATGGCAGGCACATTTTCCCAGTCGTCGCGGTTGTAATAATTTACGGTGTTGACGACGATAACGCCGACTGCGCCTTTGTTTTTAACTTTTTGGAAGGCGTATTTCATGTCGGTTGAGAAAATACGATCCATGACCACGATTTTGCCTTTCACGTCTTTTCCGGCAATGTCTGCGTCTTGGCATTTACCTAAGTAAATAAAGTCGTAATCTTTTTGGGTGAAGTGGTTTTTGTCGAAGAAGGCGCCGATTTGAGAATAGCGCATATCTTTTCCCCCGATCTTCACACCGTTAAATTCCACGACGGTATTTCTCGACGATGCGACGGCGATGGCATCTTCATGTGCCGCCGTACGGGTGACGTTCCCCGTGTCGGTCATGTTAAGGGCATTGTTGCTGTAACGGTCCCATGAGGAATCCGATGCGGATGTGGCGTAGTTCCCCGTGGCGACGCAAACGGGAATGTCGGCTTTCCTCAGGCCGCGAATGGCTTGCCAATATTTTTCGCCCACAAGGCCCGTGCCCGTAAAGCCCGACGAAATGGAAATAACGTCCGCTCCGTGGGTAATGCAGTCTTCAAAGGCGTGGAACATGGTTTCGTCGCCGGCAAAGCCGTCGCTGGCGTCAGAGTACATTTTGTACGCCATTAATTGGGCGTTGGGAGCAATGCCGCGGATCCCGTTTTTAGCCTGAAGATCTTGTTTCGTGGCGTTGGCCGCTAAAATCCCGGAAATGTGCATGCCGTGGGGATCGTGATAATCGCTGCCGTCGTCATACATTTCCTTCGTAATCACGCCGCCGCTTAAGTAGTTGAAGCTACGAGGCACTTTCGGCGACAAGTAAAAGGGCTTGTCCTCGGGTTTTAAATTTTTTTCCTGTATTTTAGCGGCCGACAAGGCGTCGTCATCTAAGCGCATGTCCTTGTGCTTGTAGTCCATCCCCGTGTCGATGTTGGCGATGAGCATACCGCGGCCGTCGTAATGTTTCCCGATTTCGGGATTGGTGGCATTGATGGCCTTTAAGTAATCGGTGGCTTTATCCACTTTGACGACTTCGCGCGCATTTTCCATTAAAGGTTCGAGGGTTCCGCAACGCTCCACACTCTTGACCCCCGGCAATGTTCGGATAACTTCCGCCTGTTCGGGATAGGTTTGTATGGAAACCGCATTAAAAAGAATGTGATAATCGTATAGGATTTTCACATCTTTCATCTTTTTCAATTTTTCCTTCACCGAATCACGCATCGCTTCTTGTGAAAACTCTACGATGTAGGCGAATTTTTCGTTTTGCACTGCCACATTTTTCTGTGACGCTTCAAATTTTTTTACGATGGCACTGGCTTGCGGCGCTTTATTATGTACCGTCGCCTTTTTGGTGACGTCAACAGCTGCTGCAAGCGCACTTTCAGCCGATGAAAAAATCATCGTCGCCGCCAAAAGCAAGCTAATCGTCTTCTTCTGCATCCAAAACCTCCTTCAGTGGATCGCTAAACTATTCTTGGGAACGATAACTATTATCGTTCGATAAAGATTATAAGTTTCTAACTATTTCACGTCAAGAGACTCTTTACTTTACTGAAATTTAAACAAGTCTTTCACTGCAGGCGGATGATCGTGGTGGATTTTTTCGCGAGAACGTTCTAATTGATAATATTAATCGAAATTAATTTATTCCTTTTTCGAAAATCGATCGATCATTTTATCTTCTCTGAAAATAAAAAATGCCTTCTAAAAAAAGAAGGCATGAAAAGTTTTATGTCACGTATAATTTTTTACGACGAGGGTTCTTCCAATGCTTCGATGGACTTGATTTCATCCAACAGTGGCTCGCCCGCCTTTCCTCTAAACATCGTCACATACAAATCGGGATAAAAGTCGGGAAATCGGGATCAAAACCTCGATAAAGGGATGAGATGAAACGAAGATTGAAAAAGAAAAACGGCTGATTTACGCCGTCAGACGTAATCAGCCGTTTTTACAATTGGTCGAGATGACAGGATTTGAACCTGCGACCCCATGTCCCCCAGACATGTACGCTACCAAACTGCGCCACATCTCGATGCAACAATGGTATTATAACAACTTTACAGAGCCTTTGCAAGTGGCTCGACGATATTTTTATTTTAAGCACTACAAGGCTTCTGTACATTGGTCATTTTGCGGATCATGTTGTACAATAGGGTTGAATCATTTTATCATAGATTGAGGAGGAGTTTATGAGTCAACGAGTAGATGGAAAGGCCATTTTAGAACTGCTGGCCAAAAACGAACAAGAGGTCGCCAAGGTGTATCGTTACCTTGCGGAAGACGCAAAGTTCGGCGATATGTTTTTTGAAATTATGGCAAAAGACGAGGATCGCCACCACGATGTGTATTTGAATTTGGCGAAACAAGCCGAAGCCGACGGCGGCTGGGTCGTAGAAAAAGACGACTACGACTATTTCCGCCTTCGCCTGGAGAGAAGCCTCTTGGCGAAGCCCGAAGAGCTCGTCGAAAAGGCGAAGAAAATTCGCGACAAGATGGATGTCTTCGAATTGGCCGAACGCATCGAACGGGAAACCGTGGAAATCGTGCGGGAACTCCAGGACATCGTGCCCCGCTTTGCGCCGAAGGAATTAAAACTTATCGAGCAACAGGAAAAGGCCCACTTGAAGAAAGTGACCGAGCGAATTCGCGACAACATGCTTAATGTGCGCGGCATGTAATCGAAAAAAGAGAGCGTCCCGGATTTAGACTAATCCCATAAGTTAGACTTAATCGAGTAAGCAATTCGCTTGCTCGATTTTGTTTTACATATCATTCCTTCTATGCGAATTCCATGGATTCTCGGTATTCCTTCGGACACAGATCTTCCAAGCTCGGCAGAATACGGTCAAAGTAAAATAATTCAATACATTTCTCTCTTACGCAACTATATAACGATAAAGACGGGGCATAGTCATTACGCCCCGTCTTTATCGTTATACTAATCAAAATGTCTGATTTTTGTTAAAGGGAAAATTCTATAGCTAACTTTGCCCACTACATTCTTAAAAGGAACTTCGCCAAAAGTCCTACTGTCGATACTTCCTCCAGGATGCCTATTATCGCCAACTACAAACAGTTCATCTTCCGAAATGGCATGAGGCCCGGCTAAATGAATTGCTTCAGTGTACAAATCATTTTCTATGTAAGGTTCATTTAGAAGTTTATCGTTAATATATAATTTTCCTCCTTCTATACTTATCTTATCGCCCGGTAAGCCTATTATTCTTTTAATGTATAGCTTTTTATTACCTTTTGTCGGAGGAGAGAAAATTATTATCTCTCCTCTCGTGTATTTTGGATGTTTAATGATGTTCTCATATTTTTTGACAATTAGTAATTCCCCATCTTCAAATGTAGGATGCATAGAACTTCCATCCACATAAGCAGTCTGAAAAATAAAGGTTCTGATAAATAAGGCCAACAAGAAAGCGACTCCTATGGTTAAAGCCCATTCTCTTATACTTCTTAGTTTATTAGTATCTTTAACAGCACAAAATATTTTTTTCATTATTTGTCACCCCACAATAGTCTCTGGTACAACCCATCGTACACGAAGCATATTGCAAAATCAAACCCATTTGTAATGCAACAAACCACCGGCAAAGCCGGTGGTTCTGATTAGCTGCGATCGCGCTCTTTTCGGTAGCGGACAAATTCGTCGAAATCGTCGATGACGAGGAAGGGATTCACCTGCTTTTCCTTTCCGATGGTGGTAGGGAGAGTCACGGCGCCTTCTTCTCTCAGGCGGCGCACCCGCTCCAATTCGTTTTTCGTGGCGTCGTTTTTTAAATAGTTCACGCTCTGTTCAAGATTGGACAGGGAGTATTCGTGGGCGGAATAGACTTTCACCTCATCGTCCATGGCCTTTAATGCCGCAAGGCTTTCAAACATGGCTTCGTAATCGCCGCTGAAGACCCGCCCGCAGCTGGAAAGGAAGAGGGTGTCGCCGATAAAGAGATGGTCCTTCATTTTGTAGGCCACATGGCCTTCCGTGTGGCCCGCCGTGGCGATGACATCAAAGGTTTCGCCCAAGGCCTCGATGTGCTCTCCGCCTTTTACGATTTCCGTGGCCACGCCGGTTTCCTCGGGGCCGTAGACCGGCGCCGGATGGGCTGCGATTAAATCTTTCACGCCGCCGATGTGATCCGGGTGCTTGTGGGTTAAGAGCACGGCTTCGAGCACGTAGCCCTTCGCCTCCATAACTTGAAGCAAGAGATCCGCTTCCGAGGGATCCACCACGACGATGCGCTTTTCTTTTTCGATGATCCAAATATAATTATCCGACAGTGCCGGCAGGGGCATAATGTTCATTTTCTTCACCTCATCTACCTTATACCCTATTTTCCTTTTCAATCGAAGACATTCTTATTCCCCTTGTTCCCGACGCGGGATCGGTATTCAAACAAAAAAAGAGCCCTCGAGGCTCTTTTCTATTGCAAGCGTTCCACCACGCTCTTTAAATATTTTCCAACGACCACGGAGAAGCGCTCCAAGTCTTTGATACGCACAAAGTCCGTGCCGAAGATGAGTCTTTCCTGATCCAGCTCCTTGTCCTCGCCGGTAAAGACGCCGAGGACGGCGCGCTGCTTGAGTTTTCCCTGAAGCACTTCCGCCGCCGTGTCGTAGACCGCATCTTCCCCTTCGTAGTCGACGACGCTCCCCTTGGCCGTGTCCAGGCCGATGGAGAGAAGGTCGTTTGGCATGCCGTCGGAAAGGACGATGAGCACTTTCGTGTCCGATTCGATTTCTTCCATGGTATTGAAGACGTAGCGCAGAGCGAAGCCGTCGCGATTGGATCCGCTGGCCTTGTAGGAAAAGATCTCGCGATTTTCTTTGTTGTCGTCTTTGTAGTCCCGGAAGATGCGAATGATTTGGTAGTTAAAGAGATTGCAAAAGCCCATGACGCGGGTGGGTATCCTCAGTTGGGTCAGGGCCTCGGCGATGAGAAAGCCCTGAATGGCCACTTCCGCCTGGCGATCCTGTTGGGAGCCGCTCATGTCCAAAAGAATGTCCACGGCAAAGGAATTTTCCTGCTCGAAGGAATTTTTCTTGAATATGCGGTCGTCGCCTAAGATCACGTGGCGCCACAAGAGGCCGGTGTCCACGGCGCCGTTGGCGGCGCGCACGGCTTCCTGTGAGGAGTCGTCTAAGAGGTTTTTTCGAATGATTTCTCTTAATTCAAAGATGGATCGTTCGTAAATGTGGCGGTCTTTCTCGTAAATGGCTTCCGTCTCCTGCCTTTGGGCGAGAACTTGGTCTTCGAAAAACCGCGCGCCCATGTCGTGTTCGAAATTTCCCTTTGTCACGTGCAGGCGCATGCCGTGGTGCATGCCCGTGGCGATGGCAGATTCGATTTTTTTGGTCTTGGCGGGAGAAAGGCATTCCTTGCCGTAGTGTTTGCGCACCCGATTCAATGTGCGGGCTTCGCTGTCGGCGCGGGTCCGCGTAATGGACGCGTCGGATTCCACGACTTTCGACGTATCTCGAATGACGCCGGAAAATTCCGCCGACTCGATGATCTCCGTGTCCTTGTCTTCGATTTTTTCCGCTTTGGTCTCCACGATTTGGCGGCGCTTTTTCTTCGGCTCCGGCTGATCCGGCGGAGGCGGCGTTTCTTTGTCTTCGATCTTTTTTTCCACTTCAAAGGTCAAGGTGGGGTTCACGTGGAAATGCTCCCGCCACAGCCGCGCCAGGTAATCGTAGAACTCGCCTTCGTTTTTTATTTTATCCCCGGCGATTAATTTTCGCATTAAGGGCTCTAAAAAAGTGCCCGCGCTCATGGGCTTGCCCATGCGGTAGGCGGCGTATTGCATTTCGATTTCTTGGGCCATGTCCCGTTTGTTTAAAAAATCCAGTGCTCGGTAGCGAGCCTTGTAGGCGTCTTTGGCCATGGCCTTGATTCCCGGGCGCTCCGCATAGAGGTCGGCCTTCGTGTATTGCAAGGCCAGGATCCGCGCCACGGCGTTCATGTCCTTGCCGTTTGACACATTTTCCGTGTTCTTGGCCAGGAAGTTCGCCAGGCGATTTTTCGGAAAGGCCCGATCGATCATTCCCGATTCCGCCGCATCGAAGCCGTCGCCCTCGCCCTGGTAGCGGCGCTGGTAATTGCCGCCCACGGTCCAGTACACATTTTGCCGGCGCTTGTCCGTCCAGGTCATCGGAACAATTCACCTTTCGTCACGCCTTTTGCAAATAGGGTGTCGATGACATCGTCCACCACTTCTTTTTCGAAGCGGTCAAAGGATTTATTGACGATGCCCATGTTCAGGGCATCTTTCACATCCAGGCCCCGCTCGATCATATTTAGGGCGCCGAAAAGGCCCCGCATGTCCACGGCCTTCGAGGAAATTTCCCCTTCCAAACTCTTGTTTTGAAGATCCGTAAAGAGGCGGGCGAAGAGCAGCATGCCTTCTTCGTTTAAATTGGTTTCTTCGCGCAAAATCTGCTTCAGGCCCTCCCCTTCGAGAATGGGCATGTCGATGACCATAAAGCGGCTGATCAAGGCCTCGTTTAATTCCCGGGTGCCCATGTAGCCGTAGTTCATGGTGCCGATAAAGCGAGTGGCATCGTCGAGAGGAATGCGGTCGTAGCCGGGCACGTCGATCATGCGGCGAAAGTCCAGGGCCGAGTGCACCACGGAGAGGGATTCGTTTTTCGCCATATTGATTTCGTCGAAAATAGCGAAGCCGCCCTTTTCCGCCGCCAAGGTGACGGGGCCTTTTTTCAATACCACTTCCCCGTTTCGGAAGGTGTCCACACCGATTAAGGAGGCGCTGTCCACATTGACGTTTAAGGACATGTTCCACATGGGGCGATTAAAAAGCTGGGCCAGGTTTTCGGAAAAGACGTTTTTCCCCGTGGCCTTCGGGCCCGAAAGCAAAATATGGTAGCCGGATAAAATGGCGTAAATGGCTTTTTCCCAAATGCTTTTTCCGTAGTAGCGGTAAATGGATACAGGCACGCGGTCCGCCACGGCGGGATCCACTTCGTGTTCACGGACGAATTCTTCCACCTCCTTCAACAAGGTGGCGTCGATGGCTTGTTTGTGTAAAAATTCTACCAATTGTTCTCTCTTCATGCTCTTCCCTTCTCTATATTATTTAATTAATTTATAGTCTCGCTCTAGTTTATACCTTATTTCTCTTGGCATAAAGCAATTTTTTTATTTGTTCGATTTCATCAAATTTCATCACGAAGGCCAAAAGGAGGTAGCTCACCCCCGCCACGACGATGGCGCCGATCAGGGCCACATTGGGCGAAAGAAAGCCCATAAGGATTTTCTCCGCCACCTTGGCGAATAGACCCATAAGGGCCGAAGCCAGGGCGATTTTACCGAGATTTTTCCCGCCGCGGGTGAGCTTTAAGCCCATGGCGGTGCGCTTTAAGTGGATCAACATACCCACGGCCCCCACCCAAAGGGAGGCGGAGGTGCCCATGGCCAGGCCTCTAAGGCCCACGAGTTTCCCGAGGATAAAGCTCAGGGCCACGTTCACCGCTACCATGTAGGCGGCGTTGATTAAGGGCACGGCGGCGTCTTTTCGGCTGTAAAAGATTCGGACGCCGATTTCACGTATGCCGATGGCGAAAAGCCCCAGTGCGTAAAACAATAGCACTTCCCCCGTGGCGCGCACGTCTTCCGCGGAAAATGCGCCGCTTAAAAACAAGAGCCGCACGATTTCCTTGTGAAAGCACACGACGCCCACGGTGGCGGGCAGGACGAAGGCCGCCATGAGTGAGAGGCTCTCCCGCATCACCCGGGACAGTTCCTCGCTGCTTTCATCTTCCACGAGCTTCGCCATGCGGGGATAGGTGACGGTGACGATGCTCGTCACCACGATGCCCGTGACGAAGCCCTGAATTTTCGTGGCGTAATTAATCACCGCCACGCCGGTGGGAGCGATGGTGGAGGCCAGGGCCTTGCTCACGATGTTGTTCAGTTCCAAAACCGAAGTGGAGATCAATATGGGCAGAATCAAAAGCCACATTTTCTTCATGGCCTCCCCCTTTAGGTGATAGCCTCGTCGCAAGTGAAAGCCGCTCTTTTTCAAATAAGGGAGAAAGATCACGTATTGGAAAGAAAAGGCAAAGAAAATGCCCAGGGCCAGAATGCGCAAGTCGCCGGCGCGGCCTAAAAACATGGCGACGATTAAAATGGAGTTCATGACCACGGAGTGGAACATGGACACGATAAAGTGTTCGTGAATTTGCAAATAGGCTTTGAATATTGAAAAGACGGCCGTCACCGTCATGCTCAACGCCGTCACGCGGCTCATGGCGACGGTTTTTTCGAAGGTGGCTCCGTGAAAGCCCGGCGCCATGAGGTGCACCAACGTCGGCGCAAAGATAATGGCGAGAATGCTCAACACCAGGGCGATGGCGGCCACGGCGAAGGCCAAGGTGGTGGTAAAACGATCCGCCTCGTCGTCTCCGCCTTTGTGGGCCATTTCCGTATAGACGGGAATAAAGCCGCCGGAGATGGAGCCGGCAAAGAGATTGGAGAGAACCATGGGCAGGGTAAAGGCGATAAGAAAAATATTCGCCACATCCGATGTACCAAAAAAATGGGCTAGGGCTTTTTCCCTAGCCAATCCAAAACATTTGGTCCCTATGGTAATGAGCATTAAGAGCAGGGATGTGTGTTGCATAATTCCCTACTTCAAAATGCCGAAGCTGTAGCCGTCGTCGCGAAGGGCGTCGATGACGTGAGGCAAGGCGTCGGCGCTAAGCTGTTTGGTTTCCGCGTCGTGCATTAAGATCACGATTACCGAGGCGTCGTCGTTTTTCGGCATGGATTTCTTTAAAAATTCCACCAGACCCGGCGCCGTCGTGGGGCGGCGGCTCGCCGGTTCCGCATCGCCGGTGAGGGCGTTCCAGTCGATCCAGGAAATTCCCAAATCCTTTAACTTGCTGTCGGCTGCCTCGAGGCCTTGCCAGCTCATGTGCCCGCCCGGGTAGCGCCACACGCCGGAATGGAAGTTTTTGCCGAGAATGTCTTGAAGGGCGCCTTGGGTCTTTTTCGCCTCCTCTTCCACGGCGGCCGCACTGGCTACCCGTCCCGGATAGAGCTTGTGGTAGTCGTGGCTGTAGGAGTGAAGGGCGATGGCGTGGCCGTCGGAAAGTTCCCGAAGGAGCACGTCCCGATTCTTTTCGCCGACGCTTTTTCCTATGACAAAAAAGGTGGCGTGGGCTTCTTTTTCCTTCAAGGTATCCAGGATTTGAGGCGTAATTTTGTGATTCGGCCCGTCGTCAAAGGTTAAAAAGGCGATTTTCTTCTTTCCCGTGTACTCCCGCTTGCCTTGAATGATGTCGGAGATTTCGCCGGCGTCGTAGGCGTAGTCGGAGGCGCGGGTAATGTGGTTTTCGCCCTTGGCCAGGCGAATTTCAATGCGGTCATTAATGATGTTGTTGGTTAGGTTGCCGATTTCTTGAGGCGTATAGGCCCGCTTCGGATTCAGCGCGTCCATATTTTTCAGGACAAACCATTCGATTTGATTGCCGCCTACGCCGGATGCGCCCTTTCCGGCCAGGCTCTTTAATTTATGAAAGGCGCCGGCGAAGAGGACGACGATGACGATTAAAAGGACCACGCCGCGAATGCGCGCTTGGCGTTTTTTCTTTTTTATGCGCGCTTTTCTGCGTCGCCGTTGTCTTTCCATTTCTTCTCTGTTCATAACTCCTCCTTAAGGATGCACCGTAATGGTCTGTGCTATCTTCACGCCGTCGCCGTAGACATAGCCTTTCAGCACATTGCCGTTGTATAGCCACAGAACCCGCCGGCCTTTCAATGTATCTTCTATATTTACCATGTCCAGAAAATAGGCCATGTCGGAATCTAAATCCCTTAACTCGACTGCGTTCCCCTGACCCAGCGCCAGGTAGCGATCGCCCATAAGCTTCACGCTGCAGCGCTTGCTCTTGTCGTAGGCCATGGACGCCTTGACGTCGCGGGTATCTGCATCGAGGACCGTCACAAGTCCCAGGTCCTCGTCGTTTAAGAGGACGGAAGATGTGCTCAACTTGGCTTCTTCGGCCCGCGAATCCAGGGGGATGTCTTCCCGGTCTTCTTCATGTAAATAGAGCTCTCCGTCGAGTCGGTAGATGACGCGGCCGTTTCGCGCCTCGAATGCTTCCGCTTCTCTGTCCACCACCCGCTTCAGCACTTTCGATTTCGGCTCGTAGGCGTAAATGCCGCCGAGCCTTTGAAAGTACACGCGACCGCGATCGTAGCGGAAATTTTTCGCCCCTTCCATGGCGTAGGGCACGGGGTAAATCCTGCGGCTCCCTTTGTCAAAGGAATAAATCACGATCCGACGCCCGTCTACGGCGAGAACCGCCTTCGCCTCCTCGTCGTAATCCGCGGGGGCTTCCAAGGCCAAATTGCCGGTGTAGCGAACGGACTGCTTTTCGTCGATGTAAAAAAAACTGCCCAAGCCGCCGGGCACTTTTTCGCCCCAGCCAATGAGGCGGGTGCCGTTCGTGTCGAAAATCTCCGTTGCCATGGTGCCGTCGCGGTAGGGAGAAATGCTTCCCACTTTCACGGCGCGATCGGGCACCACCTTGCTCTTTTCCCTCGGCGGCACGATGAGCATGCGGGTTTCGTCGCCCGAGATATTCACCGTGTAGCCCATTTCTTTCAGCGAAAAGACCAGAGGCACATAGAGTACGTCCCCTTCAAATGTGGGATAGGCTTCCGCCTCCGCTCGGCCCGATTGGCGAATCACCGCCCTCTTGTCCACGGCCATGTAGACGCGATTGATTTGATTGAGGGTAATGATCTTGTCCTCGGGCAGGTAACTTATGCGGTCCTTGCCCACCAGGTGGACGAGATCCTTATAGGCCATAGCCCAGGCACCGTTTATTTTTTTTATGGGATAGGTGTAATACACCTCCGCCGCGCCCTTCGACGGGCGAAAGGTTAAAAGCTCCGGCACATCAGCGGGCGTTTCCACCGCCGGTTTTTTCGATTGAATGTCGCGAAAAAACCGCTCCTCCAAGGCATAGGGCTTTGCCCCTGCCAAAAGAAAGGCGAGGAGTAAACAGGCCGCGCAAAGGGCTTTTCGTCTCATGATCCGCTCGCCTCCTCTATTATTTTACCACAGCCTAAGGCCTCGAAAATCTAAATTAGATAGCTCTTATCATTCGAAGGGCGCAATCACATTGTCTTTTTCCAAAATGCCCATGTAGCTAAAGGCCGCCGCGCCGAAATCCGTGGGAATGAAAAACACATCGCCGCCGGGATCCACGGCCATATCGTAGAGATCCAAATCCCGCCCCAGCTGAAGGATACGCAGGCGAATCATGGCCTCTTTATCCTCGGGCGCTTCGATTAAAAGGCCCGCGCCGGCGCCGGGTTTTAAGCTCTCGGCGAAGACTTCCTGTATGGGCCATTGGCGGAAGTAGGTGTCGGTGCCTCGAAATTTTTCGTTTAAGAGCGTGCTTACCCAGAGCACCACCTTGTCTTCGTCGTCCATTTGCATGTACTGTTCCAGGCGGATCGTAGGAAGAAGCAGGCCGTCTTCTTCAAAGATCATGCTCTTTAAAAGGGCGAATTTTCTGAAAAAGACCAGCTCCGGAAAACTGCTTTCCCGATTGGCCTTGCTCGTCTGGAGGAAAATCGGCACATTCTTTCGCACCAGGGCCAGGCTCTTTTGATTGATGGCGCCGCTTTTCGTAACCACAAGGTCCTGATCCAGCACGGTTTCCAAGTAGCGATCGAACTGATCGATCCAATTGGAGGAACGGTTCATTTCCCCACGGGCTTTGACCAGGCTGTTGATGCGATACATCCCCCGCACGGAGCGGGCAAGGCGCCTTTTATAATCCAGAATTTTTTTGTCCGCAGGCTCCAGAGATTTTCGTCCGGCGTCGTTTTTTTGCTCCACGCACCAGCGGCGGAGCAGCTCGTAGATGCGGAGCAATTGGGCGTCGTCGATAAAATCCCCGTCGTTTGATGCGGCGATCATCAGTTCGTCGTAGTGGATGAAGCGATTGTCCTCGAGATTCACGCCCTCGGCCATGAGCGCCGCCGAGTCCATGTGCTCGAGAAGGTACATGTCCGCGATTACCGCATCTTCGTCCTCTGAAAACTCCTGGGCCAAGGCGAGAATGCCGTCGTCCACATCCAAGAGTTCATCGTCCTCGTCAAAGGGATAAGGGACCTCGCGCTCCTGCGCCTGAACGTAGGCCAGGGCAAAGAGAAAGAGAATCTCGGGATTGCCGTTCTTTAAGGTTTCCTGATACACTTTCGTGTTCTCGCGAATCATGGGCTGGCGCTTTTTCAGCTCCTCCACCTGCTCGGAAAAATCTTTCCGCAGATTCTCCGGCACGACATTCGCCTTGTTGAAGAGGAAATGGCCCACGGAGGAATCCACGATGCGGCCTAAGAAGATCTCCCCCTCGTTCAGCTCCTTCGCCCCTTCCGTGGCCTCGATGATGACGGCGGGCTCGGGAAATAAAATGCTTTGCACGTAAATGCCCCCCTCGCTCTTGTAATTGACGCGGTAAAGGGAGAGATAGGAATCGAAAATGCGTTCCAAATAGGGCTCCACGCCCCGCATTTTGTGAATGTGACGCCACAACTGGCCCACCAATTGGCTCGTGGTGGGGCGATTTTCCTCCGTATCGAACATGAGCCAGGCGGCCAAATCGAAATGGGATATGACGCTGCGCATGGGCGTGTACATTTCTTCGTCTTTAAATAAGTCGTCCATGGGGATGCTGTGGCGCGTGGAATCCACGATGGCCACGATATCATCCAGGGTTTTCAGCCAAAGCTGTTTGTTAGACATGGGTCACTCCTTCGTCGTAGAGGGCTTTTGTGGCCTGAAGTTTTTCCAACACCACGTGCACGTGAAAGTTTACGATGGGATCGGGAATCACTTCGTCCATGCCCTCAAACAGTTCCGTGTAGTGGAACAGTTCTTGAATAATCAATTTATTTTCCATGGTTAATTTACTTTCCATAATGTTCATTTGAGACAAAACCCGCAAAGAAACAAAGCATTCGCTGAACAGATCCAGGAGGTTCTCCACGCCGTAAAGGTCCAGCTCCCGAGCAAAGGGCTCGGTAATTTCCTTTTTTATGAGTTCAAAGGATTCCTGGGTCTTAATCAATTCTTTTTCCAGGGCGTCCAGCTGCGGCTTTTCGTCGGCGAGAATAATTTCCTCGGAGAGGCGGAAAATATCTTCGTAGGTATGCTCCAGCAGGTTTTCAAAGCTTTTCTTCGGCGTGGGCCGGGCGATAAAATAGTTGATGAGTAGGGAGACGAAAATACCGAGAAAGGTCCCGATCAGGCGGTTGACGCCGTAGATTAATTGGGATTGATCCGATGAAAAGCTGGCCACGAAAATAATATTCGTGAGATTAATGAAGCGGTTCATCTTAAACTTCAACAGCGTCAGGATAATAATCACGATGCCGAAGCCGGCGATAAAGGGGCGAATGTAGATATTATCGGTAATCAGGGCCAAAACATAGCCTAAAACCACGCCCATGACGCAGGTAAACATTCGAAGCCTCACGGCTTTGTGGGTTTCGTGAACCGAGGGCTGCATGGTGGTCATGGCGGCGATGGCCACAAACAGTGGGGTGTGAAGCCCCAGTATATTCGATAAAAACAATCCGATAACCACGGCCAATGCCGTCTTAAAGGTGCGCATGCCCACGTGGGGCAGAAATTTTTTATTCGACGGAATGTTCAAATTCTATTCTCCTTTTTCACTTCTAGAAAAAGTATAGCAAACTGAAAAAAAACTGCAAGGGACGCCCCGTTTCAATCGCCCGAATCGGGGTATCATAATAAAAAGTAGTGAGAGGAGACATGACTATGCGTATTGAATTTTACGGAAAGAACATTGAAGTAACGCCGGCTTTGAAGAAGCAAGCGGAAAAGAAGTTGTCGAAATTGGACAAGTACTTTGCCGAAGAGGTGAAAGCGAAAGCCACGTTTTCCGCCACCAAGGGTGATCACACCACCGAGATCACGGTGTTCTTACCCTCCAGCATCGTCCGCGCAGAAGAGACGACACAAGACATGTACGCCTCCATTGATTTGGCCGTGGACGCTCTGGAGCGGCAAGTGCGCAAGTACAAGACCCGCCTGAAACGGCGCAATCAAAATGCCGATACCATTCGCTTCGAAAACTTCGAACAGGCCATGCCTGAATCGGAAGAAGACGAACAGGGCAAGATTATTTCCAAGAGAAAGCACTTCAAGCTTCTGCCCATGCACGAAGAAGAAGCCATGCTTCAAATGGAACTCTTGAACCACAATTTCTTCGTCTTCTTAGATGCCGAAGACAGCGAACCGGCCCTGCTTTACAAACGGCGCGACGGCAATTTCGGCCGCATCGACTTCGATATTTAATCCGATACACTCCCCATAATAAAGAAACCGGACGCTCTGTCCGGTTTTTAATTTTTGGATTCAATTTCTTTCGGCAGCTCGATAAAGACCTGGAAGTAGTCTCCGTCGATAATCATGCGAAATTCGCCGCCCAAAATCTCCACCAAGTTTTTTGCAATATAAAGACCCAGGCCGCTGCCTTCCGTGGTGCGGCTCTTGTCCCCGCGAATAAATTGACTGGACAGCTCGGCGGTGGACTGGTTGATCTTGTTTTTCGACCGATTCTTCATATTGAAGTAGATCTTTTCCCCCACCACCGAAGTGTTGGCGGTGACGGTGGTGCCTTCTTTTGCGTATTTGTAGCAATTGGTGAAGAGGTTTTGTACGACCCGACTTAAGACATTGCCGTCGGTGTAAATGGGAATGTCTTCCACGTCGGAAGTGTAGGCGAAGTTTAAATTTCTCGATTCGTAATCGGCGGCGACGTCGCCGTAGATCTGGCCGATTAATTCGTTGAAGTCGATAATCACCGGCTCCAAGGTAACATTGCCGCTGCCTGTCTTTGAGGCTTCAATCAGATTGATGATCATGCTCTTGAGCCGCTCGGAATTGCGCCCCAAGATGTGGATGTAGTTTTTCGCCTCGTCGTCCATGACGTCTTTTTTGCTTAAAATATCGGCGTAGTTAATGATGCTCGTTAGGGGCGTCTTTAGATCGTGGCTGATATTTGTGATGAGCTCCGTCTTCATTTTCTGGGACTTCACCTGGGCCTGGGCCGCCTGATACATGCTGTCTTTGATTCGGGTCAGATCCATTAAGGCCTCGTAGGTTGATTCCTTCATCATGGGCGAAAACACCGTAATGTCCACATAGCTTTGGGTCTCGGCGATGGCGGCGCGGAGAATGCGGTTTTGAATGACCTCATCTTCCCCCATAAGCATGAGCCGCAACACGGGCATAATCAAAATGCCGTAGAGCACGGGAAAGCCCGTAAGCACCATGAAAAAATACAGGATTAAAATAATGTTCACGAAGCAGAAGAAGCCATAGATGGCTTCTTTTTTTATTTCCCGCACCAGATTGACCGTAAGCCAGGTGCGCGTCGTGGCTCGCATAAAGAGCTTCACGCCCCAAAAGGCCAAGAGGAGCACGAGGGTCGCGAGGCCGTAGAAGGCGGAGCGGGAGGGATCGTAGGCCAAGCCGCCGAAAAAGGATGCGAAAAGATTCATGCACCCCATGACGAACCACAGATCCACCCAAATGATTTCCAGATAATTGGTCCGCGCGTAGGTGTAGGCGCGGGATTTAATTCTTCGGAGAAGCCCCTTGCCGCCTTCGGGCATCAGTCCACATCCTCAAACTTGTAGCCCATGCCGTAGACGGACTTAATGTAATCGGGCTTTCTCGGATTGATTTCCACCTTGTCCCGCAAATGGGAAATATGCACGGAAATGACTTTTTTCACGTCGTGGGCAGCTTCTTCCCACACGATTTCGTAGATTTCGTCGCTGGAAAAGACCCGCCCCTTGTTTTTCATAAGCAGGCGCAGGATCTTGTATTCGTGGGGCGTTAAATTGGCCACTTCCCCGTCGACCCGCACTTCCTTGGCATTGTCGTTTAAACTGATGCGGCCCACGGTGTAATTGCCGTCGTCGATTTCCGCCGCGCCTAAGGAGGTGTAGCGGCGAATGCCGGAATTGACGCGGGCGATGAGTTCCACGGCATTAAAGGGCTTGATAATGTAATCGTCGGCGCCCATGTTCAGGCCGATGATTTTATCGGTAATTTCACTTTTTGCGCTTAAGATAATAATAGGGATGTTGCTGGTTTCGCGGATTTTTAAAATGGCGGACATGCCGTCCATATTGGGCATCATTAAATCCATTAAGACCAAATGGATGTCTTCTTCTTTCATGACTTCCAGGGCTTCGAGGCCGTCGTAGGCCGGAAAAACCTTGTAGCCTTCCGCTTCTAAGTAAATTTTTATTGCAGAGACGATGTCCTTTTCGTCGTCGCAAACCAAAATGTTGTATTGCATAAATCCTCCTCCATGATGGGTCTATTCTATCATATATATGTTATAATCGCCTTAGGAGGGAAGAAGGATTCTATGAATAAATTGAAAAGGAAACTCAAAGGTTTCGTTACAAAAAAGCCTTTCGCTTTTTTCGATATCCTTTTCTATCACATATTGAAAAACGATTTGATACAAAAGGCGGCGAGCCTGTCCTATTTTTTTGTCTTGGCCATCTTCCCCTTTTTTATCGCATTATTAAATATTCTAAACGCGGTGAACCGCAGCTATCTTTCCAAGGTGACGAAGATTATAGACAGTCTGCCTCCGGAGATACAAACCATCGCCGCGAGTTTTTTTAAAGACCTGCAACTGAACTCGTCTTCGGCGCTCTTGTCGATTTCCTTAATCGGCACCATTTACGTGGCGAGCAAGGGGATTAAGCAGCTCATTAAAAGCATCAACGACGGCCTGCCCATTACGGAAGACCGAGGTATTTTGGCTCTCACGACCCTGTCTTTTATTACCACCATCGCCCTTTTCGCCCTGGTGATTTTGCTTTTCGTGACCCAAGTCATCGGCTCGAATGTCATGCACTTTTTATTCCAGTATCTGCAAATGCCGCCGAAGGCCTACAAGCTTATTCGGCGCACCACCACCATCGTGCCCCTGGCCTATATGTTTTTAAGTTTCTACTGCCTCTACCGCTATTCGCCGAAATGGCCCGAAGGCACGAAGCCGAAGGCCACCATTCATTTGGCCGCCGCTTTGTTTTCCACCGTGGGCATTTTGCTCTCAAACGCGGTGTTCAGCTATTACGTGGCGAATTTTTCCAATTATTCCAACACCTACGGCTCTTTGGCCGGGATGATTATTTTTTTGGTGTGGCTCTATCTCTTCGGCTTGATCCTGCTTTTCGGAAGTTCCGTTCAGGCAAGTCTCTACATTTTACACACGAATGGCGCCCAATGGCCTCGGGAAGAAACCCTGCTCTCGGGCCTCGTCTCATCGCACACACAAGTGCTCTGATCAGTTTATAGGAGTTATTATGAAGCAATTTATCGTCGATACCTTTACGGAAAAAGTGTTTAAAGGCAATCCCGCCGCGGTTTGCCTGCCCGATCGCCTCTTAACCGATGAGCTAATGCTTGCCATCGCCAACGAAAATAATTTATCGGAGACGGCCTTTATCGTTAAAGACCGGGACAGGTACATTCTCCGCTCCTTTACCCCGGAGGAGGAAGTGGATTTTTGCGGCCACGCCACCTTTGCCGCCGCCTACATCGTGTTTTTGATTTTAGAGCGGGAAGAGGACACGATCTACTTCGAAACAAAATCCGGCACCTTGCCCGTCACGCGGAAAGGTGACATTTACAATGTGGATCTGCCGGCTTTTGAGTTGGAAAAAATCTCCGTCACCGACGAGATGGTCGAGGCCGTGGGCGCGCGCCCGAAGGAAGCCTATATGGGCCGGGATCTGCTTTTGGTCATGGAAGATGACTTCGACTTAACGGGATACGAACCGGATATTTTAAAGATCAGGGCCTTGGACGGCACCATGCTCCACCTGACAAAGGCGGGCGACGGGGAATACGACTGCTTCTCCCGCTCCTTCGCGCCGAAGCTGGGCGTGGACGAAGATCCCGTTTGCGGCTCCGGTCACTGCCACATTTCCGTCTACTGGGCACAGAAGTTGAATAAGCCCGACATCCTGGCCTACCAAGCCAGTCGCCGCGGCGGCATTTTGGACACCCATGTGGCGCCGGGCCACGTGAATTTATCCGGACATGCCGTCATGTTTTACCGAGGCGACATTCATATTTAATCCCTTGCGCAAAAAAGCGATCACTCTATCTTGAGCGATCGCTTTTTCTTTTTATTCGTAATTTACGTCCCGGGCCTTCATGCACACGATGCCGGTGACGGAGGCCGCTCCGGCGTCCATGCAGGCAATTTCCGCGGCCTTCATGGTGGCGCCGGTGGTGTAGGTATCGTCCAGCAGGAGGATGTGCTTCTCGGCTACATTTCTCGCGGCGAAGGCGCCTCGCACATTGAGGGCGCGGGCCCCCACGCCAAGGCCGATTTGATCCTTCACTTTTTTCGTAAGATAAAGGGCCTCGTAAAAGGGAAGCTGCATCCGCTCCGCCATCTCCCCGGCGATGAGCCCCGGTGGATTGTAGCCCCGAATCCGCCGCTTCTTCGCCGAAGTGGGCACGCAGACGACAGCATCGAAGGGGCCGAGACTCTCGTGGCGCAAAAAATCCGCCGCTATCTCGCCGAAGACCTCCGCCCAAAAGCGCTCTTCCCGAAACTTCAATCCCTCGATCATAAAGGACGCCGACCGGTTTTCCCGGAGCAGGGCGTAGACGGGAAAGGTCTTTTCGCTGTAAATTTCTTCTCCCATAAAGGAAAGGGTGTCCAAACAGCTTTCGCACAGGTGAAATTCGGCCGCCGCCTCTTTTTTGCACATACAGCAGTCGCCGGATGCGAAAAGTCCCCCTACCATTCTCTCTTCTCCTTTAAAATACTGTCCAGATCGGAGTAGCGCCAGCGAATGCGATTGTTTTGCACCATGCGCTCCAGTGCCTGAAAGCTCCCGACGATGACCACGAGCTTCCTGGCCCGGGTCACGCCGGTGTAGAGGAGGTTTCGCGTATAGAGCATGGGCGGGCCGTTTAAAATGGGCATGACCACCACGGGAAATTCCGATCCCTGAGACTTGTGCACGGTGCTGGCGTAGGCGGGCATGAGCTCCGGCAGGTATTCGCTCGTGTAGGTGCATAGCCTGTCGTCGTAGAGGACCTTGAGCCAGGCGCCGTCCGGATCCACCGCCGTGACCCGACCCAAATCGCCGTTAAAGACGCCCTCGCCCTCATTGTCGAAGACTTTGTTTTGCGACTTCCAGGGCATTTGGTAATTGTTTTTCGTCTGCATCACCTTGTCGCCGACGCAGTAGGTGAAGCCGCGGCTCGCGAGGCCCTTCTTTCCGGGATTCAAGGTCTTTTGCAAGGCTTCGTTTAAATGCTCGATGCCGCAGATCCCTTTCTTCATGGGAGCCAAGACCTGAATGTCTTCCATGGGATCCACGCCGTAGTAGGCGGGAAGGCGGTTTTTCACCAGATCACAAATAAGTTGCAGGGCTTTGTTGGGATCGCTCTCTTCTATGAAAAAGAAATCCGTGCCCTTTTCGTTAACCTGAGGCAACTTGCCGCGGTTGATGCGGTGGGCATTTTTTACGATGTAGGAGGTTTCCGCCTGGCGAAACACTTCGTCCAATTGCACGGAAGGCACTTCCCCGGAATCCAAAATATCCTTCAGCACATTGCCCGCCCCCACAGGAGGCAGCTGATCCACGTCGCCGACGAGAATCAGGCGGGTCTTTTCCTTTAACGACGTGAGCACGTCCCGCATCAAAAGCAGATCGATCATGCTGGCCTCGTCGATAATCAACACGTCGGCGTCGATGTCGTCGCCGGAGACGATGGAGTTTGTGCCCTCTTCGTCAATGTAGTCGTATTTTAGGAGGCGGTGAATGGTAGAGGCGCCTCTACCCGTGGCCTCTTCCATGCGCTTCGCAGCGCGGCCCGTCGGCGCCGCCAAGGCGATGGAAAGATTCAGACGATCCATGGCATCGACGATGGCCCGAAGGGTGGTGGTCTTTCCCGTGCCGGGCCCGCCGGTAATGACGAGGAGGTGGGAATCCACCGCCCGCATGAGGGCTTCTTTTTGTTTTTCCGCCAAGGTCATGTCCAGCTTTTCGCACACGGCATTGACCATGTCCTCCGCCATGTGCTCGGCCAGATCCACTTTGCCCCGCTTTTTAATTTCCCGCGCCACCAGTTGCTCGGCGCGGAAGTAATTGAGGAAGTAGATTTTCACCACGCCGCCGCGCTGGGCCAGGTAGATGTCCGGATCCACGGCGAGGATTTGAAGAAATTCTTCCACAAAGGCCACGTCCATCGTTAAAACCCGAGCCGCCTCTTCCATTAACAGGTCCTTGGGCAGGTAGCAGTTGCCGTCCAAGACCCCGTTGGTCAGGACGTATTTCATACAGGCGACGATGCGCTTCGGGTCGTCTTCCGCCATGCCGATTTTTCTCGCAATGCCGTCGGCCTTTAAAAAGCCGAAGCCCCGCACCTTCCCCGCCAAGGCGTAGGGATCTTTTTCGATCACGGCCGGGGCGTCTTTTCCGAAGACTTTGTAAATGGCCATGGCTTCTTTGTTGGTGAGGTCGAAGGCCGCCGCGTCCAGAAAGAAATCCCGCATGTCCTTCTGCTCTTTTAAGGCTTCCAAAATCACGGCAAGCTTTTTCTTGCCGATTCCTTCCACCTCTTTCAACCGCTCGGGATTTTCTTCGATGACCTGAAGGGTGTCCTCGCCAAAGGTGGCCACGATTCGCTTCGCCGTCACCTTTCCCACATGGGGAATAAGGCCGCCGGAAAGGTAAGCGGTAATGGCTTCCTTTCCTCGCGGCCTTATTTTTTCCGCCCGATCAAAGGCGAACTGCTCCCCGTACTTCGGGTGGTAAATCAGCTCGCCTTCCAGACGCAAATGTTCTTTTTCATGGAAGGCCATGGACGTGCCCACGATGACGATGTCCGTATCCGCCGTAATAAATTTGGCGACGGTGTAGCCATTGCCCTCGTTTCGAAAAATAATATGATCCAAAACGCCTTCGATGATCACAAAGTCCCTACTTTCTGTTTTTTAATGCCTCGCGAATGGCTTCCACCTTGTTCGTTTCTTCCCATGGTGCCGTGACATCTTCGCGGCCGAAGTGGCCATAGGCGGCGACGTCTTTGTAAATGGGGCGCAGAAGATCCAAATCGCGAATGATCGCTGCAGGACGCAGGTCGAATACGTCGTGAACCAGCGCTTCGATTTCGTTATCGGAAAGATCCGAGGTGCCGTAGCTTTCCACGTAGACGGACAGAGGCTTGGCGATGCCGATGGCGTAGCTCAAGCCGATTTCGCATTTGTCGCAAACGCCTGCGGCCACGAGGTTTTTCGCCACGTAGCGGGCGGCGTAAGCGGCGGAGCGGTCGACTTTTGTCGGGTCTTTGCCGCTGAAGCAACCGCCGCCGTGACGGGCGTAGCCGCCGTAGGTATCCACGATGATCTTGCGGCCCGTGAGGCCCGCATCGGCCACCGGTCCCCCTTCCACGAAGCGGCCCGTGGGATTGATGTAGATCTTCGTGTCGTCGTCCATCCACTTGTCGGCGACCACGGGGTCGATGACGTATTTTTCGATGTCTTTTCGAATGGTATCCAGATCCACCTCCGGATCATGTTGGGTGCTGACCACAATGTTTTCCAGGCGCACCGGTTTGCCGTCGTGGTATTCCACGGTGACTTGGGTCTTGCCGTCGGGACGCAGGTAGGTCAAGGTGCCTTCCTTGCGCACGTCGGAAAGTTTCTTGGCCATTTTGTGGGCGAGAGAAATGGGCAGGGGCATGAGCTCTTCCGTTTCTCTGCAGGCGTAGCCGAACATAATCCCCTGATCCCCGGCACCGAAGGCGTCCAGTTCGTCGGTGCCCGCTTCTTTAAAGCGGTCCACGCCCATGGCGATGTCCGGAGATTGTTCCTTAATGGCGGAAATCACCGCCACGGATTCGGCTTCGAAGCCGTTTTGCACGCCGTGAACGTAGCCGATGTCCGTTAAGGTTTGGCGAACCACATTGGTGAAGTCCACATAGGCATTGGTGGAAATTTCACCGGTGATCACCACCATGCCCGTGGATACCAAGCTTTCGCAAGCCACGCGGGCGTTTTTGTCTTTTGCGAGAATCGCATCTAAAATTCCGTCGGAAATTTGGTCGCACACCTTGTCCGGGTGGCCTTCAGTGACCGATTCCGAGGAAAATAACCATTTATTCATCTTTACCTCCTCATTGATTCCATAAAAAAAGCCTGCACGCGGCAGGCTTTCATTCTTATCTTTCAGACCTGTCGCGTCTGTAGGATTTAGCACCAAAAAAGGTTGCCGGGTTTCACAGTGCCTATTCACTCCACCGCTCTTAATAAGAATGTTCAACAATGATATCAGTATAGACGAATCAAAGAGAAATTGCAAGTCACGGCTTCCAAAAGCCTTTAGCCATGGC
This sequence comes from Peptoniphilaceae bacterium, assembly GCA_902363535.1. GTDB lineage: Bacteria > Bacillota > Clostridia > Tissierellales > Peptoniphilaceae > Aedoeadaptatus > Aedoeadaptatus acetigenes. Next base: position 124,531 of record CABJAE010000003.1, read on the forward strand.
GGCCTTGATGAGTTCGTCGCGAAATTCCGGATGGGCGATGGCGATTAAGGCCTTGGCCCGCTCATAAAGGCTCTTGCCCTTTAAATTGCAAATGCCGTATTCCGTGACTACGTACTGAGTCACCGGGGCCGGCAGGGTAATGGCGGTACCCATGACAAAATCGGGGACGATGTTTGAGTGGCGCACGCCGTTTTTGTCCACGCGGGACGAGCGCAGGCAAATAAATCCCTTGCCGCCCGGGGCCAGGTAGCTGCCCACGGCGAAATCGAATTGGCCGCCGGAGCCCGAAATTTGCCTCGTGCCCACGCTTTCCGAGCTCACTTCCCCGCGCAGATTCACCTGAATCGCCGTATTAATGCTCGTCATTTTGTGCTGGGCGGCGATGGTGGCGGCACCGTTGACATAGTCCACCGGCCCCACCATAATGGAGGGATTTTCGTCGACGAAGTCGTAAAGAGCCTCGGTGCCCGCCAAAAAGGCACTGACTTGACGACCACGGTCCAATGTTTTTTTCATGCCCGTGACTTTTCCCGCCAAAGTCATTTTCATAAAGCTGTCCACATACATTTCCGTATGCACGCCTAAGTCCTTTAAGCTGCTGTCTGCGATCACATCGCCGATGGCATTGGGAAGGGCGCCGATGCCCAGTTGCACCGTAGCTTCATCTTCCATGCGCTCCACGACGATTTCGGCAATTTTTCTGTCCAAATCGCCGTAGGGCCGATTGGGCAGGATGCCCATGATGTGAGGCTCGGCCTCGATGATCACATCCACCTGATCGATGTGCAGTTCGCTCTCATTACGGCCGAAGATCCGCGGCTGCTTTTCGTTGACCTCCACGATCACCGTCTTCGCCTTTTCCGCCAGACGGAAAAAGTGGCTGCCGTCGATGCCGAAATTAAAGTAGCCGTGCTTGTCCATGGGAGAGACGGAAATCACCAGCGCGTCCGTGTCCCTGTTTTCCGTGACGTAGCGAATGATTTCCGAATAGCGCACGGGAATGTGATTGGCCGTGCCCCCGTCCATGGCGCGGCGCACATCGCCGGTGCCGTGCCAGCTTTGCCACAAAAAGGGGCCGCCCACGGCCACGAGGCGAGAGGAATCCACGAGGACGCCGTTTCGTATGGCCACGTGATTCAGCTCATGGGCCCTCTCCGCCAAGGCCGCATCGAATTCCACGGGGAAATTCGCGCCGAAGCCGATTTCGATTTCGTCGCCGTCTTTAATTAAGGCCGCCGCCTCTTTTGCGGTTTTTAATTTTTCTTTGTAAATCGTTTCGTACATGGTTTTTCCCTCACAAAAAAAGCCGACCGCAGTCGGCTCTTTCTTATCGTTTGTTGCTTCTGCGCCAAATGCCCATTTCTTCAGCGTTTTTAATGAGTTCATCTCTGAAGTCGGGGTGTGCTAAGTTAATGAGGCCTTCGGCTCTTTCCCAGGTGCTGCGGCCCTTGACATTGAAGATGCCGTATTCCGTACAGATCATGTGGGTGTTGGGACGTGCCACGGTAATGGCGGAGCCGGTCGCAAAGTTGGGGAGAATCCGGGAGACGGTTTCGCCTTGCTTATTGGTGAAGGTGGAGCTTAAGCAGATAATGCTCTTGCCGCCCTTGGCCAGGTAAGCGCCCAGTGCGAAGTCTAATTGACCGCCGGCACCGGAGATGTGGCGAAGGCCGGTGGATTCGGAGGATACTTGGCCCCACAGGTCCACGTTCAGCGCGTTGTTAATGGAAATGAAGTTGTCGATTTCTGCTACGACACCTGCACTATTGGTGTAGTCGACAGGGGCTGCCATACATTCCGGGTTTTCGTCCAGGTATTCGTATAATTCCTTGCTGCCTGCGGCGAAGGCGTAGACTTGACGGTATTTGTCGATGGTTTTCTTGGAACCGTTGACTTTGCCTTTTTTCGCCATGTCGACGAAGGAATCCACGTACATTTCAGAGTGAACGCCCAAGTCTTTTAAGTCACTGTCTGCGATTAACGCGCCGACAGCGTTGGGCATGCCGCCGATACCTAATTGAAGGGTGGCGCCGTTGGGAATTTCGTCGACGATAAATTCAGCGACTTTCTTGTCTACATCGCCGTAACCCGATGCGGGAAGTTCGACGGGAGAAAGGGAGCCCGCTTCCACGATGTAGTCCACATTGTCGATATGAATTTCCGATTCGCATTTACCCGGGCAGTAGGGGAATGCTTCGTTGACTTCAACGATAACGGTTTTGGCTTTTTCCAAAATGGCCATTTGGTGAGACGTGTTTAAACCGAAGTTGAAGTAGCCGTGTTTGTCCATGGGCGTCGTCATCACGATGGCGACATCGATTTCGACTTCTTCTCTGTAATATTTCGGCAGTTCGGAATAGCGCAGGGGAATGTAGAATGCACCGGCGCCGGCATTGATGGCTTTTCTTTCCGGGCCACCTGCGTGCCAGGAATTCCAAACGAAATGTTTGCCTTCCGGGTCTACTTTAAGTACTTCAGGTGCGGCAAAGGCCAAGCCGCCGTAGATTAATACGTCTTGAAGTTCGTCGACGCGTTTTGCAAGTTCCTTGTCTACTGCTTGGCTGACACCTGCAGCCCAGCCGAGTTCCACGCGGTCGCCGGATTTCACCTTGGCGGCGGCCTCCTTAGCGGAAATCAATTTTTCACTGTATTTCTTCGAATAATCCATGATAATCCTCCCTGGTTTTTGATTATAAAAACGTTCGCTTGTTTAATAATACACGATATTGTATTGTTTTTCAATTTGAACTTGCCCGACTTTGTTATTTTTTTATAAAAATTTTATCTTCGCCACGAAAAAAGCCCTCTCCCTTTCGGAAGAAGGCGTTTCATTTCTCTTGGAGCTTACAGGCCGTGTTTCCGGTACAGATCCCGGCGCCGGTCCTCTAAGAAGTGTTGCCAGGCTCTGGCTTCGTCGAGAAGGCCCTTGTCGAAGGCGGCGGTGACGATGCCCTCCTCGCTTCCTGCGGCGGCCATGAGATCGCCCTTCGGGCTTACGAGGGCGCTTCCCCCGCTTTTTACGCCGTTTTTCTCGTCGTGCCTCAACAGGCCTGCGGCGGCGACAAAGCATTGGTTTTCGATGGCGCGGCTTCGGATCACAAGCTCCATGTGCCCCAACCACTTGGGCGGCCAGTCGAAGGCGGCAAAGAGAATGTCCACGCCATTTAAAGCGTAGCAGCGAATCCACTCGGGGAAATCCATGTCGTAGCAAATAGCCACGCCGCAGTCGATGCCGTCGAGGGTGACGAGGCCGATCCCGTCCCCCGCCGCGTAAAATTCCTGTTCGATGCCCGCCTGATACAGATGGGCCTTGTCGTAGACCAAGACTTCTTCTCCACTGCGGTCGAAGACGTGGCAGGTGTTGTAGAGCTTTGAGCCTCGCGCTTCCGCCACGCTGCCGCCGACGATGTTTACCCGGTGCGCCTTCGCCAGGCCTGAGAGAAGCTTCCGCGTCTTGTCGCCGTTTCGATCGGCCCCTTCCATGTGCTCTTCGGGAGAGGAAAACAGATTCCACTTTTCCGGCAGAAGGATCACGTCGGGATCCTCCTGAGCCGCTCGGTGAATCCAACTCTCCGCGTAGCCGTATGGATCCTTTTTCGCTTTATACGCGTCGATTTGCACGGAGCTCACTTTCATGGACCAGTCTTTCACGGTTTTTCTCTCCTCTTCCTACAAAAAAGACCTTGCACTTGCAAGGCCTTGAATTTATTCTTCGTCTTCGTCCCAGGATTCGCTTTCGCCTTCGCCCAAAGGTTTCATGGTGGGGAAGAAGAGAACGTCGCGAATGCTGGATTGGTCGGTCAAGAGCATGATCATGCGATCCACGCCGATGCCCAAGCCGCCGGTGGGGGGAAGACCCACTTCGATGGCGTTGATGAAGTCGTAGTCCATGGGGTGGGCTTCGTCGTCGCCTTTTTCCTGATCCGCCACTTGCTCTTCGAAACGGGCCCGTTGGTCGATGGGGTCGTTTAACTCGCTGAAGGCATTGGCAAATTCCCAGGTGTTAATGAAGGCTTCGAAGCGGCGGGTAATGCGGGGGTCCTTGGGATCCCGCTTGGCCAAGGGGCTGACTTCCACCGGATGGCCGGTGACGAAGGTGGGCTGAATGAGTTTTTCTTCGCAGAATTCTTCAAACATCTCGCTGATGACGTGGCCGCGGGTCCAGAAGGGTTGAACGTCCAGGCCCTTTTCCTTGGCGATGGCCAGGGCTTCTTCGTCGGTTTTTACGGTGGAAAAGTCCACGCCGGCGTATTCTTTTACGGCATCTTCCATGGCCACGCGGTTCCACGGCGGCGTCAGGTCGATTTCCGTGCCTTGGTAATTGATCACGGCGGATCCCAGCACTTTTTCAGCGGCATAGGCAAACATGTGCTCGGTAATGTGCATCATTTCGTCCATGTCCACGTAAGCTTGGTACAATTCGATATTGGTAAATTCCGGATTGTGACGGGTGTCCATGCCTTCGTTTCTGAACATTTTGCCCATTTCGTAAACTTTGTCGAAGCCGCCGACGATGAGGCGCTTCAGGAAAAGCTCGTTGGCGATGCGCATTTGCAGGTCGATGTCCAGGGCGTTGTGGTGGGTAAGGAAGGGACGGGCGTTGGCGCCGCCGGCCACATTGCCTAAAATCGGGGTTTCAACTTCCAAGAAGCCCTTGTCGTCTAAAAATTCCCGAATGGCTTTAATAATGGCGGAGCGCTTGAAGAAGACCTCTTTCACGTCGGGGTTGACGATGAGGTCCACGTAGCGTTGGCGGTAGCGAAGGTCCATGTCCTTTAAACCGTGGTATTTTTCCGGCAGCACCTGAATGCTCTTGGAGAGGATTTCCACTTCCTCCGCTTCCACGGAAATGGCGCCGGCTTCGGTCTTGATGACCTTGCCCTTGACGCCAAAAAAGTCGCCGACATCGGCGGCCTTTACCACTTCATAGGCATCTTCCAAAATATTTTTCTTGGCGAAAATTTGGATTTGGCCGTAGGTGTCCTGTACGTCTAAAAAGGCGATTTTTCCGTGGCGGCGCTTGGAAATAATCCGGCCGGCAACGGAGACGGTCTTGCCTTCCATGGCGTCGAAGTTGTCGACGATGTCTTTGGTGTAGGTGTCCACGTCGTATTTTTCGACGATGTAGGGATTGTTGCCTTCGTCGATTAAATTTTGGACCTTCTTAAGTTTCTGTTCTCTTACTTCACTGCTCTTTTGGCCTTTCGCCATGGTCTACCTCCTACTCTTATGCGATGGAAATCTTCAATACCTTGAGTCTGACTTTGCCTTGGGGCACGTCGATATCGGCCACATCGCCGATGCCCATGCCCATGAGACCGGCACCGATGGGGCTTTCGTTGGAAATTTTTCCTTCCAGAGGATCGGCCTCGGCGCTGCCCACGATGTAGTAGGTGTCTTCTTCCTGCGTGTCTTCGTCTACGACGGTGACGGCGCTGCCTACATTGACGATTTGATCGTTCAGGTCGTTGCCCTTCACCACTTTGGCGTTTCGCGCCATGTATTCCAATTTGGCGATGCGCTCTTCCACTTGGGCCTGTTCGTTTTTCGCCTCGTCGTACTCGGAGTTTTCCGAGAGGTCGCCGTAGCCCAGGGCCACTTTAATCCGCTCGGCCACTTCCTTGCGGCGAACGGTTTTTAAGTATTCGATCTCGCTTTCGATTTTCTCTAAGCCTTCTTCTGTAATTAATACTTCATTTCCTGCCATAGTATCACTCCACTTCGTTTCTCGTCGTTTATGAAGAAAGGACCCGACGTCGGGTCCATGTAATCAAGTCGCCCTATTATATAAAAAAATGCTCCGTCTGTCAATTAACGGGCCTCTTCCGCCAACCGATCCAGGTAGTCGTCGATGGCGTCTTTTTCGGAAAGGGAGAGGATTTCGTTGCGGCGCCTTTTCGCTTCGCTGAAGCCTTTTAAGTAGCCGATGAAGTGCTTGCGCATTTCGATGACGCCGAGATGCTCGCCTTTTTCCGCGACGCTCATGGCCAAATGCTCCTTGGCCACGGCGATGATTTCTTTTTGGCTCGGCGCTTCCGGGACCTCGCCACGAAGGGTCGCGCGGATTTCCCGAAAGAGAAAGGGATGGCCCACGGCGCCACGGCCGATGGCCACGCCGGCCAAGGATTCGTCCATGTGATTGAGCACATCTTCCGCCCGCTGAATGTCGCCGTTTCCCACGACGGGCACATCCACGGCCTCGGCCACGCGGGAAATAAAGTCCCAGTCCGCCGATCCGCTGTAATAGGCTTCCCGGCTCCTTCCGTGAACGGTGATTTCGCTTACGCCGGCCGCTTCGGCGATTTTCGCGATGTCCATTCCTTCCTCGCCCCCTTCCTCGAAACCCTTTCGGATTTTTACGGAAACGGGGATGGGGGAGGTTTCCACGCAGGCCTCTAAAATGGCCCGGGCCTTATCCGGCGTCTTTAAGAGGGCGCTTCCCGCCCCGGTCTTCACGATTTTCGGCGCGGGACAGCCCATGTTAATGTCCAAGCTGCGGTAGATTTTCAATTCATCGCCGAGATCTTTAAGAACGGCGCGAAAAATATCCGCCTCGTCGCCGAAAAGCTGCAGGCTCACCGGCGCCTCGTCTTGTGCCACGGCCATAAGGCGGCGGGTCTTTTTGTCTTTGTAATAAAGGGCCTTGGCGCTCACCATTTCCGTGGTGGCGTAGTCCATGCCGTATGCCGTGCAAATGCGGCGAAAACTTTGGTCCGTGTAGCCCGCCATGGGGGCCAGGGCAATGGTAAAGGCCATTAGCTGTTCAGCTCGTAGAGGATTCTGAGCCCGTCCATGGTTAAGTCGCGGTCGATAATAATATCGTAGCGGCTGTCGGAAACCAGGAGATTGGCGAAGCCGCCGGTGGCGATGATATTAATTTCTTCGCTCGCCATGCCCAGTTCGTTGCAGATATGGGTGAGGATGCCGTCGATCATGGTGGAGAAGCCGAAATAGAGGCCGTTTTGCATGCTGCTCACCGTGTTTTTTCCGATGACTTTCTCCGGCCGAATGATTTCGATTTTCGGCAGCTTCGACGTGCGGGACACCAAGGCATCGGCGGAGATAGAAATGCCCGGCAAGATCAAGCCGCCCAGGTAATTTTTCTTTCCGTCCACGACGCAAAAGGTAATGGCCGTGCCCAAGTCGATAATAATGCAGGGCCCGCCATATTTTTCCACGGCCGCCACGGCATTGACGATGCGATCGGCCCCCACTTCCTTGGGATTGTCGTAGCGAATATTGATTCCCGTCTTCACGCCGGCACCGACGATAATCGGGTAACGGTGAAAGTATTTCACGATCATGTTCTGCATGGTATGCATAATATTCGGCACCACCGAAGACATGATCACCGCTTCAATATTCACCGGCTTCAACTGCACATTGTCCAACATTTCCGTGACCAACATGCCGAATTCGTCGCTGGTCTTGTTTTGATCCGACGAAATGCGCCAGTCGTGAATCAGTTCTTTTCCCTTGTACGCCCCGAAGACGATATTTGTATTTCCGACATCGATTGCTAATAACATAATGCACCCTCTTGATTCTAACTGCTCTTGCCGGCCGTCCACGCCGTGACGACGCCGGTGGAGACGATGCCTGCGAGGATTCCCTCGGGCACGCCCGATGTAATAATCGTACCGAATATAACTGAATTTACCAAGGCCTCCGACGCCCCCACGGCGCGAACAAATTCCTGAGCGAAGAAGATATAAATGCCGCCCATGACCATGACGGAGTGGAGGATGGTGGAGACGAAGGCCGCAAGGACCACGGCGCTCGCCTTGGTTTTTGTCCGCATAATCCAAATAAACAGAACCGCGGAAAGGACGAGGAATCCGCCGTTTAAAATAGCGGAGGCCCCGTAGGTTTTTGCGGCGATGTTTTTATAAAGACCCACGGCCAAAAAGACGATGACGCCGAGCCATGCCGCCATGCCCATTTTTTTTAATCCGTCGGCGTCGAAGGATTTAAAGAAGCGGAAAATATAGGCGGAGATCACGCCTAAAAGAATGCGCGGCAAGATGGAGATGAGGGGATTGTAGAAGACAAAGGAGATGGGGGTGGGACGGGTAATGGCGTTAAAGAGGGAGCTGAGCCCGAAGATCAGCCCCACGAAGCCGCCCACCACCGGCCCTTCGATAAAGGCGGCGATGAGGACGGGAATGTGCATGGTGGTGGCATTTAAGGGGCCGATGGGCACAAAACCCAAAGGCGTCATGCCCAACACCACGGTAATGGCACCGAGAATGCCGATAATCACGATCTCTCGCGTGGTGAGAAAGGGCTTTTTCATTTTGTTGTTCATAAAAACCTCCGATCCGGCTCTCGAGGATGCCGGTCTGTTTCATGGAAATACTATTCTACGCTGTACAAACTGTTGGCCACGGCCCGCGCCATGACTTTCGGCAGATAATACTCCGCCAGCTGCATGGAACAGTCCACTTCATTGGTGGCCAGAGAAAAAATTGTGTCCCCGTCCAGGCCCGTGTGCACCGGGGTAATGGATTTCGCGTAGCCGTTGTGGGCCACGGATGCCAATTTACAGAGTTCGGTCTTCGAAAAGCGGCCGTTGGTTGCCACGACGCCCAAAGTGGTGTTTTGATGCTTCCCTTTTTCGAAATCCACGGCGCCTTTTAACAAGGCCTCTTCCACGGAATAGGTGATGCCCTCCACTTCCGGTGCCGCCAAGACGTCGCCGGTTTCCGCATCCTGAATGTGGCCGAAGGCATTGACCACGACCAGTGCGGAAAACACTACGTCCCCCACGGTCATGGAGGCGCTACCCACGCCGGATTTTTTCGCGTAGGCGGGGCCCATGGTCTTCGCCACCGTGGCGCCGCATCCGGCACCGATTATGCCCTGCCTCTTGTCATCAACGCTAGCCGCATCGTAGGCGGCTCTTCCCATGGCTTTGTCGGGCCAGGCGTCGGCCCTCTTATAGGTCAAATCGAACAAGACGGCGGCGGGCACGATGGGCACCACGCCCACGCCTACATCGAAGCCGATCCCGTCGTCGCGTAAGGCTTCCATGACACCGGTGGCGCTGTCCAGGCCGAAAGCCGATCCGCCGCTTAAGACGATGGCGTGCACTTCGCTTACGGCGTAGGTCGGGCCCAAGAGCACACACTCTCTGGTGCCCGGGGCGCCGCCTCTTACATCCACGCCGGCGGTGGATCCTTCCGGCGCAAGAATCACCGTCACACCGGTGCCGCCGGTTTCATCTTCTTTGTGCCCGACGGCGATGGCCGCCACGTCGGTTAAGTGTCCCGAATACATAGTCCCTCCTTTTTAACGAAACGATTATACCATATCTTCGCCTCGCTCACGGCAGGAAATGGCAATACAGCGCCTTTCTTTCCCCTGAAAAGAAAATAAAAATCCAGCTTTTTGTTAAGATGGTGAAATTCGCGGAATTCCTGTCAACAAGTCAGATCCTTTTGATATAATAGACAATTATGAAGGAGGTTTCTATGGGTAAACGATCCGGCCGGAATCAACGAGAGGGAAATTCACTCCGTTGGAGCTCGGCCTTTAAAATCCTATTATTATTAATCGTCATCGCAGGCATCACCATGGTGGGCATCGCCGTGGCCTATGCCGTGACGGCGATCAGCCAATCGCCGGCCATCGATCCGAAAAATATCCGTTCGGCTATTTCGGAAACCTCGGTGGTGCGCGATAAAAACGGCGACAATGTAGAGCAATTGGTACAAAATGAATTCAGCGAGTGGGTGCCCATTAAGCGCATGCCCGATTACTTGCTCGATGCCGCCGTGGCCATTGAAGACCAACGGTTTTACGAGCACCACGGCGTGGATTTCCGCCGCCTGGTTTCGGCCACCGTGCGCAATCTCCAAAGCATGGACTTCAGTCAAGGGGGCTCCACCATTACCATGCAGGTGGCAAAAAACCTGTACACCTCGCCGGTAAAAAGCTATGCCAGAAAGTTTCAGGACATTTACTACGCCTTCCAATTGGAGAGCAATTTAAGTAAAGAGCAGATTTTGGAAGCCTATTTAAACTCCGCCGCCTTCTCCAAAGGCACCAAGGGCGTGGAAGCTGCATCGAAGACCTTCTTCGACAAAGACGTCAGCGATCTTTCCCTGGCGGAAGCCGCCATGATCGTGGGCATTACCAATCGCCCCTCGGAGTACACGCCTTTTAACGCCGTGCCCATCGAAGCGGACGACGATCTGGACGCCATCGAGTTCAGCCTCATTCCCGCCGAATCCATCGGCGCGGAAGTGACGGAGCGGGACAAGGAATTAGGCGACGCCCTGGCAGAAAAAGATTTAATCGATCCCTTCGAGCACAGCCAAATCGCATCGGGGGTGCTGGTCGCAAGAAAGGCCGTGGCCAATCCCGCCAGCAAAAAGCGCCAGGAATTGATTCTTCACAAAATGAATTCCCTGGGTATGATCGACGAATCCACCATGAAAGAGGCCATTAACGAAGAGATTCATCTGGACTTGGGCAGCCACACCACCAAGGGCATTTCGTCCTACTACGTGGACGCGGTAAAAGATGAAGTCTTGGATATTCTGAAAGAGAAAGGCTACAAAAAAGACGAAGCCCAAAAGATTCTCTACAACGGCGGCCTGGTTATCGACACGCCGCTCAATCTGGATATTCAAAAAATTCTGGAAGAAAAGGTTGCTCAAAACAGTTTCTTCCCCGGCCGTCACACCAACGAAAAAGGCATTATTCAGCCTCAAGTCGGCATTACCATTATGGATCACCAAACCGGTGAAGTGGTAGCCATCGTCGGCGGCCGCGGCATCGGCGGCAACAATATTTTGAACCGAGCGAAAAATCCCCGTCAACCGGGTTCGTCCATTAAGCCCATCGGCCCCTACCTCGCCCTCTTAAATAAGGGCGGCACCGCCGGGGACGTCTACCGAGACCTTCCCCGCCCGGGCGGCTGGCCGAAAAACTCCACAGGCTACCAAGGCTGGGCCACGGTGCGCAATTTGGTTCGCAACTCGTCCAATGTCGGCGCATACCTCGTCGGCAAGGGCCTGGCCCCTGGCGAAGATGAAGCGGCACAAATGATGATCGACAATTTAAAGAAAATGCAGATCTCAAGCTTGGTTCTTCCCGAAGATCAAGACAAATATCCCAATATCGATACGATGAAGTACAACGACGTGAACTTGGCCTCCCTCACCTTAGGCGGCATGACCGTAGGCATCAGCCCCCTGGAAATGGCCGGGGCCTTCAGCACCTTCCCCAACGAAGGCAAGTTCATCAAGCCCACCTTTATCGAAAAAATTACCGATAAGAGCGGCAAAGTCATCTACGAAAATCCCAAGGAAGAAGTCGAAATCACCTCCCCGCAAAACGCCTACATTATGACGTCCATGCTGGAAACCGTCGTAAAGAGCGGAACGGGGACCTACGCCAATTTCAGCGGGCAGGCCATCGCCGGCAAGACCGGGACCACCAACCGCAAGAGAGACAGTTGGTTTGTCGGCTTCACGCCCTACTACACCGGCGCCGTTTGGATCGGCAACGACGACAACACGCCTCTGTGGGACTACTCCCGTATGGCTGCCAATCTGTGGCGTTCCATTATGCGCGACGTCCACGCGGACTTGGAGTACAAGGATTTCGTCGAACCGGAAGAGGGCCTGTACAAGAAGTACATTCCCGTTTCGGGCTACACGGAAATCTTTGCCGAAGGCACCTCGCCCAAGGGCCTGAGAAATCTTTATCGTAACGTTCCGCCGAAACCGAAGAAGACGGAAGAAGATAAGGACAAGGATCAAGACAAACAAAACGGCAATTCCGATTCCCAATCCTCGAAAGGCGGCAACAAGAGCGGCCAACAGGGTGGAAATAACGAAAATTAATTCGCCGCAAAGAAAGAGAGCAAGACGTTCGGGTCTTGCTCTTTTTTCATGGGCATCTATTTACTTTTCTTCCTTTTCATAAAAGCCGAAGCAGCGGGCGGAAAAACCGGGGCCGTGCACCACATTGGGATAGCCCACGGAGATCACACCGCCTGTGGCGGGCATTTTATCCAGATTCCGCATAAGCTCGATTTGGTAAATGTCTTGGGCCAAGACATAGGTTTCCACGGGAAGTCCACCGGCTTCGTTGGAAATAATCGAGGCGTCGGTGTCCGAGGTTTCGTGGCCGATGGCCTTGACCTTCCGCTCTTTAATCAGAAGCTCGCAGGCGGGGATGGACCAGCCCGGGTAGTGGCTCACACCGTTTACGTCGATGTTGTCGAAGTTTTCCCTGCGCTTGGACCAATCGGTTCTCAGGGCCACGAAGCAGCCTTCGGGAATGGTGCCGTGGATCTTTTCGTGGGCGAGAATGTCTTTTTCCGTGACCACGTAATCGGCATCGGCCTTCACCTTGTCCACCACATCCACGACGACCAGAGGCAGAATCGTATCCTTGGGATCCAGCTCATCAAGCATGCGTCCCCCTTCGGTGAAGTGGCCCGGGGCGTCGATGTGGGTGCCGTATTGGCTCACGATGCTGTATCGCATGGCCGTAAAGGCGTGTTCTTTGAAATTAAAGATCTCCTCCCCTTCCATCGGCGGAAAACCCGCCCAGTGGGGCGTCTTGGCGCTGACCGAGTGGGACAGCTCCACCATTTCCACGCGGGATTTAAAATCTTTAAGCTCTTCCCATAATTTGTTCATAAAAAATCACCTCTTCTCTTTCCCATTGTATCACAGGATAAGAAGAGGTGAATTGTTTTGGCTCTATGTCAACCATTGGGGAGTCTAGTGAAAACTAGGCTCCTTTTTGTTTTCCTAAAAGCCATTCATCACCGGTCTTTTGAACAGACGAAAAGCAGTTTGGTTCGGAAATGATGAAAGTTACGCATCCCAAAAGCGACGCGCTTCACGGTCTTGATCTTGTTGTGCGTTCCTTCCACGTAGCCGTTACTCCACGGGTAATCAAAGCTGTTGGTGATCTCATCGAACCAGTTTTTGTAGGCGCGCAAGCAGTAGCGCCATTCCTTTTGCCCGCCTTTCTTTGCCTCTTCCATCCACTTTGAAAGAGCGGTGGCGGCGGTTTCTTTGTCGTTCCGAGAAAGGACGTAGGTGTAAAAGCCTTCTTTTAAGATGTAGGCGGTTCGTATGGCATCGCTCTTTTCGAGCATGGTGGCGACGAGACCTTTTTCCGCCTCTGTAAGGTCTTTAGCCGGCTTTTTCAGTAGACTGCGGCTTCGTTTAAACCATTTTCTTTCCGTCGCCGTCATCCGTTTCTGTTCCCGCTTCCGCACATTTTCCAAGGCCCAATGGACTTGACGGATGAAATGGTACCGGTCGATGACATGGGTACTTTGTGGAAAGAAAGCCTCTTTCACGCCTTTAAAGGTGCCGCACATATCGCTGACAAAGATCTCGACGCCGCGTCGTTCCGCTCGATCAATGGAAGAGAAATAAGCGGCTAAATCCTTGCCGTAGCGCGTCGGAAGAATATCGATGATTCGATGGGCCTCTCCATCGGCCAAGGTGGTTTGGTACTTGCTTCCGCCACTATCGCCCTTAAACTCGTCGATGCAAAAGACGCGAGGCAGCCGTTGACGGGGCACAAACAGACAAGCCACAATACGGAAAATACTCGTCGTTGAAATGCCCACTTCCCGCGCCAACTCCGACACAGAACGAATATCCCGAAAAGCATCCACCACATAAGCGATTAAGCGCTTTGTCATCTGCTTGCCCTTGGCGGCAAAGGAAAGAGGTGCCTCAAAGCGCGCCCCGCAATCCTTGCAATCATACCGTGTCTTCTTAACCCGCAGAAGCACGTGCTTTCGGCGCATCGGTGCGTCCCGAAGCACTTGCTCCCGGTGATCGTGGACCCAAGCGTGGGTCGAGCCACAGTGAGGACAAACCCGATCATGAACGGGTTTGCAGTCAATGGTAATGAGCCGTCTTTCTTCTAAAACAGCGGTAACCTCAACATCTTGGATTCCTAAAAGTAATGTGGTAATATTGTTTTGCACTTGTTTGCCCCCCTTTATTATGTTGTGGTGATTTAATTTTAGGTGATAGGGAAAACAAGTGCTATCTTTTTGCACAAAAATATCCATTGAGGAATTACTCCCCAATGGATATTATAGAGCCATTGTTTTACAGAATATCGACTTCTTCGCCGGCGAGAGCTTTGTTCATGCTCCGTACGGCACAGAATTTCCCGCACATGGAGCAGGTTTCTTCCACTTCCGGCGCGCGGTCGTCCCGTACGGCCTTGGCGTGTTCCGGATCCATGGCTTCTTTAAACATGGCGTCCCAATCCAATTCCCGACGGGCCTTGCCCATGCGGTCGTCGGCATCCCTCGCGCCGGGAATGCCCTTGGCGATGTCGGCGGCGTGGGCGGCGATCTTCGATGCCATAATCCCTTGCTTTACGTCGTCGGCATTGGGAAGAGCCAAGTGTTCCGCCGGGGTGACGTAGCAGAGGAAAGCGGCGCCGCTCATGGCTGCCACGGCCCCGCCGATGGCGGCGGTGATGTGGTCGTAACCCGGGGCGATGTCGGTGACGATGGGCCCGAGCACGTAGAAGGGCGCGCCCTTACAGAGGCTTTGTTGAATTTCCATATTGGCCTTGACTTGATTCAAGGGCACGTGACCCGGGCCTTCGACCATGACTTGCACATCTTTGTCCCACGCCCGTTGAGTCAATTCCCCTAAGCGAACCAATTCTTCGATTTGAAGCAAATCGCCGGCATCGGCCAAACAGCCCGGGCGCGCGCCGTCGCCGAGGGAGATGGTCATGTCGTATTCGCGGCAAATGTCCAAAATTTCGTCGTAGTATTCGTAGAAGGGGTTTTCGTTGCCGGTCATGCTCATCCAGGCGAAAACCAAGGAGCCGCCGCGGCTGACGATGTTGGTGGTGCGGCCGAAGCGCTTTAATTGTTCCACCGTGCGGCGAGTCAGGCCGCAGTGCAAGGTGACGAAGTCGACGCCGTCTTCCCCGTGGGCGCGAATGACTTCGAGGAAATCTTCGGCCGTCAATTGACCCAGGTCTTTTTTATGGTAGATAACGGAATCGTAAATGGGCACGGTGCCGATCATGGCCGGGCATTCGGAGGTGAGCTTCCGTCTGAAAATCTTCGTATCCCCGTGGGTGGACAGGTCCATAATGGCGTCGCCGCCGAGTTCCACGGCGTAGTTTACTTTTTCCAGCTCTTCGTCCAGATCTTCCACGTCTTTTGAGACACCTAAGTTGACGTTGATCTTGGTCTTTAACATGGAGCCGATGCCCGCGGGATCCAAGGATTTGTGGTTAATGTTGGCGGGAATGGCGACTTTTCCTTCCGCCACCCATTGTCTGATTTCTTCCGCCGTGCGATTTTCCTTTTCGGCGACGATTTCCATTTCCTTCGTAATGATTCCTTGACGTGCAGCGTCCATTTGTGTTGCGTATGCCATTATTTATTTCTCCTAACCATGTGATTGATCGGGCCTCGTCCTCGTCCCAGGTCGAGACCGTCAGCGATTGCGTCGTATACGTAATTTTTTGCTTCTTCCACGGCCTTTGCCTCATCGAGTCCCAGGGCCAAATACGAGGCGATGGCCGATGACAGGGTGCAGCCCGTGCCGTGGGTGTTGGGATTGTCGAGCATGGGTTTTTCAAAGATGTGGATGTTTCCGTCGTAGAATACATCCGCCGCCCGACCGGTGCCGTGGCCGCCTTTTACCAAGGCCGATGCGCCGTAGGCGTCGTAAAGGGCTTTGGCCGCCTTCTCTTGATCCGCCGCGGATTCGATTTTCATGCCCGTTAAAAGTTCCGCTTCGGGGATATTCGGCGTAAGGAGCGTGGCCAAGGGAAAGAGAACGGTTTTTAAACTTTCCATGGCCTCGTCTCGTAACAAAGGCGATCCGGAGGTGGCCACCATAACCGGATCGAGAACCACCGGGCCTTTGTAGCCCGCCAGCTCTTCGCCGATGATTTTTATGATCTCAGGGGATGAGACCATGCCGATTTTTACGGCGTCGGGGGAAATGTCCGTCATTACAGAGCGAATCTCTTCCGCCACAATCTCGCCGCCCAAGTCGAAAATGGCCTGCACCCCGGTGGTATTTTGCGCGGTAATGGCGGTAATGGCCGAGGTGGCGAAAACCCCCAGGGCCGTGGCGGTTTTTATATCCGCCTGAATCCCCGCGCCGCCGGAGGAGTCGCTGCCGGCGATGGTGAGCATCGTCTTCACTTCGCCGCCTCCCACTTCTCTGCCAATTCTTTCGCCGCGGCCTTGGGATCTTCCGCCGAGGCGATGGCGGAGACGACGAAAAATCCGTCCACGCCGGTTTCGGCCAGGGCTTTCATGTCCTCGGCCTTTACGCCGCCGCCGATGGTAATGGGCAGAGGCGAAATGGCCGCGAGCTCCTTAATTTCTTCGACGGTGCGGTAGACGATGTTTCCGTTTTCGTCCAGACCGCAGTCTTTTTTCGTATCCGTTTCGTGGAAGGGGCCGGCGCCGAAGTAATCCACGTCCTTGAAATTTCCTTCCCGGACGTAGCGGGTCAAGTCGCCGGTGGGCGCGGAGAGGCCGATGACCGCATCGGGACCTAAGTATTTTCGGCACACGGACACGGGAATATCCGATTGGCCCATGTGGACGCCGTCGATTTTCGCTCCCGCTTCTCGCGCCGCCAGAGCTACGTCCATGCGGTCGTTAATGAGCAGTGTGACCTCGTCTTCTTTCTTCATGGATGCGATGAGATCCGACGCCCCACGAGCCAGGTCGATCATTTCCCGCGCCGATGCGGTTTTCGAACGCAGCTGAATGCAGGTAAATCCCGCCTCGATGGCATCACGAATAATGGGAAGCACCGGGCGGTTCCAGGTGTTTTCAGGGCCGACGACGAAGTATTTTTCAATGCTGAATTTCATTTAAATCTCCTTCATGGGGCAGGCGGTCAAATCGTCGCCGGTCATATTGGACAGGGCGTCTAAAAAGGCCACCTTAAAGCTCGCCGTGCCCTCGGCTTTCTTTTCCGCTATGGCGCCGGCCACATTGTAGGCATTGGTGGCCGCCACCGCCGCCGTAAAGGGGTCCGTGACCGAATGATAAACGGCGCAGACGCCGCCTAAAGAGCAGCCGCTTCCCGTAATGCGGGCGAAGTATTCGCTGCCGCCGAAGGAGAGAATGGTGCGCTCGCCGTCGGTGATTAAATCGTCTTTTCCCGACACGCAGACGGCGCCCTTAATGAAGCGGGCCAAGGTCTCCGCCGCTTCTCGCGCCGATTCCACGCTCTCCGTGGAATCCACGCCGCGCACTTTGCCTTCGTCGGTGTCGATTAAGCCCCACATTTTCGCCAGGGTAATCACTTCCGAGGCGTTGGCGCGGACGATGGCCGGGGGATAATCTTTCATATCCGTCAAGAGCTTGGTCCTCAGCTCGCCCATGCCTGCCGCCACGGGATCCAACACATAGGCGCACTTTTCGTGGGCGGCCTTCGCCGCATTGGGCACGGTTTCGGCGTGGACGGGAATCAAGGTGCCCACGTTGATGTAGAGGCATTTGGCGATCTCTGCCATGGTATTTCCCTCGTCGGGCATGTAGACCATGGCCGCCGAACCGCCCACGGCGATTTGTGCGTTGGCGACGAAATCGATGGTGACGAAATTTGTAATAGACGGAGCCATGGGGCAGTTTGCCCGCACGTCTTCCTGTGCTTTTATTAAGGCATTCTTTAAATCGTTCATTTTGTCCTTCCTTTCGAGACAAAAAAAAGGCATCTTCCCGTGAGAAGATACCTAAATTAAGGCCGCCCGAAAAGGCGGGCCATGCATTCCTACGCGAGTCTTAACTCACAGGTTCAAAGGGTCAGGTTTTACCTTCTCAACTATCAAAGTTCCCCTTGCGCTATTCATTTAAAAAGACCTTACCATTCGGCAAGGTCTTTGTCAAATAAAAAACCACGACGAATAAGCCGACCCGCGCTTCTGAAAAGTCGACAGGCGGCTTATTTCGCGCCACGTGGCGCGCGCCGTAATTTTTTTGGACGGATAAACGATCGATGGCTCTATTTTTCAAGCACCTTTTCCAGCGTATAGCGGAATTTTCCCGCCGTCTTCTTTCCGTACTCGATGGCTTCCACCGGGCAGTAATTCATGCAAGCCATGCAGTGGGTGCAGCGGTCGTACCACACGGGCCGCCCTTCCTCGAGCTTCACATTGGCTAAAATGCAGCGGCGTTCGCATTCGCCGCAGGAGATGCAGTTGTCCTTGGCGTAAAAGGGCTTGGCCTTCACAAAAAGGGCGTAATAGGCGCCGTTGATGGATGTAAGCAGTCGGCCGAGAATGCCCGCGCCTTTCGCGCCGCTTTTTTTCGCCGCGATTCTATCTGCGATTTCATCGATTTTTTTATCGGCTTTGGCGATAATGGTTCGGGCTTCGGCCGTCTTCGGCACATCGAACATGGCGATGTAGTTTTCAGGCATGATCACCTCAAAGGCGCCGCCGTAGGCCAGGTTTTTCTCCCGGGCCATTTTTTCTTCGTACACCGACGCGCCGCCGATGCCGGAGCCGCAGGTCATGACCAAATAAAGGGTTTCGGCCTCCACCTCGATCTGATTCCAGTAATCTTCCACGATGCGGGGCACGCGCCAACAATAGGTCGGCGTCACCAAGATCACGGTGTCGTCCTTGATGGCCTCCATGGCGCCGGTTTTGATGCGCTCCCCTATATCCACGGCGTCCACACCTAATTTATCGGCCAGTTTTCTCGCCACATAGGCGCTGTTTCCCGTGCCGCTGTAATAATAAATCATAAACCCCTCCTATGGGAGCAGTATAACATATTACAGATCTTTCATTCGGGCGCGGAGGCTTTTTACCGCCGCTTCGGGATCGACCGCGTATTGAATGGCGGAAACCACGCAGATGCCGTCGAAGTCCTCGCCCTTTAGCTCGGGGAGGGTCTTTTCGTTGATGCCGCCGATGGCGTACACGGGCACCTTCGCGCATTTTTTAATGGCGCGGAAGGTCTCCATGGACGTGTGGCGGGTAATGACTTTGGTCTGCGTGGGGAAAAGGGCGCCGGTGCCGAAGTAGCTTGCCCCTTCCGCTTCCGCTTCTTTTGCCCGCTCCACGGTTTTTACCGAGGCGCCGATGAGGGCATTTTCCCCTAAAATGGCCCGAGCTTCTTTCACGGCCATGTCGTCGTCTCCCAAGTGGACGCCGACGCCTAATTTTTTCGCCACGTCCACCCGATCGTCGATGATCAGGGGCGTGTCGTATTTATCCGCTTCTTTTTTTATTCGAAGGGCCCGCGCGTAGACTTCCTCGTCGGAAAGCTCTTTTTCTCTGAGCTGGATCAAATCCACCCCGCCTCGTAAGGCCGCGAAGACGTCTGCGAAAAAATCCTCTTCGTCGTCGTACTTTGTGGAATCCGTAATGTAATAAAGCGTCTTCATAGGCGAATGTAGTCGTTTCTCAGGACGTAGAGGCCTTCTTCTTTCAGATCCTTTTCGATTTCATCCAAGGTGCGGGTGTCGGCGATGACGAATTGTTCTTCCCCTTCGTCTTCATCGGGCTCTTCGCCGCGGCGACCGATCCCCGTATCCACGGAAGCGGAAATCTTTGTAGCGGCATAGATCATGGCCTGATCTCTGAATTCTTTTCTTTCCCGCGTGGAAATGGTAATGGATGCAAAGGGCATGAAAATCCGCATGGCACAAATAAATTGCATGAGCTTCTTTTCACCGATGCGATTGGTATTGTCTACATCTTCCGCGCCGTGGGTGGGGCGAATTCGCGGGAAGGACACGGCGATTTCCACGTGGGGGTACTTCCGTTGTACCAAGTAGGCGTGAAGGCCCAAGCGGAAGCAGTCGGCCACGGGATCAGCCAAGCCGAAGAGCACGCCGAAGCCCACGCCCCGCATGCCGCCCATGGCGGCCCGCTCTTGGGTGCCCATGCGGTAGATGATGCTCCGTTTGTTTCCCCGGGGATGGTAGTAGTCGTAGACTTCGGGATCGTAGCTTTCCTGGAACACGGTGACGAAGTCGGCGCCGGCTTTTTGCAGCCGTTCGTAATCGGCTACATTGGCGGGATAAATTTCAAGGCTCACGACGCGGAAGTATTTTCTCGCAAGCTTTACGGCTTCTTCGATGTATTCCACCGACGAATAGTGATTGCTTTCGCCGGTTAAGATCAGCACGTCTTCGATGCCGTCTTTTGCCAGTGCCCGCATTTCCACTTCGATTTCATCGGAATTCAGCGCCGCCCGCTTAATGTCGCTCTTGGCGTTAAATCCGCAGTAGCGGCAGCCGTTTTCGCAGTAATTGGCGATGTAGAGGGGCGAGAAGGAATACACATTGTCGCCGAAGTATTGCCGGCGAAGGCCGCGGGCTTTTACCATCATTTGTTCGAGATAAGGTTCCGCCGCAGGAGAAAGCAGGGTGTAGAAATCATCCGGTGTGAGGCGATCTTTCCTGAGCACTTCCGCTACTTCGGCGCCGGTAACGGTCCTTTTGCTTTGCCGTTCGTAGGTGGATGCGATTTCTTCGGGAATGGCCTCGGAGATTTGATCCATGCCCGGGGCGTAATCGAATACTGTTTTAATCATAAAGCCCTCCTCAATCAAAGAAGTCTCTCAAAGGAGAAGAGGGATCGGCGCCTTTGTCCAGGACGCGGCCCGGTCCGGATAAATAGCCCAGGCGGCCCGCTTCGATAGCCAGCTTAAAGGCCTTGGCCATCATGGGAATGTCGTTGGCCGTGGCGATGCCCGTGTTGGCCATAATGGCGGCGGCGCCCATTTCCATGGCTTCGGCGGCTTGGGAGGGGCGGCCGATGCCCGCATCGACGATAATGGGCAGGTCGATTTCGTCGATTAAAATTTGGATAAATGCCTTCGTGGCCAAACCGCGGTTGCTGCCGATGGGCGAAGCCAAAGGCATAATGGCGGCGGCACCGGCACTTGCCATGTCGCGGGCGTAGTTCAGATCCGGATACATATAGGGCATGACGACGAAGCCTTCATTGGCCAAAATATCCGTGGCCTTTAAGGTTTGTTCGTTGTCGGGGAGTAAGTACTTGGAGTCGCGCATGATTTCGATTTTAACGAAATTGCCGCAGCCCATTTCCTTCGCCAAGCGGGCGATGCGTACGGCCTCATCGGCGTTGCGGGCGCCGCTGGTATTGGGAATCAAGGTGACGTTTTTCGGAATAAATTCCAAAATATTCGTCACATCCGCCGTGTTCGCCCGGCGAAGGGCCACGGTAATCATTTCCGCACCGGCGTGGGTAATGGCGGCGTCGATTAATTCCGGCGCGTACTTGCCCGATCCTAAAATAAAGCGAGACTCAAAAGTCTTGTCCCCTAATTTCCACGTATCTTTCACTCGAATCCTCCTATCATCAGTTCGAAAACAACTTGACATTCCATGGCGGCGATGGTCATGACCTTGGGCAGGTAACAATCCCTGCGGTCCTCGCCGTTAAAATCTCCCACCATATGAATGTGACCGAAATCCTTGCGCATCACGGCGCCCGAGGGCCCCGCCACGCCGGTGGTACAGACATAAGGTGTTGTGTGCTCTTGGAAAAAATCAAAGGCCTCTATTTTCGACCGGACGCCGTCGTAGGCCTCCACCACAATGTCGGCCTCGGCTTCAATGCCTTCAAGCACCTCGGCGTCCACAAATTCATCGCGCGCCTCCACACAAACGTGGGGCAGCCAATCCTTTATGCGCTCCGCCGTGGCCTGCGCCTTCTTTTTTCCTATATCTGAAACGCTGTAGTTTTGGCGATTTAAATTCGACGCCTCCACCACATCGAAATCGTACAAAATAAGTTTTCCGACGCCCAGGCGAGCCAATATCCACGCCACTTGGGATCCCAAACCGCCGCAACCTAATACGGCGACGGTAAAGTCCTTCACGGCTTCGCTGATCTCGGGCCTTTGACGGGCCAGGACGTCCTCTCGTTTAACCTCCACCGGTAAAAGAAAACACCTCCAATACATCTTCGTCGTCGACGACTGTATTCGCCATGTCCGCCCGCTTCACCAGGACCCCGTTCATTTCCAGGGCCACGCCGGAAGCGTCGTAGCCGGCGCGGATCAAAACGTCCACCAAGGGTTCGGGGCCGCTTAATTTCACGACCTTCCCGTTAATCTTCACAGTCACCTCCTCACAAAAAAAGGCACGAAGAAATCACACCCGCGGTGGTGTGCCCCTTCGTGCCTTGCACTCTGCCCAGAGTATAACACGGTCGCTCTCCCGTGACAAGTCATATAGGTGTAAAATCTTCAACCTTACCCCTTTTTCCCTGTGCTTCTTTCTTTAATACGCCCTTTCCCAATGCCTTTTATTTTCCCGTAACTTGCATCTTTTTGACGGCGGATCCGCTTTCCTTCCGAGGCCACGGCAAATAACGCGGACAACGCCCCCTTTTTTGCACATGTGGCGATTTTTATTAAAATGCCCTCGGAGAAAGGGGAAAGTCCTCGGGAAAACTTTTTATTTACCCTTTTAATTAACTTATAGATTATTCATTATTTTGATTTATCGGCTTCCGGTGCGTTCCCCTGGTTGATTCACCCGCTTTTCGTTTTGCCGCCTTTTCACCTTAAATAATTCCTCCATTTTTCCTGTTTTTTAAAATTTTAATTTCTCCGAATCTTTTCACTTGATAATTTTATCACCTGTCCCGTCCTACAAAAAAATAATTTTAAAAAAAGTCAACTTTTTTGTAAAAAGAGGTTTAATTTTCTGAAAAAGCGTGTATAATGTATTCACAAGCAGTTATTCATACTTATTTGGAGGTGACTTATGAGTTTTGCAGAAGTACTAGGTAAGATTGATGCGTTCCTATGGGGTGTTCCTTTAATGGTATTGCTCGTCGGCGCAGGTATTATCTTGTCCGTCCGCACCGGTTTCGTCCAATCGAAACATTTCGGCTACATCATGAAAAATACCATGGGCAAAATGTTTGAAAAGAACGAAATCGAAGAAGGCGCTATCTCGCCCTTCCAAGCATTGTCCACGGCACTGGCCGCCACGGTCGGTACCGGTAACATCGTCGGCGTATCGGTCGCCATCTTAGGCGGCGGTCCCGGCGCCGTATTCTGGATGTGGGTTGCCGCATTCTTCGGTATGTGTACGAAGTTCTCGGAAGTTAACTTATCCGTCGCTTATCGGGTGAAAACCGAAGACGGCTACGCCGGCGGCCCCATGTATTACTTAGACCGCGGCTTAAAGAAACCCTGGTTAGGCAAGTGCTTCGCCTTCTTGGCAGGTGTTGCCTGCTTCGGCATCGGTTGTTCCGTACAATCCAACGCCATCGCCGGTACGTTGAAGTCTTCCTTTAACGTTCCGCCCATGATCACCGCCGTGGTCATCACCATCGCCGCTTCCGTCGTTATTATCGGCGGGATTCAATCCATCTCGAAAGTTACCGAAAAGCTCGTTCCCTTTATGGCAGCTTTCTACATTGTCGGCGGTTTAATCATTATTATCTCTAACGCTCACATGCTTCCCTTCGCCATCCGCGCAATCTTCGTCGGCGCATTCAATCCGTCGGCAGTCGGCGGCGGGGTCATCGGCTACACCATTATGTTGGCTATGCGCAACGGCGTCAGCCGCGGTGTCTTCACCAACGAAGCCGGCTTAGGTTCTTCGCCTATCGCCCACGCCACGGCATCCACCGACCACCCGACCCGTCAAGGTATGTGGGGTGTTACGGAAGTATTCTTGGATACCTTTGTTGTCTGCACCATCACCGCACTCGTAATCATTACTTCCGGCGTTTTGGACGAAGGCATCACCGATGCATCGGCTCTCGTAGCAACGGCATTCGATATGCACTTGGCTATCGGTAGATACATCGTATCCTTAGGCTTATTGCTCTTCGCATTCTCCACCATTCTCGGTTGGGAATACTACGGCGAAACCTCCGCGCGCTACCTCTTAGGTAGAAAGATCAGCAAACCTTACAAACTCCTGTATGTCATTATGATCTTTGTCGGTTGCGTTATGAACTTAGACCTTGCATGGACCGTCGCAAACATTCTCAATGCTTTAATGGCTATCCCGAACTTAATCGGTCTGATCGGACTCTCCGGCGTCGTTGTCGCTCTCGAAAAAGACTTCTTCAGCGACGACCGCAAACGGACGTCCCCTGCAGAATACGAACACTTATTGAATTTAAAATAACTCATACTCATACTGCTAAAGAGGCCCTCGGCAATTGCCGGGGGTTTTCTTTTTGGTCAATGTTTGGAAGTCGAATAGGATCCCTCGAAAACAAATATAAAAACGTCCTTCCCTTTTTTAGGAAAGGACGTGTCGCTTTTTGAATTTTTACAGTTCTTCCGCTCCTTCGATTAAACGGCGGTACAATTCGATGCCGCCGGTTCCCTTTAGTGCCACCAGGGAAAATTCGTGGCGGTCCGTAATTCCCTCCACGTGAAAGGTGGCGAGACGAGGATTGTTTTTCGCGATGCTTTCGTAGCCGAAGGAGATTCCTACATTTGCCGCCACCAATTTCGAAATCAGAGCCAAACTCGACGAGGTGACGAGACGCTTAAAATCCTGCACCTCATAGCCCTTGTAGCGCAGTTTGTCTTCAAGAATTTCCCGGGAACCGCTCCCCGGCTCCCGCACCACCAGACAATCTCCCGATACGGCTTCCAGGGAAAGACTGCGGCCTTTGTAGGGGTGATCGGCGCTGCAGATTCCCGTAAAGGTCTCTTCTTTTAGCACAGAAAAATCGAATTCGTTTTTCGCAAACTGCCCCTCCACCATGAGAAAATCCAGGCGGGCGTTTCGCAGCCGGTCCAGCAGGGCTTCCGTATTGTCCACGGTCAAGACGAAGTTGTTGGGCCGATCGTTTACCAATGCCGCGAGTTTTTGGGCATAGGCGTATTCTCCCAAAGTCTTTGTGAGGCCGATGCGTATGGTGCGGGCCTTTTCTCTTTTAAAGGCATTTAGGGTATCCCGGTAATTTTTTTGTTGGCTGCGAGCGTAGTTTTCCAGCACCCGGGCCTCGTCGGTGGGAATCATCTTTTTTCCGTCGTAGCGAAAAAATACGGCGCCGAATTCCTCTTCCAAGGAACGCATGTGTTTGGTCACCGCCGGTTGGGTAATGTGCAAATTTTCCGCCGCCCTGGTGTAATTTCCCGTGGCGAGGACTTCCAAAAAGGTGCTGAGTCGAATGTCCACATTGCCTCCATATCGTTTCGTTATCGTTCTATAATGAATTATAATTTTATTTTATCCTAGATTTGTGAGATGATCAATGCACAAAGAAAGGAGCATTCCGTTGAAATCCATCCAAGCAATTATTCCCGGGGTCCTGTTGACCGTCGTTATCGCTGCGACCTCGAAATTCATCGAAAGCATATTGCCTATGCCCTTAATCAGCGCCTCGGTTATCGCCCTGTTTATCGGCATGATCATTAATTATTTTTTACAATCCGACAATCCGGTGACCAAAGGCGCCACCTTCGCTTCGAAAAAATTATTGAAGCTCGGGATTATTTTACTGGGGGCCTCCCTGAACATGGCCACGGTCTTTCAAGTAGGCCGCCTGTCCCTTTCCGTCATGGTCTTTACCCTGCTCACCTGCTTCGGCATCGGCCACTTCTCCGGTAAATTCTTCGGACTGAACTGGAAGATGTCCAATCTCATCTCCGCCGGCACGGGGATTTGCGGCGGCAGCGCCATCGCCTCCATCGCCCCGGTCATCGAAGCCGACGATTTGGACGTGGCCTATGCCATGAGCGCCACATTTATTTTCGACATGGCCATGATTATTCTCTTCCCCATTATGGGCCATGCCCTGGGCCTCTCCGACATGGCCTACGGCCTCTGGGCGGGCACCGCGGTTAACGACACCTCGTCGGTGGTGGCTGCAGGCTACGCCTTCTCCGACGGCGCCGGGGACTTCGCCACCATGGTCAAGCTCACCCGCACCCTGGTTATCATTCCCACGGTCATTACCTTCGCCTTGATTAGCGCCCACTTAAAATCCAAAGAAGAACACAAGCACGAAAAGGCGAAATTCTCTTTGACGAAAGTCATTCCCTGGTTTATCTTGGGCTTTTTGGCACTCACCGTCATTAACACCGCCGGCTTCATCCCCGAAAGCGTGGGCCACACCTTTAAACTCATCAGCAAATTCCTTATGGTTATGGCCCTTGCAGGCATCGGCCTGAAGACCTCCTTAAAGGATATGAAGAGCGCCGGCACCGGCCCCATGCTTCACGGCTTCGTGATTTCCGCTCTCGTCGTCATCGTCGCCATTGGTGTCGAATATTTTATGGGTCTCGTATAAAATTGGGTATATTAAAAAGAGGATCATCGCGTCCTCTTTTTTTCATACGCCATTTTATCTGTGAAAGGAGTTATTATGTCTCATAGATTTGATTATATCGTTATCGGCGGCGGCAGCGGCGGCAGCGCCACGGCCAATCGCGCCGCCCAATACGGCGCCAAGGTCGCCATTGTGGAAGAAAAAGATTATGGCGGCACCTGCGTGAACCGGGGCTGCGTGCCGAAAAAAATCTTTTGGTACGCCTCGGGCATTCGCAGAACCCTGGAAAAGGAATCGGACAATTACGGCTACAATGTCGGCGACTGGAACTTTGATTTTAAAAAATTGCGGGAATCCCAACTGGGCTATATCGGCCGCGCCAGAGACAGTTTCGAATCGGGCCTGGAAGATAACGGCGTCACCAAGCTCTTCGGCAAGGCACGATTTAAAGACGCCCACACAATCCTCGTCGACGGCGAAGAGTATAGCGCCGACCACATTACCATCGCCGCCGGCGCCCACCCGAACCCCTGCAAACTTCCCGGCGCGGAACTTGTCGACTATTCCGACGATTTCTTTACATGGGAAGCGCTGCCCAAAACCATCGCCATCGTCGGCGGCGGCTACATCGGCACGGAGCTTTCCGGATTTTTAGCCGGCATGGGCGTGGAAACCCATCTTCTCGTAAGAAAAGATCGGATCCTCAGAAAATTCGATCCCTTTATTACCGACGCCGTCACAGAAGAATTGGAAAAAGGCGGCGTGAACATTCACTTCAACACCTCGTCGAAAAGCTTTAAGAAGGTGGACGGCGGCATTGAAATCACCTTCGAAGACGACACCACCGCCGTCTTTGAAAAGGTACTTTGGGTGGCCGGCGTGACGCCGAACATCGAAGACCTGGGCCTTGAGAACACCAAGGTGGAAGTAGACGAGAAAGGCCGCATCGCAAGCGATGCCTATGAATGCACGGCGGAAGAGGGAATTTATGCCATCGGCGATGTCACGGGCAAATTGGACCTCACCCCCGTGGCCATCGCCGCGGGCAGACGCCTTTCCGATCGCCTCTTCGGCGGCAAAGAAGGCGCCCACTTGGACTACGACAATGTGCCCACCGTGGTCTTTAGCCACCCGCCCATGGGCACCGTGGGCCTGACGGTAAAAAATGCCGAGGAAAAATACGGCGAAGACGCCATTAAGACCTACACCTCTTCTTTCACGGACATGCGCTCCTCCGTGTCGGGCGATCCCCAACAATGCAAAATGCTCCTGGTCTGCGCAGGCGATGAGGAAAAAATCGTGGGCCTTCACGCCATGGGCTACGGCGTGGACGAAATGATGCAAGGCTTCGGCGTGGCCGTAAAAATGGGCGCCACCAAAGCCGACTTCGACGCCACCGTGGCCATTCACCCCACCAGCGCGGAAGAAATGGTCACCATGCGCTAACCTATCAAACGAAAACATGGAGAAAGGTCTCTTCCTCTCTCCATGTTTTTTATTTGTTATTTTTTAGAATATCATCTAAATCCATTTTTATACAGCTAATGGTTTCTTTCTTATGAATATTAAAATCGGGACTAACGAAGGCGTACAGATCCCTCGGGCGATTATGCTCGCGAAGAAATTGAATCATTTCTTTTTCTATGTGCAAAACTAGATCGAATGTGGCGGTATCTCCCTTTATATCGTAGGGATCCGAAAAATAACACATACCGACGTGTTGATCATAAAGCTTAAAGCGGTAGGCCGTCGCTAAATCACTTACGTTGGTTTGTACTGTCATCTTAATCAGCACATTTTCATTTGGATCCAGCTCGCTATCTTCTAAATACTTGGCGTCCTGCGTTGGCTCGCAGTTTAGTAAGGTGAAAAACTTGCCTTCCCCTAAATCTACGGATTCGCCAATTTTGTGCATGGTGTAAATGGAATTCTCTTTTGGCACATTGATGGGTAAATTGATGTAGACGATCCGCACTACAGCCGAAAGAGCAAGCAGGAGCAGGGCAATTTTTATTCCTTTCGCACTATTCTTCCCCATACAATCTCCCTTCGCTCATCTTAAAACGCATGTCACACAGTTGACGCAAGTCTTCCTTCTTGTGAGATACCACGACCACCGTTCGCCCCGCCCTCTTTAATTCACTTAAAAGAGCGTAAAAGCGTTCCACGGAATCTTCATCCAAAGCATTGGTCGGCTCGTCCAGCAAAACAAGCGGCTGCTTCTCCATAAGGGCTTGAACGATGGCAAGCTTTTGGTTCATCCCCAAGGAATAGGTATTTACTTTGTTGTCTATGTAATGATCCATGTCAAAGTAATAGATTAGCCTTTTTGCCTCGCTGTCATCAAAGGGGCCACGAACCTCTCCTAATAGACGAAGGTTCTCCCAACCCGTTAAATTTCCGTAGAAAGCTACTTTTTCGATAACGACACCAATGTTGAACCCCGGCGCTTTGCCGTAGACGCACTTCTCCCCGTTCACAAAAATAGCACCCGAATCTACGTCCATCAGTCCGGCGATGGCACGTAAGAGCATGGTTTTTCCTGACCCGTTTACACCGTAAACACCGTAGATTTTTCCCTGCTCCAGTTCCAGAGAAATGTTCTCTAAAATAATCTTCCCTTTAATCCTTTTGCTGACATTTTGTAACGATACGATCATAGGTCTCTCCTAATCCAAAAAATCTATCTTCTTCACCCTCAGACTCACAAGAAAAGTAAGCATCCCAATGGCAAATAACAATCCGCAGCTTTTTATCGTTGTGTAGGTCATCGCCCCACCCGGTATAAGTAAAAATTTCGATAAATAAAATTGATGATAATTGTAAGTAAATAGCCCGACAACACGGGTTAATACCGAGGTACGATAGCTGTTAAAGGTAAAGAAAGCCAAGACAAAAATCGTGCCTAAAAATTCGTTTCTCACCCATACGTTAAACATACAGCTCAACAAGCCGATAGCCGAAAGACTCAAAATCAATTGCGCCGCCTGCATCAGCCCGAAGAGAGCGGCGGAAGCATAATGTCCGTTAAAAAAGCCCTGCACATAGCCCGCTACCATAAAAAGAAAGACGGATGTGATGCTCATAAGAAAGGCCGGAAATAAAATTTTCAAAAGATGATACTGCAAAATCACGTAACGACTCTTGTAGCGAACCGCTGTCAAACTGTTGTATTCATAAGCGAGAAAAAGAGTGCTTATCAAAAAGAAAGTTCCAATCTCTCCCGCTACTTTTTTATAGTCTTCCAACGCGTAGAGACCGGCCCCTTCAAAATCGGTAAAAAACTGCCGCCCTAAAAAAGCCACGAAGATCAAGTAGATAGCTATTAAGAAGATCTTATTCTCTCTCCCGTTTCGCCGCAGTTCATTAAATGCTGTCTTCACGATTCCGACTCCTTATGAAAAGTAGGCACGCAGGTATGGAAAGACACAGAAAAATCAAGCTGAAAATAAAAGTTTGTTCCGTCATATAGACTGTAGGAAAAAACATAGAGACAGTGTAAATTTTATCTGCAAATCGTGCATTTACAGTCCAGAGCAAGAAAAAAGCCGCAAAGGGAAGAATGTTCTCAAAATAACGCCTGCGACTGACCATGCTTACGGCGAGGGTCAGGAGAGAAAAGAACGCACACCAGAGCGCATACAAGAAATAAAACATCAGGTTGATCATATAGGGATTGGACGTATAGAGAAATCCGCTACGGTAGCTTATGGCGTGAAAATAAATATCCTGAGCATAAGGAAAGGGATAGACGAGAGCCATTAGCAGATCGTGAAAAACGAGGGGGAGGAGCCCGGTCAGGACACCCAAAATGACGGTGACCGCAACAGTATTTTTTATGTATGATTTTCTGCCCATGCGACTGATCAGTAGGCTGTCCATGTTTTTTCTCCGATCACCGCTGTAGATGGCGGATGCCGTAAAGGGAGCGAAAAAAATCAAAAACGTATAGTATATGTTTGCCCCCACGCCGAAATAATTTAGAAGCATAAGATTGTTGGACAGATTGTCGTCGTATAGTCCCTCATTACTCTTTCCTATAATTTGGATTGCGAATAAGACAGCAGTATATAAAAAGACAACCAGAATACGCTTATCTTTTAAATAGCGAGAGAGTTGATTGTGTATGTACGATTTATTCATAAGATCCTCCGAAAAAAAATTGCCAAATCCTTTGCCCTAATTAAATATATTTAACCTTACTAATATCCGGAGGTATTGTTGGGGCTCCAAACGCCACTGGCGGATACTTGACTCCCGTCACCGCTTTCAACGGCTAATTGAATCATACTACCAATCGGCGCATCATTACTCAAATATTTAATATCGCCGTTAGATACTCTGTATTTTCTACAATTGGTACCGGGAATCCAAATCCTGATTCCCACGGAAGGTCTGCCACAGCTTTTCACACGTACATAAGCTGCCGTTTTATTGGTCTTTTTTCGTGCCGCCGTATAGGAGTTAGTGTTGCCGGATCGTAATGTAAAACTCCATGCTGTATCTTTGGTATTCCCACCGACCGCCCGCGTATCATAAACCGGCGTCTCCGCTTTTACGAAAT
Organism: Peptoniphilaceae bacterium; assembly: GCA_902363535.1. Classification (GTDB taxonomy): domain Bacteria; phylum Bacillota; class Clostridia; order Tissierellales; family Peptoniphilaceae; genus Aedoeadaptatus; species Aedoeadaptatus acetigenes. The sequence goes on from CABJAE010000003.1 coordinate 155,333, forward strand.
CATTCGACACAAATGCTTCACTATACGATGCTGCTTGTGCCATATGAGGTATCATCATTACACCAAGCAAGGCGACATATCCTAATTTGCTACCTGGTTTTCTTTCCCTCTTTACACTAACTCGTCACCGCCCCACCTCTACATTATTCATTGTATCTGCTGACTTTTTATCCGTCAATATAATTGATATCGATTTTTTATTTCCTTCCCATAACAGACCTCTTTCTCATGAACAGGAAGATGGTACTAAACTTCATGGGCGTACAAGAAAGCGCCGGCATCCCGACGCTTTTCATTACTTGTTCGCCTTTAAGGCTTCGGCGTCGCCGTAAAGATGGGCGCCACGAAAGCCGACTTCGACGCCACCGTGGCCATTCACCCCACCAGCGCGGAAGAAATGGTCACTATGCGCTAATTTACAAAAACAAAACGCTTCTACCAAATGGGGTAGAGGCGTTTTTTCTTGAAATTGGAAATCCCATCGGCATTTTCGCCGACAGGATTCTTCCTCTATTTATTATTTTCCTACGCGGACCGTCATCAAGATGTCGTCGATGCGGTCGTGGGCTTTTTCGAATTTTTCCTTCAGGTCTTTGTCTTGAATCATCGCCGGTTCGCCTCGGAAATCCGCGCCGTAGTAGACGCCGTCTTTATAGGCGAGGATGACGGGCCAATTATACCACTCCGCCTTCGGATTGTTGACCTTCGATAGATCAAAGAGAAAGCCGTCGCCGCCCTTTTCTTCATTGGACTTTTCGTAGAAGCAGAGGCTTTTGCCTTCGAGCTTGTAAGTGATCTCCACATCCTTGGGCAGCACGAAGGACATGTTCACGTCTTTCACATAGATGCGCTCACCGGCCGGCGCATCCTTTTGGGGATAGCTTCCCACGGTGACGACGCGCACCTTCGGCATCCACTTGACGGGAAGCCCCGTGGCTTCGCCTAAGTAGCGAGCGGGAATAAAGGTGCGATTTTTTTCCAGATAAGGTGCCACGTCCATGACCAATTCCTTGCCGCCCAGGCGGTAAGCTTTCTCTCCGATGGTCATGATCACGGAAGAATCACCCTTCGTCAGGGTCACTTCCCCTTTATCTCCGTTCCATGCCACGGTGTAGCCCAACTCTTCGGTCACCGCACGCAGGGGCAGGAAGGTGCGATTGTGGCGAATGGTGGGTGCCGCCTCTTCAGTAAAAAGCTCCCGGCCGTTGACGTAAATCGCGATGGGATCCGGCCCCTTCGCCAGGGCCGCCGAGGGAAGGAGCAGGAAACAGAGTAACAATGTGGCTAACTTTTTCATAAATACCTCCTTCGATCATCCGTAGATGATTGCATTTTATCTTACACTCACGTCATCTCTTGCTTCCACTGAGGATTTAGAAAAAAATATCTTTAATCCATGGGACACAGCAGAAGAATTTGTGCTTTCCTACTTTTATTATACCCCCCCCGACAGTTTTTCAATGTTTTTACGGAGCAAGAACATCCATGGCTCTCGGCCGATGAAATTTTTCCGCACAATAAAAAAAGGTTCTATGTCAACCATTGGGGAGTCTAGTGAAAACTAGGCTCCTTTTTGTTTTCCTAAAAGCCATCCATCACCGATCTTTTGAACAAACGAAGAGTAATTTGGTTCGAAAATGATGAAAGTTTTGCATCCCAAAGGCCACACGCTTCACCGTCTTGATCTTGTTGTGTGTTCCTTCCACGTAGCCGTTACTCCACGGGTAATCAAAGCTGTTGGTAATCTCCTCGAACCAGTTGTTGTAGGCGCGCAAGCAGTAACGCCATTCCTTTTGCCCGCCTTTCTTTGCCTCTTCCATCCACTTTGAAAGAGCGGTGGCGGCGGTTTCTTTGTCGTTCTGAGAAAGGACGTAGGTGTAAAAGCCTTCTTTTAAGATGTAGGCGGTTCGAATGGCGTCGCTCTTTTCGAGCATGGTGGCGACGAGACCTTTTTCCGCCTCTGTAAGGTCTTTAGCCGGCTTTTTCAGTAGACTGCGGCTTCGTTTAAACCATTTTCTCTCCGTTGCCGTCATCCGTTTCTGCTCCCGCTTCCTTACGTTTTCCAAGGCCCAATGGACTTGGCGGATGAAATGGTAGCGGTCAATGACATGGGTACTTTGTGGAAAGAAAGCCTCTTTCACGCCTTTAAAGGTGCCGCACATATCGCTGACAAAGATCTCGACGCCGCGTCGTTCCGCTCGATCAATGGAAGAGAAATAAGCGGCTAAATCCTTGCCGTAGCGCGTCGGAAGGATATCGATGATTCGATGGGCCTCTCCATCGGCCTAGGTGGTTTGGTACTTGCTTCCGCCGCTATCGCCCTTAAACTCGTCGATGCAAAAGACGCGAGGCAGCCGTTGACGGGGCACAAACAGACAAGCCACAATACGGAAAATGCTCGTCGTTGAGATCCCCACTTCCCGCGCCAACTCCGACACAGAACGAATATCCCGAAAAGCATCCACCACATAAGCAATTAAACGCTTTGTCATCTGCTTGCCCTTGGCGGCAAAGGAAAGAGGTGCCTCAAAGCGCGCCCCGCAATCCTTGCAATCATACCGTGTCTTCTTAACCCGCAGAAGCACGTGCTTTCGGCGCATCGGTGCGTCCCGAAGCACTTGCTCCCGGTGATCGTGGACCCAAGCGTGGGTCGAGCCACAGTGAGGACAAACCCGATCATGAACGGGTTTGCAGTCAATGGTAATGAGCCGTCTTTCTTCTAAAACAGTGGTAACCTCGACGTCTTGGATTCCTAAAAGTAATGTGGTAATATTGTTTTGCACTTGTTTGACCCCCTTTATTATGTTGTGGTGATTTAATTTTAGGCGATAGGGAAAACAAGTGCTATCTTTTTGCACAAAAATATCCATTGAGGAGCTTACTCCCCAATGGATATTATAGAGCCCAAAAAAACAAGCCCCCTTGAGAGACTTGTTCACAGTGCTTCTTTACTTTTCCCTGTAATCCGTGCGATGAGCAAGAGCCGTGGCCACGGTGAGCTCATCGTAATACTCCAAATCGCCGCCGACGGGAATGCCGTGGGCGATGCGGGTAATGTGAATGTCCACATCGGCCAAGGTGCGGGTAATGTAGCGGGCGGTCATGTCGCCGTCTTTCGTGGGATTGGTGGCGAGGATCAGCTCTTTAATTGGCTCGTGCTTCAGCCGCTCCAAAAGCTCTTTGATTCGAAGCTTTTGGGGCACAATGCCCCGCTCCGGCACGATGACGCCGTGCAGCACGTGGTACAGGCCGTTATACTTGCCCGTGGCCTCCATGACCTGCACGTCTTGGGGCCGCTCCACCACGCAGATCACCGTGCGGTCCCTGTGCTCGCTTTTACAAATGCTGCAGGGATCGGAATCGGTGTAATCGTGGCAGATGCTGCACTCTCTGATTTTCTCGCGAGCTTCCTGAATGGCCATGGCCAATTGCTCCGCCTCTTCCTGCGGAGAATCCAGCAAAAAGTAGCTGAGGCGCCTGGCGGTCTTCGTGCCGATCCCCGGCAGCCGACTCAGGCGATAGATCAGCTCTTCCAGGGGCTTGTCCATGATTAAAACAGACCCGGCATATTGAGGCCGCCGGTCAAGCGGGACATTTCCCCTTCCGTCTTTTCTCTGGCGCTCGCCATTGCCTCGCGAATGGCGGCGAGAATTAAGTCTTCCAAGGTTTCCACGTCTTCGGGATCCACCACGTCGGGATCGATGGACAGGCGCAAGAGCTCTTGCTTGCCGTTTACGACCGCGGAAACGACGCCGCCGCCTGCCGTAGCTTCAAATTCCTGTTTATCCAGGTCCGCCTGCATTTTTTCCATGTCTTTTTGAAACTTTTGTACCTGTTTCATCATATTGTTCATATTTTTTCCGCCCATATTGGGAAATCCCTTCGCCATAGTGCCTCCTTATTCTTTTTCAATGGTTACGTCTTTAAATACGCGCTCGATGGACTGAAGGACATCGTCGTCCGCATCGCCGATGGCTTCCACCGCCACCGTCGTCTCCGGCCCGAGCGCTTCCTTCACACCTTCGGCCAGGGCCTTTACATTGGCCTCTTTTTTCAGCATCTGTAAATGGAAAGAAAACTTCGGCTGATATAAAATGGTGAGCCGATTTCCCTCCATCTTCGCGCTTTGTGCGTCTTTCAACAGGGCCGCGCAGGCCACGCTTTTCTCGCGAACTGCCGACTGCACCCCTTGCCACTGATCCGGCGCAAGGGCCGTCTTGTCGCCTTCGATTATATCACGGTCTCGGGCTTCACTCAAAGTCTGCTGCCCTTCGGATGCCTCCGGAATCGTTTCGGCGTCTTTTGTTTTTTCTTCAATTGACGATGCAACCGCTGCCGCCTCTTCCCGCGGCTCTTCGGCTTTTTTTACCGGCACTTTTTTTCGCGGGGCCGCGTCCAAGGACACGATTTCGTCACCGAGAAGGGAACCCGCCCCTTTCAAGTGAAGGGCTTTCAATAGTAGAATTTCCACCACAGTCTTGGGATCCTTGGCGTAGCGAAACTGCTCCCGCCCCTGTTGAAAGAGCTGAAGGACCTGAAAACCGTAGCCCTCGTCCAGATTTTTTGCGTGGGCTTCAAAGGCCGCCTCCTCGCTTTCGCTGAGCCCCTTGGGAACTTCCCGGGTGTAGCCGTAAAACAAAAGGTCCCGGAAGTAGTCGATGAGGGCATCGAGAAGAAGGGAAAAATTCTTCCCGCGGTCGTGGGCCCTGTTTAATGCATCGACGATAAGGGCGCCGTCTCCTGTAAAGAGGCCGTCCACAATCCGAAAAATCCCCTCTTCTTCCGTAAGGCCCAAGGCGTCTCGCACAAGCTCCCCGTCCACGACGCCACCGTCCATGGAAAGGACCTGATCCAAAATGGAGAGGCTGTCCCGCATGCTGCCGTCGCTGTGGGCGGCGATCACCGCCAGGCCTTCGTCGGTGTAGCTTCTCTTCTCCAAATCCAAAATCCGGGCGAGCTCCCCTTGAATGGCTTCTTCCTTTAAGCGAAAGAAAGTAAAGCGTTGGGCCCGGGACAAAATCGTGGCGGGAATTTTTTCCGGCTCCGTCGTGGCCAAAATAAAGAGGGCGTGGGCCGGGGGCTCTTCCAAAATTTTCAACAGGGCGTTAAAGGCCCCCTTGCTGAGCATGTGGACCTCGTCGATAATGTAGACTTTTTTCTTCGCCACCGCCGGCGCATAGGCCACGTGCTCGCGAATCTCCCGTATGTCGTCCACGGAATTGTTGCTGGCCGCGTCGATTTCCATGACATCGAAGAGGCTTTCTTCTAAAATCCCGCGGCAGACCTTGCATTCGTTGCAGGGATTGGCCCCCACAGGGGAGAGGCAGTTCACGGCGCGGGCGAAAATTTTCGCCACCGACGTCTTGCCTGTGCCCCGGGTGCCGGAGAAAATATAGGCGTGGTGAACGCGGTTTTCTTTTATTTGATTTTTCAGTGCGGTAATGGTCATCTCTTGGCCGACGACGTCTTCGAATGTCTTGGGCCGATACCTTCTGTACAGTGCTTGCATAATCGCCTCCGGCTAATAGTATACATGAAAAGCGAGCTGCGAGAAATCTTTTCCCTTAGTCCTTTCTTAGTTTGGATCCGAAAATTTTGACCAATCCTTCACGATTCTATCACATGGGGCGGTTATACTAAGGCTACATCAATGATATGAATCTTTTAGGAGGTATTTCGAAATGAAAAACTTAAAGAAAATCGCTAGCGCTATGGCAGTAGGTACCCTTATGTTCGGTCTCGTTGCTTGCCAACCCAAAGCTGATGAAGCTCAAAACGCTGCAAACAACGCTGCTAACGCTGCTAACAACGCTGCTGCTGAAGCTAACAACGCTCAAAACGAAGCTGCTAACAAAGCTGAAAACGCTGCTAAAGCTAACGCTGCTGCTGACAACGCTCAAGCTGCTGCTAACAACGCTGAAGCTTCCGCTGACAAGGCTGAAAACGCCGCTAAGTAATCGACGATTCGATTTTAAGAAAAGCTCCGGTTTTTCCGGAGTTTTTTTTATGACTTCATTTTTGTGACTTCATTCTGTAATCAACCGAATCTATGTTATAATTTGGTAAAACAGATGAAGAAGGAGGACGATCCATTGTATTGTTTTCAATGTGGCGAAGAACTGGTCAAAGGCGCGAAGTTTTGTCACGTCTGCGGTGCCAATCAGGAAGAAGCGCGAAAACTCTTCGAGAAAAATTTTAAAGACGCCTCGCCTGCACCGAAAGCCGGTTTGGATCATCCCGCTTCCGGTGGCGACACGAAAGTCGCCTACTCCTCCGATCCGGAAGACGGCGAAGCCTTAAAAAATTACTTAAATAAAGTGGATACCCACGTGGGCATGAGTATTCAAAAACACGAAACCCTCTCCGGCGCGCGCCCGAAGCCGAAAAAAGAAAAGCCGAAGAAAAAAGCGGCAAACGCCCATGTCGAAGCTGCGCCTTCTGCCGCGGCCGATTCGAAAAAAGCCGATACGCGGCCTCAGCCCGCTCAGCCTACGGAAAAAAAGAAAAAGAAGAGCTTTTCCGCTATTTGGAACAGCTTTATCGACGAGGAAGACAATCCCTACTCCGTCTTCGGCGAAATGGCCGATCGCCTGGAGCGGAATCAAAAGATGTTGGACGATTCCGAGGCCGATCGCCTGCGCGTGTCTCAGGACATGGACGGTATGGATCAGGAAACCTTCGCCCAAACCGGCGACGTGTCCTCTTTAAACAAAAAGGTCAACGAAATTTTAGACGCACAGGAAAGAGAAAACGAGGAAAAAATGACCTCGAAAGGCGTCCTCTCTTCCTTCTTCTCGAAAAATAAAAAATCCGAAGACACCACGGCGAAAAAAGAAAGCCCCGCGTCGGCAACGGAAAAGGCGCCTGAGAAAGAAACCATCTCCCCCGCCGATGCCTTCGATGGGAAGGAGCCGAAGAAGGACGCCCTCATCGAGACGAAGGAGGTCGTCGCAGAAAAAGAAAGCGCCGATGATACCTTGATTCAAGCCGCCGATTCCTTCGCCGATACGAAATCCGTAACCACGCCCGTCGAGAAAGACGTGCCGGCAGCTTTCGAATCAGAGGCAATTTCTGAAAAAGTAGCCCGCAAGCAGGCGAAAAAAGAAGCCAAGGCGGCGGCCAAGGCTCAAAAGGCGGCAAAAAGAGCGGCGGCATCCGACGAGAAAAAGGAAAATCCTTTCACTTCCTTCTTTGCCGGTTTGAAAAAAGAAAAATCCGACGTGAAAAAGGCGGAAAAACCCGCCGAGGAAAAGCAACACCATCAAATCAGCGAGCTTTCCGACAATACCTACGTCTTAAAAGCCTACGACCGACTCTCTCGCGGGCGGGACCGCGTCATGGCAAAGGGCAAACAAGGGGTCTACGGCCTTTTAGGCATCGGCCTTATCATCAGTACCCTACCGATTTTCTTTGCCTTCGGAAGAATCGGCATTCTGGCCGTTATCTTTGCTGTGTTAAAAGCGCTGATCGATCTGTTCCGCTTTTTCTTCGCAAACAATGTGGCCCGCACCAACAGTTGCGTGGAAGATAATTTGCGGGAACGTACCGTGGACAATCTCTTCCACTGGATCCTGTACCTGATCCCGTCGGCCATCGTGTTTTTCGTCCTGCCCGCCTCTACGGCCATGGGGCGCACGGTTTTGGGTGCGGTGACGCCCCATTTCCTCATGAGCATCCTGCTCTATGTGTGGGTTATGTTTTTGGCCTATTCTTCGGCCCATTCCATCTTGCCGAAAGAAAACAGCCGCGATTTTCTCGCCTGGTACGGCATTATCTTCGTAAGCATCGACTTGATCTCCAAACTCTTTTGGATCATCGCCATCTTTCTTACGTCCACATTCGCGTAAAACGGAACCGCTTCGGCGGTTCTTTTTTCTTTCTCCCGTCTGTTACCGCTTTTTCACGGAAAAGCACTTGTTTCGATGAAGAAAAAATCTTACAATAGGATAAGATTACCTAAAGGAGGAAATTATGCCCATCGTATGTAAATTCGGCGGTTCATCCCTCGCCAATAGTGAACAGTTTAAAAAAGTTAAAGATATTATCGAAAGCGATGAAAACCGCCTCTATGTCATCCCTTCGGCGCCGGGAAAGGCCCGAAACGGCGATCAAAAGGTGACGGATCTGTTGATTCTTCTTTACAACATGGCCGTGCACAAGCTATCGCCCAACGAAGTCATGAGCATGATCGAAGCCCGCTACCGCGAAATCTTAGACGGTATCGGCATCGAATTCGATTTGAAGGCGGAGCTTGACACGATTTTGAGCACCATTACCTCCGGCAAGGTGAGTAAATCCTACGTTCTCTCCCGAGGCGAATACTTAAACGGAAAAATTTTGGCCGCTTACTTGGGCTACGATTTCGTCGACGCCGCCACGGTGATTCGCTTCGACGAAAACGGCCAATGGGACGAAGAAGCCAGCTATCGCGCTCTGGAAGAAATGAAAGAAGAACACGCCTCTGCCGTGATCCCCGGTTTCTACGGCTCCACGCCTTCCGGTAAAATCATCACTTTCAGCCGCGGCGGCAGCGACCTTTCCGGCGCCATCGTGGCCCGAGGTGTCGGCGCCGATCTCTACGAAAACTGGACCGACGTCTCCGGCCTTCTCGCCGTGGATCCTTCCATCGTGCCCCATCCGCGAAAGATCAAAAAGATCACCTATGAAGAGCTTCGCGAGCTCTCTTACAGCGGCGCCAAGGTCATGCACGACGAGGCAATGTTTCCGGTCATCGAAAAAAATATTCCCGTGGTGATCCGAAACACCAATGCCAAAGATGAAGACGGCTCCTACATCGTGGCCAATGTGCCCGACGATATGGAAGGCGAAAACATTACGGGGATCGCCTGCAGAAAGGGCTTCGACGTCATCAATATCGAAAAATTCCGCATGAATCGGGATCTGGCCTTTCACAGAAAAGTTCTTTCCGTCCTGGAAGCCAACGACATTTATCTGGAACACATGCCCTCTTCCATCGACTCCATCTCCCTGGTCATCGCCAGCAAATATCTGAAAAATAAAACCGATCAGCTCATCGCCGAGCTTCAAACCTTTACCAATGCCGATCGCATTACCGTGGACCACAACATCGCCCTGATCACCATCGTCGGTCGCAACATGAAAAACCGCGTCGGCACCAGCGCCCACATTTTCGGCGCCTTGGCCGGGGCCAATGTCAATATCCGCGTCATCATCCAAGGGGCCAGCGAAATGAACATTATCGTCGGCGTCCTGGACGAAGAGGCGGACAAATCCATCGAAGCGATTTATAACGCCACTTTCTCATAAAAACTTTTCGAATCTCTCAAAATCGGGTATACTCTAACTGTATAGGGGTGCTCACAGCTGAGAGAGAATTACTCAACCCATTGAACTTGTACAGGTAATGCTGTAAAAGGATCGAGCCGATGCACCCCGTGCGTCGGCTTTTTTTGTGAAAGGAGAAAGAAATGAAAGCAAGTATGGCCATTCAAGTATTGCCGACGGTAGACGGCGGCATCAAAGAAGTTGTTCGCATCGTCGACGAGGTTATCAAAGTAATCGACGAAAGCGGTTTAAATTACGTGGTGGCCCCCTTCGAAACCACGGTAGAAGGCGATTCCATGGACGAAATCATCGACCTGCTCCGCAAATGCCAAGCCAAGGTGCTGGAAGAAGGCGCCGAATCCGTCATGTGCTATGTCAAATTAAATCACGGAAAAGAATCCATTTTATCCATCGATGAAAAAATCGACAAATATCAGTAAACTCTTCAGAGGGAGCATCCTCATCGTCGCCCTGCTCGTCCTGTGGCAGTTCTTGAGCACGTCGGGCCTTTTGCCCGCCTACCTGCTCCCCTCGCCTGTACAGGTCATCAAGGCCTTTGTGAAGGACTTCCCTCTGTTGGTCGTTCATTCAAAAGTCACGTTGCTTGAGGCCGCCATGGGCCTTTTCTTCGGCATCGTCTCGGGCTTTCTCTGCGCCTTTTTAATGGATCGCTCGGCCTTCTTGAAGGACGCCCTCTATCCCCTCTTGGTCCTCACGCAAACGGTGCCCACCGTGGCCATCGCGCCCCTTTTGGTTCTCTGGATGGGCTACGGCATGACGCCGAAGGTGGTCCTGATCGTCATCGTCACCTTCTTTCCCATGGCCGTCAATCTCTACGAGGGCTTCGCCTCGGCGGATGTGGACGAAATGCGCCTTTTGCGCGCCATGGGCGCGGGCAAGCGGGAAATCTTTTCTTATGTGAAGCTTCCCAATGCCCTGGACGGCTTTTTCTCCGCCTTGAAAATCTCCGCCTCCTACTCCGTGGTAGGGGCGGTCATCGCCGAATGGCTCGGCGGCTTCCAAGGCCTCGGTGTCTACATGACCCGGGTGAAAAACGCATACAGCTACGACCGCATGTTTGCCGTGATCTTTTTGATCTCGTTTTTAAGCTTAATCCTCATGGGCCTGGTGAATCTCTTTCAAAGAGAAGCCATGCCCTGGAAACAATTGAATCGTTAGGAGCATACTATGAAACGTTACATGAAACGCTTGTTGCCCGTCCTTTTGGCCGTCTTTATGCTGGCCGGCTGTTCCTCCGGCGGCGGTAAAAAAGCCGACGGAGACAAACAAAAAGTACGCCTGGTCCTGGACTGGACCCCGAACACGAACCACACGGGAATTTACGTGGCCAAGGAAAAAGGCTTCCTCGACGAAGCCGGCATCGATCTCGAAATCATGCAACCGCCGGAAGGCGGCGCGGAAGGCCTGGTAGCCAACGGCGGCGGCGAATTCGGCGTCTCCTTCCAAGACACCATCGCCGCATCCTGGGCCAAAGAAGAACCCCTTCCCGTTACCGCTGTGGCAGCCATGGTGCAACACAACACCTCCGGCCTTTTGAGTGCGAAAGATAAAGGCATCGACTCCATGGGCAAACTCACCGGCCACACCTACGCCACCTGGAACATGCCCATCGAACTTGCCATGATTAAAACCATGGTGGAAGACGACGGCGGCGATTTCTCCAAGGTCAACCTTCTTCCCTCCAATGTTACCGACATCGTGGCCGCATTAAACAGCAATGTGGACGCCGTGTGGGTCTACTACGGTTGGGACGGCATTAAAACCAAGGTCGAAGGCCTGGAAACCAACTACATTCCCTTTATCGAATCCCACCCGGAATTCGACTACTACAGCCCCATTTTAATCGCCAACAACGACTTCCTGAAAAACGATCCGGACACGGCGAAAAAAGCCCTGGCCGCCATTTCCAAAGGCTACGAATACGCCGCCGAACATCCGGAAGAAGCCGCCGAAATTTTAGTGAAGGCCTCCCCGGAATTGGATAAGAAAATGATCGACGAAAGCCAAGCGTACCTTTCCAAACAATACATTGCCGATGCGAAACAATTCGGCATCATCGACAGCAATCGCTGGAACGCTTTCTACGGCTGGCTCTGGGAAAATAAATTAATCGATCGGGAAATTCCGAAAGATTTCGGTTTCAGCAATGACTACCTCCCCCAATAAGCCCCTCTTAAAGGGCGAAGGCATTTGCCGCCGCTTCGGCGAGAAAGTCGTGCTGGACGAAGTGAATCTTTCCGTGAACAGGGGAAAAGTCGTGTCCCTTTTGGGCCAAAGCGGCAGCGGGAAAACCACCCTCTTTAACATTTTGGCGGGGCTGGACGTTCCCGACGCGGGCACGGTGCATCTCCTGGACGAAGACGTCACCGGCGAGCCGGGCCATGTGGCCTACATGCTGCAAAAGGACTTGCTCCTTCGCCATTTAAAGATCATCGACAATGTTTCCCTTCCCCTGCGCCTTTCGGGCAAGAGCAAAGAAGAAGCCCGGGCTGCGGCCGACGGCTACTTTAAGGAATTCGGCCTGGAAGGCACCCAGTACAGCTACCCCGGCGCATTGAGCGGCGGCATGGCCCAGCGGGCGGCCTTTTTAAGGACCTTTCTCTTCTCGAAGGACCTGGTGCTCCTGGACGAGCCCTTCTCCCGCTTAGACGCCATTACAAAGGCGTCCATGCAGGATTGGTACCTGGCCATTAAGGACAAATACGCCCTTACCACCATCCTCATTACCCACGACATCGACGAAGCCCTGCGCATGAGCGATGTGATTCACGTCCTGTCCCCGAAAAAGAAATCCATCGCCTACACCTACGAGGTGCCGGAAGGGGACCGCAAGGAATTTGAAGTCTCCCGCGATTATTTGGACGCGAAGAAGGCCATTCAGGAAGCCATTATGGCTTAAAAGACTTCCGAAGACTCAGTTAAATGAATACGAAAGGCTCTTTCCCATCGAAAGGATGAGAAAGAGCCTTTTTTCTGTCTGTTTTATTTCTAAAGCATCCATGGATTAAAATCCGGCGGGCCGTTTCAGGTGCATGTAGGCGGCGAACTACTTCTCCACCCTTCCCCAATACAAATAACTCTTGTCCCCGTCTTCTTCCACGAAAGACAAAATGCCGTCGTTGCTGAAAAAGAACGAGCGCAGATTTTCTTGTCTTGTAGAAATTTTCTTTGCCCTCATCTCGGAAAGATCTACGAAGTCGAGGCTCATATCCCCGTCAATAAAGAGGCGGCCGTCCTCCAAAATTCTCGATTCGCGAAGAAAATTCGAATAGTCGTAGCCCGGCAAGACATAGGGCCGATACCCGTCGTCCTCTTTTTTGTAGAGGGTGCAGCGATCTTTTTCCGGATCTCCCTCGGGATTCGGCGCGTTCAAATTGACGATGAGGTCGGGATCTCCCGCCAAATATCTTGAAAGCCTCGTAATAAAAGGGATCTCGTAGAGGATATGTTTCTCTCTGTCCAGCAAATAGGATCCCTTGGCTTCGGTGACATTTTCCGAATAATCGTCCAGTTCCTGAAATCCCACGGTATTTCCCATGCCGTAGAAATTCGTAAACAGATGCCCTTCTTTCACTTTTTCGTCTTTTCCTAAAGTAAAGGCCGCATTTAAAATTTCATCTGCCTTCTCCCCGCCGTATTCTATAAAGTACATGGCGTTTTCCAATTTATTTTCGCCGAGCACTTTTTCCAAACTGACGTAAAAGCCCGCTTTTTCGGCAAAGGCGGCGATTCGGTCGAAATCCGAAAGGGCCACTCGTTTCACCTTTCCGTCGGGATGAACCTCGACGTAATCCACACCGGCATCCGTATTGGATCCGATAAAATAAAACGTCCCATCCACCACTTTTTCGGCGTCCATGTATTTATAGGCGCGCTCCAATTCCACATCGTGACCCTCACCGGTCTTGAGATCGGTGATTCGGATGTTTTTAAACGCTTCCAAAGTGGGATCGCTGATGTCTTGGTATAAAATCTCCTCTTTCGGATCGAATCCGAAAACTGAGCCCTCGGAAATCTCTTTTTTCGAAAAACCCTCCTTGATCTCGTCCAAGGAAAGGACGGTAAACTCCATCGTCTTCGGCTCTTTTAAATTGTCGGAAAGCACCTTCGTCTCCCGAGCCGAATTTTCCAATCCCTTTTCCGCTCCCGAGTTCCCCTGAGGCACGGCCTCTTTTCTCCCACAGGCAAGCAAGCAAAGCAATATACACACAATGGCAAATTTCTTCATGGCCTTCTCCTTTCCTTTATTATCCTTTCCTACGACGATCTGTCCTATAAATTAAAAAAGGGGATCGCTCCCCTTTCTTTAATGAATGATTTGCTGTCTAAAGTGCTTTTGATTTGCCCGATACAAATCGTGCGCCGGATAGACCTTTGTGCCGCTGAATTTATAATGGGGATCCGTCACCTGAACTTCGTTCGGTACCGAGCCAAATCGATAGCCGCTTACATTTAAAATGTGGCCCGTCGTATGATACTCGAATGAATCGATACCATCGGTTGAGATATCCAGCACCGCGGGTCTGTTGTTATCAATGGAGTTCACGACGATCCGATGCCAGTTATCGAAACTGCCGATGCTCGATAAAACATAGCCGGACTTCACGTAATCGCGCAAAAACTGTTTGACGCGGGAAAAATCAGTCCCTTGGAAAGTAGTGCCTAAAAAGCCGGCAATTTGTTTTTGCGTATACCTCTCTCCGTTAAAATAATCGTCCAATTGCTTCACCGTAGCCACACCACCGTAATACGTGGTTTCTTGCTTTCTCACCGGCACATTTCTGACATTTTGATAGATCTTGCCGGCTTCAAAGCTCCCTCGCTCTTCAGAGAAAGGCCTCGACGTCTTTTCATCCGTTGATGGAACTTTGCCGGTCTTATTATATTCTTCTTCCGCTTTTTCACTGGCTTTTAAGGCTGCTTGATAACGGAGATCTTTCACTTGATTCGCAATCTCTTTTTCTTTTCTTTCCTTCTCTAATCTTTCCCCTTCATGCATCTTTGGCCACAAGACAGCTCCGTCCTCAAGGGTAAGATCGCCGGTATTTCCCTTCCGCACTTGCTGCATCAGTTCATATTCGCTTTCTTCCATCTCTTTTCTTTCCGCTTCGGAAACTTCGGGCCACAGAACGGCCCCATCCTCAAGGGTAAGATCGCCGGTATTTCCCTTTCGAACCTGCTGCATCAGTTCATATTCTTTTTCTTCCATCTCTTTTCTTTCCGCTTCGGAAACCTCGGGCCACAGAACGGCTCCGTTCTCGAGGGTGAGATCACCGGTGTTTCCGCCGGGTAGCGTGGAAGAATCCGCTGCATACACGAGGCTTGAACACAGGAGCACTACAGATAGACCAATCGTCAGTATTCGTTTCATCATCCTACCTCCTTACTTTAAATCTGATTTCAGATATTCTTATTCCTTTTATTGTATTCAATATACCATTCTAAGCATCGTTACGCAATAGCGATTTTCCCGTAAATGACCTCATTCCGAAGGGATATAAAAAAACCTCCCCGATTTTTCTGTCGAAGAGGTCTCTTTTTCGTTTAACTAATCTAATTGGCGTTTTAAATTCAGCATCATTTGGGTGGCCTCTTCTCGGCTCGCCGTGCCCTTGGGATCAAAGATATTTCCGTTCTTGCCGTGTAGAATCCCCCGCGTCTTAAATTTGCCACGGCAGGCCGATAGACGAGCTATTCTTCCGCTTGGTTGCCATGACAAGGGCATTGTATTTGCCCATTAAAGAAAAGTACGCTCTTACCAGCATCCTCATTGCCCACGACATCGACGATGCCCTGCGCATGAGCCATGTGATTCACGCCCCCCGAAAAGAAATCTATCGCTTACACGCACAGGATTCCGGAAGAAGTTAAAAGAAAAGATTCTGTGGGATTTTACTTGTGCGCGGCCAATGCATCAAGCATGGCTTGATAATTGTTTGCCGCCATGAGGATTTGGACATATGCCCAGTGATTTTCACTGACGTCCTTAAAGGAATTGAAGTTCCCTCTAATCTTCATCAGATCTTGCTTGCTCATATTCCTGCCGTCGTAACGATTCAGAATCGTCACGGCTTCAGCTCTCGTAATGGCTCCGTCGGGCTTAAAGGTGCCGTCGGGGTAGCCGATAATTCGGCCGTTGCCGAAGGCTTGATTAATAGCAGCTTCAAAAGGATGACCCTTTACATCGGCGAAAGGCGCGATGCGATCCGTCTTTTTGTCGATGCCGGCCAATGCCCGGGCAAATTCAGCTCGCGTGATGGGCTCGTTGGGACGGAAGTTTCCGTTTTTATCCGCCAACATTAAATCATTTTTCACCATGGCGTTGATCACTTCGTTGTACCAACTGCTGTCCGTGTCTTTGAAATCGGGTTTGGCCTTGTTGCTCGTATCCAAACCGGCCAGAGAGGCGATCATGGACGCCGCCTCGGCGCGACTGATCTTTCCTTCCGGGCGGAAGCTGTTATCGCCGTAGCCGAAAATAAATGCCTGATGCTTTACTTTCGGTGCCTCAGGCGTACTCGGCGTTCCCGGATTTTCCGCAGCCGTCACTGCAACCATATCTCCGTTTTCAAAATACGTGTCATTTGCAAATTTTACATAGACGATAGGTTTAATATATTTGGCATTTTCGGGTAGCTTCGTGATTTCGATTTCATAGCCGCCGGCTACTTGTTTTACCGTGTAATCATCCCGAGGCACTTCCTGCTTCTTATATTTCGGCGTCGCCGACGTGCTTGTATCCACCCTCGTCGATGGACTGCTTACTGCCTTGGGTTTCCCTTCTTCAAAATCCTTCTGTGTCACATAATTCAGCTTAAAGAAAGCTTCTTCATTCTCGCCGATCTTTCCGGCCCCTGCAAGATTCGACTGAATTTCAATCTTATTGTCCTTTAATGCCACATACTTTTTATTATTGTGGGGGTTGAGCTGATCTCGCGCCCCCAGCACCTTATAATTGACGAGAGCTTTTTTCGTATAATCCCTGAAGAGGCCGGATTTCTTTCCATTAACCTTTTTATAAGGGACACTTTCAATAAATTTCAATTCCTCTTCCGTAATTTTTTCTTTGCCTAATAAAGTCTTCGCTTTTTCAACGGCGCCCTTGACTTCATCTTTCACGCCCGGCTGAAATTCAATGGAATCGCTGTTAAGAACCTTCTCTTCCACTGTTTTCATGTACCTTTGAAGTTCGTCCTTGGCCTGTCTAACCCTTTCGGCAAATTCCACATTGGTCTTGTCCGCTTTGGAATTTTTCTCTTTCGCTTGCTCGCGTTCAAGGCGACTTATACTTTGGTTCCCGACAAGCGCCGGCTTTTGATTCGCATCCATTGCCCTATTCGTTCCGGAGCCGGAGGCGGCATAGGAGGACCCCGGTAAAAATCCTGCAATTAAGGTAAAGCCTAAAAGGCATGAGACGAAACCGACAGACAATTTTCGCATTCCGTAACGAGGTCGTTGCTCTTTTTGTTTCATATTTTCTCCTTCATTATAAATTCCATGGCCCCTTTGTCCGCATCAAATCTATGTATTTTTCCATAGCAGACCTAATCCAAAGTTGTCATGAGCAAAGTGATCTTCTAATTCGAAATTATATCACGCTGATATTAATTATCAACTGTTGTTTTTATATTTCTTCTCTTTTCCTTTATTTTTGCTTTCTGCTGCCTTTTTATTCTTATGTTCTAGCTCATTTAAATTATTTCTTCCGCGCGGCTTTTTGATGGCTCTTTCAAAGTAAAGAAAAAGCCTCTGCAGTCGTTTCTCATGCACTGACCCCCAAAAGTTGGACCAAGAAATCCAACCTTTGGGGGTCTTTTAATGGCAAAATACAGTTATGAATTTAAAAGGAAAATTGTTGAGGAATACTTGGGCCGCAAAGCAGGTTATAAAACTCTGGCTATGAAATATCAAATTGACCATTCGCAGATCAGACGCTGGGTGAACAATTACAAACAATTTGGCGATGAAGGGTTAATGCGCTCTAGAAATAATCGTGCGTACAGTGTAGAGTTTAAGTTAGAAGCCATTACACGCTACGAAACGAGCGAATGCAGTTACCAACAATTGGCCCTTGAACTCGGTTTAACTAATCCATCCATGATCGTTAACTGGCGGAGACAGTATCGAGAGAAGGGCATTGAGGGGCTGCGATCACACAAGCGAGGGAGACCTGTGACGAAGAAAGACGACCGCAATCAAGCACCAAATCCTTCAAAGTCGAGTGAAGATCTTGATGCTTCCACACGGGAGGCATTGGAAAATCGCATCAAAGAATTAGAAGCTGAGAATCGGAAACTTACCATTCAAAAGATGTTCTGGGAGCAATTAAGGAGTTTGGAGAGGGAAGAAGCAATGAAGAAAAGGCGAAGATCGTCGCCAAACTCCGAGAACAATTCCAACTAACGAAGATCCTCGCCGCCATCAACTTTCCCAAATCCACCTTTATGTACTGGCAGAAAAAGTGGAGTGAAGAAGACAAAGACCAAGCCTTGAAAGACGAGATCCTGGCCATACGGCGCGAACACAAAGACTACGGCTATCGAAGGATCCATCTGGAGCTGAAGAACCGGGGATGGGCGGCAAATAAAAAGAAAGTTCAGCGACTGGTTCAGGTCACGGGCCTTCAAGTCCGCTCCTATGGCAGGAAATACAAGAAGTACAACTCCTACAAAGGCGTTGTCGGTAAAATCAAGAAGAATCGAATCAACCGTCGCTTCAATACCTCTGTCCCTTACCAGAAAATTACCACCGACACCACGGAATTCAAATACTACATCGAAGACAAAGCGGGGAAACTTCAAACAAAGAAACTCTACCTCGATCCGTACATGGACATGTACAATCTGGAAATCATCAGATACGTCCTCTCCGACCAACCCAACGGCGTCACCATGCTACAAGGCTTAGAGGAAGCCATCGAACGAACCAACGGCTGCCCCTACCGGCGCACCTTCCACTCCGACCGTGGGTGGAGCTACCAAATGACCGCCTATCAAGCCATGTTGGAAGAACACCACATCTTTCAAAGCATGTCCAGAAAAGGCAACTGCTACGACAACGCACCCATGGAAAACTTCTTCAGTGTTTTGAAAAGAGAAATCTACGACGGTTACGTCTACCGAAGCCGACAAGAACTCGTTCGGGCCATCGAAAATTTCATCCGCTACTACAACAACGATCGAATCAAAGAAAAGCTAGGAGGCCTGAGTCCGAAAGAGTACCGTGAACGCATGCAATCCGCATAGAACGAATGTTATGTAAAACAAAATCGAGCAAGCGAAATGCTTACTCGATTAAGTGGTTCTATGTCAACCATTGGGGAGTCTAGTGAAAACTAGGCTCCTTTTTGTTTTCCTAAAAGCCATTCATCACCGGTCTTTTGAACAGACGAAAAGCAGTTTGGTTCGGAAATGATGAAAGTTACGCATCCCAAAAGCGACGCGCTTCACGGTCTTGATCTTGTTGTGCGTTCC
>CABJAE010000004.1 GCA_902363535.1 Peptoniphilaceae bacterium
AAATTCCTCATTTTTACCCCCTTTCTCTTAATTTTTCAATAAAAAAAGAATTAAGAAGTACATATTTCACTAAAATAGTGATTAAGTGTTCTCCTTAATTCTATTACTCCAGCTGCCAGCTTATATTTCTTATATTGCTTAACTGCAAAATGACTTGGGTCTTTCTTTTCAAGAGCTTCAAAGAGCCTATCAATTGGGTTCATATAGGTTTCGTCATCTTCTCTAACTTCACTTGCGTCAATCATATCCAAAAGCGTCTTAAAGTTTTTTTCTTCTTCTGGTGCTACATAATAGATATAACCGATGAGGGCAGTGTAATATAGCTTTTCAGCCTTTACCCAGAAATCTTCTCCTGCCTTTTCTCCATCTCCCTTGGTGTTGGCTATAATTGTTTGGACTAGCTTTAAAATATCTTTTTCACTTCTCAAATATGCAAAGGGATTGTATTTCATAGATTTTTTAAAGTTTATTGTGTTTAATATCTTTATGTCGTAGCCATTTTCATATAGCATTTTTCCACACTCTAACACAAGTGTCCCTTTAGGGTCTGTTACTACATAGGAAGAGTGCATTTGCATTAGATTTGGCTTTACATAAAATCTTGTCTTACCTGATCCAGAACCACCTATTACCAATACATTTTTATTTCTAGCGTATTTAGGATTTTTAGGTCTTGAGTTCATTGTTAGTCTTTCGGTATTAGTTATGAGAACATTGTTTTCAAACTTAGGGTCAATATATGGAGCAATATCCTTACTTTCTCCCCATCTTGCAGATCCATATTCTTTACCTTGCCTATATTTCTTTTTATTTTTACCTTTACTATAAACTATTAGCTTAACAAGACCAGCAACTGAAATACCCAATAACAAGTCCCTTGGATTAAGGCTTGGTACATAAGATAAAGTTCCTATATCAGAAATTCCCACCATTATTTTATCAATAATATCTCCTCCTACATAAGAATTGATGTGCTTAGAAAAGATATTTCCAATGTAGAAGAATGATAGATAGGGAATGTTTGATAATATAAATTTCTTTGGGTTGTCTATTTTAATTAGGTTTTTAATATCAGAAAGAATGGCTTCTAATATCTTATTCATCGTAGAAACCTTCACTATCTAATAAAATTAGTAGGTAGTGTCTTCCCTTTGGTGTTATTAATGTTTGTATTCCTACAAGTGTACCTAGTGGATCAATCCATTCTTTTACTTCAAAATATCCCTTGTTCTTATCTGCATAAGGTAAGAGTTTCTTTTTCTTATCTCTGTAAATTAATCCCTTATCCATTAGAAAACTTATAAATTGATTTTGTGGTATTCCTAACTCTTTGGCAGTATTTCTAAAGTTTGTAAGTAGGTTATAATCTACTAATTTGTCATAATAATCTGCCTTTGGTCTTAATTCTTCAATTTCTTCTTCTCTTTCGGCAATAATTCTATTGGCTACAAGAATTGCATCTGCAAATAGCTCTTCGTTAGTTTTCTTTTCTTGCCCTACTATATATCCTCCGTTTTTTCTAATACTTGGTAAGACTTCTCTAGTTACCCAAGCTTTAAATATTTTTGCTTGTGGCAGTTTTGATGAGAGGATAAGTGAATACAGTCCTGATTCGTTAATTATTGAAATATTCTGTATTCCTCCAGGGGTGTTCCATTTCGTTACACCCTTATCTTCTTCATCTACATGGTCATAAATAGCTTTTCTTGGATTGACGTATCCCAACATCGTTGCTACTTCATTTGCTATAAAGAAAAACTCACCGTCTTTTTCTATAACAGTGAGTTTCCCAAAATTCTTATTTTCAAATGTTTTTAAATTACTTATCATAAGCTTTGCTCCTTATGTTTATTTTTAACTTTATCTTTGCTAATAGTGTCCTTAGCCATATCTTTAAACTTATTTATAGTCTTTGTTATTGAATCTTTTCTATCGGACTTTCTTTCAGAAGCCTTAACTGCTTTTTTAAAGGCGTGTTCCATTACTTTTATATCCTTAGATTGAAAAAACACAGAGTGGTTACCAGTTTCCTTATCTTTCATAACAGAAAACTTCACTCCGTGCTTATTTAAAATTTTCTTTAATTCTTTTAACTCAGGATCCTTTAGATTAATTTCTTCTAACTGTCCCTTTTTAACCATATCCTTTAGCTTTACTTCTTCTCCATTATTTTTTATTACATTTTTCAAACCTCCTTGTTCTTCTATTTGCTTGTGAACTTTCTTTAAGACATCAAGAATTGCTTTACTCGTTGCTTTTGCAAGTCTTACTTCAAGATTAAGACTTGACCTAGATACTTCTTCATTAATCATCTATTCCACCTCCATATAAAAGTAACTCTTTGTATTTTCTTAACTTCTCTTGATGGATTTTTCTTCTAAAATCTTCTCCCGTAACTTTAACTGGTATTGTCATTTCAAGTATTCTTGAATATATCCTCTGATACTCAAGTTCAATATTAGGATTTTGAACAATTTCCAATGATAAGTTTGTAGTGAAAATTGTCGGCCTACCCTTTAAGTATCTTGAGTTTATAATGTTATATACCTGTTCTCTTGCATAAGATGTATCCCTTTCAATTCCAAGATCATCTAAAATTAACAAGGGAATATTTGATAGGTTATCTATAATTTCATTTGAATCTATCTTGAATGCAGATTTTTGTATTTGGTTTATAACTTGAGATAAATTCATAATCTTAACTTTAACTTGTTCTCTTTTGATTAATTCATTTGCAATAGAACAAGCAAGATAAGTCTTTCCACTGCCAACATCTCCATAAAATAAAAGTCCAACATTGTCTTTTTTCATTTGTTCAAAACTTTTAGCATAATTATAGGCAACCTTATAGGCTTGACCTTTTTCATTTAAGAATTTCTCAAAAGTATATTGGTGTTGGAGCGGCGATGAGAAGCAATCTCTTTTCAATGACGATATTCTCATTAGTCTTTCTCTTTCTTCATTTTCCTTATCTCTTTTTATTTCACATTCACATTTAATTCTTGGAATAAACTTTGTAAATCCAAGGTCAAGTAATTCTCCATCGACTCTTTTACCGCATACCTTGCAATAGATATACCCATTTCTTTCAATATCATTTTCTCTTAATACAAAATCTTTTAAACTTGTCATAAACTCTCTCCTATATCGTAATTCATTTTCCTTGTTGTATTATCATTAATGTTTTTCGACTGATCATTAAGATACCAATTGATTATCGTTGCCTTGTGGTCTTGATACTCTCTGTTATTTGCTTTCATATATGACGAGAGCCTATCAATGTATTCATTAATTCTACTTCCTAACTCATTTGTTAAGTCCTTGTATTCTTCATCAGTCAAAAATATATTTTTATATATTCCATAAGGCTTTTGACCTTTACTAAAATCATTCTTTCTTAACTCATTATTATTAATATTGTTATAGTTACCTTCCGATTTTCGAAAATCTTGACTTTCGATATTCAAATCTCTTGAATTTCGATTATCGAACTTCTGGAATTTTGTTTTTCGAACTTCTTGATTTTTTAATTCCTTATTATTAAATATGCTCATAAAGTCTTTAACATAAATTCTGTTAGGCTTTCCAAGTCCTTGTCTTTTCTTTTCAATCAGTCCTATTCCTGATTTAATATCAAGTTCAGCTATTAATTTATTTGCTTTTTCACTCGCACAATTAAATTGCTCTTTTATACTTTCAATTGTGTAGTAAATAAAGACTTTTTCATCTTCATCTATCCAGCCATTTTTATATGAAAGACCCATTCGATTAAGCATATATGAATACAAAACTTTAGCTTCAATAGAAATGCTCTCAAAAATCTCATCTTCCATTAATACCATAGGTAACCTAATAAAGTTATACATTTCAGATTGCCTATTATAAAAATAATCAAAATTCATCCTTACCTCCTTTCTTTGAAATAAAAAAAAGACGACAGAATTATTACTTTCTATCGTCTACGATTGTCTAATATTTATTTTTCTTCAAATTGAGTTTATTGTATATTTTAATAATTCTAATAATCCAATAACATATATACCTAATTTAGGTAATCCAAATGGACTAAATAAAAATGCTAATATTAGTGCTTCAATTACAATTTGCTTATCTCCTTGAAATATGCTAGCTAATCCAATTATAAAAATTAAAGTAGAAACTACGCTTAACAACGCAGTACTCAAACTTAATATGAAGGTTAAAAAAGCTATGAGCAAACTCAACACTAATCTTATCGGTAATAAAATTATTCTAATTATCCATCTCATACATACCCCTAAAAATTTAACTGGGATTCATAACAAACCCCAGTTTCATAATTAGCGTGTTCTTTAATATAATTTTGATCCTGCTGGAATATTATCATCCAACATTGTTAAGTTAAGTTTTTCTTCTCCGTCGTACCCGCAAATTTCAGATATAATCATACCTTCTGAGTCGATTCCCATCATCTTACGTGGAGGAAGATTACAAATCGCAAGCAGTGTCTTTCCAATTAAAGACTCTGCGCTGTAATATTCTTTAATACCAGATAAAATAACTCTTTCTTTTTCAGAAACATCATCTAATGTAAATTTCAAAAGTTTTTTTGATTTTGGAACTTCTTCGCAGTTTAAAACTTTTACAACTCTAAAATCAGATTTTGAGAATGTATCAAAATCAACCATATCTTCAAATAATGGCTCTACTCTTACTTTTGAAAAGTCGATTTTTTCTGTCGTAAGTTTGTCGTAAGTTTCGTAAGTTTCTTTTGACGAATCCTTATTTTCTGCCTTTTCTAAGCCTATTGGCTTCATCGTGGGGAAAAACAAAAGCCTGAAAAAAAGAAACCCCTTCGGGAACGCGTCCACGAAGAGGATTAAGGAAGACAGCCGTCTTCCTTTTTTATTTGTTATTCAACCTTTGTGACATCAGTCGAATTGTATTCTCTCATTATAAAAAAGGATCCATTGAGGATTGACTATCAACGGATCCTTTAAAGTCTTTCGTGGAATGCGACGCCGCAGCAATGTATCGTATAAGGCTAATGGCACCTTTAGACAACTTATTCTTTTTTCTCACCCAACAGGCATGAGACTAAGCCCAATCCGACGGGCACAAGGGGCAACGCCAAATAAGAAGGAATGCCGCCCATTGAAGGATCGAAATACTCGTGCCATAGTCTTATCAATTGCAAGAGAATGTAGGACAAGGCGATGAGATAAAGACAAATTCGACTTCTTTGGTTCATAACTCCTCCTTTACTGAACAATTGTGTTTTTTATTTTATATATTTATTGCAGACCTGTCAATGAGAAATTCGCACTCAAATGCGGAATACTTTATGGGGTCACTCTAGACGTTGGCTTTGCTTTTTTTGTGTCATTTTTCGATTGGCCGAAGCATTTTCTGTAAGCCGACGGAGATAATCCCGTAAACTGCTTAAAGGCACGAGAAAAATTCGACGGGTTGTCGTAGCCCACGGACTCGGCGATGTAGGTCATGGAGGCGTTGGTGTCGATTAATTGCCGCTCCGCTTCCATCATGCGCAAGTTCGCCAAGTATTTCATGGGAGTGTATTGGCAGGTGCGGATGAATTTGTTGATGATCGTAGATTTGGAGCAACCAAAGACTTCTTCCAGGCGGTCTAAGGTCACGGGCTCCTTTAAATTCTCCCGTAAGTACTGCTCTATTTCAGCAACAAATTCATCCTCCGTCTCTTGAAAATAGCGCTTGCGATTGGCGCTCACTTGCTCCTTGGAAATGGTGGAGAGCAGTCGAAAGGCCATGAGACCGATGCCGGCGCGATCCGCTTTTGCCAATGCGTCGATTAAGCCGCGGGCTTCATCCAGGGCATCTTTTCGCTTCACCGTAAAGCCCATGTCCTTGACCTCTTTTACCGCTTCGACAAAATCTCGGGACAGATCCGCCAAAAACGTGCGTCCCTCGATTTCATCGGGTGCCACCACGATATTAAAAGCGACGATGCCCTCTTGCGTACCGTAGGAAGCCTTGGCTTCGGGAATCGCTTTACCCACAAAAACTTCCGCCGAGGTGATTAACACTTTGCTTCCGTTAATGTGGGTGTAGTAGTTTCCGCTGCTGCAATAGGCGATGCGATAGCCCCGCCTGCCGCTGTGAGCGGCATTTTCCGAGCGGTAGCGGCTCTTTATGTTGATGTAATCGACGAAGACGCCGGGGGCGATGCGATAGGTGACCATGGTGTCATCGTCCCTTTCAATGCCTTCAAAAAACATGGTGTCCTCGTCGTAATCCACGACGCGAAACCCCCAAGACTCAACGCCGTCAACCCAATCTTCTAAATTTGTCAAAGTGAACAATCCCTTCATCTGTTCGGTTGATAAGCTCGTAATCGTGTGTAACGACGATGATGAGCTTCCCCGCTTCTTTCATTTTTTTCAGGGCATGGATGACGCGACACATGGTATCAAAACAGAGACCTGAGGTCGGCTCATCCAAAATAACCAGTTCTTTTTCGCTTCCATAGGCCTGCGCCATGGCGAGCCGCTGTTTTTCACCGCCCGATAAATTTTGCGGATGCGCGTCTTTTTTATGCCATAAATCAAAGGTTTTTAGCGCGTCTTCAATCTGCGCTCGGTCATTTACGACCAAGGCCACTTCCTTATATACCGATTCCGTGAAAAGCTGGTGATTCACGTCCTGCATCACGAGGGAAATGACTTTTCCCGGTTTCTTAATCACCCTTTGCTTCCAGTAGGTGACGCCTTTTTGTTTTTTGTTCAAGCCGCACATTTGACGGATAAAAGACGATTTCCCGATTCCATTGTCCCCGGTGATAAAATAAATGCCCGGCTCGAAAGAGATATTCATATCGTAAATCTCCCGAATTTCTTTCGTATAGGGATTTTTATACCGACAGCGGAAATTCTTACATAGACAAGCGGCTTTTTCATCACATACTTTCTCCCGCAAATCCTGTTGCCTGTACGTCTTATGACTCAGCTCGCATTCTTTCGGTGTTTCCAAGCATCGAAGGTGATGCTTTTCAATCACTTGCTCGTCGATCTCGCCGCGATTGTATTGAATGAGGCGGCCATGATCGATGATACACAAACTGTCCATCACATCGTTTAAATAGTACAGACGATGCTCTGCAATTAAGATGATCTTTCCGGCATCTTTTAACTTGACGATCACGTCTTTGATCTTTTGGATCGAATGCTGATCCAAGGAAGCAGACGGTTCGTCGAACACGTACACGGCATTATCCATCATGGCGACCGATGCAATGGCGACCCGTTGTTTCTCGCCTCCGGATAATGTCATTAAATCCTTATCCAGTAACTGTTTTAGTTCCAATTGATCTGCGTAATAATCAATGCGTCGCAAAATTTCCTCACGCGGTATTCCACGATTCTCCAAGGCAAAAGCCATCTCATCTTTTACGTTCACGGCATAAAATTGATTCTTCGGATTTTGAAAAACCGTACCGATCAATTGACTCCGCTCACTTATGGTCATAGGCAAAAGCGGTTTTTCGTTATAGTTTATCGTCCCGCTCAGATCAGCCGGTATGATTTCGGGAATAATCCCGTTCACGGCACGGATCAGCGAGGTTTTTCCCGAGCCGGATTTGCCTGTGATGACATGCACCGTGCCGGGAGAAAAAGCAAGGTTTACGCGATCCAAGATCTTCTCTGATTTTCCATAGGAAAGGGAAAAATCCTTAAATTCCAGCATACTTACTCCTTACTGCCAAGCCGATAACGACAAAGGCAAATGCAAGCAATACACCATCGAAACATCGTATCCGCGTGGTCGAAATACTGCTCCTGTTGCAATCCTCCGTCATGCCACGCGTCATGGCAGAAATAGCCACGTGATCGGCGGTATTCGATGTAATCATTAAAAGAGGCATGAAACGGTACTCCAAATACTCCACCGGTTTTGTCAAGAGGTCCTGTCTGCCCATGCCGTGCATCCACATCGCTTCTTTTATTTTTCCGTAATCTTCTTTAATTGAGTAAAAGAAACGAAACATAACGGAGACGGGAATTAAGATGCCGTTGGGCATATGCCATTTTTTTAATGCGCATACCAAATCGGACAAGGTTGTGGTCGTAATGGCATAATAGCCCATCATCACCCCGGGCAAGATCCGAAGGACGATGCCT
The DNA here is from genome assembly GCA_902363535.1 of Peptoniphilaceae bacterium. Lineage (GTDB taxonomy): Bacteria > Bacillota > Clostridia > Tissierellales > Peptoniphilaceae > Aedoeadaptatus > Aedoeadaptatus acetigenes. The sequence continues at coordinate 8,136 of CABJAE010000004.1, forward strand.
GCGTATAAATTAAAACACAAGCTGAAAAATCCCTCTCCTTGCAAATAAAGGGTTGCCCCATAAGCCAAGGCCGAGGTGATCGTGCCCTTCAATACAAAGGACCATTTTCTATCCAATGCTCCCAACAAATAGGGAAAAAGACAAAGGATCGGTCCGAAATGCGGGTAACTGTGAGCGAGACTGCCTCCCACACATACAATCCCTACAACCAGTGTCAAGACCAGCTTCGTTCGAAAATCTAAGTTCATTTTTCCGTATCGATCGCCCGGGCATGTTTATTAATTAATTTCAAACCGATCGTACAGCCTAAATAACCGCCAAGCATTCCCAAAAGGACCACGGGAACAAAGGACCAATTCGGCATAACCGCGACCAATTTATCCACGAAATCCACGCCGTATCCTCGATCGACCAGGGACTGAATGTATTGATCCCGCGCAAAATAGAGAGGCAATAAGTTCGCCGCTGCAAAGAGCATAAATACCGTATAGGCCCGTCGCGCTTGTTTCGGACTGTTGTAGCCGCCTTTCTTCATAACCCACTCCGATAAAAGCGAAACGGCAATAATCAATGGCAGTGCCACGGCGCCGTGGCCTCCCAAGGAAAAGACCAGGCCGCAAACGACGCCCATGACGAGGATCATCCCGAATCGATGGATCTTGGTGGAATAAAGCATAAATACCGGTCCCGAAAGCAAGCCGCAGGCAAATGGGACGAAGGGCATGGCGACAGGAATAAAGCCGATCATGCCGCCGACCCAAATAGCCATTACCGTGAGCAGGGAAAATGCACCCGCGTTCACTAAATCTCGTACATTTAATTTCATGATAACCTCCTAATAGACATAGGCGTCTGAGCGCTCGAAGCTTTCGATCATGGTGCGGTAGGTGGGGCTTTCATCCAAAAGCGCCTCGTGCCGTCCGCAGGCTTCGATCTTTCCGCCGTTCATCACGATGATCTGATCCACTCCTTCGATGGATTTCATGCGGTGGGAAATAATCATCACCGTCTTATTTTTTATCAGCCGATTCAAGGATTCCTGAATGTATTTTTCGTTTTCCACATCCAGGGACGCGGCGATTTCATCCAAAAGAATGATTTCCGCATCTTTCAAAAAGGCGCGGGCGATGGAGATTCGCTGCCGCTGGCCGCCGGAAAGGCGGGAGCCGTTTTCGCCGATGATTGTGTCGTATCCCTGGGGCAATTGCTTTACGAAATCGTCGCAGCCGGCACGTTTCGCCGCTTCGTAGACTTCTTCTTCCGTGGCGTCGTATTTGCCGATGCGAATGTTATCGAAGACGGAGCCGTTGAAGAGGAGCACGTCTTGAAAGACCATGGACACGTGCTTAAACAGATCCTCCGTTTGAATGGAGGAAAGCTCTTTGCCGTCCACAGTCATATGCCCGGCGTCGTAATCGTAGAGGCGGCTTACCAAGCGGAGCAAAGTGGATTTGCCGCAGCCGGAGGGGCCCACCAATGCCGTTACCGTGTTTTGCTTCGCTTCAAAGGCGATGCCATCGATGACATTCTTTTTCTTATCGTAGGCGAAGCAGACATCTTCCCCGGCGATGTCAAAGCCGGTGAGGGCCGTCGGGCTTCCCGTTTGTTCCGGCGCATCCACCAAGCTTTTGATTTTATCGACGCTACTTGAAATGTAGGCGATTTCCGCGTGGGCCATGGTGAAGGCGGTGGTGGCGTCGATCAGGCGGGCCGCCGCAAAGACATAGCCGGCAAAGTAGAGCACGTTAATGGTGCCGCTTTGCAGAAGCCGGGTGCCCGCCACCATGGCAAAGCCCAGAGACAAAAAGCTAATTGCGCCGGAAAAGGTGACGGGAAGAGCCTGACCTAGCTCCGTGTGAATGTGCACGGCTTCGTTTCGCCGCACCAGTCGCGTCGCCTCACTTTTCTTTGTCTCGCTTAAATGGTAGGACTGAATCTCCTCGTGAAGATCGATAAGCTCCTGAAAGGCTTTCGAGGACTTGCGCTGACGAAGATAATACTTTTTCGTCGCTCGTTTTTGCATTTTTTGCGACAGATGGGCGAGAAAAATGCTAAGCACAATGGGCGCCAAGACGGCGAGCCCCAGAAGGGGTTGGCCGATGAGAAGCATGATGCCGATCACCGCCACCGTGGCAAGGTAGGCGTAGTAGGTCGGCACGGAGTGAGACAGAGCGTGTTCGATGGCCTCCACATCCTTCATCATGGTTTGGGAGACATCGGTTAAGTCCTTTTTATTAAAGGAGGACAGGGGCAATTGCCTGATTCCCTCGGCGATTTCCATGCGCAGATTCGCCGATTCTTTGTAGGTTTCGTTAAAGGTGGTGTGGTACTCCTTATTGATGACCAGAAACATGACTACGCCGATAAGCACAAAGCCGAGGGCGCCGTAGGCCCCATTGAAACCGCCGAAGCCCAAGAGACCGTTAGTGGCGTACATTAAGAGAAACATGGGGAGCATGTAGGTGATGTTTTTTAAAAAGCCGTAAACCGTCGCTCGCCACAGGCCGTCCGCTCCCCGTTCCGTGAGGGCGTAGGTTTTTCGTAAATACTCTTTCATCCGTCAATCCTCCATTCATTGGCCTCGTGATACAAGTTGACAAACCGGGCGTAGCGGCCGTCCTCTTTCATAAGGGCGTCGTGATTGCCTCTCTCCACGACCTTTCCCCCTTCGATAAAGAGAATCTCGTCGACGCCGCGAATGCTGCTCATGCGATGGGCGATCATGATGGTGGTGCGACCCTTCATTAAGTTCGAAAAGGCCTTTTGGATCTCGTATTCGTTTTCGGGATCTGCCGCCGCCGAGGCTTCATCCAGAATGAGGATTTTCGGATCTTTTAAAAACAATCGGGCGATGGCGACCCGTTGGCACTCGCCGCCGGAAAGCTTCACGCCCTCGGCGCCGATGACGGTGTCGTAGCCTGCGGGAAATTTCTCCTTAAACTCTTCGCAGCGAGCTAAGGCCAGCGCCCGATGCACTTCTTCCGGGGATGCCTCGGGGCCTGCAAGTTTCACATTATCGTAAATGGTGAGGCCTTCAAAAAGTTTCGCTTGTTGAAACACCATGCCCACCGTTTCCATGACCACTTCTTTGTCGTAGGCGGTCATGGATTTCTCGCCGATCATCACTTCGCCCTTATCCACCGGGTAGAGCCCGGAGACGAGCTTGGCGATTGTGGACTTGCCGCCGCCGGAGGGGCCGACGAAAGCGTAAATTTTTCCCGCATCCAAGTGGAGGGAGAAATCGGAGAGAATTTTTTCGTCCTCGTAAGAAAAGTCTACGTGGCTAAAGGTAATGGAGCCGTCTGCGAAGTCTTTTTCTTTTCCGAAGACCATTTTCTTTTCTTCCATCTCCTTAAACAGGCTCTCCAGAGTATCCACGGCGCGATTGGCCTGCGCGTGATACATGGACACATACATAATTTTCATAATGTTGGCAAAAAACATCCCCATAAACAGGGCGAAGAACAGGGCCTTTGCCGCCCACAGGCCGCCGCCGTCCCCTGCGCCCACGCGATAAACGGCGTAGAAAACAGGCACGACGATGAATAAATTCAACAGCCACTGAAAGGTGACATAGGGAATGCGACAGGACATGGAGTAGTTGTAAACCATGTCGGCGTAATCGTTGATGGTACTGTATAGTCGCTTAAAGCTCACGATGGGCGCGGCAAAAAGCTTCACCACCTGCATGCCCCGCACGTATTCCACGGCTTCGGCATTTAGCAGATCCAGCTGCTCCATATAGGCGCTCATAAATTCTTTTTCCCCCATCATTTTGAAGCAGAGGAAGCCCGACAAGAGGACGATGACGCCGAAAAAGCCCGCCAGCCGCAAATCCACCAGGCCGATGACGACAAACATAAGAATGGGCGTTAAAATGGCCACGGTCTGATCGGGAATCAAATGGGCCACGGCCATGTGGGTCTGCTCCACATTGTCGTCGATGATTTTTCGCACGCGACCCGATTGGTTTTTATCGTAAAAGGTATTGGACGCCGTCAAGAGATGATCGATGCCCTTTTCCCTCAGGCGGGTCTCCAAGCGAAAGGCCGCCAAGTGGCTCATCCATGTACCGAGAAAATAGAGAATCCCGTAAGCGACAAATGCCGCTACCACGCGAAGGGCGTAATCGCTGCCCGCACTGAAATCCTGTTGAATGAAAATGGCCTTTAGGGCGAGCCACAGACAGTAATAGCCGAATAAATGACAGCACACGGCGGCTATGGAAAAAATCGCCGATAAAAAGCCGTTGCTTCGCTTCTCCGGTATGTAAGCAAATAGTTTGCGATAGGTGTTCAAACAGATCTCCTTTCATTAATGATAGTGCTTATCTTTTGTCTTTTAAACACAGTGTAGCGATTTTCCTTTTCCTTGTCTATTCATAAAAGCGAAATTATTCATTTCGTATAGCGAAATCCACGCACGCCCGGCGATGCGAAGTCGGCCCGTCCGGTTGCCGCGGAAATGAATCCCATGGAGTGATTTTTCTTGATATAATAATAAAGAACCAAAGTGTTTTATAAGATGCGCGGCCCCCGTGCCGCCTCAGAAGGAGAGCACCATGTACCGAAAAGAGATCACGACCTATATCTTCTCGATTCTTTTAATTGCCGCGGCCGCGGCCGTTCAATTGGCAGAGGCCCGTGATGCATTGCCTTTTACGGGAAAGACTCTGGTGTTTTTTCTCTACGCCCTGATCTTTCTTCTCTGGGCGAAAAATATGGAAAATCGCGTGCTCCGCGCCGACGTGGCCCGGCGATTTAAGCTGATCGCCCTTTTGCTCATCGGCTATTTGGCGACGCGCACGGTGAAATACGAAATCCTCATCGCATCTTCCACGGCCGTTCGTTGGATTCGCTACATATACTACTTTTTCATCCTCACCACGGTCCATTTGGTCTTTTTTACGTCCCTCTACGTAGGAAAATCGGAGCGAGAACCCATAGACAGGCGCTGGTATCTCTTTTGGATTCCCACCGCATCGTTGATTCTTTTGATTTTGACCAACGATCTCCACGGCCTCGTCTTCGTTCCCTACGCCCACGCCTCGGGCTTTAAACAGTACGGCCCGGCGTATCTTCTCGTCAACGGCTACATCCTCCTTCTCGCCGCCCTGACTTTGATCATTACCTCGAAGCGGTCCTTGGCACAAAAGCGCCTGCGATCCATCGCCGCCCCGGTGGGGGTTTTGGCCCTTTGTTTTATCTACACCATGTTCTACATTGCGGATGCGCCCTCTTTTCACTATGTGAAGATCGCCTTTCAAAGTGCGGAGTTTAACAGCCTCACGGTGATTCTCTTTATCGAGTCCTTGGTCTTTACGCGGCTCATCGCTTCCAATCGCGGCTACGACACGTTTCTAAGTCTCTCGTCACTGAATATGGGTATGATGGATTTAAAGGGGCGCATGGTCGTAAAGCCAAACAAGGGCCCGGAGGTCAGCGCCGATGCGGTGATGCGGGCCGAAAGCCGCGCCATCGCCGTCGACGAAAACACGCTCCTCGAGAGTTCGCCCATTCACGGGGGCAGCTGTTTTTGGTTCGTGGATCTCACGGATTTCAACCGCCTGAAGGCACAGCTTCTCTCCGTCAACGAGGAAATGCTCAACGAAAACGAATTGCTCATGGCCAATAACAAATTAAGGGAAGAAATGGCCAAGGTGGAAGAGCAGAAGGAGATTCGCGCCGCCATTAACGAACATCTCAAGCCCCAATTCGCTCAGCTGAAAACCATTATGGCCGCGCTGCCCGAGGAGGAAGGGGCCTATGAAGACGCCTTAAAGGACGCCTGCCTTTTGAATGTGTACATTAAGCGCTTCTCCAATTTATTTTTACTGGGGCGAAACAAAAAGGGCCTTCCCCTTTCCGAGGTGCGCCTGGCCTTCGACGAATCCCTGGACTACCTGCGGCTGAAAGGCGTGATTACCTCCGACACCTGGACGGTGGAGGGCGTAGTGGATGCCGCTCTCGGCCTGAGCCTTTACGCCGCTTTTCAAATCATCTTGGAGGCCCATCTCCATTCCCTCTCGGCGCTATTTGTTCACTTTAAGGAAGACGACGGGGATCTTCTGCTTTCCATCTACGTGGAAACCGAGGAGAAAATCTCCCTGGAAAGAGAAATCCTCGAGGTGCTTCCCCCGGAAGGCGTCGCCTTTACGGAAGAATTTGAAGAGATGCTCTGCATTCGGCGCTTCTCCATCAGTAAGGCGGTGATGATCGATGCTTAATCTTTCCACCGCCGGCCTCGCCCTGTTGTTTATCGCAAGCCTCGTGATCCTTCTCATCGCCCTGGATCTTTCCGTGGAGGCGATCCTCACCTTACGCGTATCGACCCTCGTTCTTCTGAGCGCCCTCTTGGTCGCGGCCGCACTTCTTCCCGCCCAAGTGGTGGCGGAGCTGGGCACCGGGCACATGCACGTGGCCACGTATTTTCTGTCCATGCCCCTTTTTGGCTTCATCGCCTATCTCCTGCTTTTGCTCCTTCTTGAAGGCGCCCTGGCGCGAAAACTTTCCAAACTAAAAAAGGAACAGTTGGGGGTAAACTCCGTAAAAGAAAGCGTGGACAATCTTCCCGACGGGATTTGCTTTTCAAAACTTGACGGCACGCCTCTGTTGGTGAACCGCCAAATGCAGGAAATCAGCTACCAGGTCTTCGGCAAAAAGCTCGTCAACGACTTGCTCTGCGCCAGAGACATCGAAGCCAATCGCATCAAGCCTCGGACAAAAATTTTGCAGCGGGAGCCTTTGATCGTCGAAAGCAATTCCAAGGTGTGGCAGATTAAAATCATCCACCACGGCTTGGTGAAAGAAACTTTGGCCTACGACATTACCCTGGAGTGGGCGCTGTACGAGGAAATCGAAAAAATGACCCGGGCCAATCAGCGGATGAACGCCGAGTTAAAGGCGTACCGGGAAAAAATCGGCGAATACACGAGGCAGAAGGAAACTTTACAGGCCAAAATAAAAATTCACGACCGCCTGGGCCAGGCACTGATTTATTTCAGGCGCTATTTGGAAAAGGCGGAGAAGACGCCGGAGGATCGCCGCCGGTTGGAGACCCTGTGGGGGGAATGCCTTCTTCTTTTCGACGAAGAGGAGGAGCCTGTGAAAGTTGCCTCGGCCTGGGACAAGTTTATTACCACAGCGGGGGCCATCGGCGTGGGCGTCATGGTCCAAGGCGAGGTTCCCGAAAGCAAGGAAGATCAGGCGCTCTTGGTGGAATTGGTCCACGAGGCGTTAAATAACGCCATTCGCCACGGCCACGCCAAAAAGATTTGGATTACGCTGAAAGATCAAGGGCCCACATTTACCTGCTGCATTAAAAACGACGGCGACTTGCCCACGGGCCCGGTGGAGGAAAAGGGCGGCTTGAAAAACATGCGCCAACGCCTGGCCTATTACGACGGCAGTCTGGCCGTTCGAACAGAGTCGCTCTTTGAATTGGATTTATCCTGGACGAAAGGAGGTTTTCGTGACGTATAAACTCATGATCGTCGACGATCAATTCGTCTCCCGCGAGCTTTTTCGCCTGATTCTGGACAAAAGTCCCGATTACGAGGTGGTGTATTCCGTGGACACGGCCATGTTTGCCGACACCTACGTCCTGAACGGGGACTTGGATTTGGTGATTATGGACATTCTCATGCAAGACGGATCCAACGGATTGGATGCGGCGGAAAAGATAAAGAAGCTGAGGCCGGAGATGAAAATCGTCGCCGTCACCAGCATGCCGGAAGTTTCCTGGATGGATCGGGCAAAGGCCATCGGCATCGACAGTTTTTGGTACAAGGAAGCCTCGGAGGCCGGCATCCTCGAGGTAATCGGCCGCACCCTGGCCGGGGAATCCATTTATCCCGAGCAAACCCCGGTGATTCAATTGGGTCTGGCGAAATCCACGGAGTTTACGCCCCGGGAAATTCAGGTGCTGCGCCTTTTGACCACCGGCGCCGGAAACGACGAGATCGCGAGCAAATTGGAGATCTCTCTGAACACGGTGAAGACCCACGTCATGCACCTCATGGACAAGACGGGCTTTACCAGCCGCACCCAGCTGGCCATTCAGGCGCGCATTACGGGCTTTGTCATCGACGAAAGTGAACAATGAAGCCGCGGATATCCTCCGCGGTTTTTTTGTGCTCGCAAAAAAAGAGCCCGCCTCTGCGAGCTCTTTCGCGATTAATTTACCGCCACCACCTCTTCATAGCCGTCGGTGAGCGGATTGTATTCCATGATCACCGTGCCGGTTTTGTTTATAAAGAAATAGCACAGGTGATCGACGAGGTTTTTATCCACGGGATTGTCTTTGCGCAGGGCGACGAAGAAGCCTTCTTCCTTTAGATTCTTTTCATCCACCGTCACCGGCCGCGTGTCCGTAGCGTAGTAGCCCTCATCCAACAGGCCCATCTTCATCAGCCGATCGATCACTTCCGCCGCGGCGTTTTCGACATTCACATAGGGCTTTAAATAGTGATCGGGGGAGGAGATCCGCACCGCTCGCGCCGCCTCGTCCCAGGCCACATCCATGTCGAACATTTCCGCGATGGCCCGGAGGGGAAGCATGGTGCGATTATTTTTAATGAAGGCCGGCCCATCCAGAGGCACGGGGCCCGCCATCTCGGTCGTGCTGATGCGCATCTCTTTCTTTCCGATGGGGATGTAGATGAGCTTGTCGCCTTTTTCGATGGACACGGCTTTTTCATCTTTCAGATAAAAGACCTGCGCCCCTAAATTTTCGGCGATGACCCGCACGGGCACGAAGGTTCTGGAATTTTTAATCACCGGCGGCTGATCCGTCGAGATGATTTCGCCGTTCATATAGATCGTCACATCCTTCGGCCCTTTAAAGGCCAGGGCGAAAATCAACAGAGGCAAGAGCCATAACCATTTTCTGCGATCCGTCTTTTTCATGATTTTCTCCTTTCGGCCCGCGTGGTTCTTCTTTTATTATGCGCCCGGGAAATCTACTTCTTTTTCTTCTTCTCTTTCATGATCTTTTTCACGTCGTCGCCTTTTAAGTCCATGTAGTTTTCCTTCGCGATGCGGCTCGTGGTCACGCCGTGTTCCGAATGCAGGAACTCATCCACACAATCCAAATTGGAGACTTCGCTCTTCGTCTCGAATTCGTAGGTATGGCGGGCGTCTTGATTTCTATATTTTTTCACCATGCTGAAGAAGTAGATAAAACCGCCCACAAGCAGGAACCAGACAATGTCCCGTCCCTCTTGAATCTTCGTGCCGTCGAAGAAATCCATGGCTAAAATCAGTCGCAGGACGACGGCGGCAAAGAAGCTCGCGATTTCCACGAGAAGGGAGACGAGGGAGAGTTTGCCGTAGTTAATGGGGACGCTGCCCATGGTCTCTTTGGTTCTGGCGTTGACCGCCACGTAGTGGAGGAGCTGCTTCTTTCCCTTGATCTGCATGTAGCTGTAAAGCCACACGGGCAAATAGGCCGCCTTCCACGCGTCGCCTTTCACGGTGAAATCTTCCTGTTTCCAGTGGACGCCCCGGTCGTAGTCCATTAAGGTGTCTACAATGGCCAGGCGGGCCACGTCGGCGCCTTGCGCGTCGGTAATGTCTTTCAGACTCGTGATGTTTGTGTCCCGTTTCTCTGAAGTGTAGCCCCGAAGGTAATTGGCATTGTAGGCCACGCAATTTTCCGTGTCGAAGGGCAAAATGGAATTAATGATATTGGTGGTCTTGGTCTTGGATTTGTAATCCAATTTGTCGCTGCTGGATTCGATGGGGAGGTCGTCGATGGTAATGTCGAAGTCCCGCTCGACGTGGTAGGTGTCCACATCGTATTCCCTGTGCTCCCCGTCGTCGTCTTTCACCATGTAGCTGTTGGTTTCAATTTCCCCTTCCCCGGCCAGATTCATGTGGCCGTTTATATCCACCAGCATATAGGGAAGGTAGACGCCGCAAATATTTTCCGTGGTAAATTCCCTTGAAAATTTCGGATGAGCGAATTTTCTTCGCTCGCCGACGAATGCCTCGATTTCTTTTTGGGCCTCTTCTTTGGAGATGCTGAAGGGCAAAAGCACGTCGGGCACGGCGCCGTTGTCAATGACGTTGTTAATGGAAAGGGTGTTGCGGCACCAGTGGCAGCGAGCTTGGGTGGAGGAGGCCGTATCCACGACGACTTCCGCGCCGCAGCTTTCGCATTTTAAGGTGATGACATCCTCGGCATCGGCGTCGATGTCTTTGGCGCCGCCGCTTACGATGCTTCCCTTTAAGGTCTCGATGGCCGCATCGTCGGCCGCGCGAATCAGTTCAAATTCGTGACGACAGAAATTGCAGCGCAGCTTTCCTGTCTTCGTGTTGGTCTGAATGTCCGTGGCGCCGCATTTCGGGCATTTGATTTGGCCGTTGGCTTTGTCTTCTTCCGCGAGGGCGGTGTTCATCTTTTCATCAGCCATAATCCACCTCTAAAGTCCCAATAGTTCGGATTTGATTTTGTTGAATTCATCCTCGGTAATGACGCCGGCGTCCAGCAATTTTTTCATTTGAATGAGTTTTTCCGTGGGGTCCGCTTCCTGCGATGCAGGTGCCTGTTGTTGATTGTTCATTCCTTGATTTACCGGCTGCTGTGTCGCGCCCATGACATTCCCTGCCGCGCCCATGCCCATAAAGGCCATGTTGGCGCCGCCGCCGTTTTCTCCCGCCGCCTGCATGCCGCGAGCCACGGATTGTTGCATAAAGGAATTGCCTCGGGCCCCGGAAAGGGCATCGGCACGCTTCACATCTTTCATCATGGCCTTGGTGTCCTCGTCGTATTCCATGGCCAGGATGGCGGTCTTCACGATTTGAAGGCCGCGGCCCGTCTTCCATTGATAGCCTTCTTCCACGGCGTCGGTAAGGCTCTTGGCGAAGCCCATTTGATCCCCTTGAATGCGGCTCATGCGATTGCCCTTGGAGGGGTCGTTGGTGTAATTGGAGAAAGCGGCGGAGAGGGAGCCCACCACTTCGTTAAAGAGTTGTTCCGCCGCGTCGTTGTCCATGTCGCCGAAGTCGAAAACCGGCGCGTTTTGGGTCAGGAATTTTTGCGGTACGAAATTCTTTACAAAGAGCAAGGGATCCACAATCTGCAAGGTGTAGGTGCCTCGGGTCACGGCGCCGACTTGGGTGCCGAAAAAGGCGTCGTCCCAATAAATTTCACTTTGTGTGCCGAAGCGATTGTTCGGAATCTCCTTTAAATTGACGTAGAAGGCCAATTGTTGGGCGCCGGCTTGGCCGCCGAATTGGATCTTCTCCCAAGTCGACTGAATCAAGCTGCCCACGGGATCTTCCGTGGTGAAAATGCTTTGGGCGTTGGCGTCGTCGGTTTGATAGATGAATCCGCCGGGCTCTGCCACAATGCCGGTAATGGCGCCGTCTTCCATGGTAATGAGGGCCGTCCCTTCGGGTACGATGATCTTGCTGCCCGAAGTAATGATGTTGTCGTTGCCTTTGGTATTTTCACCGCGACCGTTGTTGGTTCCCTTGGGCTTGGCTGCAAAAATCGCTGCCGTGGCGGGGAGGCCTTCCGGCACCATGTAAAAATCTTTCCATTGATCGGCCAGGCTTCCGCCTAAAGCGCCGGTAAATGCTTTAATAAATCCCATCTTGTCCTCCTTTTTCTCTCATGACACTTCTTACTCTCAGCTGATCTTCTTATCCTTTCGGCAATTCCACTCTCGTTTCGTCGAGCAAGAGACGCACGGCCAATGCCACTGCTTCGCTGCGGCGAATCTTTCCGTTGGGGTTAAAGCGCATCCACTCGTCGCCTACGGCGACCCCCATGCGGTACATCTTCAGAATTTCTTGATGGTGGGGCGTGCTTCTGTCCACATCGGGAATGTCCGTTAAGGGCACGTCGGGATTTAAAAACGCCCGTCCCGGCCGCTGATCCACGTGGGCAAACATGCCGGCCACGTCCCTTCGCTTCGCCGGCGCGTTCCAATTTTCGCAGGCATAGAGTTTGACTTGGCCTTTTGCAACTTTTGGATTTCTGTAAATTCCATTTTCGTAACAGTAGCGCAGGTATTGCCCGTACCACGGCGCGGTGCGGTTCGCCTCAAAATCGGTATGTCTTTCCATTAATCGATCGTGCAGTTTCGCCGCCATGGTGGCCACTTCCCCCATGGTCACGTAGCCATCAGGGTCGAAGGTGGTCTCGGTGCGTCCGTTTATAATGCCCTCGTTATAAGCGCATTGAACGTAGAAGCCGTACCAGCTGTCCCGGTCCACGTCGATAAAGGGCAGGTATTCTTCCCCGTCGGGCATAATACCATTTCCTCCGGCATATGCGGTCGTTGAAACGAACGGGATGCAGACGAAAGCCGCCAGGAAAAAAAGGGCTATGGATTTCTTGTTCATAGAGGACTCCTTTCTTTTTTAACAATCTACAAATGCACGTCCTCTTTATGGCTTTAGTCTACTCTATTTACAGAAAGCATCCATCACCTGGAAGTATGAGATAGGGGTTTTTTGAAAAATTTCTTAGCTCTTGTAAATGCGCACAAAAAAAGACACCGCCCGTAAGCAGTGCCTCTATGTAGCCGGACGTGCCGGCTATTAAACCAATTCAATAATGGCCATTTCTGCGCCGTCGCCACGGCGGGGACCTTTTTTCAGAATGCGCGTGTAACCGCCTTGACGGTCGGCGTATTCCGGTGCAATTTCTTCGAATAATTTCGTCACGACGGATTCGTCGAAGATATAAGCCAGGGCTTGGCGTCTTGCGTGAAGATCGCCTCTCTTGCCGAGGGTGATCATCTTTTCAGCCATGCGTCTGGTTTCTTTTGCACGGGTCACTGTGGTTTCAATACGGCCTTCGCGCAACAGATCGGTTGTTAAGTTTCTTAACATGGCCCGTCTATGGGGCGTCGTGCGGCCTAATTTTCTGAGCTGTGCCACAATGGTTCCTCCTTTATTCTTCGTTTTCTCTGAGAGAGAGTCCGAGTTCGTCCAGTTTTTCTTGTACTTCTTCCAGGCTCTTCTTTCCGAGATTTCTAACTTTCATCATTTCGTCTTCGGTTTTGTCCGTGAGTTCGCTCACGGTGTTGATGCCGGCGCGTTTCAGGCAATTAAAGCTGCGGACGGAAAGATCCAACTCTTCCACGGTCATTTCCAGGACTTTTTCCTTTTGTCCTTCGGGTTTTTCAACCATAATGTCCATGTCGTTGACTTCTTCCGTCATGGAGACGAACAGATCCAAGTGTTCCATAAGGATCTTGGCTGCCAGAGACGTGGCCTCGTCGGCGGTCATGGAACCGTCGGTTTCCACATCCAGGATCAAACGATCGTAGTCGGTACGCAAACCGACGCGGGTGTTTTCTACATTCCAATTCACCATGCGAATGGGCGTGTAGTTGGAATCCACGGCGATGACGCCGATCTCGGTGATTTCGTCTTTCTTCAGTTCGCTTGGCTCGTAGCCTCGGCCTCGCTCGATGACGAGTTCCATATAAAAGTTTGCATCGTCGTTTAAAGTGGCGATGTGGTGCTCGGGATTGACGATTTCCACACCGGCCGGCAGGGTAATGTCTCCGGCGACCAGTTCCCCGGCACCGACTTTCTCTACGGAAAGGCGCACGGGTTCGTCTTGATCGCTTTTAAACACGATGCCTTTAATGTTCAGGATAATCTCCGGAACGTCTTCTAAGACGCCGTCGATGACGCTGAATTCGTGTTCGACGCCGCGAATGTTGACGAAGGAAACAGCACAACCCGGAAGCGAGGAGAACAGCACTCTGCGAAGGGAGTTGCCTAATGTGATCCCGTAGCCATTTTCCAACGGCTCGACGATAAATCTTCCCTTATTGCCGTCGCTTGATACTTGTTCAACTACAATACTAGGCTTTTCAATTTCAATCATGTTTTCCGCCCTCCTAGGAATGGATCTGTAGAGACTTTCTCGTGAGATGGTATGCTGTTTTACTATCAGACTCTACGACGCTTCGGCGGACGGCAACCGTTGTGGGGAATGGGGGTTACGTCTTTGATCATGGTAACTTCCAAACCGGATGCTTGCAGGGAACGGATGGCAGCTTCACGTCCGCTGCCCGGGCCCTTGACGAAGACTTCAACGCTCTTTAAGCCGTGTTCCTTTGCCTTGGTGGCCGCTTCTTGTGCCGCTTCTTGTGCTGCAAAGGGCGTGGATTTTCTGGAGCCCTTGAAGCCGAGTTGACCGGCGCTGGACCAGGAAATTACGTTGCCGCTCATGTCGGTTAAGGTCACCATGGTGTTGTTAAAGGAAGAAGCGATATGCGCTTGTCCTTTTTCTATATTCTTGCGCACTCTCTTTTTGGAGCGCGTAGCTCTACCTTGTTTAGCCATTTAGCCCTCCTACTTCTTCTTGGATACAATCTTCTTCGGACCTTTGCGCGTTCTCGCATTGGTCTTGGTCTTTTGACCGCGAACGGGCAGGCCTCTCTTGTGACGAATGCCGCGGTAGCAGTTGATTTCGCGCAGACGCTTGATGTTCATAGCGATTTCGCGACGTAAATCCCCTTCTACATGGTACTCGTCGATGACTTTACGAATCGAGGCGATTTCCGCTTCGGTTAAGTCTTTAATATAGGTGTTGAAGTCGACGCCGGCTTTCGTCAGGATTTCTTGGGCGCGGGAACGTCCGATGCCGTAAATATAAGTGAGCCCGATTTCAGCTCGTTTTTCTCTCGGTAAGTCAATACCAGCAATTCTTGCCATGCCTACACCCCCTTATCCTTGTCTTTGTTTATGCTTCGGGTTTTCGCAAATCACCATGACGCGTCCTTTGCGTTTGATGACTTTGCATTTATCACACATCTTCTTAACTGAAGGTCTTACTTTCATTTCGTCCCCTCCTAAACTATTTCTTTCTCCAGGTAATACGTCCGCGGGTTAAGTCATAAGGACTCAGCTCGACGGTCACCCGATCGCCGGGCAATATACGAATGTAGTGCATGCGCAATTTTCCGGAGATATGAGCTAGAATTTCGTGTCCGTTTTCTAACTTAACTTTAAAGTTTGTATTGGGCAGGGCATCGGTTACGACGCCTTCCACTTCAATGACATCTTCTTTTGCCATGGTTGCATCCTCCTTATGCCTCTTGGAAGCGAGACAGTTGTTTACGAATATAGCTATCGTTTAACGGTCTATCCTCAGGTTTCAGATCCACAAGAGAATGGGTTTTTTGCAAATGCATGGCCTTTTTCCGCTTGGGATTGTCCAATGTTCTTCTCTTGCCGTCTGCCAGAAGAAGATATCTGTCGTCAATAACTTCCAAGACCACAAAGAAACCTTCTTTGTCTCTGCCCGCCTTGGATATGACTACCTGACCGACCTTAATATCTGCGGTGCCGTTCATCGACGATTAGGCCTCGTTTTCGAGTCCACGTCGTATTTGTTCAAATACATCGTCGATGGCCTTGGAACCGTCGATATCCAGTAACAGTCCTTGCGCTTTATAATAGTCGATTAACGGGGAAGTTTGTCTTTCGTAGACGTCGATGCGCTTCTTCACCGTTTCTTCCGTATCGTCATCACGTTGAATGAGCTTCGTGTTGTCGTCGTCGCAAATGCCTTCCACTTTCGGTTTTTGGTTCTTCACGTGGTAGGTTCTGCCGCAGGTGGGGCATACCCGTCTGCCCACGGCGCGATCGATTAAAAGCTCGCTCGGCACATGAATATTAATGACACAATCCAGCTTGGTGCCCATGGCTTCTAAGGCTGCGTCCAAAGAGACCGCTTGATTGACCGTGCGCGGGAAGCCGTCTAATAAAAAGCCTGCTTCCACATCGGGTTTTTTCAGGCGATCCACGACGATGTCGTTGACGACCTCATCGGGAACGAGTTCGCCGCGATCCATGTAGCTTTTCGCTTTCTTGCCGAGTTCCGTGGCGTTTTTAATGTTTTCGCGGAAAATATCGCCTGTGGAAATGTGCACCACATTGTAGGTTTCGACGATGGATGCCGCTTGGGTGCCTTTGCCGGCGCCCGGCGGGCCTAAAATGACTAGTCTCATGTGATCCTCCTTATTTTAGGAATCCCTTATAGTGTCGCATCATTAATTGTTGTTCCAAAATTCGTGCCGTTTCCATAATAACGCCGACGACGATGATCAAACTGGTGCCGCCGAAGCTGAAGTGCATGCCCGTGATTTTTTCTAAAATCGTAGGCAGAACAGACAACAGGGCCAGGGCCAATGCGCCGGGGAAAACCAAGCGGTTTACCAATTGTTGCAGGTATTCCGATGTTTTCTTGCCGGGGCGAATGCCGGGGATAAAGCCGCCGTTTTGTTGTAGGTTTTTGGAATATTCCACCGTGTTGAATTGGATGGCCGTGTAGAAGAAGGTAAAGAAGACGATCAACAGAACCATGAAGATGCTGTAAATGAAGATCCCGATATTACCTGCCGGCGTAAACCACTTGGTCATGAACTTGGCCGCTTGCGAATTCGGGCCTTGGAACATGACGATAATCGATGGAATGCTCATAATGGTTTGAGCGAAAATGATCGGCATGACGCCGCTCATGAGAACTTTAATGGGAATATGGGTGCTTTGCCCGCCGTACATTTTCCGTCCCACGACGCGCTTGGCGTATTGAACGGGTACTTTGCGTTGCCCTTCGTTAAGCAGGACGACGAAGAAGACGATGGCAATGGCCAGGACGATGAATACAACGACCCAAACCCAGGATACCATGCCGGCTGCCGCCATGCGGAAGGAAGCCCATATATCAGCGGGGAATCTGGCTACGATCCCTGCAAAGATGAGTAAAGAGATCCCGTTACCGATTCCTTTTTCCGTAATCATTTCACCGATCCAAATCAGGAAGGTACTCCCTGCCACAACAGAGAGGATAATGACCACGTCTTGGAACGCGTTTTGGGTGTTCACCGCTTGTCTGTAAAAGCCGTAGGTGTAACCGATGGCTTGAACGGCAGCGAGAGCAACCGCTAAATACCTTGTATACTTCGCGATCTTTTTGCGTCCCACTTCCCCTTCTTTGCTCAGCGCTTCCAAACTGGGAATGGCGATGGTCAAAAGTTGAAGGACGATGGACGCCGTGATATAGGGATAAATGCTCGTCGCAAAGACGGAGAAGTGTCCGAAGTTACCGCCGCTCATTAAATCCAGGAACGAGAGTATACCACCTTGTTGTTGGTTGAAGATCTTCGCAATTGCCGCCCGGTCCATAAAGGGCACGGGAACGTGGCTGCCGAAGCGGAAGACCACAAGCATCAACAGGGTGAAGAGAAGCTTTTTACGAATTTCCGGGATCTTCCAAGCATCTCTAAAGGTTTGGATCATCTAGATCACCTCAGCCTTTCCCCCTGCCGCTTCGATTTTTTCAGCGGCGGATTTGGAGAAGTGGTTGGCCTTGACGTTAACAGAAACGTTAATGTCGCCGTTACCTAAGATGCGTAAGCCGTCTTTGGCATCGGCGCGTTTTACCATACCGCTTTCAATCAAGGATTCCAAGGTGACGGTGGATCCGTTGTCAAATTGGTTCAGTGCGTCTACGTTGACGATGGCGTATTGTTTTTTGAATACATTGGTAAAGCCACGTTTCGGAAGACGACGGAAAAGGGGCATTTGGCCACCTTCAAAGCCGGGGCGAACGCCGCCGCCACTGCGGGCCTTTTGACCCTTGTGGCCGCGTCCGGCGGTCTTACCGGTACCGGAACCGATACCGCGGCCGAGACGTTTCTTTGCCTTGACTCCTCCACCTTCTTGAGGTCTTAAATCATGCAATTTCATTACGTCCACCTCCTTAGTCGACGATTTCAACCATGAAGTCTACTTTGTTGATCATGCCGCGAATTTGAGGGGTGTCCTGTTTTTCTACGACTTGACCGACTTTTCTGAGACCTAAGGCTTTGATCGTCCGTTTTTGTTTTTCGATTCTTCCGATGGGGCTTTTCTTGAGTTTAATTTTAATGGTACTCATCTTGTCCCCCTTATCCTAAAATTTCGTCGACACTTTTGCCGCGAAGTTTAGCTACATTTTCAACGGTCTTTAAGGACGTCAACCCTTCCATCGTGGCGTTCACGGTGTTTCTCGGATTTGAAGATCCGATGCTGTGGGTGTAGATGTCTTTAATCCCTGCAAGTTCACATACGGCACGCACGCTGCCGCCGGCGATAACGCCTGTACCGGGACGAGCCGGCTTCAGGAACACACGACCGGCACCGAAGATGCCGGTGACTTCGTGGGGGATGGTGTTTCCGACCATATTAATCTTAACCATGTTTTTCTTAGCCGCTTGGCTACCCTTGCGAATGGCTTCGGGAACTTCCAGGGCCTTGCCTGTACCGATGCCGACACGACCGTTTCTGTCGCCGACGACGACGAGGGCAGAAAAACGCATATTACGACCGCCCTTGACGGTCTTTGCAACACGGTTGATAGCAACGACTCTTTCGTCGAGTTCCGTGTCTCTATCTCTGGTATTGTTTTTCGTACGGTTCAATCTTTCCCTCCTTAGAACTTCAGTCCTGCTTCGCGAGCAGCTTCGGCTAAAGCGGCGATGCGACCGTGGTAGACGTAACCGGAGCGATCGAAAACAACTTCTTCGATGCCGTTTTCCTTTGCTTTCTTTCCGATTGCTTCACCGACGGCTTTGGCCGCTTCTACGTTCTTCGTGCTTTCCAGGTTCAAGGACTTGTCCAAGGTGGAAGCACTGGCTAATGTCTTTCCGTTTACATCGTCGATCAGTTGAGCGTATAAATGGTGCGCACTGCGGTAAATGGCAAGACGAGGTTTGGATTCCGTTCCGTTAATCTTCTGTCTGACGCGAATATGTCTCGCTTTTCGATTGCCTTGGCGATCAACTTTTTTAAACAAAACACTCCACTCCTTTCTTACTTACCGGTCTTACCGACTTTTCTGCGTACGTATTCGTCAACGTAGCGAATGCCCTTGCCCTTGTAAGGCTCCGGCGAACGGAAGCTGCGAATATAAGCGGCGTAAGCGCCGACTTTTTGCTTATCGATTCCCCGCACGATGATTTGCGTGTTGGACGGAACTTCGACTTCGATTCCTTCGGGATCTTCGAGTTCGATGGGGTGGGAGTGACCGAGGTTTAAGTTCAGCTTTTTGCCTTGCTTTTGCGCACGGTAACCGGTACCGATAATTTCCATTTGCTTTTCGTAGCCGTTGACGACGCCTTCGATGTTGTTGGCGATGAGGGTACGATAAAGGCCGTGGAGGGCGCGAATGTTTTTGTTGTCGTTGGGACGCGTGACGACGACTTGATTGTCTTCGACGGCGACGGTAATGGCCGGATCGACTTCCGTTTGAAGGGCGCCCTTGGGGCCTTTCACTTCGACGATGTGGCCGTTGACCTTCACTTCAACGCCGGAAGGGATTTCGATGGGATTCTTTCCGATTCTGGACATCTTTTACTCCTTCCTTTACCAAACGTAGCAGAGAACTTCTCCGCCAACTTGTTCCTTGCGTGCATCGCGATCCGTCATAATGCCCTTGGATGTAGAGATGACGGCAATGCCTAAGCCACCTAATACCTTGGGGATTTCCGTGTTCTTTGCATAGACGCGAAGACCGGGTTTGGAAATGCGCTTGATGCCGCTGATTACTTTTTCGTCGTTTCTTCCGTATTTTAATTCTACATTAATTTTGCCTTGAGGTCCTTCTTCAAGCACGTCGTAGCCTTTAATATAGCCTTCCTCGAGAAGGATACGGGCGATTTCCGCCTTCATTTTCGAAGCGGGAATCTCAACAGATTTATGTTTTGCATCGTTGCCATTACGGATTCTCGTAAGCATATCTGCAATAGGGTCTGTCATCATAATCAATTCCTCCTTTCGGTTAGCCTTACCAGCTTGCCTTTCTTACGCCGGGGATTTGCCCTGCGTAAGCCAGTTTACGGAAACAAATTCTGCAAATACCGTATTTTCTCAGCACTGCGTGAGGGCGACCGCAAATCTTGCATCGGGTGTAGTTTCTGGCGCTGTACTTGTTTTTACGTTTTTGCTTCGCTACCATGGATTTCTTTGCCACAGTTTAACCCTCCTTCTTTGCAAAAGGCATGCCCATCTTTTCAAGGAAGGACTTTGCCTCTTCGTCGGTTTCGGCGGTTGTCACGATGGTGATATCCATGCCGCGCAACGTGTCGATTTTATCGTATTCGATTTCCGGGAAAATCAATTGTTCTTTGAGTCCCAGAGCGTAGTTTCCTCTGCCGTCGAATGCCGTGGGCTTGATGCCGCGGAAGTCGCGAACGCGCGGCAGGGCGACGTTCATGAGCTTGTCGAGGAAATCATACATTCTGTCACCGCGCAGGGTAACTTTGCAACCGATGGCGCTGCCTTCACGCAATTTGAAGTTTGCGATGGACTTGCGCGCTTTGGTAATAATCGGTTTTTGGCCGGCGATTAAAGTCAAGTCGTTGACGGCACTTTCCAGTGCTTTCGGATTGTCCTTGGCTTCGCCCAGACCGATATTAATCACGACCTTTTCAAGGCGAGGAATTTGCATGGTGTTGGCATACTTAAACTCGTCCATTAAAGCAGGTGCGACTTCGTTTTGGATTTTTTCTTTTAATCTCGATGTCATCACAGGCCTCCTTACTTATCAGAAATCGTAGCGCCGGAGGACTTCAGGACACGTACCTTCTTGCCGTCTTTAAACTCGTAGCCGATGCGGCTTCTGGTGTTGGTCTTTGTATCGTAATACATGACATTGGATACGTGGATCGGTGCTTCAACCTTGTTGATGCCACCGGGATTTTGCGGTCCTCTCGGTTTTTCGTGTTTCGTCACGATGTTGACACCTTCGACGACAACGCGGTCAAGTTTGGGAAGGGTGCGAACGACCTTGCCTTTTTTGCCTTTGTCCTTGCCGGAAATGACTTCGACGGTATCTCCTTTTTTGATGCGCATTCTATGCCACCTCCTTAAAGAACTTCCGGAGCCAAGGAGATAATACGCATAAAGTTTTCTCCTCTGAGCTCACGGGTTACCGGCCCGAAAATACGGGTACCTTGGGGATTTTTATCGTCCTTAATGATGACGGCTGCGTTGTCGTCGAACTTAATGTAGGTTCCGTCGGGACGACGAATGCCTTTTTTCGAACGAACGATGACCGCCTTGACGACGGCACCTTTTTTGACAACGCCACCGGGTGTTGCGTGTTTGACGGAGCAAACGACGATGTCGCCAATGTTGGCATAGTGACGGTTCGTGCCGCCTAATACCTTGATGACGCCCAGTTCTCTTGCGCCGGAGTTGTCAGCAACTCTTAATCTGGTTTCTTGTTGAATCATCCCGAGAACCTCCTTATTTCGCTTTTTCTACGATTTGGACGAGGCGGAATCTCTTATCCTTCGAAAGGGGACGTGTCTCCATTGCGCGTACGGTATCGCCGACACTTGCTTCGTTGTTCTCGTCGTGCACCTTGTATTTCTTCGTGTTTTTGAATCGTTTATTGTAAATCGGGTGACTCTTGAAGGTCTCGACGGCGACGACAATCGTCTTGTCCATGGCATCGCTTACGACCTTACCGGAGATCACTTTTCGTTGATTTCTTTCCATAAGTTACGCCTCCTTTTCCATGTTGAGCTCGCGCTCTCTTTGGATGGTCTTAACCCGCGCGATGTCTTTCTTCACGCTTTTAATGGTGGACGGATTGTCTAGTTGACCTGTTGCAAGTTGAAAGCGAAGGTTAAAGAGCTCGTTCTTCAACTCGGACACCTTTTTATTCAGCTCGTCACCGGATAAATTGCGGATGTCTTTAATTTTCATTGCTATCGCCCTCACTTTCTTCCTTATTCTTGGCGATAAAACGCGTTTTGATGGGAAGCTTCATGGCTGCGAGACGCATGGCTTCTCTGGCAACTTCTTCTTCGACGCCACCCAGTTCAAACAGAACGCGGCCCGGTTTTACGACGGCTACCCAGTATTCGGGTGCCCCTTTACCGGAACCCATACGGGTTTCAGCCGGCTTTTCGGTAACCGGTTTGTCGGGGAATACTTTGATCCAGATGTTCCCGCCACGACGAATGTAGCGGGTCATGGCACGACGTGCGGCCTCGATTTGATTGGAAGTGATCCAGGTCGGTTCCAATGCTTGGATGCCAAATTCACCGTAGGTGAGCGTATTGCCTCTGTGCGCAACACCTTTCATTCTCCCGCGATGTTGTCTCCGATATTTTACTCTTTTCGGCATTAACATAGTGCTTTCCTCCTCACTTACCGTCTATCTTGGCCTTGGCCTTGATTTCTGCGGTTGCCCCCGCGGCGCTTGTCGTTGTTGCCGCGACGTCTGTTGTCTCGACGATTTCTGCGTCCTTGAGGCGCTTCGGGGAGAACTTCTCCCTTATAGAGCCATACCTTGACGCCGATCTTGCCGTAAGTCGTGTCCGCTTCGGCAAAACCGTAATCGATGTCTGCGCGTAAGGTTTGAAGGGGGATGGTACCTTCGCTGTAGCCTTCGCGACGGGCCATGTCGGCGCCGCCTAAACGGCCGGAGCATTGGGTACGGATTCCCTTTACGCCTAAGCGCATAACCCGTTGGATGGTTTGTTTCATGGCACGACGGAAGGCGACGCGGCGTTCCAATTGTGCTGCAATGTTTTCGGCGATTAAAGTCGCATCCAGGTCGGGATTTTTGATTTCATCGACGTTGATGACGACGCTTCTGCCGGTTAATTTTTCAAGCGCTTGGCGAAGTTCTTCCACGCCGGTGCCGCCGCGGCCGATGACCATGCCCGGCTTTGCCGTGGAGATGGAAATCTTTACTTTGTTGGCAGCCCGTTCGATTTCGATGCGGGAAACGCCTGCTTGGAATAAATTCTTCTTGATGTATTTACGAATTTCGTTGTCTTCGACGAGGAGATCTCCAAAGTCTTTTTTGTCGGCATACCATTTGGAATCCCAATCTTTAATGATCCCTACACGAAGACCGTGCGGATTTACTTTTTGACCCATTCTTCTCCCCCTTATTATTCTCTTTCGGAAACGACAACGCCGATGTGGCTGGAGCGCTTCAGAATCGGATACGCCATGCCCTTTGCTTTGGGGCGGTAACGTTTCATCGTCGGACCGTCGTTTGCGTAAGCTTCCTTAACAATGAGATCTTCACGATCCAAGTTCAGGTTGTTTTCCGCATTGGCGACGGCGGAGTGAAGAACTTTATAAAGTTCACGGGCGCCGCGCTTCGGTGTGAATTTCAGAAGCGCCAGGGCTTCATCCACTTGTTTGCCGCGAATTTCCGCGCAAATGAAGTTGACCTTCAAAGGAGAAATGCGTACGTATTTTGCAATTGCTCTTGCTTCCATTCGTTACTCCTCCTTACATTCTCGTGGTTTTTTCGCCGCCGCCGTGACCGCGGAAAGTGCGAGTCATGACGAATTCGCCGAGTTTGTGGCCGACCATATCTTCGGTGATGTAGATCGGTACGTGTTTTCTACCGTCGTGAACGGCGATGGTGTGGGACACCATTTCCGGGAAGATCGTCGAACGACGAGACCAAGTTTTTACCACTTCTTTTTTGTTTGCTTCGTTGAGGGCGTCAATTTTCTTCAACAGATGTTCATCTGCGAAAGGGCCCTTTTTAATGGATCTGGACATTGCTTCCTCCTCCCTTATTTCGTTCTACGACGAACGATGTAACGATCGCTCTTCTTGTTTTTCTTACGCGTCTTAAGACCCAGTGCCTTCTTACCCCAAGGTGTCATCGGGGACGGACGACCGATGGGGGTACGACCTTCACCACCGCCGTGGGGGTGATCAACCGGGTTCATTGCGGAACCGCGGACGTGGGGACGAATACCTAAGTGGCGTTTCTTCCCGGCCTTACCTAAGTTAATCAGTTCGTGGCTGATGTTTCCGACGGTGCCGACGGTGGCGCGGCAGTTGACGCTGACGCGGCGGTATTCGCCGGAGGGCAGACGGAGTTGAGCCATCGTGCCTTCTTTTGCGGAAAGTTGTGCCGAGGTGCCGGCTGCGCGAGCGATTTGGCCGCCCTTGCCGGGGGTCATTTCAATGTTGTGCACCGTAGTACCGACGGGAATGGCGTGCAAGGGAAGGGCGTTACCGATTTTAATGTCGGCATCTTCGCCGGATTCCACTTTGTCGCCGACCTTTAATCCCTTCGGGGCTAAGATGTAGCGCTTTTCGCCGTCTGCGTAGTTTAACAGGGCGATGTAGGACGTACGGTTCGGGTCGTATTCGATTTGTGCAACCTTTGCGGGTACGCCGTCTTTGGCGCGCTTAAAGTCGATGATTCTGTATTTTTTCGCAGCGCCGCCGCCTCTATGGCGACTGGTGATGCGACCGTGTGCATTGCGGCCGGCCGATTTATTGAGGCTGACGACCAAGCTTTTTTCAGGTTTGCTTCTGGTAATTTCTTCGAAACTGGCGACGGTCATGCCTCTGCGGCCGTTCGTCGTCGGTTTATATCTTTTGATCTCCATGAATGTCCCTCCTTAGGCTTATTGCATGCTGTCGAAGAATTCAATCGGTTGGGAATCATCCGTTAAGGTGACGATGGCTTTCTTCCAGTTGGGACGCTTGCCTACATTCATGCCTTGACGTTTGACTTTGCCTGTCATGTTCATCGTGTTGACCTTGGCTACCTTGACGGAGAAGATCGCTTCGATGGCTTTTTTGATTTCCGATTTGTTGCTCGTCTTCGCTACTTCAAAGGTGTACTTGTTATTTTCCATGTCCATCATGGATTGTTCAGTAATGATAGGACGAATGATGATATCAAAGTTTTTCATTAGTTATACACCTCCACGATTTTGTCCAGCGCATCCTTGGTGAGGATCAGGGAGTCGTATTTTAAGATGTCGTAAACATTCATGGTGCCGACCGTAGAAACTTCTGCATTCGGAAGGTTTCTTGCACTTAATACGACGTTTTTGTCGCTATCTGCCGTGACGATCAATGCCTTCTTGGCGGCGCCCATGTTTTTAAGCGCTTCGCTTAATGCCTTGGTCTTGGGTGCTTCCAGCGCCAGTTGATCGACGACGATGAGTTCTTTTTCTTGAACCTTGGAAGTCAAAACGGATTTCATGGCCAAACGACGAACCTTTTTCGGGGTCGTGTAGCGGTAGCTTCTCGGCTTCGGTGCAAAGACGATGCCGCCGCCGCGCCATTGAGGCGAACGGATGGAGCCTTGTCTTGCACGGCCCGTACCCTTTTGTCTCCAGGGTTTCTTGCCGCCGCCGCGAACCTCTGCGCGAGTTTTGGCGGACTGTGTACCTTGACGTCTGTTGGCCAGAATATTCTTTACGACCAAATAGACGACGTGTTCGTTAATTTCTACATTAAAGATATCGTCGGAAAGTTCGATTTCTTCTAAGGACTTGCCGGCCATATCTATCATTTGGAACTTAGTCATTATTCGTGTCCTCCTCTCGCTTATTTACCGCTTTTAACCGTGGCACGAACGCGAACGAGTCCGTTTTTCGGTCCGGGAACGGCACCTTTAATTAAAAGGAAGTTGTTGTCGGCATCGACACGTACAACTTCGAGGTTTTGAACGGTGACACGTTCATTCCCCATGCGTCCCATCATGCGGTGGCCCTTCCATACGCGACCCGGGTAGGATGCAGCACCCATACCACCGGGCATTCTGTGGAATTTCGAGCCGTGGGTTTCACGACCGCGACCGAAGTTGTGGCGCTTAATGAGACCTGCGGTCCCTTTACCCTTGCTGGTACCGGTGACATCGACCTTGTCGCCTTCTTCGAAAACGGTGACGTTCAACTCGTCGCCGACGTTGAAGTCTTCGCCTTCAGCCAAGGGGAATTCGCGGAGCACCCGTTTGTATTCCACACCGGCCTTGTCGAAGTGGCCCTTCAAGGGTTTGTTGACGCGTTTTTCTTTTACGGCGCCGGTGGCGACTTGAATCGCTTCGTAACCGTCGATGTCCGTGGTCTTTCTTTGAACGACCACTTGGGGTTCAACCGCCACGACGGTGACGGGAACTTGTACGCCTTCTTCGGTAAAGATTTGGGTCATGCCAATCTTTTTACCCAATGCATATTTCATAAAATACCTCCATTACAGCGGATTGCCTGGCAATCATATAGTCCGACAGCTTACAGTTTTATCTCGATATCTACACCTGCGGGCAGATTGAGTTTCATTAAAGAATCCACGGTCTTTTGGTTCGGGTTCATGATGTCGATTAAACGCTTGTGCGTTCTTTGTTCGAACTGTTCACGGGAATCCTTGTGTTTGTGTACGGAACGAAGAATGGTGATGATTTCTTTTTCCGTGGGCAAGGGTACCGGACCGGATACGTCGGCGCCGCTGGCTTTTGTCGCTTCGACAATTCTTTGAGCGGAGCTGTCTAATAACTCGTGGTCATAAGCTTTCAAACGAATTCTGATTTTTTGTTTTACATTTGCAGACATTTAGTCCCTCCTAGTGCATTTTCCTCAACGATAAGGGAAGAGCGCCGATCAACTTAGCCGGGTGTTTTCTGTGCCCCGTAAAAAAAGTCGGGCGCTCCGTCGCCCAATTCTCGATTGGACATTCTCGACAATAATTCCCTTTTCCGCAAGCCTCCGATGCGAACACATCTTTGCGCCTGTTTCAAAGCCACCTATTGTGTCAACGCATGTCTCACGCATACCCTAGTATTATACATAAAAAAGAACCTGAAATCAAGGGATTTAGGCATTTTTCAGGGATTTTTGCAGGCCGAAGCCCTTCATCCCGTGTATTTACTTTGGCAACTCAGCTATAATAACCGAAAATTCCTACGATTGCAAGGCTTTTTTCAAAACTTTACATAACGAGCGGCTTATCTTTTTTCATTGCATCTCTCTGTGATAAAATACGAATGGAAAGGACGGTGTCTATGAAACTCTTAATTTTATTTGCAAGCCCCCGGCCTCGAGGAAACACGGCGCAGCTTCTGGACAAAATCACTGAACGATTCGACGAATCCGTCGAGATCACCCGCTTCGATCTCTACACCATGGATTTAAAAAGCTGCATCGCCTGCCGCCGCTGCCAAAGAGTGACCGACAGCTTCCACTGCGTGCACGACGACGACATGCAGAAAATTTTCGACGCGGCCCTCGAAAGCGATCTGATTCTTTTCGCCACGCCGATTTATTCCTTCTATTGTACACCGCCCATGAAAATTGTCATGGACCGTTTGGTCTACGGCATGTGCAAGTACTACGGCGAAACCATGGGGCCCTCTCTTTGGGTGGGCAAAACCATCGCCCTTCTCTCCACCTTCGGCTATCCGGAGGAAAAGGCCTCGGATCTGTTGGTCGAAGGGCTTCGGCGCTACGCGAAGCACAACAAATTAAATTTCCTCGGCGCCTACGGCGAGCGTCAGCGTTCCTACAAGGAACCCTTTATGAACGAGCAGGTAAAAGAAAGAGCCCGCGCCTTTGCCGAAAAGCTTATGGCCTTTGGCGAGACCTTAAATTAAACGGAAGGCATGACGTTTACCCTATCATCCAAAAAATCCCCTTTCCGCGCGGAAAAGGGGATTTTTGTTCGATGTTTTACAGTTCGATGCCGTCTAATTGTTTGCCCGCCATATTTGCGTAGGACAGGCTGACATTTTCCAAGGTGTAGATTTCGAAGACGTCGTCTTCCACGCTGTAACCGGCTTTCGCCAACATGGGCATGGCTTCCAAGGCAGCCTTTTTGGATTCCGGAGAAGTGATGAATTTCGCTTCGCCGGTGATGCGCAGGGTATTCATCTTACTGTCCAGGGCGCAGAATTCCGTTTTCGGATTGGCCTTCAATTGTTTGCACATTTTTTTGCGGTTGTCCGTGTAAAAAGCCAATTGGCCTTCAAATTCCATGACGAAACCAATGGGGCGAACGTGGGGTTGATCCCCGTCCGTGGTGGCTGCGTAAAATACTTTGGCGTTTTGTAAATACTCGATCACTTTCATTGCCAGTCTCCTTTTTTCTTTCAACTTCATCACAATTCTTCCTATTCTATACCCCATATGGCTTTCGCCACGCAAAAAACGCCCGAGATCTCTCGAGCGTTTTTGTCTTTGGTTTATTTTCTGATGACGTAATCGTCGCCGTCGATGGCGATTTCCAAATGATCTCCGTCCATAATGTCTCCGGCAATGAGAGCGCGAGAGAGTTTGGTTTCGATGTGGTTTTGTATATAGCGCTTCACGGGCCGTGCGCCGTAGAGCACATTGTAGGCTTCCGACAAGATTTTGTCTTTGGCTTCGTCGGTGGCGGCGATGTGAATATCTCTGTCTTCCAGGCGGCTTTCGATTTCCGCGAGATCCGTATCGATGATCCTGACAATTTCTTCCTTCAACAGGGGCTTAAAGAGGACGATCTCATCCACCCGGTTTAAAAATTCCGGACGGAAGTGTTCTTTCATTTCCCTGTTTACGGCATCTTTCGCTTCCTCGGAGATGGCGCCGTCTTCCGTAACCCCTTCGATTAAGTCTTGAGAACCGATGTTGGAGGTCATGATGATGACCGTGTTTTTAAAGTCCACGGTGCGGCCTTGGTTGTCGGTTAAGCGGCCGTCGTCCAACACTTGCAAGAGGATGTTGAAGACGTCGCGGTGGGCTTTTTCGATTTCGTCGAAGAGGATGACGGAGTAGGGCTTTCTACGCACAGCCTCGGTGAGTTGGCCGCCTTCGTCGTAGCCCACGTAGCCCGGAGGCGAACCGACCAGGCGAGAGACGCTGTGCTTTTCCATGTATTCGCTCATGTCGATGCGAATCATGTTCCGTTCGTCGTCGAAGAGGGCTTCGGTCAAGGCCTTGGCCGTTTCCGTTTTGCCTACGCCGGTGGGCCCTAAGAAGATAAAGCTTCCGATGGGGCGGTTTTGCGCCTTGAGCCCGGCCCGCGCGCGGAGCACGGCGTCGCTTACGGCTTTCGTAGCATCGGCTTGTCCCACGACGCGCTTTTTCAGGATCTCGTCTAAGTGGAGGAGTTTTTCCCGCTCCGTTTCGGCGAGCTTTGCCACGGGAATGCCCGTCCACTTGCTCACCACTTCGGCGATTTCTTCTTCGGTGACTTCCTCTTTGATGAGTTTTCCGTCGCCTTTTTCTTTGGTTTGCTCTTGCTTTAACTCTTCTTCCAATTTAGGCAGTTCGCCGTATTTCAAGGCGGAGAGCTTTTCCAAATCGTAGTTGCGTTCCGCTTCTTCGATTTCGTGGCGCACCCGGTCGATGGCTTCTTTTATATTCTTTTCGCCTTCCAGCTCTTTCTTTTCCGTTTCCCAACGGGCGATGAGGGCGTCGTAATCGGCCTTTTCTTCGGCCAATTCTTCTTCCAAGGCGGCAAGGCGCTTTTTCGAGGCCTCGTCGGTTTCTTTCTTTAAGGCTTCCCGCTCGATTTCCAGTTGGAGGATGCGGCGGCGGATTTCATCGATTTCCGTGGGCATGGACTCGATTTCCGTGCGCACCATGGCGCAGGCTTCGTCCATGAGGTCGATGGCCTTATCGGGCAAAAAGCGATCGGTAATGTAGCGATCGGAAAGCAGGGCCGATTGAATGACGGCCCCGTCGGAGATGCGAATGCCGTGATAGATTTCGTATTTTTCCTTCAGGCCGCGCAAAATGGAAATGGTATCTTCCACTGTGGGCTCTTGCACTTGCACTTTTTGGAAGCGCCGCTCGAGGGCCGGATCTTTTTCGATGTACTTGCGGTACTCGTCCAAGGTGGTGGCGCCGATGGTGTGGAGTTCACCTCTGGCGAGCATGGGCTTTAAGAGATTGCCCGCGTCCATGGCCCCTTCGCTCTTTCCGGCGCCGACGATGTTGTGAATTTCGTCGATAAACATGATGATTTCGCCTTCGGAGCTCTTCACTTCGTTTAACACGGCCTTCAGTCGCTCTTCAAATTCGCCGCGGTACTTGGCCCCGGCGATTAAGGCCCCCATGTCCAGGGAGAAGACGGTTTTGTTCTTCAGGCCGTCGGGGACGTCGCCCGCCACGATTCGTTGGGCCAAGCCTTCGACGATGGCGGTTTTCCCGACGCCGGGCTCGCCGATTAAGACGGGATTGTTTTTCGTGCGGCGGGAGAGGATGCGGATCACGTGGCGCACTTCGTCGTCACGGCCGATGACCGGGTCCATTTTTCCTTTGGCCGCTTCCGCCGTTAAATCCCGGCCGAATTTGTTCAAGGCCTCGTAGGTATCTTCGGGATTGTCGCTGGTCACGTGTTGATTGCCGCGAATTTCTTTTAAGGCGCCCATAAAGCTGTCTTCGTCGATGCCGAATTCCCTAAAGATCCGCTTGTTGTTCACCCCGTCGCCTTTAATCATGGCCAGGTAGAGGTGTTCCACGCTGACGTAGCTGTCGCTTAAGCGTTTCGCTTCTTTCAGTGCATCGGTTAAGACGCCGTTCATGGCGCTTGAGAGGCGGGGGCTGGCGCCGGTTTGTTTCGAGAGGCGGCCGATTTCCCTGTCCAAGGCGTTTTCCACTTCCTTGGCGTCCACGCCCATGTAGCTTAATACGCGGGGAATGAGGCCTTCGTCGTCGGATACCAAGGCCTTATTTAAGTGGAGGACGTCTACCTCCGGGTTTCCGTATTCTTGTGCCAAATTTTGCGCGCTTTCCAACGCGGCCATGCTTTTTTGTGTAAATTTATCAATTTTCATATGGCACTCCTTTCGTGCTTATTATTTTTACTTTATTTTTTGTGTTTTTCACTTAATTGTTTGTAGAGCGCTTCTTCTTCCGCGCTTAAATTTTCCGGGTTTACGATCACGAAGCGAACGTAGGCGTCGCCGGTGTGGCCCTTTAAATCCTTCAGCCCTTTTTTGGCCAGGCGCAATTTTTGGCCGCCCTTGGTCTTTTCGGGCACGGTAATGCGAAGCTTTCCGGCGGGGAGATCGCAGGTGATCTTGTCGCCGAAATAGGCTTGCCAGGGATAAATGGCCTGATCCACGACGAGGTCCAGGCCGTGAATTTCCACGCCCTTCGGTGCCGTGACGTGAATCTTAAAGAGAATGTCGCCGTCGACGCCGAATTTATCGCCGCGCACCTTCAGCTTCTTTCCGTCGGTAATCCCCGCCGGTACTTTCACGGGAATGTCCACGGCCTTTCCGCCGATGGTCAGGCTCACTTGCCGGTTCACGCCGTTGAAGGCGTCGTCCATGGAGATGGTGAGATCGGTGCTGTATTGGGTGCGCTGCGGCTTGTGGCTACGCCGCGATCCGCCTTTGAGGTCGCCGAAAATATCCCCCATATTGAAGGTGGTGCTTCTGCGCTTCGAGCCTGCGCCTGCGCTCGCGCCGCCGAAGAACATATCGAAGAAATCGCTGAAGTCGCCGGCCCCGCCGGTGGTGGTGTAGGTGTAGCCGTATTGAGACGGATCGAAATTCATGCCTCCGGAGAAATTGCCGGCACTGCCGAATTGATCGTAGGTCTGCTTCTTCTTCGGATCGGACAAAACTTCGTAGGCCTCGTTGATTTCCTTAAACTTTTCATGGGCCTTTTTGTCGTCGGGATGAAGGTCCGGGTGATATTGCTTCGCCAGTTTGCGGAAGGCTTTTTTTATCGTTTTTTGATCGGCGCTTTTATCCACGCCCAATGTCTTGTAATAATCTTTATATTCCATAAATCACCTCAGTTGACTTTCTTTGACCTTGATTCCATTATAACACCTTCCCAAGGGAATGCAATAGGTTTTTTGACCTTGTTTGACTTTTCTTTTCATTCACGCCTAAAACAAGAAAAGCCCGCATTCAGCAGGCTTCTTGAATTCATTTAAAATCGTTCCGCGTGGGTCACAAAGGCATCGACGAAGCCTTGCAGGAAGTCTTCCGTGTCTTTGACCAATGCCCCTTCTTTGTCGAAGAGCTCGTGAACGGAGGCCAAATACACTTCCGGCTGTTGCAGGGGAATGAGGTCGACGAAGATCAGATTTTGACGCAAACTGAAATTTGCCGCCATGCCGCCGGATGAGCCCACGCTGGCGCTTACGACGGCCGCGGGCTTTGTGCCCCATTTGCTCTTGCCATAGGGGCGGCTCGCCACGTCGATGGCGTTTTTAATGGCCGGCGCGCAGAGACGATTGTATTCCGGCGTAAAGAAAATGTAGCCGTCTTTTTCTTCCACTTCTTTTCGGAAGCGGCCGTAGCTTTCCGGTTCGTTTTTCTCTTTTTCGTAGTCTTCGTTGTATAAGGGCAGATCGCTGATTTCGATAAATTCAGCCTCATAGCCTTCCGGGAACATGGCTTTCACTTTTTCTGCGACTTTTCTGTTCCAGGACTCTTTTCTGAGCGAGCCCACGATTAAGCCGATTTTTTTCGTCATGGGAAACTCCTTTTCTTTCTCAAAACTGTGCTTTTTTCATTTATATCCGAAAGAAAAGAAAATTAAACATTACCGGTCCACGTAGCGCTTTAAGTCCCGTTCAATGTCCCGTTTCTTCATGGCTTCCCGTTTGTCATGAAGCTTCTTGCCCTTGGCTTCGGCGATGGAAATCTTTACTCGGCCCCGCGTCAAGTGTACGTTCAAAGGCACGATGGTAAATCCCTCCTGCTCCGTGGCCTTGGCCAGCTGGGCGATTTCTCTTTTGTGCATAAGGAGCTTGCGCTTTCTCAAGGGATCCAAGTTAAAGCGGTTGCCTTGTTCGTAGGGGGCCACGTGCATGCCTTCGATGAAGATCTCGCCCCCTTCGATGGAGCAGTAGGCTTCTTTTATAGCCACACTGCCCTTGCGAATGCTCTTTACCTCCGTCCCCTTCAAGGCGATGCCCGCCTCGTAGGTGGTTCCGATGTGGTATTCGTGAAAGGCTTTTTTATTGTTTGCCAAATAGTCTCCGCCGGTATTCTTCTTTTTAGCCACGGGCGTCCTCCTCTAATTGAAAGTCGATGCGCCCCAATATGGGATCGGCGCCGGCCACGACGATGCGCATGGGATCGCCCATGTGAATGCTTTTTTTCGTCCGCTCGCCCACGGCCACGTAGTGATCCTCGTCGAAACGATAGAAGTCGTCCATGGAGGCGTAGCCGATGAGGCCTTCCACCGTGTTGTCCAGTTCGCAGAAAATGCCGAATGAAGTAATCCCCGACACTTTCGCGTCGAAGCTTTCCCCGATGTGATCGGCCATGTATTGGGCCATCTTCACATCCACCACCTTGCGCTCCGCTTCTTGGGCGATTTTTTCCGTAGCGGAAATGTGATCGGCAATGTCCGGGAAAGTTTTATTGTAGTGGTCGATGAGTTTCGTGTCCAGAACGTGGTTCAGATCCTGCTTAATGACCCGGTGGATGGTCAAATCCGCATAACGGCGAATGGGCGAAGTGAAGTGGGAGTAGTACTTGGCGGCGAGACCGAAGTGGCCGGCGAGTTCCTCGCTGTAGCGGGCCTTTTGCATGCTACGAAGCACCATGGTTTGAACCAATGCCTCTTCGTCTTTTCCCTTGCAGGCCAAGGTCAGCTTTTGAATGTCCTTGGGATGAACGTCTTTGGTGAGATCCAAGTGGTAGCCGAAGGGGCGAATCACTGCGTTTAACAGGGTGAGCTTTTCAGCATCCGGCTCTTCGTGGATGCGGTAGAGGAAGGGCAGTTTCTTTTTGTGGTAGGCCTCCGACACGGTTTCGTTGGCGAGGAGCATAAATTCCTCGATTAAGTCGTTGGCGTCCCGATGATCCACCAGGCCGATGTGGGTGGGGTGGCCGTCGGCGTCCAGCTCGATGGCCGGCTCTTCGAAGGAAAAGTCAATATTTCCCCGCTTATCCCGCATTTTTTTGCGATTCTTGGCGATGGTGTTTAAGGTCGTGAGCTCTTCCGTAAGATCCTCCAGGGATTCGTGGACCTTGCCGTCTTCCAAAAAGTCGCTGACATTGGAGTAGATCAGGCGGCGATCGCTGTTGATCACCGTTTCGGCGATGTGGTAATTGTACACCGTGCCCTTGTCATCTAATTCAAAGATCACGCTTAAACAGAGGCGATCCACTCCTTCGTTCAGGGAACAGATACCGTTGGAGAGAGCCTTGGGGAGCATGGGAAGCACTTCGCTTAAAAGATACACGCTGTTGCCCCGATGGAGGGCCTCCCGGTCCAGGGGGCTGTTTGCCCGCACGTATTCCGCCACGTCGGCGATGTGCACGCCCACTTCCCAATGGCCGCCTTTCATGGGCCGCACGCTCAAAGCGTCGTCAAAGTCCTTGGAATCGGCACCGTCGATGGTAAAGGTGGGCGCGTCGCGGAAATCTTCCCTGCCGGCCACGGCGGAAAGGCTCACTTTTTGGGGAATGGCGTCGGCCTCTTCGATGACGTCTCGCGGAAATTCCAGATCCAGGCCCATGGCGTAGGCGATGGAGAGGATGTCCACGTTTTTGTCGTCGGGATAGCCCAGAACTTCCACGATTTTCCCCTCGGCCTTTTTGTTGGGTTCCGGATACTTTTCAATATCCACCACGACTTTTTGGCCGTCTTCCGCGCCGTTTTTCCATTTTTTCGGAATGAAGATGTCGTCGGGAATTTTCTTGTCGTCGGGGGTGACGAAGCCGAAGCGCATGGCGTCGTCGAAAACGCCTACGATGCGGTGATTGGCTCGCTCCAACACGGCGACGACGCGGCCTTCATCGCCCTTGTCCGGATCCTTCGGGGGAATTTTTTCCACGAGGACCCGGTCCTTGTTCATGGCGGAGTTTACCTTGGTGCGGTGAATGTACAAATCCTCCATGTCCTCGTCGTCGGGAACGAAGAAGCCGAAGCCCTTGTCGTTGCCTTCGAAGGTGCCGGTCATGAGTCCGACGCGAAGGCTGGCGTGGTAATTTTTATCCTCGTCCCGGTAAAGGGTGCCGTCTTTTACCATATCCTTTAAAAGGCCCTTCATTTCCTTTTGCAGATTGTCGTTGACGTCCAGGGCGCGGAAAATTTCCCGCTTGCTCAATCCGTCGTTTTTTTCCAAAGCCTCCAGTACCCGGTCTCGAATAGTCATAATGCCTCCTTTGGCTTACAGTTTGCTACCGTAGGTGGTTTTCGTAAACAAATTGGATTCGTAGCTGTAAGTGGTGTCCTTGCGTTCCTTTGCGCGAATTTCGCCCAGTTCGATGACTCGATTCAACAGCTCGGCGAAGGGAATGCCCACAGGCTCCCACAAGTAAAAGCCCATGGATCCCGGCAGGGTGTTGATTTCATTGACCACCGGACCGGCTTCGGTGACGAGAAAGTCGATCCGCGCCGTGCCGCAGGCGTCGATGGCGGTAAAGGCGCTTTTCGCCAAGTCTTCGATTTTTTTCTTTAAGTCCTCGTCCACATCGGCCGGGCAGTTTCTCGCATTCTTCCCCTTGCTCGGGCCGGTCTTTTTGCCGCCGCCCACGTATTTGTCGTCGAAGCTCAAGAGATCCTTCCAGCCCACGGGCTCTTCCAGTGCCGATGCGATCACGTCTCCTGCGTAGCCCATGACGGCGCAGTTGATTTCCCGGGGATTTTCCGCAGCCTTTTCGACCAAGATCTTCCGGTCGTAGCTCGCGGCGAGATCCATGGCATCGTCAAGCGCTGCGGCTTCTTTTACCTTCGTAATGCCGATGGAGGAGCCCAAGTTTACGGGTTTCACGAAAACGGGATAGCCCAGTTCGGCGACGGCCTTTTTCACATCGTCTTTTTCTTCGCGCCACTGGCGGCGATAAAAACATTTCCCTTCCATGACGGGAATATCATGGGCGCGGAAGACGTCTTTCATGATTTTTTTGTCCATGCCCACGGCGGCGGAGAGGGTGGAGCAGCCGATGTAGGGAATGTCCATGGTGTCGAAATAGCCTTGAATGGATCCGTCTTCGCCGAAGGTGCCGTGAAGGGCTACAAACACCATGTCCACGTCGGCGTAGACTTCTTCTTTCATGCCGCCTTTGGAAAAGAGGCCGCCTTTTTCCTCGACTTGTCTATAAAGTTTTCCGCCTCGACCTGCCTTAAAGTAGACCTCGTAGGCGTCATCGAAATTTCCCTCTTTAAAGGTTTTGAAATTCGACAGACTTTCCCCGCCTAAAAACTTGCCGTCCTTGGTGATGTAGACGGGCACAGCCTCGTATTTGGATTTATCTAAATTTTCGATCACTTGCATGCCGGTAATGACGCTGACTTCGTGTTCCACACTACGTCCGCCGAAAAATACAGCGATTGTTTTCATAATGCACGTTCTCCCTTCGTGGTAATTCTTTTTTTATTCTATCATAGACGGCGCGGGGAATAATAAAGATCCGTGAAGATTGCGTAAAAAAGATGCACAGAAAAAGCGGCCCGAAAGCCGCTTTCTATATTATTCGTCGTAGGAATCAGGAAGGTCGTTTTCGAAGAGCACCACGTCGCCCACTGTGGCCACATGGCCCAAGGAAGCCGTGGCCTCATCGAGATTTTTCGCCACGATCATCTTCTCTTCGCCAAAGCCCGCGTCCATCAAGCCCTTTTGAATGGGCGCCGTGCGCTTTTTGCCCACGAGAATGGCCACGTCGCAGACCCCTGCGATTTCCTTGCCCAGTTTGTAATTCTCTTCCTCTTCCATATCGCCGAGTTCCACCATGCCCGGGGTGACGATGATCTTCTTGCCCTTTTCGAATTGACCGAGCACATCCAGCGCCGCCCGGGCGCCTACGGGATTGGAGTTAAAGGCGTCGTCGATGACGATGATCCCCGTGCCCCCGTCGACGATGTTCAGGCGGTGTTCCACCGGTTCCACTTTGCCGATGCCACGAGCCACGGCCTCCGGCTCCATGCCCAACACGTAGCCCACGCTTGCAGCGGCGAGAAGATTGGAGATATTGTGCTTGCCTAAAAGCTTCGTTTCCGCCCTTACCTCGCCCTTGTCCTTAAAGCCCAAAGTAAAGGAGCTGCCCCGCTCGTGAACGGCGATGTCTTTCGCATAAACATCCAGCTTGTCGATGGCTTCCATGCCGTAGCGAATGGTGCGTTTTTTCGTCTTGTCCGCCAAGGGCTTCACGTAGTCGTTGTCGTAATTAAAAATGGCGATGTCGTCGTCGGCCAAGGCTTCGATGAGCTCGTACTTGGTCTTTTGAATGTTTTCGATAGTCTTAAACAGATGCATGTGGGTGGGCCCGATGGCGGTAATAATCCCGATGGAGGGTTGCACCAGCTCCGCCACTTCGGCGATTTCTCCGGGCTCTTTGGCGCCGAGCTCGGCGAGGAAGATCTCGTCCTTTTCGTCCAATTCGTTGTTGATGACCTTGGAAAGGCCCATGGGCGTGTTGTAAGAAGAAGGCGTGTTTTGCACGACAAAGGCCTCTTCAAGGACGGTGGAGGTGATAAATTTCGTGGAGGTCTTGCCGAAACTACCCGTAATGCCTACCACTTGCAGGCCCTTTTCCTTCAAATCCCGCACCTTTTTCTGCGCCGCGTCGTAAAAGCCCTGATTGATCTTCATTTCCTTGGGATAATTGATGCGATTGGCATAAATCAAGATGGCGTATTGGAAATAATAAATCCCCACACAGAAAATGGCAAAGACCACCGTCGCCAAGGTAGGCGACACACCGTAGGCGGCCACGGAGGCTAGAAGCGCCACAATGAGGAGCAGGCGATTCAATAAGCGATGTACATTAAAGAGCCGCGTGGCCCGATCCGTCATCACCAGAGGCGTCTTTTCCGAGGTGGGTGCGTAGCGGAACGCTTTAATCTTGTCGCCGTTTGCGCGAATCCACGCCTTGTATTCCCCTTCGTTGTAGCCTTCCAACTGAAGCATGTGCAGGGGATAGAGGGCCCGCTCGTTAAACACCTTGTAGAGCGCGAAGCTCAGCGCCAGGTAAATGGCCAAAAAGATCACGAAAGAAACTGAATGATACATAGAGACTCCTTATAAAAATGAACGCAACACGGCGTCAAATTGGCCGTAGGCGTCGAGGTAACTGAAGTGGCCGCCTTTCAGGACCACGAGACCCGCTTCGGGGATTTTTTCTTCAAACACCTTCGCCATGGATAGGGGCGTGGCGTCGTCTTCGTCGCCCCAAATTAACAGGGTGTCCGTCTGAATCCGCGGGAAATACTCTTCCGTGGACTCGTTCACCACCTTCACGAAAACCTTGCGCATGATTCCGTCCGCCGCCTTGTAATCGTCGGAGCCGAATTTCTTGTAAAAGCGCGCCATGGCCTTCTCCGTGTCCTGCCAGAAAAACAGCAATTTGTAGAGCTTTTTCAAAAACTTAAAGGTGTAAACCTTCCTATAATAAGTAAAAGACCGCTTGGGCAACACACCGGAGGCGTCCACCAAAACCAGCTTGTCCACCTTTTCGGGATAGAGGGCGGCGAAGACGGTCAATGTCTTTCCGCCGAAGGAATGGCCGATACAGGTGGCTCGGGCGATACCGTAGTAATCGTAGATCTTCTTCAACAGATCCACGTAATCGTCGCCGCCGATGACCGCATCGGGTTCGTCACTGTCCCCGTGGCCCAAGCTGTCGTAGGCAATGACACGGTAGCGATCCTTCAGACTGCTCACAATGGGCATGACCGATTCGATGTTTGCGCCCCAACCATGCAAGACAAAGGCCACATCATCTCCCGTCTTTGTGTCGTAAACGGCAATCTTTTTCCCGTCGATACGAATAAATTCTTTCTCCATGGCTTCCCCCTTAAAAATTGATTATACCATAGGAGCCGCCGCGGGCCGAGGCCGACGACGCATTTTTATAAAATTGAGGCTATGGAAACCCTTTGCTTAATACATATTGTATACAGTAGTGAAAATTGTAGACATTGTTTTTTCCTGATGTTATGATTGTATTCAAAGAATGTCTTTAAAGGAGGTTAGAGAATGGAATTTTTATCTTTAAAGGACCACGTTTATAATTTTATTGCCGAACAAATCCGTCTCGGCAAACTTAATTCCAATGAAAAAGTTAATGAACAAGACATCTGCCAGCAATTAAACATCTCCCGTACGCCGGTTCGCGAAGCGTTAATTCAATTGGCCGCGGACGGCTTTTTGGATTCCGCTCCCCGCAGAGGCTTTCGGGTAAAGCCCCTCACGAAAAAAGAAAGCGAAGATATCTACCGCATTCTCGCACCTTTAGACGCCTTGGCTGCGGAACTCGCCGCCAACTATTTAACCCCGGAAGATTTAAAATCCATGGAGGATTTAGTTGAGCTCATGGACTTTCACATCGACCGCTTCCAATTCGACGAGTACTTCATTTTGCAAGAGCGCTTCCACGATATCTACATCGAAAAGTCCCACAATGAAACCTTGATTAACACCATCGACCGCCTCCAACGGCGCTTCATTCGCCAAGGCCACGACATGGGCAGCAACGAAGAATTTCAAAAGCTTTTACACGACACCAATCAACAACACTCCCACATTACGGATCTTTTCCGCGAAAACAAAATTGAAGAACTGGAAGATTTCCTCGTCCATACCCATTGGACCTATCACTTTTCCGAAGTGGGTCAGACAGCCACAGACGACTAAGCAAAATACAGGGCGAGTCCCTGTATTTTTTATTTGGAGGATGACATGACCATTTACATGAATACCATCGCCTACGATTCGCCGGCCCACGAGGCGGCCATCGCCCTGAGAAAACACATCCTATTTAATCCCTACGACGAAGCCTTCGACGAGGCGCGAAAAACCTGGGACCGGGACAAGATTCTCTACGGCCTTTTCGACGACGACCATTTAATCGGCGCCGCCGTGACGAAAACGACAGAAGAAGGCCTCCATGTGGAGGAAATCCTCGTGGCCTACGACAAACAGCGCCAAGGCCTGGGCAAGCAGATGCTGGCCTTTTTGGAAAACCGTTTGGAGAAAGATCAGGTCCTTACCGCCGAAGGCCCCCTTTCCGCCCGCGCCTTCTACGAAGCCTGCGGATTCACACCGAAGTCCAAATACCACGGACCGAAAGACCGCATGCGTTTGGATTTCGAAAAAAAGGTGACGGGAAAGACGAAAAATCCCATTCCCCTTTTCGAGCATCGCCAAAACTTGCCCCTTATGTATTTCACCATGGGCACGAAAGATTTCGAATTGATTCCCGTGATCCGCAACCACTTCCCCAAGGAGCATCTTTTCGTCGTGGATCTTTTAAGAGACGACGCCCCTTGGCTTGATTTTGCCAAGGAAACCAAGCGCCGCACGGGGAAATACACCTTTATCGCCCCGTCCCTCTACGGCAACCGCGCCTTTCGTCCTTTAGACGACTTCAATCTTCCGGCGAAATGCGCCGCCGAAGCCGATCGCCTGAGCAAGAGCAAAACCGCTCTTTTGATCGGCACGGCCGATGAATTTTCCGCCAACGCCTACCGGGCGGCCTTCGATTCACAAAACGCTTCCCTCTCCACGGCGGAAATGGTTCTGGAAGCGGAGAATCTCAGCGGTGCCCACCATTTGGATGCGGATTTCTACAACCGCTTCGCCGAAAAAATCGACACCTTAAAGGAAAATCCCTTCGACACTCTGGCCGTCATCGACGTGCCCTTCTCCACTCAGGCCGACGCCATGGAAAAGTTTTTGGAAGAAACCCTTGCTAGAAAGCTTACAAAAATCGACGTCTTCGACCTATTCGTCACCGGGCTTCGTCGAGACCTGCTCGAGAAAAACTACTTGCGTCACGATGCAACCGAAGGCCAATTACGCATCTTTTCCGAAACGCCGGATCGGGCACGAGCGGAACTGGCGCGCATTCATCCCGCGGAAATGAGCGCAAAGGTGGAAACCATTCGATGATTCTTTTGATTCTCGCCGATCTGGATAACGCCATCGCAAAAGACGGCAAGCAGATCACTTTTATTCCGGAAGATTTGGCCCGCTTCAAGGCCCGCACCACAGGCCAGGTGATTCTTATGGGCAGAAAGACTTTGGAAAATGCGGGAAAGCTCCCCCATCGCATCACCGGCGTCATGACGCGGAAAAATCTCCCCGACGAAGAGGATCTCTTCTACTTTTCCTCGGAAGAAGAGCTGGACGAAAAACTCAAGGCCTACGGCGACAGAAAAATCTATCTCGTCGGCGGCGCGGGAATTATTCAGGCCCTCTTTCACCGCATCGAGGAAGCCTACATTACCCGGGTCAATTACCGCTCCGGCGGCGATGTGAAGATCCCCTCATTAAAGGATGATTTCGACTTGGTGGAGACAACACCCATCACCCATAAGGCCACGGAAGAACATTGGATACGGAAAAAATAAGAAAAGGCAGAGAACCGAATAGATTGACCCCATAAAGTTGGACTTAATCGAGTAAGCATTTCGCTTGCTCGATTTTGTTTTACATACTATTCTTTTTGTGCAGATTGCATGCGTTCAAGGTACTCTTTCGGACTCAAGCCTCCTAACTTTTTTGATTCGATCGTTATTGTAGTAGCGGATAAAGCGATCAATGGCTCGCTCGAGTTCTCCCCGACTTTGGTAGTCGTGTCCGACGTAGATTTCTCTTTTTAGAATACTGAAGAAGTTTTCCGTAGGTGCGTCAGTTCCAAAAACAAAGGCAGCTGCGTAGAATGTACTATTGAATATATAGTTCTTGCTTACTCTACCATCAATAATCTTATTTTTATTTATGCACTCCTTTCTCAGTTCATTAGTTGATTTTGGAATGGCAGAATCTATAATTTCTATCACACTATCTTTTAGTACTACAAAACCTTCATCTGTTCTTTTACATTTTCCCTCTATCAATCTATTTGACTTGCCACTTTTTCTGGAAAGATATAGTAATAGTTCTTTATCTCCATTATTATTTTTACTTGATTCTTTTGGTGTTCTATCACCTATAGCAACAAATAGTTTATATCCTAGTACACCAAGAACCATTTTTGAACACTCTATAAAATCTTCCACCTCTGATTCTTTTTCTTCTGTTACATTTCCAGGGTTTGAATCATTTCCATTCCTTACTTTGTACCTATCTACATCTATAGTCATGTTGGTGGATTTAATCTCTAGATATGAGATTTCTGTTGGTCCAAATGAGTTGTAAATATGATTTTATTTTGCATTAAATTTAAGAGGTCTTTTGCATAAACAGAATAATTGATATATAGGGAACAGAAACTGTTATAATGGTTAACAAGTGAATTTATTAGTGCTCGTTGGAAATTCAAAATTTTTGAGAAGGCTAAAAAATAACTGTTATAAAGATTTGAAAGTAAGAAGGCGATAATTTGGCATATAATATATTGATAATCGAAGATGATTTTGGTTTAGCTAAAAGCATTACGAATGTGTTAGAAAAATATAATTTTCGTTCTTCTATTCTAGATGATTTTGAAAACATCGAAGATATAGTAGTTGACACTAAACCTAGTTTAATAGTTTTAGATATTAATTTACCCTACTATGATGGGTTTTATTGGTGTCGTAAAATCCGGAAAATAACATCGAATCCTATTATGATAATTTCTTCAAGAGATAGTAATATGGATCAAATTATGGCTCTTGAATATGGAGCAGATGATTACATTACCAAACCTTTTGATGTTGAAATTTTAATCGCAAAAATTAATAGTTTGCTTCGACGTACATTTGGAGAATTATCGTCAATTACTATAAATGAAACATTAAAGGTTGGCAATATTATCTTGGATAAGGACAGACAGCAGCTGTTAGCTGGCGAGAATCAAATTGATTTGTCTGTTACAGAACTGAAAATACTCAAAAAATTGATTGAAGAATACCCTAACTCTGTATCAAGAGATGAATTGTTTTTTGAAGTATGGGATGAAAATAATTTCGTGGAGGAAAATACCTTGAATGTAAATATAGGAAGAATCAGAAGAAAAATAGACGATAATCAATTGCCTATTGGCATACGGACAATCCGGACTTTTGGATATCAATTAGTGGCAGAGGAAGATGGTAGATGAAGTTATTCATAAAGGACCATGTGAGTTTTGTTTTATTATATGTGATTAATTTTATATTTATACTGCTTATAATTTGGTTAAGTGGGGATTATCTTAGTTCACAACTGATAATTTATATGTTTTTATTATGTTTGTTCATTCTCTTTATATTTCTTACCATACGGTATTACAAGAAAGCTACAGTATATAAAACCTTAAGTATACCGTCTTCAAATTTAAAAAGTATGAAAAAAAGGCTACAAGGGATCGATTTGTTCACTGATTCATTTATTAAGCATGAAAATCAAAATTATAATCAATTCTTGAGTGAAATCGAAAATTATAAAAATAAAAATAGTGAGTGGAGAACTTATATCGTTCAATGGGTACACCAAATGAAATCTCAAATCAGTTCAATGCGTCTAACATTGCAGAACAGAAAGCATAACGAAGAGAACATGCAACTATTAGTTGAGTTGGATCAAATAGATAAGCAACTAAACAACATTTTGAACTTAGCAAGGCTAGAGGCAGTAGACAGGGATTTGAAAATTGAGCCAATAAACCTAAGTGAAAGTATAAATAGAGTAATCAACCAAAACAAGCGATTGTTTATTCAAAGGAATGTATTTCCTAAAATCCAGATAGAAAATACTGTCCCAACTGTGCTAAGTGATAAAAAATGGTTAGACTTTATCCTTGATCAATTAGTCCATAACGCTATAAAATTTTCTAATCCAACAGATCAAATCATTTTTAACATAAAGCAAATAGATAATAAGTG
Source organism: Peptoniphilaceae bacterium (assembly GCA_902363535.1). Lineage (GTDB taxonomy): Bacteria > Bacillota > Clostridia > Tissierellales > Peptoniphilaceae > Aedoeadaptatus > Aedoeadaptatus acetigenes. Next base: position 51,628 of record CABJAE010000004.1, read on the forward strand.
TTGTTTAGATATTAGTGATACAGGTATAGGAATTGTAAAAGAAGATATTCCTCGTATATTTGATTTGTATTTTACTGGAAAAAACGGACGTACTAATAATACCTCATCGGGTATAGGGCTTTATTTAGTTAAACAAATTTTAGAGCAATTAGGGCATAAGATTAAAGTTGAGTCTGAACAGTCAAAAGGAACGAAATTCACTATATATTTTGATTAAGAGGAAAAGGTGACAGAATTGTCATCTTTTTTTATATTTCTCGATATTATAATCAAAAAAAATCTTTTAATATGTGGATAAAGGAGTGATAGGAATGAATTTATTAGAACTAAATAACGTGAGTCATGTGTATGGAGATGTAGTGAAGTCGAGAGGTCTGGATAATATTTCCTTAACTACTCAAAAGGGTGAGTTTGTCGCCATTATGGGGCCTTCTGGAAGCGGAAAATCAACTTTATTGAATGTTATTTCTGGTATTTTGCCTGCCACCTCTGGAAGTGTTTTGCTTGCAGGAAAAAACATAGCTAATCTTCATGATGAAGAAGCAGCATTATTTAGACGAAGCACATTAGGATTTGTTTTTCAAGACTTTAACCTTGTTGAAACATTAACAGTAAGAGAAAACATTATGCTACCTTTGATGTTTAAGAATGAGGAAGTTGAATCTATGAAGGAAAAATCAGAGAAGGTAGCTGAATCGTTAGGTATTTCTCATATATTAAATAAGCGTACGCAAGAAATTTCAGGAGGACAGGCTCAAAGAACAGCAATTGCACGGGCAATTGTTCATCAGCCGGAATTATTACTGGCAGACGAGCCGACAGGAAACTTGGATTCTGCTAATTCTGACGAAGTTATGAAAATTTTTGAAGATCTCAACCGTAACTATGGAATGTCTATTTTTTTGGTAACCCATGATGTTAAGACAGCAACTTATAGTCAGAGAGTCCTATTTATAAAAGACGGAAAAATTTATAATGAAATCCGTAAAGGGAACGATTTTATAGAATATCAAGAAAATATTCTCAATGTTCTTAATGTAATTGGAGGTGTGTAGAATGAATCTCCGAGATTTTGCTAAAAATAATATACTAAGGGATAAAGAAACGTACATTGGCTATTGGCTAAGTTGCACGTTTACTGTATTTGTCTTTTTTATCTTTTCAGTAAATCAGTTTCACCCCGAACTTAATCAAGGTCCGGGAGCAGTTGCAACCATTATGGGGTCTGCTCAAGTGATAGTTGTGTTGTTTGCTATATTCTTCTTAGGATTATCAATCAATTCATTTTTATCTAGACGTGAAAATATGTTTGGTGTTTTACTTATGATGGGAATGTCGAAAAAACAACTGCGTCGATTAATTATCATAGAAAATATGATAATTGGATTTTCATCTATAATAGTGGGGATACTTCTCGGGTTAGCATTTGGACATATACTGGTCTTGTTGATGGCAAATATAATTAATCTAAGCTCAATCTCCTTTTATTTCCCTATGGAATCAATCGTTGTTACGATTATTGCTTTTAGTATTTTATTCTTTATGATTGCATTCTTCCGATCACAAGTTATATTAAAAAAACCAATATATAACCTATTAGATGTAAACCAGAATGAATACGGAAGTATAGCATATTATCGTTTTTTATCTATTACGGCTATAATCTTAATTCTCCTGGGATACGCCCTAGCTAATATTCATCCAATCAATCGATTAATACCACAGGGATTTGATATGCTGAATACTCTTCAAAACTCAGATATATTACATGTTTTAATTGGCGGATTGGTAACAATTGGCATGTTCTTATTTTTCACTCAATTCTCTAAGTATTTTACAGACAAAGTAAGAAGAAACGAAGAATACTATCTGAAAGATACGAGAGCATTATGGGTTTCTGAGTTAATGTATCGATTATCCAGTAATTCAAAAACCATGTTTATTTCAGCATTGCTATTAACTGTAGCTTTTATTACTACTATTGGAACAATTGCCTTAAACTCTACTGCTGCTGACGAAGTTTCCGAAACAACTCCCTTTGATATTTCCTATTTTTCGTTTCAACCGAATGAAAAAGAAGAGGAAAACATAGAGTTTATTAGTTCTAACCTTAGTGAAGCCGGCATATCTTTTCAATTAAATAGTGTACCTATTTTACAAAAAGACAATCAATCGAAAGAGATTGTCATTTCTCAAGAAGACTACAATAGTGTGTCTAATGAGAATGAAAAGATAGAACTGACTGGCAATGAGGCGGTAACATTATCAAATGGAGATTCTCAAGAAAAAATTTCTATAACTGATAATGTAATAATTACTAGCGTCGATAATCGCCCGAACATTTTTGATTCTTACCGTTACAGTAACATTTATGTAGTGAATAATGAGCTTTTTAGCCAATTATCACAAATATTCGAACATACGCAAACAGCCTTTTTGTATCATTTTTCAGACACTACTACAGATGAGCAAGCAAGGCAAGCATCAACAGTTAATAGAGAAGTTTTAGGGTCCGGTCGTTCTGAAGGCAATGATTTTCTCTTGATACAAAAAATTGAAAGAGTTGATTTAGAAAGATATACGTATCAAGTTTTAACGTATATTGGGATTATGCTAAGTGTAATCTTTATTCTTGCGGCGGGAAGCTTAATTTATTTCCGTCTATTAAGTAATATTAGAGGATCTAGTCCCACATATACTAACCTCTATAAAATTGGATTGTCTATTAATAAAATCCAAGAAGTGCAACGCAGGCAATTTACGATCTTATTCTTTGCACCCGTTCTATTTGCGATAGTCAATACGATTTTTGCGGTTAACATGTTATCCTATTTACTCGCAGCCTCCATATGGAAGCAAACTATTCTGATTGCCTTAGTATTATTGGTTATTCAGATTCTATATTTCTACTTTATGAATAATCGTTTCAAAGCAAAAATTGAGTTGATTCTAACTCAACTTTACCATTGATTAAAAACAATCTGTTCTTAATGGAATCGCGGAACAGTTAGAAATCTTATGCGATAAAAGAAAATAACTAATCTAACAGAAAATGATCGAAATGCTTTACAAGTTGTTCATAGAGATATGACCAAAAAATGTGACTATGATCTTTATTGGAATGCCGGGTATAGAAAAGCGATTGACTCGTTATCCTCAACTCTACTCGAGAATAGGTTTTGCCCATGAATTTGATAGGTTGAGTAAAGACGAGATTCATCATATTCTCGAATACAGATGGGGAGAGTTGGGATTATCTGTCCAACTGGAAGATTTTTCTAATTATGAAGCTGTCATTCGTGTTATTTAAATTACCAGTGGACATTTTCGGCTTATTCAACGAATCTTCGCCCAAATCGAAAGGATATTGAAAATCAATAACTTTGAAACTATCTCGACCGAAGTAGGTGAAGCTGTACGAGATACTTTAGTCATTGGAATAAAATAAGTAATAAAAAAGACCATTTTCTGTAGAGTGACCCCATAAAGTTGGACCTAATCGAGTAAGCATTTCGCTTGCTCGATTTGTTTTACATACTATTCTTTCTATGCCCCTTTCTTTTTTCCGTCCATGATCCCGCTTAGGAGCAAGAGACTACCGAGAAACGAGAAGGGCGGCTCGTTGTACCACATGATCACGATCCAGCCAAACATCTTCTCATTTCCCGAAAAAGCCAAATACACGCCGAGCAAGCTAAAGACCAAAAGTCCAAAGCCCCACAGAATTTTTTCTCCCCTGCCCATGTGGGCGATAAAGCCATAGGCCAGCAGCCCTTCGATAAACAAAAAGGCCAGGCGGAAGGTCCATTGGGCGGCGTACATATCGGGCCCGCTCACATCTTCGGCATAGCGCACGCCGATGAATTGCCACAAAAATCCCAGGCCGATCATCAGAGCGAGAAAGCCGATTCGCTTCAGTGATTTCATTCTGCGCCTCCTTCATTTCGAGGATCTATCTCCAAATAACCAAACACTTCATTTCTTTGACGCCGTATTTCTCTTTTGTTTATACCCCCCGCCCGGTCCAAACCTTCGGAGGCGCTCCCGCCGATCATTTTTTTGTATTCCTTCAGAAAAATACAGGTAAAAGCGTTTAAAAGTATGCCGATCTCTAGTATACTTAATGATGAATTAGGAGGTATACATACAATGAAAGAATACTCTGTCCGTGAATTGGTGTTCACGGCCCTATTTATCGCCCTGGTCTACGTCTTTACGTGGCTCGTGAAAATCCAATTGCCCTTCGCCCCCAACGGCGGCCTGATCCACTTGGGGAATGTGCCCTTTTTTATCGCCTGCATCTTTTTTTCCAAGCGGGTGGGTATGTTATCCGGCGCTTTAGGCATGGGCCTCTTCGATCTGACCAGCGGTTGGGTGGCTTGGTCGCCGATGACGGTGATCTCCGCACTGATTATGGGTTATATTATGGCCACCCTAAACACTCGGGACTTCCGCTTAAGCCGCTACGTCCTCGCTGCCGTTTTGGTCACTGTCGTCAAAGTGCTCACCTACTACATCGGCGAAGCCATTATGTTCAAATCCCTCTTGGTCCCCTTGGCCAATATTCCGGGAAATGTGCTGCAAATCACCGTTTCCGCCATTATCGTCGGCGTCCTTATTCCGCCCATGAGCCGAATCTTGAAAGACGTCAAGCTGTAATTTCATTCATGATGCAAAAACACAGGTAGGCGAAAGCTTACCCGTGTTTTTCTTTGCCCGAAATTTCTCTCACTCAATAAAAATGCCCCTATTCCGAAGAATAAGGGCGTTTTTTTATACATTTGTCGCCGGTCCGTGGTACTCGTTGCTTCCGAAGGCGGGAAAGAGCAAAAAGAAGGGGAAGAAGATGGCGAGAACGGCGAGGAGTGTGCTGCACTCGAAGTATTTCATCATTTTGTAATTGAGGACGGCGGCGTAAACGACATTGACGACGGGCACGGCAAAGAGCAGAGTGTACCAGTAGCTGTCGAAGACGATTTTCGACGCCACGGCCAAATTCACGATGGGAATAATGGCCAGGATGCCGGAAAAGCCCGCTTTGGAAAAGAGTTTCCACCAGGCGATGACGGTAATGATGCCGACGCCGGCAAAGAGCGCCGTGTTCGACGACGAGGCGTTCGCGAATTGTTCCATATTGTTCATGATTTCATCCTTTATTTTAATAGATCTTTGATCACGTCGGATAAGAGCCGGCGCTCTCGTAGGGTTATGCCTTCGATTTTTTGATCGGCGGTAAGAGGCGGCGTGTAGATGGTTTCAAAGCCCATGCGCACGGCCTCTTTGATGCGGCTCGTCATGGCCGGCACTTGTTTCAACTCGCCGGTAAGGCCCACGTCGCCGATAAAAAGTACATTGCCCGGGATGGGGCGATTGGCCACGGCCGATGCAATGGAAAGGAGGGTGCCTAAATTGGCGGCCCCTTCTTTTAGTCGCAAATTCCCCGTGGTCTTCACCACGACGTTTTTGTCGTAAAGACCCATGCCGCCCCGCTCTTCCAAAATAGAGAGGAGGACGCCCAGCTGTTCTCTGCGCAAACATTCGGAGATGCGCTGGGGATAGGGGGTGAAGCTTTTCGACACCAGGCTCTCGACCTCCACGATCATGCTGCGGGTGCCTTCCCGCACGATGCACATGGCGCTGCCCGGCACTTCTCTCCCCGCCGCCCGCGCGGTCATAAAGTGGGCGGAGGGATTGTCGATGGAGATCATGCCCCCTTCGGTCATTTTGAAAAAGCCCATTTCTCCCGTGGAGCCGAAGCGATTCTTCGTGGCCTGAAGGATGCGCAGCTCGTCTTGCATTTCGTGATCGATGAAAAGCACCGTGTCCACTAAATGCTCCAGTGCCCGCACGCCGGCGAGAGAATCCTGTTTCGTGAGTTGACCCACGATAAAGACGACCTTGGGCTTTTTCGTGTTTTTCGCCATGTCCACCAGACGATTGGCGCACTCCATGGTTTGTGTGGGGGTGCCGGCCCGGGCGGGAAATTCCTCCAAGGTGAAGGTCTGAATGCTGTCCAAAATGATGATGTCGGCGTCTACATCCTCAATCCAGTGGCACACATCGTCCATGGAGGTGCCGGCGTAGATCCAGATATTTTCGGCGATGGCCGGGGCGATGCGCTCCGCCCGCATTTTGATTTGGCTCTCGCTCTCTTCCCCGGAGGCGTAGAGCACCCGGTGGCCCTCCTCGGCCAAGGCGTTTGCAATTTGAAAGAGAATGGTGGATTTTCCGGCGCCGGGTTTCGCCGCCAGAATACTCACCCCGTCTTCCACGATGCCGCCGCCCATGACCCGGTCGAATTCTTCCATGCCGCTTTTCAGTCGCCGCTTGTTTTCCCCGGATACATCTTTCAGCCGCCGAGCTGTGCGATGGGCTGTGGTGCGGCCGCCGGATTTCTTTTCCTCCGACACTTCTTCGAAGGTGTTCCACTCGCCGCAGTTCGGGCACTTGCTGAAGTAGCCGGCGCTTTTGTAGCCGCAGCTCGTGCAGCAATAGGCCTTATGCTTCATTGCCTACGGTCTCCGCCACTTTTTCCTCTTCGAAGGTGAGACCGTCCTCTTCCACGTCGATGTGAATGGCCTTTTCCTTATGCACCTTGCCGGAGAGGATCTCGTCGGCCAGGCGGTCTTCGATGTTCTTGCGAATGGAGCGCACCAAGGGGCGGGCGCCGTATTCTTCGTCGAAGCCTTCTTTGCCGATGTAGTCCACCACGGCGTCGGCGAAGGTGACGGAAAAGTCGTTGTCTTCCAGGCGGGTTTGAAGATCCCGAAGCATGAGCTTCACAATTTCCTTCACTTGTTCTTTTTCCAAATACTTGAAGACGATGATTTCGTCGATGCGGTTTAAAAATTCCGGACGGAAGGTTTCCTTCAGGCGGCCCTGAATGGTTTCCACCATTTTGTCGTAGCCCTTCACGTTGCCTTCATCCGGCGCGCCGAAGCCCATGGTGTTTTGCTTTTTCAGCAAGGTGGCGCCCACATTGCTGGTCATGATCAACACGGTGTTTTTAAAATCCACCGTGCGACCCTGACCGTCGGTGAGGCGGCCGTCGTCTAAAATTTGAAGGAGGATATTAAACACGTCGGGGTGGGCCTTTTCGATTTCGTCGAAGAGCACGACGGAGTAAGGCTTTCTGCGCACGGCTTCCGTGAGCTGGCCCCCTTCGTCGTAGCCCACGTAGCCCGGAGGCGAACCGACCAATCGGGAAACGGTGTGTTTTTCCATGTACTCGCTCATGTCCACGCGAATCATGGCGCTTTCGTCGCCGAAGAGGGATTTCGCCAAACTCTTGGCCAAATAGGTCTTTCCGACGCCGGTGGGGCCGACGAAGATAAAGCTGCCGATGGGTTTGTCGGCGCTCTTTAAGCCCACGCGGGCCCGCTTAATGGCACGGGAGACGGCTTCCACCGCTTGGGGCTGGCCGATGACCTGACCGTTCAGCTCGTCTTCCAAATGGACCAGGCGCTCGCTTTCTTCCGCATTCATAGTGGTCACGGGCACGCCGCTCCACTTGCTCACGATTTCTGCGATTTCTTCCTCGTCCACGGTCATGTTTTGGCTGTGCTTTTCCTTGTCCCAATGCTTCTTTTCATCGTCCAAGGCTTCTTTTACCTTTTTCTCCTGATCCCGCACCTTCGCCGCTTCTTCGAAGTTTTGCGACGTGACCGCCTCTTCCTTTTCCTTGGAAAGCTTCTTCAGCTCGTCTTCCAATTCTTTTAAGGCGTTGGGGCTCTTAAAGTTTTCCACGCGCAATTTGCTCGCCGCTTCGTCGATTAAGTCGATGGCCTTATCCGGCAGGAAGCGGTCGTTAATGTAGCGGTGGGAAAGTTCCGCAGCCGCCGCCAGGGCTTCGTCGGTAATCTTCACATTGTGGTGGGCTTCGTATTTATCCCGGAGGCCCTTTAAAATCAAGATCGTGTCTTCCACCGAGGGCTCTTCCACCATAATGGGCATGAGCCGGCGCTCGAAGGCCGTGTCTTTTTCGATGTGTTTGCGGTACTCGTCGATGGTGGTGGCGCCGATGATTTGCAGCTCGCCCTTGGTGAGGGTGGGCTTTAAAATATTGGAGGCGTCCATGGCCCCTTCCGCGCCGCCGGCCCCGATAACCACGTGAATCTCGTCGATAAAGAGGATCACATCTTCCCGGTCTTCCACTTCGGCGATAACATCTTTCAGCCGCTCTTCGAAGTCGCCGCGGTACTTGGCCCCGGCGATTAAAGCGGAGACGTCCAGGGTGTAGATTTCCTTGTCCTTAATAATCTCCGGCACATTGCCTTCCACGATGCGTTGGGCCAGGCCTTCGGCGATGGCGGTTTTCCCCACGCCGGGCTCCCCGATTAAGACGGGATTGTTTTTCGTGCGGCGCACCAAGACTTGAATGATGCGCTCGATTTCGTCTTTTCTTCCGATCACGGGATCGATCTTTCCCTGGCGGGCCCGGTCGTTTAGATTGTAGCCGAACTCTTCCAAGGCGCTTTCCGATTCCAAGTCCTCGGCGTCGGGATTTTTCCCTTCCACCTTACGGATGGCCATGTAGATGCTTCGCTCGAGGACCGTAATGTCGATGCCTAAATTCTTGAGGGCCAACACCGCCACGCCCTTGCCTTCCCGCAAGATGGCGAGAAGCAAGTGTTCCGTGCCAATGTAATTGTGGCCGAGCTCGTTTGCGATCTCCAGAGCCAGCTCAAAGATTTTTTTCGTGCGGGGCGTGTAGGTGAGGGAGGTCACCGTCGTATCTTCCGGCGCCACGATTTCCGCAATGGCGTCTTTCGCCCGCTCGTAGTTGACGGCCACCTGGCCCAAAATCGACGAGGCGCCTCCCGGTTCTTTTAATATGCCGAGCAAAATGTGCTCGCTTCCTATATATGAATGGCCTTGTTCCCTGGCTTCCGACTGGGCGAAAACCATGGCCCGTTGACTTTTTTCGGTGAATTTTCCGAACATTGCCATTAAAATACCTCCTTTATAAATCGACGCACCTTGTTGGCGCGGTAAATATTGCTGCTCCTGTCGTCGAGAAAACTTTCCCGCTCCATTTGCAGATGGGCCTTGCCCATGTGGATCACCGCATCGTAAAGATCGAAGTCACGCATGGGTTTTAAGACGGACAGATCGATCCCGAGCTTCATGTGGCTTAGGTGGAGCATAGTCTCTTCGAAGGTAATGATGCGGGCGTTGCGCAAAATGCCGTAGCTGCGCCGCGCCATGTCCTCCAGCTCGATTAAGTGATCCAAATACATTTCCTTGCGCTTAATGCGCTCAAGAGCCGCCACTTCCTGAGAAATGGACTTGGCCCGCTTTAAAAATTCCTCTTCGCTGAGGCCCAGTGTGCGCTCGTTTGAAAGTTGATACATGTGCCCCACGATTTTCGAGCCTTCCCCGCGCATGCCCCGAAGGACAAAGCCCATGCGGGTAATGGAGCGCTCGATTTTATCCATGCCCAAGGTGTCCAGGGCCGGGAGATGCAGCATGCAACCGGCCCTCAGGCCCGTGCCTACATTGCTCGGGCAGGCCGTTAAATAGCCCAGCTCTTCGTGATAGGACACGGGGAGCTTTTCCTCGAAGAAGCGGGCCAGTGCGGCCACGGTGTCGTATTCTTCGTCTAGGTGAAAGCCCTTTTTCATGGCCTGAATCCGCAGATGATCTTCCTCCATCATCATGACGGAGCGGTGATCGTCTGCGAGGAAATAGGCGCCGCGGTCTCTGTTTTTTAACAGGGCCATGCTGATTAAATTCTCTTCCAAATCGTAGAGATTTTTCAAAGACCCGTCTTTTAATTGGTAGAGAGTCCAAAGATCTTCGTGTTCGTGAAGGGTATCGGTGATCTTTTCCCGAAGTTCCTCGGCTTGATCCAAGGTCATGGCCCCGGGATAGGGATAGCCCTCGATGTTTCGCGCCAGGCGAATGCGGGATGTGAGTAAAATTTGATCTTTATCCATGGCGCTCATCCTTTATGGCCTTGATCTCATCCCGCAAGAGGGCCGCATCTTCGTAGCGCTCTTCCGCCACGGCAGCGTCCAGGCGTTCTTTGAGCGCCTGCTCTTTCTCAGATGCCTCCCGATCCTTTCTGAAGGCTTCGGGCATGGCTCCCTCGTGACGTTCGGCCCCCTGCATGCGGGGCAGGAGTGCCTTGAGTTCTTCGGCAAAAGTGTCGTAGCAGCTGTCGCAGCCGAACATCCCCGTCTTTCGAAACTCTTTTAAACTCCGCCCGCACACGGGGCAGCGCCTGTCGTCTTCCACGCCCTCATCTTTTCCGTGAAACAGCGAGAGCAGCTCCTGAATCATGGGCTGAATGTCCACAGGCGGAATTTGCGAGGACGGAAATTGCTTCGCCAAAAATTCCTGGAAGCAAGAGGGGCACACGTGCTTTTGCCGCATGGCGTTTCCTTCCACCACGGTGTAGGTTATTTTCGCTTCATTTTCATGACAGTGTTCGCAAAGCATGGTGCACCTCCTTAAGAAAAGATACCCAATAGGATATTTTGTAAAAGATCGGCCCGCAGGGCGTTTCGTTTGTCCGAGGCCACCGCCAAGGCACGATCGGAAAGCGTAAGTCCCAAGAGATGATGCTCATTTTCCGTCATGTAATCCATCTCCTCCAGGGTGTCCAAAATTTGATTGGCCTTGGATTGGGTAATGCTTTTTCCCACAGCTTCCGTGAGCCGGTCGTAGAACTCGGCGTCGCTCTTGATTTCTACCTGGACGATGCGAATGAAACCGCCGCCGCCCCGCCGGGACTCCACGAAAAATCCCTGCACCGGCGTGAAGCGGGTGGTGAGGACGTAATTTATTTGGCTCGGGGCACAATTAAAATGCTCCGCCAAAACATTTCGCTTTATTTCGATCTGCCCTTCCCTTTCCAGCAAAAGGGCACGCAGATAATCTTCGATATGATTGCTAAGACGTGCCATAACTGCCTCCTATCTGATTTCAGTATACGTTTATAGTCAAAGAATGTCAAGATCAGATGGCGCGCCGCCTTTTCTTTCGACTGACATAAAAACACCCTCTCGGCGAGAGGGCGTCGTGTTTATTTGTTTAACTCAGGATCCCGTACCCACACATCTTCCGCCGCGTCGTATTTGTAAAATACGCTCGCGTTTAAATCCAGGCGGTAACGGGCGACGGTCACGATGTGATCCGGGTGATCTTCGATGACATCGTAGGCGTAGATATGCTTCTTCGCCAAAGCGTCGCGGTCGCTTAACATGGAGTCGATCAATTTAAAGGGCGGCTTTTTGTATTCCGCCGGCAATTTGCTGTACATCCATGCCCCGGCAATTTCCTCGTCGGTCTTGGCCACCTTTCCCTCGATGGATACCGTGGAAGTCCCGTCGTCCCAGGAAATTTTTTGATCGAAAAGTTCCACCACGGCCCGAAGAGGAATAAAGGTGCGATTTTCTTTGATGATAGGCTTCGTTTCCAATTCTACGGCTTCGGCCCGATCAATGTATTCCTTGACATCGGCCGGTTGGAATTCAAGCCGCGTCGTCGCCCCGTAAAAGGCGTCCACATCTTCCTTGGCGATGAGGAGGGCTTTCGCCGCGTCCGTTTTCAAAACCATGGCCTGTACCGGTTTGTTCGTATCGAAATCCATCTTCGTCAGCAGGATGTCGCGGCTACCCTCGTTCCACAGCACTTGATAGTCCAGAGCTTCGGCCACGAAGCGCACGGGAACCATGGTGCGATTGGCGGAAATAAAGGCGGCGGGCGTCGATACCACCGGTTTTCCGTTTACCTCTAGCTTCACATCTCTTTGGGCATAGGCCGCGGAGGGCAGGGCCATGAGGACCAGAGCCAGGGCCAGCACGTTTCTCTTTTTCATCTTCCACCTCTTTCTTTACTCCGAAATTTATCCTTGTTTTCAGTATACCCTTCGCGCCGTGTTTTTCCGCACAAAAAAACAACTCGCCGAAGCGAGTTGTCCAATAATTTGATCGAGTTGGATCGACTACATAAAGATGCCGCCGAATTGTACAAAGAGCGGTGCGAAGACCAAGGAAACGATGGTGATCAGTTTGATCAAGATGTTCAAACTCGGACCGGACGTATCCTTGAAGGGGTCGCCGACGGTATCGCCGGTAACGGCCGCTTTGTGTGCATCGGAGCCTTTGCCGCCGTGGGCGCCGCCTTCGATGAATTTCTTGGCATTGTCCCAAGCGCCGCCGGCATTACTCATAAAGATAGCCATTAAGACGCCGGTAACCAGTGCACCTGCTTGCAAGCCGCCTAAAGCTTCCGTACCTAAGAAGAAGCCGACGACTAAGGGAACAACAACAGCGATGATGCCGGGAACGATCATTTCTCTTAATGCAGCAGTAGTGGAAATGTCGACGCATTTTGCGTATTCCGGAGTCGCTTTTCCTTCCATGATGCCGGGGATGTCTTTAAATTGACGACGTACTTCTTCGATCATGGCCGTTGCCGCGTTGCCCACCGCGCTCATGGTTAATGCGGAGAAGGCGAAGGGCAACATGCCGCCGATGAAGGTCCCTGCGATAACGCCGGGCTTGGAAATGTCGATGCCTGCAAGGCCCGTGGCTTGAATGTAGGAAACGAACAAAGAAAGTGCCGTGAGGGCTGCGGAACCGATGGCGAAGCCCTTGCCGATGGCGGCCGTGGTGTTACCGACGGAGTCTAAGGAGTCGGTAATATCGCGGACTTCTTCGGGGAGTTCACACATTTCGGCGATCCCGCCGGCGTTGTCGGCGATGGGGCCGTAAGCGTCGACGGCGATGGTGGATGCGGTGGTAGCCAACATACCCACAGCGGCCAAAGCAATACTATACAGGCCGAAGACCGGGTTGATGTGGCCGCCGCCTAAAGCGTATGCGGCGATGATGCCGATAGCCAAAACGATGATCGGGCCTACGGTGGACATCATGCCCACGGAAAGGCCGGCGATGATGTTTGTGGATGCGCCGGTTTCGGATTCGTGTGCGATCCGTTGAACGGGCTTATATTCGTCGGCGGTGTAGTATTCGGTGATCTTGGAAATAATCAAGCCGACGCAGACGCCGATGATGACGGGCCAGAACAAGGTGAGTTCGCCGAAAATCATGTTTGCAATAATGCCGGAGACGATAATGGTGACGCCGGATGCAATATAGGTGCCCATGTTCAATGCTTTTTGCGGGTTCTTGTCGCCTTTTACGAAGAACATGGAAATAATCGATGCAATAATACCGATGACGGCGATGGAAAGGCCGTATTGGATCCCCTTGTCTTGAGCGGCCAAGAAGCCTAAGGTAATGACGGAAAGCAGTGCGCCGACATAGGATTCGAATAAGTCGGCACCCATACCAGCTACGTCGCCGACATTGTCGCCAACGTTATCGGCGATAACGGCCGGGTTTCTCGGGTCGTCTTCCGGGATACCTGCTTCGACTTTACCGACCAAGTCGGCACCGACGTCTGCAGCTTTGGTGTAGATACCGCCGCCGACACGGGCGAAAAGGGCGATGGACGATGCCCCTAAGGAGAAGCCGGTGATGATTTCAGCATCGCCGAACCACAGGTAGAAGACGGAAATCCCTAAAATACCTAAACCGACGACGACAAGGCCCATAACGGCACCGCCGGAGAAGGCGATGTCCAGAGCTGCCGCCATGCCCTTTTTGTGGGCGGCGTTGGCGGTACGAACATTGGCCTTGGTGGCCGTGTTCATGCCGATGTAGCCGGCGGTTACGGAGAAGATGGCGCCGACGATAAAGCAAATCGCGGTGCGCCAACCGATAGCGAATGTTAAAACGGCGGCCAATACGACGACGAAGACGACCAGCGCCTTGTATTCCCGTTGTAAAAAGGCCATGGCTCCTTCGTGGATATAGCCGGAGATTTCTTTCATCCGATCGTTACCCGGATCTTGCTTTCCTACGTAGGAAGATTTCATAAGACCGAATAAAATAGCTATAATACCGACGATAGGAGCGATGAATAAAATATTAATATCCATGATTCCTCCTGATTATTTCGTAACTGCGACGAGTAAAATAGTAGCGACAAAAAAGATTGTCGACGAAACCATCGTAATGCGCTTGAGCATTTCCTTGCGGCTGGTCCCGCGATTGGAGCCCCATTCCGACGACGGCGAGCTACCGTCTAAGGTACCCAAGCCCACTTGATTGGATTCCTGTACGACGACGGCGCAAATGGTTGCGATGGCCGACAGGGCGACTATAATGCTGATAAATGTAGTCAAACTAACACCTCCTCGATCCAAACTATCTATCAATAACATTACTATCCTAACATAATCCATTCTGTAATGCAATTAGAAGCTGCCGCGAAAAGGCTTGTTTTACGCATTTTACTGGTCAGTTTCCAATTAAAAGGCTATACTTTTCTTAAAGGAGTGAAGCCATTGAATCAAACCCATCCCTATTCGTCGAAACGCAGTTTAACCTACGGCCGCGCCATGGCCCTGGCATCCAATCCCTCGGCTGCCGCGGCGGGCCGAAAGATTTTAGAAGCAGGAGGCAACGCCGTGGACGCCGCCATCGCCATGGCCGCCGCCCAGGTGGTGGTCGAGCCCACCTCCAACGGCCTCGGAAGCGATCTTTTCGCCATCGTCGCCATGAACGATGTGCTCTGCGGCTACAACGGCAGCGGCAAAAGCCCTGCCGCCATTTCCCTCGCCGCCATGAAGGCGAAAGGCTACGATGCCATGCCCGATTTCGGCATCGAAGCCCCAGGCGTTCCCGGCGCCGTGCGCGCCTGGACGGACATTCACAAAAAACACGGCCGCCTGCCCTTTAAAGAGGTACTGGCCCCGGCTATAGAATACGCCGAGAAAGGCTTCGTCCTCTCCCCCACCGTGGCGCGGCTTTGGGCCATGGAGCTCGAAAAAAGAAAGGCCAATCTCGGCCATCTTTACGACGCTTTTTGGGCGCAGTTTTCTTTTAAAGGCGAGGCGCCGAAGGCGGGGGATGTGATTACTTTTCCGGACATGACCCGCACATTAAAATCCATCGCAGAAGACGGCGGGGTCGCTTTTTACAAAGGCACCATTGCGGAAAAAATTGAAGCTTTCATGAAAAAATACGGCGGCTTTATGAGAAAAAGCGATTTGGCGACGCAGGAAACATTGGAAGTAAAACCCCTCTCCCTTTCCTTCGAAGGGGCTGAGGTGTGGGAGCTTCCCCCCAACGGCCAAGGCATTTCCGTCCTCATGGCCCTGGAGATTTTAAAGCACAAGCCCACGTCCCCCGACGACGGCAAGAGCGCCCACGTCATCGCCGAGGCCATAAAGCGGGCCATGACCGACGCGGCGAAATACGTGGCCGATCCCGAATTCATGTCCTTCTCCCCGGAGGATCTTTTAAATCCCGATTACCTTCAAAAATGCAGCGACGCCATGGGCGAGGAGGCAGAAATCGTGCGCTACGGCAATCCCTTGGATCGCTCCACGGTCTATTTCTGCGCGGGCGATAAGGATGGCAATATGGTTTCTATGATTCAATCCAATTACGACGGCTTCGGGGCGGGCATCGTCGTACCGGAAACGGGGATTTCACTAAACAACCGCCTCTTAAATTTTACATTCGAAGAAGGCCACGACAATTGTTTGGCCGGGGGCAAACGCCCCTACCACACGATTATCCCGGGCTTTTTAACGAAGGAAGGCAAGCCCTACGGCGCCTTCGGGGTCATGGGCGGCTTTATGCAGCCACAGGGCCACGTGCAAACCCTCCTTCAGCTCCTGCGCTACGGCAGAAATCCCCAGGCGGCCCTGGACGCGCCCCGCTTTATGTGGACGGGGAATAAAGACCTCGTCGTGGAAGAGGATTACGACGCGGATGCCGTTGAGGAATTGATTCGCCGCGGCCACCGAGTGATTCGCCCGCCCCACGATCTGGACATGGGTCGGGGCCAATACATGCTCTACGACCGCGATCGAAAAGTCTACATCGGCGGCACGGAAAAACGCTGCGACGGCACCATTTCCGTAGTGGAATAACAAAAAAACGAATTTTTTCCATTCAAAAACCGGAGACAAATCACGTCTCCGGTTCTTTTTTAACACCTTTACCAGGTGCAAAGGCCCGTGGCCTCCTGGAATTTCCACAATGGGCGAATGAGCACCCGCTCGTCCTTATATTCTTCAAAGGGCAAGGTGTACTCCCCGCCCTCATTGGTCCAAATGCGGCGGAAGTAATCCTCCATAGCCCGATGCATGGGGGAATTGCGCTCCATTTCCACAGCCACATCCGTTTCCAAATTGTAGTTGTCCAAATTCCTGCGGGTGAAATTGCCGCTCCCTAAAATCGCGAGAGGCTTTTCTTCTTTAAAATCGAAGTAAATCATTTTCGTATGGTACTGCTCGCCCTGTGTGTTGTACCAGCGGATCTGCGTGCTCGGGGCCTTTTCCTTCAGCTCGCTCAGTGCCGGCCGATTGGGGGCGCCGTTTTTCTCCAGACCGAAGGCGTCTTTGTTTAAGTCGGCGACGATCTTTACATCCACGCCCCGATTGGCCGCCGCCTCCAAATCCTTAAGCAAGCGAAATTCCGACAAATAGAAAATGCCGATGTTGATCTTATCGCCTTTTTCGCACTTGTTGATGTTTTCAGAAATGGCGTCGTAGATCTTCCCTTCGGTGATCACTTTCAGCCGATCCGGCGACGAGACTTCCTCCGCCTTATACTCTTTCACAACAGGAGGAATCGCTTTATAAAAGATGCTTTCTGAGCGAATCAAATCCTCCACGACCTTCCCGCGGAAGAGGACGGCCACATTGGAGTGGTAGGCGCTGGGATCGTGGGGATTGGCGGAAGCCACCATGGCTTCTTTCTCGGAAATCACCACTTTTCGGTGATTGCCCTTGAAATTCAAAAGCTTCAAGACGGAGCGCACCGTCACCTTCTCCCCTTCTTTGGCGAAGAAATTTTTCACGCGGCCATTCCCCGCCGTGCCAAACCACTGCATGTAGGCGCGGTAAATGCCGGAGAACAGGGGATTGGAATCACGCATGCGATTTAGATCCGTGACCACCACCTCGATGCCGGCGTCTTTCAGCCGCTTTATATTGGCCTCTTCGTAGGCGCCGTAGAAGTTGTTAATCGGGTCTGTCACAAACAAAATGGGCATGGCGGGATTTTCTCTCTTCTTTTCGATTAAGAGGTCCGTCATGGCCGCCACCTGTTTCGGACAGTCCACGTCCTGATCGTAGGTGGCGTTAAAGAGGAAAAAATCCACCATGAGAAATTCCTTGGCCTCGCGAATTATTTCCATCTCCCGATCAAAAATTTTCTGCTCGTGCACTTTCTTGCCGTCTTTTACATAGCTCAAGTCGTAAATAAATTCCGCCTCCGCCGGAGAAAATTCGCCGGAGATATTGGTTCCCTCGGGATTTTTCGTGTTTAGGCTATAAGCCGTGGGAATCAACCACATCAGAAGAAGAATCCACAGGACAAGTTTTTTTCTCGATAATTTCTTCAAGAGGCCCCTCCTTTTTCACCATTATAACAAAAATGCACCGGCCCTCGGCGAAACAGTTTCCGCGGGGAGTCGGTGCATTCATTTATTTGCAGTGGGGATCCATGGGCGGCACCGCCGAGAGGAGCTTTTTCGTGTAGTCGTCTCGAGGATTTTCCATAATGCTGTCCCGGTCGTTGATCTCTACCAATTGGCCGCGGTACATGACGCCGATGCGATCGGCGATGTGTTCCACCACGGCGATGTCGTGGGAGATAAAGAGGTAGCTTAAATTTCGCTCCTCCTGCAGCTCTTCCAATAAATTGATGATTTGGGCCTGAATGGACACGTCCAGTGCCGAGGTGGGCTCATCGGCCAAAATCAATGTAGGCTCCACCACCAGGGCTCGGGCCACGCCGATGCGCTGCCGCTGGCCACCGGAAAATTCGTGGGGAAAGCGGCCGAAGTGGGCTTTTGATAGGCCGCAGAGACTCAAGGTCTCCCGGGCTTTTTCGCGAATGTTTTCGCCGCCCAAATTCCTCAAAGGCTCCATGACGATTTCCTCGGCGGTCATTTGAGGATTCAGGGAACTGTACGGATCCTGAAAAATCATCTGCACGTCCCGGCGAATGGCCTTCAACTCTTTCGCATCGGCCTTCAGCACGTCCCGGCCCTTGTAGAGGATCTCTCCTTCGGCGTCGGGATAGAGGCCCAAGATGCAGCGGGCCAAAGTGGATTTGCCGCTGCCGCTTTCCCCGACGATGCCCAGGGTTTCCTTTTCGCCTAATGTAAAGGACACGTCGTCGATGGCGGTAAACATCTTTCGTTCTTTGGAGAACAGAGCTTTTCTTCCCACGGGAAATTTCTTTACTACGTGATTTAATGTCAACAGATCAGTCACAGCACGCCTCCCCTTCGTAGAGGAAACAGGCGACACATTGGCCCGGCCTGTGTTCCCTCAAGCGCGGCACTTCCCTGCCGCAGATGTCCATACGCTTGTCGCAGCGGGAGTAGAAGGGGCAGTGCCCTTCCATTTCCGACGGCGGCGGCACATTGCCGGGAATGTTGTAGAGTTTTTCCCCGCGATTTTCAAGCGTGGGCCGCGCCCGCAAAAGCCCGATGGTATAGGGATGAAGGGGCCGGTCGAAAATCGTGCACACGTCGGATTTTTCCATGACCCTGCCCCCGTACATAACCACTACGTCGTCGGCCATTTGAGCCACCACGCCGAGATCGTGGGTAATGAGCATAATGGCCGTGCCCATTTCCCGCTGCAGACTCTCCATAAGCTCCAGCACTTCTTTTTGAATGGTGACATCCAGAGCCGTGGTGGGCTCGTCGGCGATTAAAAGCTTCGGCGAAGAAGCCAATGCCATGGCGATCATGACCCGCTGCCGTTGGCCGCCGGAAAGTTCGTGGGGATAGGCGCGCGCCTTGTTTTCGGCGTCTTTAATCTCCACCATCTCCAGCATTTCCACGGCTTTTTTCTTCGCTTCTGCCTTGGAAAGGCCCATGATGCGGCGGTAGACTTCCTCGATTTGAAAGCCGATCTTCAGCGCCAGATTCAAACTG
Source organism: Peptoniphilaceae bacterium (assembly GCA_902363535.1). Taxonomy (GTDB): domain Bacteria; phylum Bacillota; class Clostridia; order Tissierellales; family Peptoniphilaceae; genus Aedoeadaptatus; species Aedoeadaptatus acetigenes. The sequence goes on from CABJAE010000004.1 coordinate 70,612, forward strand.
GTCATGGGCTCTTGAAAGATCATGGCCAGATCTCGGCTGCGGAGCATGCGCCGCTCTTCTTTTTCCATGGATAAAATGCTTTTGCCCTTGTAGAGGATGTCGCCCTCTTCGATCTTCCCGTAAGGCCTCGGCAAAAGCCCCATAAGGGACAGGGCCGTGACGCTCTTTCCGCTGCCGCTTTCTCCCACCACGGCGGTGGTGGAGCCTTCTTCGATGGAGAAGGTGACGCCGTTGACGGCGTGAACCGGGCCGGAATCGGTGAAAAAGGTCGTATGCAGATTGTTAAATTCAATGAGTTTCGACATATTAGCCCCTTTGCGTTGCATCCAGCGCGTCTCGCAAGCCGTCGCCGAAAAGATTCAGAGAAAAAATCGTGAGGGCGATGGCGAGACCCGGAAAAATGGTCATGTGCGGATAGTCTTGAATGTAGCTTCTGCCTTGGGAAAGCATGCCGCCCCATTCCGGCGTCGGCGGTTGCACGCCCAAGCCGATAAAGCTCAAGCTTGCCGCCTGCAAAATGGAGGTGCCCACGCCCAGTGTGGCCTGAACAATGATGGGGCCCAAGCAGTTGGGCAGAATGTGGCGGAAGATCAGGCGGAAGTTGGATGCGCCGCCGATTTTCGCCGCCTCCACGTATTCCTGCTCCTTCACCGAGAGCACGCTGGCCCTGACGATGCGGGCGTAATTCGTAATCCCCGAAAGGGACACGGCGAGAATCAAATTGCGAATCCCCGTGCCCAGTACGGTGGAAATGGCGATGGCCAAGATCAAGGACGGAATGGAGAGAATAATATCCACGAGGCGCATGAGCACATTGTCCACGCCGCCGCCGAAAAAGCCCGCCACGGCGCCGATGACGGTGCCGAAGATCACGGAGAGGATCGTTGCGAGAAAGCCGATGAAAAGGGAAATCCGCGCCCCGTAAACCACATTGGAAAAAATATCCCGGCCGAAATTATCCGTGCCGAAGAAGTGTTGGCTCGAGGGCGACTGGAAGCGATTGGCGAGATTTTGCTCGTAGGGAACCTGGGTGGCGATCAGCGGCGCAAAAATTGCCACAGCAATCATCACCGCGATAATCACAAAGCCCATGACGGCCATTTTATTTTTCTTAAACAGGCGAAGGAGGTCGTAGAATCTGGATTGTTTTGAAATCATAGGGCCTCCTTATTGGTACTGACTGCGCACGCGGGGATCCAAGAAGCCGTAGAGAATGTCCACGATGAGATTGAGCACGCAGTAGGATAGGGAAATTAAGAGCACCGCCCCTAAAATCATGGGGTAGTCCTGGGCGGAAATACTTTGCACCATGTGGCGGCCGATGCCCGGAATGGAGAAGATGGTTTCCGTTAAGACGCTGCCGCCGATTAAGGAGCCGGTCAAAAGCCCGGCGCTGGTGAGCACGGGAATCATGGCGTTTTTCAAGGCGTGAACGAAGAGAATGTAGCGTTCCCTCAGCCCTTTGGAGCGGGCCGTGCGAATGTAGTCCCTGCTCAATACCTCCAGCATGGAGGAGCGGGTTTGGCGCATAATGACGGCCATGGATTGAAACCCGAGAGCGAAGCCCGGCAGAATCAAGTGTTTAAAGGAGCGCAACCCCGAGGAGGGCAACCAGCCCAATTTCACGGAAAACAGGAGAATGAAAAGCATCCCCGACCAGAAGATGGGCATGGACAGGCCGATCATGCCGAAAAACATGGAGATCTTGTCGATCCATGAATACTTGTACACGGCACTTAAGACGCCGAATAAAATTCCGAAGATCACGGCCACGGCCAGAGAAAAGACCGTGAGCTTGACCGTGGCGGGAAAGTATTCTCTCAGCGTGTCCCCCACATCGGCGCCGGAGAGATAGCTCTTGCCCAAATCCCCGTGAAGGGCGCCTTTCATGTAGCGGCCGTACTGCACGATAAAGGGATCGTTCAGCCCCAACTTTTCCCGATAGGCCTCGATGGCTTCCGGAGGCGCCTGTTGTCCCAACTTGGCCACCGCCGCGTCGCCGGGGGTCAGGTACAGGAGGCCGAAAATAATGAAGCTGACGCCCAACATGGTGGGCACCATGAGTAGGAGTCGTCGAAGGATAAATTTGCTCATGCTCTCCCCTTTCCATTCATTTATGTAATAAAGACTCCCGAAGGAGCCTTTATCGTCGTGGTTTATTCAAACGTAATGTGGTAAAACTCGTTGCTACCGCAGGGATCGGGCTCGAAGTTTTTAATGTACTTTTGCGCGCCGATAATTTGCTCGCCGTAAAGGGCGAAGATGGCAGGGTGTTCTTTAACAACCAACTCTTGGGCTTCTTTGTAAATGACCGCCCGATCCTCACCAGACGCCTGCAGACCTTTTTCGATTAAAGCATCCAATGCAGGATTGCCGTAGAACATAAAGTTCGGGCCCACGCCTTTTTTCGCCGTGGCGTAGGTGGCGTAGAGGGGATAGTGGGGATCCACAATGGAAGGCGACCAGCTCATAATGAACATATCGTGTTCGTGGTCGGCCTTGCCGAGGGCGGACATGTAGGCGTTCCATTCCATGGCGTTGATTTCGACCTTCAGGCCGACTTCGGCCAATTGCGATTGAATGATCGTGGCCATGTCCTTGCGGTCTTGTTGGTCGTGAACGTAGAGCTTGATCGCATCCCCTTCCTTGACCCCGGCTTCTTTCAAGAGGGCCTTGGCCTTTTCGATGTCCCGCTTTTCGGGCTTAATCGAATCGGAAATGGAGTAGGGAATGTTCGGGTTCACAGGTCCCGTAGCGATCTTGCCGTGGCCCATGTATACGGCGTCGATAATGGCCTGCATATCCAAGGCGTAGGTCATGGCTTCTCTGGCCTTCGGATCCTTGAAAATGCCTCGGTCCACGGTGAGGCCGATAAAGTGAACGGAGTTGTCCAGCTTCGTGTAGAGGGCGAGATCTTTATTTTCTTCTACTTTGGATGCGTCGTTGGGAGCAACTTCCATGGCGATGTCCGCCTGTCCGCTGTCCAATTCGATGACGCGGTTGGCGTCTTCCGGAATAATGCGGAAGACCATTTTCGTGAAGGCCGGCTTTTCGCCCCAGTAGTTTTCATTGTAGCTGAGGGCGGTGTTGTCCAGCTTCTTCCAGTCGTCCAGCTTAAAGGGGCCGGTGCCCACGGGATTGGTTCCCAAAGCTTCCGGATCTTTTTCCGTGGTGGTCTTGTCTACCATGGATGCTGCCGGGTGGGCCAGAGCCGCCGTAAAGGTGGCATCCGGTGCCTTCAATTTAAATTTAATGACGTGAGGATCCGAGGTGTCGTAGCTGTTCGGATCGATTTGGCCGAAAATATAGCCGTAGGCGTCCGATTGGGCCACGCGGTTTAAGGTGTAGGCCACGTCTTCAGAGGTAAAGTCTTCGCCGTTGGAAAACTTCACGCCTTCTTTCAGCTTGATCACGTAAGTGACGTCGTCGGGCTGTTCAATGGATTCCGCCAGGCGATTTTCCATGGTGCCGTCGGGTTTACGAACCACCAGAGGATCGTAAATTTGCTTAATAATGTTTTCGGCGTAAATACTGTTTTGAATGGTCGGGTCCATGGACTCGGCATCGGAGGCTTGGGCGATGACCAGGGTATCCTTGTCTTTTTCCGCCGTCTTCGCGCCGCCGCCGCCACCGCCGCCGCAGGCCGTGAGCAGCATGGTCATAGCCAGGGCAACTGCCACAAATTTTTTCTTCATGAGCGATCACTTCCCTTTCATCATGGTTTCGTTAAGACTGTACATGGTTTGAGTGAAGTATACCCGAAAGAAAAGTTAGGGAATCAAAATTTCTATTATATCTCTTCACTTTCCACTCGGGAAATGACGGCGCCGAGGTTTCTGAATTTCTCTTCGATGTCTTCGTAGCCCCGGTCGATGTGGTAGATGTCGTGAATATGGGTCTTGCCTTCCGCCACGAGGCCGACGAGAATCAGTGCCGCACCGGCGCGCAAATCGCTGGCGCGGACGTGGGCGCCGTGCAGGCGCTTCGGACCGATGACCACGGCGCTTCGGCCGTCGATTTTTATATCGGCCCCCATTTTTTCAAATTCTTCCACGTGCATAAAGCGGTTTTCAAACACCGTTTCGATGGCCACATTGCTGCCCTTGCACTGAGTCATGTAGGCCATAAACTGGGCCTGCATGTCCGTGGGAAATCCGGGATAGGGCAGGGTCTTAATGTCGATGGCCTCGGGAAGGGGCCGGCCGATGACGCGGACGTTCTCCCCTTCTTCGATGACTTCGGCGCCGGATTCCTTGAGCTTGGCGATCACGGGCTTGATGTGATTGGTAATGACATTTTCCACGAGCACATCGCCCCCGGTAATGGCCGCCGCCACCATAAAGGTGCCTGCTTCGATGCGGTCGGGAATAATGGCGTGGCGGGCGCCGCCTAAACGGTCCACGCCGACGATTCGAATGGTGGAGGTGCCGGCGCCGGTAACTTTCGCCCCGAGCTTTCGAAGGAAATTGGAAAGATCCACGATCTCCGGCTCCTTGGCCGCATTGTCGATGACCGTTTCACCCTTGGCCAAGACCGCCGCCATCATAATATTTTCTGTGGCTCCCACGGAGGGGAAGTCCAGATAGATCTTTTCGCCCACGAGCTCGTCGCAGGAGGCCGTAATGTTTCCCAAGTCCTCGTGAATTTCCGCCCCCAATGCGCGGAAGCCCTTTAAGTGGTAATCGATGGGCCTCGCGCCGATGGAGCAACCCCCCGGGAGGGAGTTTTCCGTCTTGCCCATGCGGGCGAGCAAAGGCCCCATGACGAGAAAAGAGGCCCGCATTTTATTCATCAATTCAAAAGGCGTCTTGTATTCCTTCAGATGCGCCGAATTAATCTTGAGCTTGCCTTTCCCCAAGACCTCCACTTCGCTGCCCAAGGCCTCCAGCACCTGACACATAATGTGCACGTCCTGAAGCTCAGGCACTTCTTCTAAATAAATGTCCTCCGTACCCAAAAGGCAGGCGGCCAAAATAGGCAGAGCCGCATTTTTCGCTCCGCTGATGCGCACGCGCCCCTTGAGGGCGGGACTTTTTTCCACGACGATTTTTTCCAAAAATATTCTCCCCTTACTTCTGCTGATTTATTGAAAGGACCTGCGTCCTCTATATACAAATAGAACGCCGGGAGCATACACTCCGAGCGTTCTTATTGTATCATATTTAAAGCCGTCGCAAACCACGGTTTGCGGCTTTTGTCCTTAAATCCCTCGGCGAATCACTTCCGTCTTGTAGCCGTCGGGATCCGTGACGAAAAAGTAGCGGGGCACCTCGCCGGGCAGGCCCATCAGCTCCGTTACATCGAAGCCTTCCGCCTTCATTCGGGCGTGGTCCGCCTCCAAATCGTCGCTTTCCACGGCCACGTGGCCGTAGCCGTCGCCGATGTCGTAGGCGCCGTGGCCGATATTGTAGGTGAGCTCAAGCTCCGCCTTGTCCCCTTCAAGGGCCAAATACACCAGCTTAAAGCCGTCGGCGGTGTGATCTTTTTCCCGCGTCACATGATAGCCCAGGGCCTTTTCGTAAAAGGCGATGGAAGCCTCCAGATCCTTTACCCGTATGCAGGTATGGGCGTAATTCACGATCTCACCCTTTCAATTTTGTCTACATAGATGCCCTTGTCCACGATGGGATCGTATTCGATTTTGTGAAGGCTCGCTTTTCTCACAGGCATGACTTCACCGGTGACCTCTTCGATAATGTAGCCCAAAGAGGGTTGATGGGCGATAAATAAAATGGGCTCGTCGGTAATATAGGTCTTCATATTTCTCCAGCGGGTGGCGTCTTTGTAGCTCACGATCTTCACGTCGTGAACGCCCAGTTTTTCCGCCATAACTTCCGCCGTTTCCACGGCGCGCTTGTATTCCGAAGCGATGATTTTTTGAGGCAGGGGCCATTCCCGTCTCAAAAAGGCTTCCGCCGTGTCTTCCGCTTGAAAAATCCCTTCTTTGGTCAAGGCGCGCTCTTCGTCGCGGGAAGCCACATCTTCCGCCTTGCCGTGTCGCATTAAATATAAAATCATAATGTCCTCTTATCTAAACAGATTTCTTCCCTCGTAGCGGGCCAGTTCGCCCAATTCATCTTCGATGCGAAGGAGTTGATTGTACTTGGCGACGCGATCGGTTCTCGCCGGCGCGCCGGTTTTAATTTGTCCCGTGTTTAAGGCCACGGCCAAATCGGCGATGGTGGCATCTTCCGTTTCGCCGCTTCGGTGACTGATCACCGCCGTCATGGAGGCTCTGTGGGCCATGTTCACGGCATCGATGGTTTCGCTCAGGCTGCCGATTTGATTGAGCTTGATCAAAATGGAATTGCCCACGCCTTCTTCAATGCCCCGCGCCAGGCGCTTCACATTGGTGACGAATAAATCGTCGCCTACCAATTGAATCTTCTCGCCCAGGCGTTCGGTGAGCATTTTCCAGCCTTCCCAATCGTCTTCGTCCAGCCCGTCTTCGATGCTCTTCACGGGGAAGCGGCTCGTTATGTCTTCGTACCAGGCCACCATTTCTTCCGCCGTAAGCTCCTTGCCTTCGCCCTTTAAGACGTAGACCTTTTTGTCTTTATCGTACATTTCCGATGCAGCCACATCCAGGGCAAAGACGATGTCTTCTCCCGGCACGAGACCCGCTTCTTTCACGGCTTCCACGATGAGTTCCAAAGCTTCCACATTGCTCTTTAAGTCGGGGGCGAAACCGCCTTCGTCGCCGACGCCGGTGGAAAGGCCCTTGGATTTAATGACCTTTTTCAGATGGTGGTACACTTCGGCGCCCATGCGCAGGCCTTCTTTAAAGCTTTCTGCGCCTACGGGCATAATCATAAATTCCTGAATGTCCACATTGTTATCGGCGTGTTCCCCGCCATTTAAAATATTCATCATGGGTACGGGCAAGGTGCGGGCGCCGACGCCGCCGATGTATTGATACAGGGGTAGGCCCAATTCGTCTGCAGCGGCCTTGGCCACGGCGAGAGACACGCCTAAAATGGCATTGGCCCCGAGCTTCGCCTTGTTTTCCGTGCCGTCCAAGTCCAAGAGAGCTTCGTCGATGCCCAATTGATCCAAGACGTCGTAGCCGAGAATTTCCTGTGCGATGACTTCGTTCACGTGGGCCACGGCATTTTCCACGCCCTTGCCCATGTAGCGATCGTCGCCGTCGCGCAATTCGATGGCTTCGTAGGCGCCGGTGCTGGCGCCGGAGGGAACGATGGCCCGTCCGAAACCGCCGGCCGCCGTGTACACTTCCACTTCCACCGTGGGGTTTCCGCGGCTGTCTAAAACTTCGCGACCATAAACTTCAATAATGCTGCTCATATTTGCTCCTTATTTCCATAAACTGCGGCCGGTCATGGCCTCGGGTTGTTTTATATTCAGCTCCTCCAACATGGTGGGGGCGATGTCGGCGAGGACGCCGTCATTCAGTTCGCGTTCAAATCCCACGGGAATGAGGAACACGGGATTGGTGGTGTGGGAGGTGACGGGATTTCCCGCCCCGTCCTTCATCACGTCGCAATTGCCGTGATCCGCCGTAATCAGAGCCCGTCCGCCTTTTTTGCCAATGGCGCCCACAACGGATTCAAGGCATTTGTCCACCACGCCCACGGCTTGAATGGCCGCATCGAGATTTCCCGTGTGGCCCACCATGTCGGGGTTGGCATAGTTCACGATGTAGACATCGGCTAGATCCTTTTCGATGGCGTTGATTAAGTGGCTGCTCACCAGCTCCGCCCGCATCCCCGGTTCCAAATCGTAGGTGGCCACTTTCGGCGAGGGAATTAAAATGCGGTACTCCCCTTTCAGGGGATTTTCCCTGCCGCCGTTTAAAAAGAAAGTGACGTGGGCGTATTTTTCCGTCTCGGCGATGCGCAGCTGCTTCAGGCCTTCCCGAGACAGGACTTCGCCGAAGGTGTCTTTAATTTCTTCCTTGGGATAGATCACGTGGGTGTTGGGGATCGTGTCGTCGTAGTCGATCATGGTGACCACGTGCATGGAGGGATAGACCTTTCGCTCGAATTGATCGAATGCTTCATCGGCAAAGGTACGCACGATTTCTCTGGCCCGGTCCGGGCGGAAATTGTAGAACAAGAACACGTCGCCGTCTTCCATGCGGCCCACGGCCTTGTTATCCCGCTCAAGATAAGCGGGCTCGAAAAATTCGTCGGTGTTGTCCGCCGAATAGGAAAGGGCAAAGACCGAATCGAAATCATTGTATGCGCGGCCCACGCCCGATGTAAAGAGGTCGTAGGCTTTTTCCACCCGTTCCCAGCGATTGTCCCGGTCCATGGCGTAGTAGCGGCCCACGAGGCTCACGATCTCCCCGGTGCCCCATTCGTCCAGCTTGGCCTGAAGGGCCTTCACTTCTTCCCACGCCGCCGTCGGGGCCACGTCCCGGCCGTCTAAGATCGCGTGGATATAGATTTTTTCCACACCCGCCGCCTTCGCCAATTGAATCAGAGCGTAGAGATGGTCCCGATGGGAGTGGACGCCGCCGTCGGAGAGCAGGCCCACCAAATGGAGGGCCGATTCCTTCGCCTTATCAAAGGCTTCTTTCAGCACCACATTTTCGGCCAATGTGCCGTCCTTCGCATCTTTCGTAATGCGGGTGAGCTCCTGATACACGATGCGGCCGGCACCGATATTCGTGTGGCCCACTTCGGAATTTCCCATTTGCCCCGCGGGCAGGCCCACAGCTTCGCCGGATGCCTCGAGCTTGCCGTAGCCTTTTTCCATAAGGCTATCTAAAAAGGGCGTATCGGCCATGTAAAAAGCATTGTTCGGCCCCGCTTCGGCGAGGCCCAAGCCGTCCAATATGGCCAAAAGCATGGGCTTAACCATGGGACGCCTCCCGAACGATGGCCTTAAATTCGTCGGCCTTTAAGCTGGCGCCGCCGACGAGTACGCCGTCGATGTTTTCCGTCGCCACAAAGCCCGCCACATTGGAAGACTTTACGCTTCCGCCGTAGAGAATCCGCACTTTATCCCGAATGGCGGGATCCAGAGCGGCCCGCACCTGGCCGATCACTTCATCGGCATCGGCGGCATCGGCGGTTTTACCCGTGCCGATGGCCCAAATGGGTTCGTAGGCCAAAGTAATTTTATCTAAATCTTTAATTCCCTCAAGGGAAGCTTCTACTTGTTTCTTTAAAAAGTCCACGCGCCCCTCGGATCCGTAGATTTCTTCGCTTTCGCCGAAGCAGATAATGGGAAGAAGCCCCGCATCCAATGCGCGGGCGGCTTTTTTCGCCACGGTGGCGTCTTCTTCGCCGCGGCCACGGCATTCGCTGTGCCCCACGATGACGTAGTCCACGGAAAGATCCGCGAGCATTTCCGCCGCAATCTCCCCGGTGTGGGCGCCGTAAGTGTCTTCGGAGACATTTTGCGCGCCGATGAATACCTTTGTGCCCTCAAGTGCCCTGGCCACCCGGTCGATATGGGTAAAAGGCGGGGCCACGAGGACGTCCAAGGAATTTGTGTCCACGTCCCGAAGGGCTTCGGCCAAAGCTTCGCCTTCGCCTACGGTGGTGTTCATTTTCCAGTTTCCGGCAATTAACAAGCGTCTCATCTTACACCTCTTCCATGACGGCAATGGCGGGAAGGACTTTTCCTTCCAAAAATTCCAAGCTGGCGCCGCCGCCGGAGGAGATGTGGCTCATCGCATCTTCCAGGCCAGCCTGCTTAATGGCCGCCGCGGAATCGCCGCCGCCGATAACCACTTCGGCATCTAAATCGCCGAGGATTTTCGCCAGGGCCACGGTGCCCTTATCGAAGGGGGCCGTTTCAAAGACCCCGGCCGGCCCGTTCCACACAACGGACTTGGCTTGCTTCAATCCTTCGCCGTAAGCCTTCACCGTTTCTTCGCCGATATCCAAAGCCATTTCGTCGGCCTGAATATCGTCCAAAGACGCAGTGCGGGCGGTCTTCGGTTGGTCGATGCCCTTGGCAACGACCAAATCCACGGGGAGATTCAACGCCACGCCTTTTTTCTCGGCCTTGGCCATGAGTTCCTTGGCGTGATCCACTTCGTCGGCTTCCACGAGGGATGCGCCCATGTCGTGGCCCTTCGCCAAAAGGAAGGTGTTGGCCATGGCGCCGACGATAAAGATCTCGTCCACCACATTCATTAAATTGTCGATAACGGAAATTTTATCGCTCACCTTGGCGCCGCCTAATATCGCCATAAAGGGACGCTTGGGTTTTTCGATTAAATCGGAAAGCACCCGCACTTCCTTGCCCATTAAAAAGCCTAAAGCGGCGGGCAATTTCTTCACGATGCCCACATTGGATGCGTGGGCACGGTGGGCCGTGCCGAAGGCGTCGTTGACGTAGCAGTCGGCGAGAGAGGCCAGCTCATCGGCAAATGTGTCGTCGTTTTTCTTTTCTTCGTTTCTGAAGCGCAGATTTTCCAAAAGGCCGATCTCACCCGGTTTCAATTCACGGGCCATGCGGAGCACATTTTCGTCCACCACGGCGCCGGAGAACATGGGAATGATCTTGTGATCCAGCACTTTTTCCGCCGCCTTCAACACGGGCTCCATGGAAAAAGCTTCGTCGTAGGTGCCCTTGGGGCGACCACGGTGGCTCATTAAAATCACCGATGCGCCCTTATCCAGAAGGTAGTCGATGGTGGGGCGGGCCGCTTCGATGCGGGTCACGTCCGTCACCTTGCCGTCTTTTACCGGCACATTAAAATCCACGCGCACCAAGACGCGTTTATCCTGAACGTCCAATTGTTTTAAATCCATAATTCCTCCAAAAAAATCGAGCCCCCGAAGAGCTCGACTTCCTATTACATCTTTTCTGCAACTAAGCTTGCCAAGTCGATGACTCTTTGGCTATAACCCCATTCATTGTCGTACCAGGAGAAGAGCTTCACGAAATTGCCGTGGGCCAAGGTAAGGGACGCGTCGAAAATCGAAGCGTGGGGATTGGCGATAATGTCGGAGGAGACGATGGGCTCTTCCGTATATTCCAAAATTCCCTTCATGGGGCCTTCCGCCGCCTTCTTAATGGCTGCGTTAATTTCTTCTACCGTGGCGGGTTTTTTCAGTTCAAAAACCATGTCCGTAATGGATCCCGTGGGCACGGGCACGCGAAGGGCGTGGCCGTCAAGTTTGCCTGCAAGTTCCGGCAAGACCTGTGCCACGGCTTTGGCCGCGCCGGTGGAGGTGGGGATGATATTTTCCGCCGCCGCACGGGCTCTGCGCCAGTCTTTTTTGTGTTTAGCGTCGTGGATCTTTTGGTCGTTGGTATAGGCGTGGACCGTGGTCATCATGCCCTTTTCAATGCCGAAGGTATCCAGTATAATCTTTGTCACCGGCGCCATGCAGTTGGTGGTGCAGGACGCGTTGGACAGGAAGTGGTGTTTTTCGTTGTCGTACAGATCGCTGTTGACACCCATAACGATGGTAATGTCTTCGCCCTTGGTCGGCGCCGAGACGATGACCTTCTTCGCGCCGGCCTTAAAGTGTTTTTCCGCGCCTTCGCGGTCTTTAAATGCGCCGGTGGTGTCGATGACGATGTCCACCTTGTTTTCTTTCCAAGGAATGTTTTCAGGATCCCGTTCGTCGGAAATAATAATGTCTTTGCCGTCGATGTTAAAGCCCTTGTCCGTGACCTTCACAGTGCCGGGGTAGTTGCGGTAAATGGTGTCGTGGCGGAACAGATGGGCCATGAGTTCCCAGTCCCCACTGGCATTTAATTGAACCAACTCGAAGGGCAGGTCGTCTCGTAAGCAAATTCCGCGAACCACGTCGCGGCCGATGCGGCCAAACCCATTAACACCTACACGAATAGTCATTGTATCCTCCTTGTATCGATTGTTACCGAATGTTATCTGTTTAAATGATACCCAAAGGCGGGCATAATCACCGCCTTCGGTCATAAAAATCCATCCGTTTCATCATATCAGAAACTGCTCTTCATTGCGATATGCAATGAAAAATAGAAAGGACAAATTATGCTCTTCGTCCTCCAGGGCCCCTCCGGATCGGGAAAAACCACCCAAGCCGCCCACTTGGCCCGCGAAAAAAACTTTGAAAAAATTATTACCGCCACCACGCGGCCGCCTCGGGCGGGAGAAATCCACGGCCGGGACTACTATTTTCTCGACGAAAAAAACTACGACGCCTGTCTCAAAAAGGGAGAGCTCTTGGCTCCCACCGCCATTCACGGCGCGCGCTACGGCATCCCGAAGGCGGATCTTCTTTCGATTATCGGGAGCGATACGCGCCACGCCGTCGTGATTTTAGACGCCAAGGGGGCGGAGGCGCTTCGCGCCGAAGGGGCTTATGTCATCGGCCTTCGCCTGGATGAAGCCACCCGCCACGCCCGCCTCGTGAAGCGCCGGGAAGAAGATCGCTTCGACAAAGAACACTTCGATCTTCAATGCGACGCCACCCTCGACGCCTCGGGAAGCGAGGAAGCGGTGTTCAGCGAATTGGTCGCAGTCATAAAAAAGGCCATTCGGGAAAGAAAAAAGTAGCGCCCTTTCGAAAATTTTTTCGTTTCACCGAATTTTTCTTCTTTTTTTCCGCCGCTCTATGAAATTTTTGATAGAATGGTTCGGGGTGACATTATGAATTACTTATACGTGTTCGCAGCTGCATTTTTGTTTTCGTCCATGGAGGTCGCCATTAAATTTACCGGCGGCGCCTTTAATCCCGTTCAATTAAATTTCATCCGCTTTCTGGTGGCGGGGATACTGCTCTATCCCATTAGCCGCAAAGAGCTTTCAACGCTTACATACAAATTGGTGAAGAAAGACTACCTCCACTTCGCCTTTACGGGCTTTTTGTGCATCGTCGTGTCCATGACCTTCTACACCTTGTCCGTTTCCTTCCTCGACGCCCACGTGGCCGGCGTGCTCTTTTGCGCCAACACCTTTTTCTCCATGCTCCTGGCCCATTTCTTTACGACGGAAAAAATGAACCGGCCCATGCTCTTCGCCGTGGGCCTTTCCTTCGTGGGCTTTCTCGTGCTCGTTAATCCCGCCCACTTCAAGGGCTCCCTCTTGGGCGTCGTCATCGTGTTGATCTCCGCCCTTTCCTTTTCCTTCTACGCCTTGGTGGGAAAAATCCTCTACAAAGACGCCCCCTTTAAGGCGCCCACCATTACCTCCCGCTCCTTCCTCTTCGGCGTGGCGGAACTTTTCATCTTGATCATGATCTCACGCACGGCCCCCGTAGCCGGCGCGCTGAAATCCGCGGGTCTCGATGTCTTCGCGAATATTCCCATTCTGAGCGGCATCGCCTCGGACAACATCCTCATTCTTCTCTACATCTCCGTCTTTGTCACGGGCCTTGGCTTTGCCAGCCACCTCTTCGCCGTGGAAACCAATCCCGTGGCCGTGTCCTCTCTGGTCTTTTTCGTAAAACCCATTCTCTCGCCGATCCTGGCGGCGATCTTTCTCGGAGACATTATTTACAAACACGAAATCTTCGGCATCCTCCTCATCGCCGCGGCATCGAGTTTGATTATTTACGAACAGCACCGCCGGGAGCAAAAAGCCCTCGCGGAAAAATAAATACAAACAGCCTTTCGGGGCACGAAAAAACGGAGGCGCGAACCTCCGCTTTTTTCTATATAAAATCTTTGTTTAATGAGCGATTTCAACAGTGGAAAGAATTTCCGGCAATTCTTTTCGCGCGTCATTGTAGGCTTTTTGTAATTCCTTGTTTTCCAAGCTGGTTTGCACGTCGGAGGCGCAGATAAAGATCAAATACTTATCCCCGATCCGTCCCACGACGTAAGAGGGAATGTCGCCTTCCGGTTTGTCGGCGATGTCGAAGCAGCCCACCCAACCGATGGCTTCATCGGCGGCGTGGTTTTTCTTTTCGTACAGGCTCTTTCTCAAAAAGCCGTCATCCATTTTTTCTTCCTTGTACAGGAACATGTCTTTCTTGTCTTCGGGAATGGTGACGGTGACGTTTTTATAGACCTGAATTTTTTCGCCCTTCACCTTCTTGCCGATTTCCATGTCACCAAACAGGGCCGTGCGGTTCTTTTCGTCCCATTGAACCTTCACGCCGAGGGCTTCGGAGACGAAACGCATGGGCAGATAGGTGCGGTTTTTGGAAATCCGCGGCACCGTGTCCATGGTCTTCTTTACGCCGTTGATCGTGTAGGCTTTCTTGCCGATGGTCATGACCACCACGTTCTTGTCGTGGGTCAAGGTAACTTCTCGGGTCTTTTCGTTCCAGTCCGCTTTTCCGCCCAGGCCTTCGGCGACGACGCGAACGGGAAGGGTCACGCGATTGTCCTTCATTTCCACGCCGGTGAAGCTTTCGTACATGGCGGCTTGTTTGCCCTTAATGTAGACGTCGATGGGATATTCGTCGTCATCTTCCGGGCCGTTGGCAAAGGCCAAGGCGGGAATAAAGCACAGAGCCAGCAAAATAAGTATAAATTTTTTCATGTTTTCTCCTTCCTACAACAGTATCTACATTAGTATTGTACCCCCCCCGATAAAAATACAACCGATAAAAATAAATTGCATTCAGCCTTTCAACGGCGTATAGTATTTCCCGGAGATCGTATTTTTTTAAACGATACTCGCCCTTTAAGGGGCAGGAAGACACAGCGGAATTTCCGCCGACAATTTTATAAGGAGAATTATGCAAGTAGAAATGTTACAGGGCAAAATTCACCGGGCGACGGTGACCCAAGCTGAACTTAACTATGTGGGAAGCATTACCATCGATGAGGCACTCCTGGAGGCCTCGGGCATTAGAGAGTATCAGAAGGTGCAAGTGGTGGACATCGACAACGGATCCCGTTTGGAAACCTACACCATTGCCGGCGAGCGAAACAGCGGCGTGATTTGTTTAAACGGCGCCGCCGCGCGACTGGTCTCTGTGGGAGACAAGGTGATTATTATGAGCTACGCCGCCTACGAAGCGGAGGAGCTTACGGACTACGCGCCGAAGGTGGTCTTCGTGGACGAAAACAACGGCATCAAGCAAATCGCGACCTACGAAAAACGCGGCACCTTGTCTTAAAGCTATTGATAATAAGGCCGGATGATCAATCGGCCCACGAAAAAACCCGCCTCGAGGCGGGTTTCAATAGAATGATGAAGGAAGGCTTCCCCCTTCCTTCTTTTTTTGTGCATATCCTTAGGACAAAATCAGGTTTTGAATGTCTTCTTCCACGGTCCCGTTGGGAGCGATGTTGAAGTTTTCAACCAGGACCTTTACCACATTTTCGCTTAAGAAGGCGGGCAGAGTCGGGCCAAGGTGAATGTTTTTCACGCCCAGAGACAAGAGGGCCAGAAGAACGATGACGGCCTTTTGTTCATACCAGGCGATGTTGTAGACGATGGGAAGTTCGTTAATGTCCGCGAGTCCGAAGATTTCCTGCAGCTTCATGGCGATGACGGCCAGGGAGTAGGAGTCGTTGCATTGGCCGGCGTCCAGTACGCGGGGAATGCCGCCGATGTCGCCCATGTGCAGTTTGTTGTAGCGGTACTTGGCGCAGCCCGCCGTTAAAATTACCGTATCTTCAGGCAGGGCCTTGGCAAATTCTTCGTAGTAATTGCGGTCCCTTTGGCGCCCGTCGCAGCCACCCATGACCACGAATTTCTTAATGGCGCCGCTCTTTACCGCATCCACCACTTTATCCGCGAGAGCGAAGACTTGATTGTGGGCGAAGCCGCCGACGAGGGTGCCTTCTTCGATTTTTTCAGGCGCTTTGCATCCCTTGGCCTGTTCGATAATGGCACTGAAATCCTTGTGGCCTTTTTCGTCTTCGTCGATGAATTTCGCGCCGGGATAGCTTGCCACACCGGTGGTGTAGAGGCGATCCAGGTAGCTGTCGTCTTTCGGGGGCACGATGCAATTGGTGGTCATGAGAATCGGGCCGTTGAAGGAGGCGAATTCTTCTTTTTGATGCCACCAGCTGCCGCCGTAATTGCCCACGAAGTGATCGTATTTTTTAAATGCGGGATAGTAATTGGCGGGGAGCATTTCCGAGTGGGTGTAGACGTCCACGCCGGTGCCTTTCGTTTGTTCGAGGAGCGCTTCCATGTCCTTTAAATCGTGGCCGGAGATTAAAATCCCGGGATTGTTCCGCGGCTCGAGGGATACTTCCGTGATCTCCGGATGGCCGTACTTCGTCGTGTTGGCTTCATCCAATAAGGCCATGGCCTTCACGCCGTTTTCGCCGGTCTTTAAGGTGAGGGCTACGAGATCGTCCACCGACAGGCTGTCGTCGGTGATCTTTTCCAGCGCTTCCGCCATAAATGCGTGGACTTCGTCGTCTCTAAAGCCCAGCACATTGGCGTGGCGAGTGTAGGCGGCGGTGCCCTTTAAGCCGTAGGTAATGAGCTCGCGAAGAGAGCGAATGTCTTCGTCCTTCGTGGCGAGGACGCCGATGGCATCGGCCTTCGCCGCTTCCGTGAGCCCTTCCCGCACGTCGAATGCGGCTTCGGCGGGAAGATCGCTCATGCCTTGGGCCAATTCCTTCTTCATATCCAGGGTCTTTACGATGTAATCTTCCACCGTCTTCGGATTGAAATTCGCGTTGGTAATGGTGGTAAAGAGATTGTCGGCGATGCGGTCTTGTACCGCTTCTTTCTTATCGCCTAAATCCCCCTTGCGATTTGCCACTTGGGCCAGGCCCTTGGTGACGTAAATGAGCAGGTCCTGCAGATCCGCCACGTCTTTCGTCTTTCCGCAGACCCCTTTTACCGTACAGCCTTTATTGCCGGCTGTTTCCTGACATTGAAAACAAAACATGTGCTACCTCCTAATTCTTCTTTGCTTTATCGTAGTTTCAGTATAGACCCCGGCAAAAAAAATAGACGTAACTTTTGTTACGTCGCGGCGATTAAAATAATAAACTTTCCAAATTTTCCGGATCGAAGGACACCTTACGTCCATCCAAGTCGATCAAGCCCTCCCGATGCATTTTCATCAAGGTGCGAGACAGAGAGGGCCGGGGCACGGCCAGGTAATCGGCCAGGGCCTCCCGGTTCATCAGCTCAAAATCTTCGCCCGTGGGATTCACAAAGAGCAGGTGGCGGGCGATCTTTTTTTCCATGCTCCCCGCCGACAGCACCACCATTTTTTGATTGAGAAAATACGCCTTCTTCGCCAGCACCCTGAGCATATTGGCCACCAACTGCTGTGCCACGGCGCCCCTCGCGGGATCGAAGGCATCCTTCGGCACAAAGAGCAGGCGACTGTCTTTCACGACGCGGCAAGCGAAATCGTAGGGCCTGTCTTCTAAAAAGAGATACACCTCGCCGAAGACCGTGTCCTTTTCCCGAAAGCGATTCACCATTTGCCGCTTACCGGAAAAATCGTTTTTCTCCACTTCCACGGCCCCGTCGAGAAGGATGAATAGCCCCTTCGCCTCGTCGCCTTCGCGAAAAACATAATCGTCGGCGGGAATTTCTTTCTCCCTTGCGCCGTATTTCGTTAAATGGGCCCTTAAGTCTTTCTCATTTACACCTGAGAATAGATTGTTTTTATCGGCCACGCCCTTCACCTCGTCTCATCCGGCGCAGACGAAAACTCGTATCGTGCACGGCCCGGGACAGATCGGCCTCGGTAAAAAAGCGCCTGCGGGACGAAAGCCTGGCCCGTTGAATCCTTCGGGAAAGATACAGGGACCTGCGCCTGTTTGAAAGGCTGCGCAAAAAGGCCGCCGCCATCGCCGCCGACGCCTTTTTCCCGAGAAGGGGCAAGACCTTCTCCTGCTCCCGCTTCTTGAAACGGCGCACCGCATTTTCTATCTCTGAAGATTTTTTTAATCCCTTGTTATCATTTATACTACGGGTGTTCAATGAATGTTTTCTCATATGGCCCTCCCTGAACAGATATCTTACTATAAAAATAACCGAAAACGCCACTTCTTAAACTATTTGCCGAAAAAATAGATGTAATTTGCTAAATTGAAGTCACTCCTTTCGTTATTATCTTTTATATGGTATATTGTCTTTAGCAGAAAACGTTACCCGATTGATTAATGTTTTCTCGCTGCGATTCTTTAAGAAAGGAAGAAACTATGGATTGGAAGAAGCATCACAGGATTCTCATTATTACCGGCCATTTCGGTAGCGGTAAAACGGAAATGTCCATCAACTTGGCCCTCAAATTACGCGAGGACAACGAAGAGGTGGCGGTCGTGGATTTAGATATTATTAATACCTATTTCCGGATCAGAGACAAGGACGATCTCATGAATGAAAAGGGGATCCGCACCCTCTCGACCGGCGTCAAGGCAAGAGCCGTGGATATTCCCGCGCTGGATCCGGCGATCGACGCGATTCTTTTGGACAAAAGCACGCGGGTCATCGTCGACGTCGGCGGAAATCCCTCCGGTGCTCGCGCCCTCGCACGCTATCGCCCCACGTTGGAGGAAACGGGTTACGAACAAATCTTTGTCATTAACTCCAACCGCCCGGAAACGAAAACACCTGAGCAAGTCATCAAATTTATGGAAGACACCCAGGCGACGAGCGGAACACAAATTACCGGTTTGTTTAACACTGCCCACTTCCTGAAACACACCACGGCCGACGACGTCATCGAAGGCCTGAAGTTGGCCGAAGCGGTCAGCGACCAAACGGGCTTGCCCCTCTTGGGCACGGTCTGCATGAGCAATTTGGTCGACGAGGTCAAAGCGCGTACGAACGATCTGTATATTCTTCCCATCGATCTCTATTTCCGAGATCAATGGATGCTATAAGGAGGAAAACCAATGGCAAAAGGAAAAGTCACTTTCGATCAAGAGTACTGCAAGGGTTGCGCCCTATGCGTCTCTGTCTGCCCCAAGGATGTCTTGGCTCTTAAAACCGACGAATTAAACCCGAAGGGCTACAGACCTGCCTACGCAAAAAACCCGGATGATTGTATCGCATGCACATCCTGTGCGATCATCTGCCCCGACTCTGTCATCAGCGTCTACCGCATCGAAGAGTGAAAGGAGTCTCACATGTCTGAAAAAATTCTAATCAAAGGTAACGAAGCTGTCGGCGCGGCACTTATCGCTGCCGGTTGCAAAACATATTTTGGCTACCCCATCACACCTCAATCCGAAGTTCCCGAATACTTAGCAAGAGAACTGCCGAAGATCGGCGGTACTTTCCTGCAAGCCGAATCGGAAGTTGCAGCTATTAACATGCTTTACGGTTCCGCCGGTACCGGTACCCGCGTAGCAACCAGCTCCTCTTCTCCCGGGGTATCCCTTATGCAAGAAGGCATCAGCTACATCGCTGCTTGCGAACTTCCCTGCATGATCATCAACATGATGCGTGGCGGCCCGGGCCTCGGCTCCATCCAACCGTCTCAAACCGACTATTTCCAATCCACGCGCGGCGGTGGTAACGGCGACTATCGTACCTTAACCTTAGCACCGGCATCCATCCAAGAAATGGTCGACTTAATCCACTTAGGCTTCGACTTAGCTGACCAATACCGTACCCCGGTCATCATGTGCGGCGACGGTATGCTCGGCCAAATGATGGAACCCATCGAATTCAAGGAATTCGAAACCAAGACCTTCGACAAATCCGACTGGGCAGCCACCGGTACCGAAGGCAAACGGGAACCCCACATCATCAACTCCCTCTTCCTCTCTCCCGATGAATTGGAAGCGCACAACAAGAAGCTCATCGAAAAATACAAAGCCATCGTTGAAAACGAAAAACGCGCCGAAGTGATCGATGTCGAAGATGCCGATATCGTCTTCACCGCATTCGGTACCACCAGCCGTATTTGTAAGTCCGCCGGCGAATTATTGAAAGCTAAAGGTTACAAGGTCGGTTATGTCCGTCCCATTACCCTCTGGCCTTTCCCCGACACAGCTTACGACAAAATCGGTGACAACTGTAAGGTCATCTTAGACGTGGAATTAAACCAAGGTCAAATGGTCGAAGACGTACGTCTCTCCGTCCTCGGTAGAATCCCCGTTGAATTCTACGGACGCCAAGGCGGTATGATCCCCACGGCTGAAGAAATCGCAGACGTAGCTTTAAAGTTATTGGAGGCGTAAAATGGAAAAACTCATCTATTCGAAAAGCAAAGCATTAACCGATGTCCCTACACACTACTGCCCCGGCTGTACTCACGGCGTTATCCACAAACTCGTGGCTGAATGCTTGGAAGAATTAGGCCTTACCGGCAACGCCATCGGGATTGCACCGGTCGGTTGTGCCGTACTCGCATACAAATACTTCAACTGCGACATGTACGAAGCAGCCCACGGCCGTGCACCGGCTGTCGCTACCGGTATTAAACGCTCCACTCCGGACAAATTCGTCTTCACCTACCAAGGCGACGGCGACTTGGCATCCATCGGTTCCGGCGAAATCGTTCAAGCGGCTCACCGCGGCGAAAAGATTTCCACCATCTTCGTTAACAACGCCATCTACGGTATGACCGGCGGCCAAATGGCCCCCACGACCCTGATCGGCCAAAAGACCACCACTTCTCCCACCGGTCGTCAAGTAGACTGGTCCGGACGCCCCATTCGCATTGCCGAAATGCTCGCTACCATCGACGGCGCAAAATTCGTCGAACGTGTTGCAGTGAACACACCGGCAAACATCCGCAAAGCGAAAAAAGCCATCAAACGCTGCTTCGAAATTCAATTAGAAGGCAAAGGCTTCGGTATCGTCGAAGTTCTTTCCGCTTGCCCGACCAACTGGGGTTACCCGCCGGCAGAAGCGTTGAAATGGTTAGAAGAAAACATGATTCCCTACTATCCTTTAGGAAATCTGCGTAACGGGGAGGATCTATAATGACTACAAACAGAGTAATTGTTTCCGGCTTCGGCGGCCAAGGCGTTATGGGTATCGGCCAATTATTGACCTATGCCGGCATGTTCGATGACAAACACGTATCCTGGTTACCTTCCTACGGTCCCGCCATGCGTGGTGGCGCTGCGAACTGCTCCGTTATTATTTCCGACGAACCCATCGGCGCACCGAACATTTCTACCGCCGATGCAGCCATCGTTATGAACGAACCTTCTCTGGACAAATTCGAATCCTACGTCGCACCGGGCGGCCACATTTTCATTAACAGCTCCCTGGTCAGCAAGGACACCTCCAGAAAAGACATCACTTCTCACCACCTGCCCGTCAACCAATTAACCGAAGAATACGGCAACCCGAGAGTTCTCAACATGATCATGATCGGCGCATTTAACACGGTCCTGAACATGGTTAGCCAAGAAGCCCTTGAAAAAGCCGTCGACAAACTCTACGGCAAAAAAGGCGAAAAGATCATGAAGATGAACTTAGATGCCCTGAAATTCGGCGAAAACAAAATGAAGGAGATCCTCAATGCGTAATGAAGTTGAAATCTTAAGACAAGCCATGCTCAACGAAGTGGAAGGCGCTGAATTCTACAAACTGTCTGCAGATAAATTCGCTCCCTCTTCGACGAAAGACGCGCTCTTAGACTTGGCCCGCCAAGAAGAAGATCACATCGAATATTTAAAGAGCCTTTCCGAAAAGCTCATCGACGACTCCAGAAGCATTAACTTCGATCCCGAAACCCTGAAAAAAGAAGTTCCCTCTCCGGGCATCTTCAAATGGGACAAGGTAGACGAAGACATGGTTCGCCTGGCAGTTACCGTCTTCTCCGTAGGCCTGAACATGGAAAAAGATTCCGTGAAGTTCTACACCGAAGCAAAAGACAAAGTTGAAAGCGAAGAATCCAAAAAGCTTTTCGACATCTTAGCCAAATGGGAAGAAAGCCACGTCGAAACCCTTCAAAAACAATACGACATCTACCAACAAGAATGGTGGAACATGCAAAACTTTGAACCCTTCTAGAGAGAAGAGTTTCCTTACGAAAGAGCCCGCTTCGGCGGGCTTTTTTCGTTGCACTTTCTTTGTTTGTTCAAGGCAAATTTCCGCTCGCCGCTTTATCTATGAGACTCCCCATAAACGGCGGCAGAATTTCGTGGTACAATACATATAAGACCACTCGTTCATGTATTGAACGCAAACTGAAGTGAAAAACAAATGAGAGATGAACATGAATCAAACAGACCCTATTCAAGCATTTATCGAAAACAATCCCGTCCCCGAAGCCTATAAGAGCCGCATCCCCGATCCCCGCTTCCGCTACCACGGCGAAGCCATCCTGCGTGCCGCCACCGCCGCCATTTTATCCGGAAAAAATTTGCTCCTCGTCGGCGAAAAGTCCACGGGCAAAAACGTGCTGGCGGAAAATTTGGCCAAGCTTTTTCAGCGGCCGTTGTGGAACGTGTCCCTGCACATGAGCATCGACGCCGCGGCCCTCATCGGCGACGACAGCTTAAGAGACGGCAATGTCTTCTTCCGAGAAGGCCCCATTACCGTTGCGTCGAAAGTCGGGGGCTTCGCCGTCCTCGATGAGATCAACATGGCGAAAAACGAAGCCCTGGCCGTGCTCCACTCCACCCTGGACTACCGCCGCATCATCGACATGCCCGGCTACGACCTCATTAAAATCCACCCGGCCACCCGCTTCATCGCCACCATGAACGAAGGCTACGAAGGCACCCGTGACTTAAACGAAGCCCTGCTCTCCCGCTTTGTCGTGTTGAAAATGCCCGCCATGGTCGAGAGTGATCTCAAACAATTAATCGAGGAGACCCACCCGCGTCTGAAGCCCGCCTTTGTTCGCGACCTGGCCCGCCTCGTAGCGGATATGGACAAAAAAGCCGCCGCCAACGAAATCCCCCGCCACGCCGTGGACATTCGCGGCCTCTTCGACGCCCTGGACCTCGTAAAAGAAGGTCTGGAGCTGAACGACGCCCTCGCCATGACCTTGTCAAACAAGCTCTTCGATCCCTTCGAAGAAGCACTCCTCGCCGATCTCTTCAAGGCCCGCTTCAAAGCCCCCTTGTACCTCGCCGATCTCACGGACTGACCCATGAAAAGCCACGGAAAAAACAGAATCGACAATCTCCAGTGGGCCGGGGCGGAAAACTACAACTTCTCCCCCGTTCTCTACGGGGAAGATCTGGCGGGCAATCCGGATTTCTACTTAAACCTCATCCTCGGCCTCGCCGCAAAATACTTCGGCGCCGACACACTGGAGCGCCTCTTCGCCTCTTGGTCCGGCCAAATGCAGCGGGAGAAATACGATCTCTTCGCCCTCTACCTCTTGGAAGAAGCCGTCTATCGCCGCGAAGTCGATGCGCGCCCGGTCCTGTCGGATTTAAGGCGCGACTTCGCCCACCGCTTTTTAGACGACGCCCACGACCTGCGCCGGCGCACCCTGGCCCTTCGCGTGCCCCTTTTCTACGCCATGGAAATGAAGCGCACCCACGACATCCTGGGCCGCCCCTACAAAAAGCTCAACAAAAAAGAGACGGCCATCTACGACGTGCTTCGCCTCCCCGAAGACACGACGGCAGAAAATCTCAAAGCCCATGTGCTGGATCTATTCGCCCGCTGCCTTCGCTACCGAGAACGCACCCGGCGCCTGCCGCCTTGGCTTCCCGCCATTCACCTCTTCTCCATTCCCGGTTACATCTCCATCGAGCGGTCCAATGTGCCTGGCATGTTTCACAGAGAGGGCGAAGGAGGCGACATGCCCGTCGTCTTCAATTTCCTTCGCCGCATAAAAAAAGACCGGGAAGAGGAAATCGAAAAAACCTTCGGCAGAAACCTCTTCTCCGACGAAAAGAGCCTGGCCCTGAACCGCGCCATTTGCACGGAAGGCCACAGAAAATCCCGCATCTACTTTACCCGAGGGATCGACGAGAAAGACAAAAGCCAGGATCAGGAATTAAACGCCCGCACCGTGCGCCGCCACCTCATGAAATTTCAGGAAAACAAAAACAGCTACAACCGCGCCATCAGCGACTTGACCCGGGCCTTTAAGCTGAAACTGGCCTCTGTCACCACCACGGGCGGCGAGACGGCACGCCGGGGCAAGCTCATTTCCCGCCGCGCCTTTCGCGCCGAAATCTCCAACCGCGCCGCCATCTTCGAGCGGAAAAACCTGCACCCGGCGCCGAGCTTTCGCGTGGATCTCATCCTCGACGCCTCCGCCTCCCTCCTGGCCATGGAATCGACCATCGCCATCGAGGCCTACATTCTCTCCAAATCCCTGGAAAACAACGGCATTCAAAACCGCATCCTCTGCTACCAAACGGTGGAAGACACCACCGTCATTACCATCTTGAAAGACTACGACGACGGTGCCGACATGAAAAAAATCTTCCGCTACAAATCCATGGGCTGGAATCGGGACGGCCTCTTTTTCAAGGCCTATCCCGTCCTCCTCGACGGCAAAGGGCCGCAACTTTCCATCGTGCTCACCGACGCCAATCCCTGCGACTTTCATCCCCTCATGGGAAAAGGCCTGCGCCTGAACAAATCCTATTTTGAAGAGCCGGCCCTCGACGACACCGCCCGCTACCTGGACGCCCTGGCACGAAAAAACGTGAAAATTCTCGCCCTCTTAAACAGCGACCACGTGGACAACGCGGAAAAACTGTTCCATCACCGCTTCGTGAAAATACAAAAAATCGAACAGATCGCCCACGTGGCAGGCAAATGGATCCAAAAAGAACTGGTGAAAATGAATTAGTAGCTACGCAAAAAGGCGCCGAAATCGGCGCCTTTTTCCTATGGCGAAACAACCGGGTTCACGTCTCGGCTGCCTTCTTATTCTGTTATCGGATAATTAAATTCATACAATTGATCGCAAAGAGTTTCTATGAAAATTCAATTGCTACTCCACTTCATTTTTACTTTTTACGCTCCAATAGCCGTCTTTCGCACTCCCTACATACTCAATTACATTCTCATCTGTTAATTTCTTCAGATCCCTTTTTATCGTAATTAATGAAACCGAAAACAGCTCCGACAACTCGAGAGAGGTGATTTCCGACTTATTCCTCATAATCTCAACGATTTTTTCACGCCGTACGTCGGGTTTTAAGCGTTTGCTTCTGTTTTGAGTGTCATTTTGGGTGTCATTTTGGGTGTCATTTTCGGTATCATAATTTAAATTCTTTAGGATGGTTCTAAATGAGGATTCCGTCGATCGAAATAGCGGTATAAACTTGCTTTGATAGCCCTCCTCCAATTCATAGGCCTCCACAATTTTGCGAAGACCGGAGCCCCGCCGTTCCATTAAGCCCATTCTCGAAAATAAATCCGCTAAGATTGGATTCCTTCGAATGGAAGATACATCCAAAGGGTCCAGCTCTTGAATAAAACTACCATCACACATTCCGCCCGGAGAATATATTTCTAATCTATCATCGTAAATATCCACGTGGACTTCACTTCCAACCACCGAATAATCCCTATGAATAAGGGCATTCACCAGCGCTTCTTGCACCGCTCTTTCAGGGTAATCGGGGTACTCAACACGATAAACGGGCCCCTTCTTCCACATCTTTTTTGAATTTCTTTTCACAAAATCCATCGACGCCTTTAAAAGGTAGATGATATTGCCTTCGAATTCTTCATCATCAAAAGCATCCATTCGTCCATTTGCCTTTGTAAGCCCGTTCCAACGTGTGCAAAATACCCTTGATTGATAAACTTGATATCCATCGGCAAACAACGCACCTGCGTTAGTAAGTTTGTCCTCATCATTGACTAAACCAAAAGATTTCAAATCTCTTTCGACAAGCTCCCGGTTCACCCTTTCTTTATACTCTAGAGAAAGCTCTCTAAAAGTCACATCATCTAATTTTTCTTTCGATTCTAAAGAGTCATAACTGATATGCTCGCCTTTCAACGAAAGATTAAATAAATCAATTCGATCCGCAGGGATACTTTGATTGCCCACCCTTTTGTAAGCTGTCCTCGTACCACCATCTAAAACAAAATAGGGCGTATTTTTTCCGGGAAAGATCGTTAGAACCAGAATAAATTTTCCATTTATCTCTTTTATTTCCATGTCAAAATCGGGAACAGAATCCATTTTAGTTTTAATAATCTCACTAATGTTTTCAGAGTCTTTTTTGTAGTCTTCAAGCCCGAGAACGACATTGTCTTCTTTAACTCCAAAGAATAATTTTCCTCCACGACTATTGGCGAAAGCTGATACAGATTTTAACCAAGACTTTGGTTTGTTCGTTTCCAACTTTTCTTTTTTATCATACAAATTTGTTTCTCCCGGATAATCTTTCAGATTCAAAGTAGTCCCCCTCTCAGCGATTATATTTTATTATATCATGTTCCTCGGTTTGCCATTCTCCCATAAATTCAACAAAAAAGCCCGCATCAGCGAGCTTTCGTGAGTCATTTACTTTGTGAAGAACCGCCTTCTTTAAAAAGATCCATCCCGTTCAGCACAATTGAAACTATGGTCAGAATCCACAGGGCGCGGCTCAAGGTGGGCATGGTGTCCATAAGCCCGCCCCAATCGCCACGGGCGACTCGGGCGGCGCCGTCACCGTAAAAAGCGCAGAGGGCCAGGGCCGTGAGGGACAAGCTCGCCCAACGAAAGATTTCCCGATGCTTGTCGAGCTTTACGAGATTGAATAGGGCGAACGCCGCGGCGCCGACGCCGAATACGAGCCACATCGTCTCAGTCCTTTCCTTCCGTCATCTGTTTCTGCGCCAATTCTTCCAGGGCCTTCACATCCCCTTCCCGCACCACCGTCTGCGGTATATCCATTGCGAAAAATTCATCCTTCGGCTTTTGCGCCTCGCCCTTTTCGTTCACTCTATTTTCTGAAGTCAGGTCGACGGTATAGGCAGTCACATTCAAGCCTTCTTCATCCATAATCCCCTGAGCCCGTTGCAACACGGCCATGGCCGCTTTCGCCGCAACCTCGTCCCCCACGCCCTTTATCTGCGCTTGCAGCTTAAAGGGCAAATGCTTCATGTCCACGGGCTGATCCACCGTCAAATAGTCCCTGGGATCCACCTTGTCCCAAAAAGATAAGGTAATCTGATAGGGAAAGTCGTAGGCCTTCTCCAGCCCGCGGCCGTGATCGCGAATGGCATCGTCAAAGCGCATCATCGTATTAAAAATGCGTTCGCCGTATGTATCCTCCCTAAGGCGACCGAAGGAATCGAAACACAATTCAAAGGCCGAATCCTCGCTGTTCTTGTCCTGCAAATGCACCACATACTCGGGCTGCTTAAAATTATAAAACACCTTCTCCCGAGACAAATCCAAATCGCTATACTTCGCCGCGATCACCTTGTCCGCCCCCCGCTCCGCCAAAGCCTTCGAAACAGGGTTGCCGTACAGGGCATTCAGCACGACAAGAGCGATGGCAAAGATAATGCCGAAGGCAATCTTATCAACATGTTTTTTCATCGCAGGCCTCCCAAAAAACTACCCAAAAGGGCCAAGGCGCCGTAAATCGCCACGTAAATCAAGGCCGATTCATTGTAAAAAATCCAAATCGACGGCAAGAAACACAAACACACCGCCAAAGGATAGAGCACATGAAAGCCACGCATCCTGCCGTAAGCGAAAGAAATGGCGAGGCAAAGGACGGGCATGGCAAAGAGCAAGACCATCATCGCGCCCGCCGTGTTCCTCATAAAAAGAGGCAAAAGATAAAATACCGCGACGATTCCCACAAGAAAGGGAACCATATTTTTAAAAACCTTCATAGCGCCTCCAAATACTTGCACAACGATTCTTTCCTTCATTATACCCGCCGGAGAAAATTAATGGATCGGTCTCTCGCCATTCTTAGACGAAACACCCACATTGTAAAGGAATTGTTCCCAAGGAAAAAGGCACCGCCTCCGGTGCCCTTGCCTTCATCAATTGTTCGGCGATTCGTATCTGTGCGATAAACTCTATTCTCCGCTTGCCCGCAAGCTCTTATAAATCTCGCTGAGGAAAATCCCCAGCACATCCTTCTGCACCTCGGGATGATCCAAGAGATAGCTGAAAAAGCCCTGGTTTTGTCCCAGACCCTGAATCAAAGCGTCCTCCACATTGGAGAAGTAAGAGAATTTAAAATCACTCTCCGTATTGTTCTTGGCGGAAGTTTTTAAGTCGTCGGACTTCATCATAATGTCGCGAATCTGCATTGCAGCATTTATGGCCAGATCCACATCGTAATCGGAGCCGGTCTTCGCATTAATCTCCGCAATAATTTCCGACAACAGCTCCCGCTTGTCCCCGGGAAGCACAATGGGCTCCGCCACGGGAAGAGACACGAAAGGCTCGGGCGTGATCGGTTCATTCTCCCGAGTTTCCCCTTTAATTTGTTGGATGCGATCGATCTTCACCTTCCCCCTCAAGTCGAAGCCGTCGCCGGCATCGTCGATGGAGAGAAGCTTCAAGAAGTAAGTGATGTAGATATAAAACTTGTGCACATCGGGATCTTCAAAGCAAGATACCTGAATCAAATACTCGTAGAAGCGCTTGAAATTTCGCAGCTTCGTCAAGTATTCCCGTTGCTTCTCTTCCCTTAACTCGTTGAAGCGACCGACAGAAGACATGAGGCATCGTTCCAAAGACCGCTGTTCGCCGGAGGAAAGGGTCGTTTTGCCCTTTTTAAAGATCAGTTCGTCGAAACGCTCCACATCCAAGGCATCGATGACGTAGTACCCGTCCAAACTGATTAACAGCTCCTTGATCTTGCTCGCCGACAAATCATTGGCCAGAAGCGTCGTCGTGTAATAAGGCGCAAAGGCCTTTTCCATCTCCTCGTAAGAATTGGCAAAGTCCAGAACGAATACCTTCTTGTCATGAGGCGGACACACCCGATTGAGGCGGGATAAAGTCTGTACCGCATTGACCCCTTTCAGCCGCTTCATGACGTACATAGCCGATAGCTTCTTTTGATCGAAGCCCGTTTGATACTTGTTGGCCACGATCATCACATTGTACTCACGGGAATCGAAGGCGCCGGGCACAGAATCTTCGCTCATTTGATTCATGCCCACCTCCGTGTACACCTTCTCGTCCCCGTCCAACTGCACCTTGCCGGAAAAAGCCACCAGGGCGTGAATATCATCGTAGCCCTTTTTCGCCACATAGTCCTCGAAAGCCTGCCTATACTTCACCGCCGCCTGCCGAGATGCAGTGACCACCATGGCCTTCGCCTCGCCGCCTAAACCTGCCATGACATGATTTTTAAAATGCTCAATAATAATTTCAACACGCTGAGAAATATTCGTCTCGTGAAGCTCCACAAAGCGGGCGATCTGCCGCTTCGCCGCCATGGTCTTCAGCTCCGGATCGTCTTCGATCTCTTTATTGATTTGGTAATAGGTTTTGTAAGTGGTGTAATTTTGAAGCACGTCGAGAATAAAGCCCTCTTCAATGGCCTGCTTCATGGAATACAAATGAAAGGCCTCGTAATGGCCGTCGGGATTCAGGCGACCGAACATCCTCAGCGTCGTCGCCTTCGGCGTCGCCGTAAAGGCAAACATGGACACATTCTCTTGCTTGCCGGTTTTTCTCAACTCATCCAAAATCACATCGTCGAAATCCTCAACGTCCGCCCCGTCGGAGCCCAGAGCGCGGGTCACCGCCTGCATGTTCCGCCCGGACGTAGAGGAATGGGCCTCGTCGATGATTACGGCGAAGCGCTTGTCCTTTAGATTCTTCAGCTCGCTGACAATGTAGGGAAACTTTTGTATGGTGGTGGCCACGATCTTCGTGTTTCCCTCCAGGGCATCCTTTAAATCCCGAGAGGAGCAATTCTTGTCCATGGTGCGAATCAGCCCCCGGGCGTGATCCAAACTCGTCACCGCCTTTTGCAACTGCCGATCCACCACCACACGGTCCGTGACGATAATAATCGTGTCGTAAATCACTTCGTTGGCCTCGTCGTGAAGGGAAACCAAGCGGTGGGCAAGCCAGGCGATGGAATTGGTCTTCCCCGAGCCCGCCGAGTGCTGAATCAAATAATTCAGCCGCGTCTTATTCACCGCCACATCGGCGAGAATCTTTCGGATTAAATCCAATTGATGGTAGCGGGGAAAAATCACCGTCTCCTTGATCTTCGTCTTCTCCCCCTCTTCCACCTCTTTGCGCTCGATAAAAATAAACTTCTTAATGAGCTCGAGAATGGAATCCTTCGTCAGCACCTCTTTCCACATATAGGACACCTGGTCCTCGTCTTGCAAAGGCGGATTTCCCGCCCCGGTATGGACCCCGACCCCATTGCCCTTATTAAAGGGCAAAAAGAAGGTCTTCTCGCCGTTCAGCTTCGTGGTCATCATAACATTTTGCGTGTCCATGGCGAAGCACACGAAACAGCCCGCCTTCCATAGGAATAAGCGGGATTTCGGATCCCGATCCATTCGATACTGCTTAATGGCGTTGCGGTAATTTTGCTGGGAGAACTCGCTTTTAAATTCGATGGCGATAATGGCCAGACCGTTTAAAAACAACACCGTATCCACCCGCTCGCCGGCCTTGGCGTAGACCTCTTCCATGACGGAGAAGCGATTGTTTTCGTACTTGGCTTTGAGATCCTCGTTGAAATCCGTGGCGGGCTTCGTGTACATGAGCTCCAGCTTCCGATTGGCGATCTCCACGCCGTTTTTCAACACGTCGATAAGGGAAGAGCCCTTTTTCGTAATCTCCCCGTTAATGAAATTCACCACAGTTTCCCGCAGATCCTCTTTAAACACCGATTCCAAATCCGCCATGACTTCTTCCTGAGTGGCGTAGAGAAATTCGAAGAGCATGTCCACGTCCATGGCATAGGCGGCGTTGAAATTTTGGCTTCCTCTGGCGATAAAGCCGTTCTCTTCACTTAAATGGGCGGCAAATCCTCGTTGAAATTCCCTTCGCTCATCTTTCGCTTTGGTCATGAAATCCATTTAGACCTCCCTCTTTCCCGTCACATACTCGTAAATCAGCGACTTCTTATACTCGTCGAGAACGGCTAGCTGCTTACGTTTTATGGCGATGGTATCGTCGATGGCTTGTGTTTTTTTGTCGAGATAATCAGCTATTTGTCTTTGTTCACCCAAACTTGGAACCGGCGCTTTAATAGCTCCAAATTCCGTTTCATTAAAAGAACTCCTGAGATTTTTTGACAAATGCAGCAATTCTTTGGTTTCGTCGAGCATCAAATAGAAATAATAGTAATAATCTCGTACAGCCAAGTTGTTCATTACATACTGGCTATATGCGGGACTTGATAATCCATTTTGTTCAATTTTACCTACCGTCCTTGGGGTAACATCGTAATCAAACAAACACAGTAATAAATTCCCTTCGCTTAAAATCTGATAGCCATCAAAGCTTGTCGGAAATTTTCCCCCACCTTCTAAATCTCTGACTATGACACCTTTTTTTGTCAATGATAAAATTGGTTCTCCCTCATATTTGCTCTTAATTATTTTAACCTTTTCCATCAGGTACTTATTTGGCAAAACCTTCCATTGCTCGGGGATTTCCCCGATCCAAGGGAACCCCGAGTCCTTCATTTCCGCATTTTTATCCAGCCCCTTGGTCACCGCCTCGGTAATCACCGACTTCTTGTATGCTTCCAGAACGGATAACTGATTCTCTATAATGGCTATGTCATCGTTGATAGATCCACACTTCTCGTCTAAGTGATTCGCTATTATTACTTGCTCTTGTATTGGAGGCACCGTTAAAGTTTGTTCCCTTACTTCTTGCCACGATGTTCTAGGCATTTTTACTCCATAAGTCATACTATTGACGAAATCGATAAATTTATGAGATAAAAGCAAATATTTGTAATACTTATTATACTGCTCTTCATTAAACTTTATCCTTATCAATTCGCTAGTGCAAAAACCTCTTTGTTCAGCTAAGAAACCTTTGGCTAAATAGGGTCTCAGTTTAGAAAATAAAAAGTCGCCTTTTTCAAAAATCGGTGTTTCACATTCGTCGTAATCTACGTCTTGACCTATAATGTTGCCGTTAAAAGAGTCCACGTGTTCCAGACCTATGAATCGCTCACCTTTTTTATAAATAGCGGTCTCATTTTTAGAAGCGCCTATATATTTTAATTTCTCAACTTCCCAATCCTCCGGTATTTTGCCGATCCATTCCACGCCGGAATCTTTCATTTTCCGCACCACGCTACACCTCCTCGAATAGGTCTTTCACCTTTTCGTTGACCATCTCTTCCAGTGCCAAGAATTCCTCGGCCAATTCCTCGGAGGGGCGAAGCGCTTCGTATTTATAGAAGTAGCGGGTAAAGGGGATCTCGGCGCCGCTTTTAATCCGCGGCGTCTTGGCAGTGAGATCTTCTTCGAAAAAGGCCTTGGCGTCGGGAATATGGGGCAGCACTTCCCGGGCCATGTAGTCTTCCACATCTTCCTGGATGTTGACGATCTCCGTGTCTTTCGTGTCCTCGTCGTAAAGGATATTTCCCTCCTTGTCCAATTGAATTTCCGCTTCCTTGTCCATGACGGAAAGGCCGTCGAGAATTTTCGTCAATTGCGCCTTAGGCAGGGCCACGGGCTTTAATAGATCCTGCAAGAAAGGTTCGAAAGCTTCTTTCGATAGGAATTTTTCTTCGGAGACGTGGGCCTCCAACAGGCGGAAGATTTCGTCGTAGACTTCTTTGTTTTCTTCGTATTTCTTTAAATTCTTCGCCTCGGTTTTCTTCAAGGCTTCGCCGGATTCCGACTTTTCTGCCAGCTCCTCGTGTTTCCTGGGATCGTAGAAGCTGTTTAGCGCCCCGGACGCCGCCAAGGCCTCGATCCGCTCGTCGCTTACGGCATAGGCCCGTTGCAGGGGCTGCATCACCGTGTATTCCCGGTAGATAAATTCTTCGTTGTCGTGGATTTGGCTGCGCTCGTTTTCTTCAAAGGCGGCGTAGAGCTCCGTAATGGCTTGTCGATCGGCGGCAGTAAATTCCCTCCGCTTGTTGCCCAAAGATTTTCTCAGGGGATGATAGATTTCCGTGGCGTCGATGAGTTGAATTTTGCCCCGTCGCTCCGCCCGCTTGTTCTTGGAAAGGATCCACACATAAGTAGCGATGCCCGTATTGTAAAAGAGGTCCGTAGGCATGGCGATTATGGCTTCGATGAGGTCGCCTTCCAAGAGGCGGCGGCGAATTTGGCTTTCTCCCGAGGAGACGCCGCCGTTAAAGAGGGGGGAGCCGTTGGTAATGATGGCACCGCGGCCCACAACATCGTCCATTTTGTTTAATGCCGACTGCATAAAGAGGAGCTGGGAATCGCCCCCGGCGGGAAGCCCCGCCGGCCAGCGGGATTTTTCCCCTTTGGCGTAGTCTTCCATGACGGCATCTTCCTGGCCGATTTTTGCATCGGCGCCTTTCCAGGGCGTGCCGAAGGGCGGGTTTTCCAGCACGAAGCGCATTTTCGTGTCTTTGAAGCAGTCTTCCTTAAAAGTGTCGGCGTGTTTGAAATAAGACGCGTCCTGATTTTTAATGAGCATTTCCGCCAAGCCCACGGCGTAGGATTGACCCATAAGTTCCTGGCCGAAGAGGCGTATGTCCGCCGAGGGATTCAGTTGTTTTAAGTGGCTGTAGGCGGTAGAGAGCATGCCGCCGGTCCCGCAGGCTTGATCCAGTATGGTAATGACTTTACCTTCGTCGAAGACGTCGTCGGTGCCTTCTGCCGTGAGCACGGAGACCATCATTTTTATAATGTCTCGGCCCGTGTAAAATTGCCCGGCCTCCACATTTTGGTAGAAGCGGCCGATGAGGTTTTCAAATATGTAGCCCATTTTAATGGAATCGAAGGTTTCTTCGGAAAGATCGATCTCCGAAAAAGCTTTGATCACGTTAAAGAGGCAATTCTCCTTGTCCATCTTTTCGATATGGGATGTGATCGAAAGTTCGTTGAGGATGTCCTGCACATTGGCGGAGAAGCCGTCGATGTAGGCCTTAAAGTTTGCCGCGATGTGATCCGGGTCGTTGCACAGCTCTTTCAGATTGTAGCGAGAAGTGTTGTAAAATTGCTTTCCGGCGATGCGGGCGAGGGCGCGGGCCGGGTAGGCTTTGTTTCCTTCGTAGGTTGCCACCACTTTGTCTTTCGTCGGCTCAAGCACGCATTCGAAGCGGCGGATGACGGTCATGGGAATGATGACGTCGCCGTATTTGTCGGGCATGTACGCGCCGCGAAGTTTATTGGCGATGGACCAAATAAAATTCGCTTCCTGAGTAATGTCCACGGATTCGTCTTCCATGGTGGTAAATAAATTGTCTTCCATTTCCGTCCTCCTGCTCTTGTCTTTCATCTATTTCAATGGTTGATGGCATACGATTTCATTTTAATTTTAACATAGACTTCCAGATAGAAGAACATCAAATCCGCCACGCTCTCGCCCTACAAAAAATCCACCGGGTTTCCCCGATGGATGCTTATTTCTCCCTTACCCGGTAGATGAAATCGCCGCGGTAAAAGATGTCCATATAGATTTCCAAAGCCTCGTCGCCGCGGCTCAGGAAGCCGGTGATGAAGCAGTTTTTATAGCCGTGGTAGGTGCTCATGATGTCCATGGCCTTGAATTTTGAATGGAAGGCGTCGTAAAAAGTGGTGAGGGTCATTTTTTCGCCGACGAAGCTTCCCACATTGCCCGTCAAGACGTTTTTGTATTCCATGATATAAATATAGGAATCTTCCGCCGACACGCCGGTGATGACGACCTCCCCGTCCACCATGGCATCGGCGGCGGTGTCCACGAAGCCGTATTGGGGCAGGAGGCGCAGCTCGCCGCTGTCGTAATCGTAGTCCATGGCGATGATGTGGGCGTCGTGGAGGCTAAAGCGGTCCCCTGTGTCTTTTGTTTTCTTGTAGTCGGTCATGTCGTCTCCTTTGTTACCTACACCGGTCGGGCGAATAGGCGCGTTGCGCGCACAGGCCTTGTTTGCGGCCGTTGCTTTCGCCGCCTATGTCCGTGTCTCTCTTTTTCTTTCCCCACGTAAAACAGCCACAGAGGCGTTCTCCGTGGCTGTATTCCTTACAGATCTCTGATTCCCACCAGTTCCGATTTCACCAAGAGGCGCTTGTTATTTTTCGGATAGGGGTGGCAGCTCATGAGGTAGAGCTTGGTCTTGTCCTCTTCGCGAATGAAGCGGCTCCAGTCGTCGGGCTCCACCACCTCATCGCCCATGACTTTGTAGTAGAGGACCTGTTTGCGGGTGGTGATTTTTATTTCGTCGCCGGGCTCCAGTTTGTTGATGTGCAAAAAGAAATCCAGTCCCTTGCCCGATCCCCGATGGCCGGCCAAGACGGTGATGGTGTTTTTCGACCTGCTCGGCGGATCCGTGGTTTTCACCACGCCGACGCCGAGGAGCAGATTTTTTTTGCTCGTGTTGTCGAATATGGGGAGCACCACGTCGATTTTGTCGATGCGGATCACGCCCAGGGCGTTTTCGTAGGTGATGGCGTCTTCCTGAAGGGATTTCGCCGCACCGGCATCTTTTTCGGCAGCTGCCGGCTTTTTGGCAGCGGCTTTTTTCTTGCTCGCCTCTTTCAGCATGGCTTCTTCCATGGCCAGGGCGACCTTTTTCTGCTTTTCATTTTTTAAATGCACCTTTACGGGAATCGCCGCCCCGATAAGGAGAAGGGAAATCCCCAGAAGTATCAGGAATTTCCCTTGTCTGTTTTTGTGTTTACTTGACTTCATCGACGGATTCTCTCCGTTTTTTAATGCCGATGCCGAGGATCACCGCGCCCACTGCGGCGAGGCCCACGGCGTAGAACACGGGGCTGATGCCGTCGCCGGTCTTGGGCAAACGGCCGTTGCTCGCTGCGGCGGTGGTGCCGCTCGTGCGCGTGCCCGTCGCGGAGACGGGATCGCCGTAGACGACGATTCTGCCGTCTTTTGCGGTGACGGTGTCGCCGGATTGGAGCTTGCCCAGGGTAATGCTGCCGTCGCGATTTACGGCAAAGTTAAAGTCGCGGGCCAGTTGATAGCCTTGGGGCGCCGTCTTCGTGTGGAAGCGGTAGCTGCCCGGTTGCAATTGGGTCTTGTAGCCCGTGTTGGAGGTGGTCCAGCTTTCGAGCAGTTTGCCGTTTTGGTAAATTTCCACGACAGCGCCTTCCAGGAGGGTGCCGTCTTTTTTCGCCACGTCGAATTCAACCCAGTGGTTTTTGGCTTGGGCTTTCTTGTCGGTGGTCGGTTTCTTTTGATTGTTTTGTCCCGGTTTTTCCTCGGGCTTCTTGTTGGGATCTTCCTCGAGCTTGCCGCCCGCTTCGCCGACGCAGATGT
This sequence comes from Peptoniphilaceae bacterium, assembly GCA_902363535.1. Taxonomy (GTDB): domain Bacteria; phylum Bacillota; class Clostridia; order Tissierellales; family Peptoniphilaceae; genus Aedoeadaptatus; species Aedoeadaptatus acetigenes. The sequence continues at coordinate 106,668 of CABJAE010000004.1, forward strand.
GGCCGCCTTCTTTCAGTTTCACCATTTCGCCTAATTGAATGCCGCGGAGGACGATGGAACCGTCGGTTTTCACTTCGAATTCAAAGTCTTTGGCGATTTTGTGACCCAAGACGACAGCGGCTTCGTGGTATCTGTAGACGCCGGCTTCCAGTTCCAGCTTGTGGTGGTCGGATCCGCTCTTCCAGGAGTCGATTTTGGTTCCGTCTTTGTAGATTTCGATTTCGACTCCGAGAAGGATTTTGCCGAGGGAATCGACTCTTGAGAAAGTGACGACGCGCTTGGCGCTTTTGCTGACAAGGGCCAATTCTTGATAGGAGCCTAAATTGGTCAGGCCGTAGCTGGCATCGACGATTCGTTGGTCTTCCACGGTAAAGCGAATGGGCTCTGCGGCAGAATGGCCGGTGGTTTGCGAGAATTCGTAGACGCCGTCGGCGAAATCGGAAATGTTAATTCCCTTCGCGTTCTTTTCGCTAAACCATTTGATTGTCCTGCCTGCGCTGTCTTTAATTTGCAGTTCCCGCCCGATGATGTCCTTGCCGTTGCTGTCCTTTAGTCTGAAGAAAAATTGCTTTTCAATCGGCTCCGCTTTTAGGAACAGGGTTTCGTTGCCGTCTTTGGTTTCCAGATATTCTTTATCCGCTTCGGCAGGTACGACTTTACCATCCTCTTTGATTTCAAATTTGATGGTGTCTTTTTCAAGCTTATAGCCCTCGGGCAACTTGGTAACGATCAGTTCATATTCGCCCTTATCCCGCGGCAATTCAGTAGGCTGATCCTTCGTTACAAATGTTCCATCAAACGTCTTACCGTCTTGTTTTATTATGACATTTGCTCCGGACAATTCCTTGCCGTCGATGCCGCGAAGACTGAAGAAGAGTTTGCCCGTTTCTTTTTTAGCTTCAAGAATCAAATATTGATCATTGTCGCTGTCACTGGTCTTTAATCTGTCGGACTTGGTGCTGATTTTTCCGTCTTTATCAATCGTAAATTCAATGGGATCGGCTTGCTCGTAGCCTTTAGGTGTTTCACTTTGTAAAAGAAAATAGTCTCCGGGGTCCAATATATAGACCTTAAAACCTTCGCCGCTAGGCCATTCATGTAGCGCTGCCTCTTTGCCTTTTTCCTTAATTTGCAACGTCGCGCCGGCTACTTGTTTTCCGTCCTTGTCCTCTATACCGTAGAAAGTTTTACCATCTTTTTTTGCTGCTTCTATAACCAGCATATTTTTTCCATCGAATTCTCCTAAATTCTTATCGGCACCTTCGACTTTTCCATCAGCGGTAACTGTAAAGTCTATAGGTTCGCCTGACTTGTATCCCCTGATGGGAACCTCTTGCAGGAATTTGTAATTCCCTGCCGCCAAGCTACGTTTAGTCGGTGTTCTTCCGCTCGACCATGGCTTTAGATTAGAACGATCTTTTTCATCTACGACGAGCAGTGTAGCACCGTCTAGGTAATCACCATCTTTGTTACGTACAGCAAAGTAAATATCAAACGTCTCTTTCTTTTCCGGGTCCGGCGTCTCATCCTTCCCTTTGGGTTCCGGTGCCTTCATCATCTTTCTCTTACCGGCTCCTACCCTTTCTTCGTCGGGTTTATCCTCTTTTACAGAAAACAGACTCTTTACGGCCGCTAAAGGTTTCCTACGCCGCTTCGACTTTTCCACAGACACAGTGGCCGTCTTATTTGACGATGCATTCGCCTGCTTGCTCGCCGCCATCGTCGGGGCCACGGTGGCAAAAACAAAAGTCATGGCTAACAGTAGAGCTGTTAATTTTCTCTTCATTTCGTCACTCCTTCTAAAACAACTAAGGCTCGAGAATGCCGGTCGAAACGGTTTCCATGGGCGCAGTGCTATGTACATGCTCCGCTCCGCGATCCGCACTAATCGAAAAGGACAATCCTTCTATAATCAAATAAAGCCTTTTTCCAAATTCATCTCGGTTGCCCTTATTATATCACGATTTATTTATCTTATGTGTATAAATGCCATATTCCTTCCCTTATCCGCGTTTCCCCTTCCGGGCGGCAATTTTTGCAATCGTCTCCCTTTTTCTTTTCGGGCATAAAAAAACGCACCCTTTCAGGTGCGCAATTTGGTGGACAGTACTGGACTTGAACCAGCGACCCCTACGATGTCAACGTAGTGCTCTACCAACTGAGCTAACTCTCCAAACCGTTTCGGTAGCTATTAGTATACCAAGCTTTTACAAAAATGGCAAGAGAATTTTACAGCGTTATTTTCCCTTAAGCAGAAGGGCCATTTTCATTCTTCCCTCGCTTCCACAGAATGAAGGCCCCCTTTTTCAAAGTAAATCATATCTCCGGCCTTCAATATGTGTGCGGTTTCTTCGTAAACGACATTTGGCTCCCCTTCTAAGGAGATGAGCATGGCATCGCCCGGCGCTCGGTGTAGACTAAATTTTTCCCCGCCGTCAAAGGCCATCACAATTAGTTTCATGCCTCCATTGCAGGCGATTTCTTTTTGAGGACGGTGTTCGCTTGGTAGTGGACGCATTCTTTTAGTGTAGCGACGTCGCCGCCGTGAAATAACATATTCATGGTTTCACCTTTTCATTTAACGCTTCTTCCACCCATGCTTTTAATACACGGGCGTGATTGATTTTTTCACTCTTGGCACCGTAAACCAAGGTGACGGACCCATGGCGCAGGCCGTCGATGACGGATTGGCGCCACGCTTTCGCCTCTTCCGATCCATTCAGTTCTTCGAGGTACTTGTCGGTAAATTCCGTAAAGCGGTCTTCCCTGTGATCAAACCATTTTCTGAGTCCCGTGGAGGGGCACACTTCCTTCGCCCAACTGTCGAGATTCGCCCGCTCTTTGCTTACGCCTCGCGGCCAATAGCGATCCACGAGAATCCGCGCCCCGTCGTCGGGATCCGCCTTTTCGTAAGCTCGTTTTATTTTTATAGGATACATTATCATCACCAAGTTCATACTAGTTCTTTTTTAAAACCTATGCCGTATCATTTGTTACACTACTTCCCGGCGGATGGCGTCAGTTCCACAAAAAAAGCCCCTACCCATGGGGTAAGAGCTTTTTGAAACGAAATGATTAGTCGATTTCTTCCTTGGCGGCTTTTGCCTTTTTGTATTGTTCGATTAATTTCGGCAATACTTTGTGCAAGTCACCAACGATACCTAAGTCAGCTACATCAAAGATCGGTGCGCTGTCGCTCTTGTTAATCGCGATGATGAGGCCCGATTCTTCCATCCCTGCCAAGTGTTGGATGGCTCCGGAAATACCGAGAGCGAAGTAGATGTCGGGGCGAACGGTTTTACCCGTTTGACCGACTTGACGTGCTTTTTCGATCCAGCCTGCGTCGACGGAAGCACGAGAGGAGGAAATTTCACCTTCCATGGCTTCTGCCAATTCAGCCAACAAGTCGAAACCTTCCGGTCCACCGAGACCGCGACCGCCGGAAACCAGGATTCTGGCTTCGGTAATGTCGAGTTTCTTCTTTTCTTCTTTCGCTACTTCGATGATCTTGACGTTCATGTCGGCATCCGTTAAACCGACATCTTCCATAATGACTTCGCCCTTGCGATCGTTGTCGTTTTCCATAGGGGTCATAACGCCGGGGCGAACAGTAGCCATTTGAGGACGGAAGTTTTGGCATACGATGGTAGCCATTAAGTTACCGCCGAATGCGGGACGGGTCATGCGAAGCAATCTGGTTTCAGAGTCGATTTCAAGACCTGTACAGTCAGCCGTCAGACCGGTGTGGATACGAGCGGCCAAACGGGGTGCCAAGTCACGACCGATGGAGGTAGCGCCGAAGAGCACGATTTCCGGGTCGTATTTTTGAACGATGGTGTAAATGGACTTTGCGTAGGGCTCGGTCACATATTCTTTTACAAGGGGATGATCGACGACGATAACCTTGTCGGCACCGTGGTGGATCAAAACGTCGGCTTTTGCCTTGACGTTTTCGCCTAATAAGATGGCGTATACTTCTTGGCCAAGGTCGTCGGCTAATTCTCTGGCCTTACCAATAAGTTCCGTCGATACTTTTTGTAATTCTCCATCTCGCTGTTCAGCGATGACAAATACATTTTTACTCATTTCTTTCACGCTCCTTGTTTGGCCAATGTTAAATCAAGTACTTTTCTTCCAACTTGGAGATGATGGCGTGTGCTGCCTCTTCGGGCGAGAGATCGCGGAGAACTTCGCCGGCGCCCTTGCCTTGTTTTGCTTCGGACTTAACAACCTTCGTCGGGGAGCCCTTCAAACCTAAGTTGGACACATCTACATTGTCTTTTACATCATCTAAAGACCAAACAGTTACGTCTTTTTCGTATGCATCATAGACGCCGGAAACGGTCATGTAGCGCGGTTCGGCCAGTTCAGCCAACGCGGTGATGACGCAGGGAGTCTTGATTTCGATTAAGTGGTAGCGGTCTTCGAATTGACGTTTTACACGGATGGTGTTTTCGTCAACAACTTCTAAACCTTCGGCATAAGATACTTGAGGCAGACCCAAGTGTTCAGCCATTTGCGGACCGACTTGCGCCGTGTCGCCGTCGATTGCTTGACGTCCGGCGAGGATTAAGTCGAAATCGCCGATGGTCTTTAAGCCGGCAGCGATGGTTTGGCTGGTAGCCCACGTATCGGCACCACCGAATGCGCGGTCGGATAAAAGGATCGCTTCATCGGCACCCATAGCTAAAGCTTCTCTTAAGAGATCTTCCGCCTGCGGGGGTCCCATGGAAAGAACCGTTACCGTGGTGCCCGGGTTTTCGTCCTTAATACGCAAAGCCATTTCGATGGCGGCCTTGTCGTCCGGGTTGATAATACTCGGAACACCGTCTCTGATCAGTGTATTCGTCTTCGGATCCAAACGGACTTCCGTTGTATCCGGTACCTGTTTTGCACAGACAATAATTTTCATGGTAAACGCCTCCTGTTATTTAACACCCATCCAGCCAGCAATAACCATACGCATAACTTCCGAAGTACCTTCGTAGATTTCGGTAATCTTCGCGTCGCGCATCATACGTTCAACCGGGTAGTCCTTAATGTAGCCGTAACCGCCGAGAAGTTGAACCGCTTTGTTGGTTACTTCCGATGCCGTTTCAGCAGCAAACAATTTTGCCATGGCTGCCATGTGGCCGTAGGGAATCTTCTTGCCTTTTGCATCGGCTGCGCGGTAAACCAAAAGTCTGGCTGCATCGGCCTTGGTTTGCATGTTGGCCAAGGTGAATTGCGTGTTTTGGAATTGAGATAACCGCTTACCGAATTGCGATCTTTCCTTCGTGTATTGAACCGCTTCGTCGATGGCGCCTTGAGCGATACCTGCTGCTTGGGAAGCGATACCGATACGGCCGCCGTCTAAGGTCTTCATAGCAACGGCAAAGCCCTTGCCTTCTTTACCTAAGAGATTTTCCTTGGGAATGCGGCAATCTTCCATAATCAATTCGCAAGTGGAAGAAGCGCGGATACCCATCTTGTTTTCCGCTTCACCGACGCGGAAGCCCGGTGCGTCGCGGTCAACGATAAAGGCGGAAATGCCGTGGTTGCCCTTGCTGCGGTCGGTCATGGCGAAGACGACAAATACGTCAGCGATGCCGGCGTTGGTGATAAAGATCTTGGTTCCGTTTAATACCCATTCGTCGCCGTCTAATACAGCGATGGTTTGTTGGCCCGAAGCATCGGTACCTGCGTTCGGTTCGGTCAAACCGAAAGCGCCTAATTTCTTCCCGCTCAATAAGTCGGGTAAGTATTTCATCTTTTGTTCTTCCGTACCGTTTTCGTAAATCGGTGCACAGCACAGAGAAGTATGTGCAGATACGATAACGCCCGTGCTCGCGCACTTCTTGGAAAGTTCTTCAACGAGCATGGAGTATGCGAGGTAATCGCCGCCTTGTCCGCCGTATTCCTTCGGGAACGGAACGCCGAAGAAGCCGGCCTTTGCCATCTTCTTGATGTTTTCCATGGGCGGTTCGCCGGTCTCGTCAATGTCACCGGCGATGGGTTCTACTTCTGTTTCAGCAAACTCCCGATAGAGTTGGCGCAACAGTAGATGTTGTTTGTCCATAATAAAATCCATATTCAAATCCCCCTTGTTTCGACAAGATTTGTACAAGAACATCGTACATAGGCAGTGTGTGAACCATTTCGTTTGAAAGATGTCCTCGGACACCGCTTACCTCTATTATAAACGATATTTTAACAATGTTAAGCCCTTTTTGTCAGATTTTTCACTTTTATTTTTTTCTTTCCCTTCAAAAAACCGCGCAACCCTTGCAAATACAGGCTTTCCGCCGAAAAAATAATTTAAAAAAAGATTCGAAAATTTTACCGAAAAAACCGAAAAACTGCCCCCAACCCACTTTTCACTCCCGATGCAGCCCTCTGAAAACATTTCGATGGACAAAAATTTTTCAAATTCACGGGCGAAAATAAAAGCGTTTCCATGTGAAAAAACCATGAATACCATCCACCGAAACCAATCCCCTTTCTTCATTAATAAAAGGCCGAAAAAGGCACGGGGAAAAGAAACTTGTTTCGGCGGAAAAAACGGATCCGCCCGCGCCTCTTTTTAAAAAAATCCGCCGCAACGACATGCCCCGCAGAAAAAGCGCACAAAAAAGGAACCGAGCCTGCGCTCGATTCCTTATGCCTTCCATGGTTTCATTGGATTCTATTCATCCGCCAAACGTCGAAACAACGCTTCATAATCTCTTCGAGAATAGAGGATACGGATGACCTCCACGCGTTCTCTTTTTTCGCTGATACGATAAAAAATGAGATAATTTTCCACGGGGCAAAACCGAATTTCTCTACCGTTCACCGTAAAGACCTTTTTAAATCGCCCGGGAAATACCCGCAATCCCTCGACCGCGTCCTGAAATTTTTCCAGGTACAAGATCCCTGTTTCAGGCACGGATAGTGCATCTGCCATGTAACGATACACATCGAGCATGTCCTTTTCTGCTGGGAAATAAAAACCGAATACCGCTTCACCGTTGATCAAGGAGTCGAGCGAATACCGCCGACGCCTCTTCCGACCGGCCGACGTCTAAATCCCCGATCCCTTCTCTCAAGAGATCCAAAAGCGCCTCTTTCGATAAATTCTCCACATCCGGCGAGGGCTCCGGCAATACAACCGAAAAAGGAAGCCCGCGCTTTAAAATAATTTGTCGATAAAAAAGTTCGATGGCGGCAGAGGGCGCCAAGCCGATTTCTTTTAAAATGGCTTCCGCTTCGTTTTTTACCTCGGGCACCATGCGCACATTGACATTCGCCGATTTTGCCATAATCATCCCCCCTTATTTTCAGTATAGCCCCTGTGTATTTACAATGTCAACACAATTGTTTCTTATCCGCTCCTCTGTGCAGAAAAAAGCACACAAAAAAGGAACCGAGCCTGCGCTCGATTCCTTTTTAAATGGCCTTAGCGATTTGCTGAAGCTTGTTTCCAGGTTTGATTCAACATAACCCAAGTTTCGGGTACCTGACCTTTTTCGGTGCGGTAGAACGTGTGGGTGTTGGATGCTTCGACGATTTCGTAGTATGCCCAGTGGCTTGCATTGACATCGACAAAGGGAACGATGTTCGTCAAGACATCACGCAGACCCGTGAGGTTTACGCTACGGTCGTACAGCTTGTTAAATACCTTAACCGCTTCGGCGCGGGTAATGTGGTTGTTCGGGCGGAAGGTGCCGTCCGGATAACCGTTGATGCGTCCGTTGGCATAAGCTTGGTTGATCGCCGCTTCGGCCCAGTGGCCTTTTGCATCGGCGAAAGGTGCCATGCCGGTATTCGCCTTGTCAATGGCCTTGATCATTTGTGCAAATTCCGCACGGGTGATCTTGCCGTTGGGGCGGAAGGTACCGTCGGGATAACCCTTCATATACCCTGCGTTGACAACCGCGTTGATTGCTGCGTTGTACCAGCCGCTGCGTACGTCGATGAAGTTGGGTCTTGCACTGTTGGAAAGATCCAAACCTTGCAAACGAGCCAGCATGGCTGCCGCTTCGGCGCGGGTCATATTGCCTTCGGGCTTGAAGCTGCCATTTTCGTAGCCGTAGATATAGGCCTTGTGAATGGCGGTTTCGTGTTTTTGATCCTTCGTGTCGACCTTGTTGTCGGCGGAAGACCAACCCGGATTCACAGGAACAAACCAGTGGCTGTTGCCGGAGTTGCTTCCGTTATCGTCTCTATTCGCTTTGTGGCCGACGACGGGAACTTCAATCACTTTCCGGCCGTACGGCAGATCGGAATCCTGAATGGTCACGGTAATCGGACCGTCTACATCCTTGCCCGGTGTGACAAACACATTTCCTCTGCTGTCGATTTCTGCAGGTACATACTTACCGTCTTCATCCTTGGCGGATACCTTTGTATCCTTGTCCGGATTCGTCACGACAATGCCCGTGTCTTGGGAATCATTGGTCGGGTTGACGGGTTTGACATTAGAACTGTCGACAGAGGTCTTCTTGTCGCCGGGTTGCGGCGTACTTGATCCATCTTCGACGAGCTTATCGCCTGCGATCGTATCCTTGGATTTGTCCGGATAGGTGATGGTTGCAGTGCCGTCGTCGCCTACTGTGATGGTCGTGCCGTCCGGTAAGGTGCTCTTACCTTGATCGTCTTTGTTTGCATCTTCAATGGCTTTCTTAACGGCGTCTTTTTCTTCTTGCGTTAAGTTCTTTTTGTTTGCAACCGGGGTCTTGTCTTTCGGAACCTTCGGATCGATGGTGTCGGCTTGCGTCTTGGCTTTTTCTTCGACGAGCTTATCGCCTGCGATCGTATCCTTGGATTTGTCCGGATAGGTGATGGTTGCAGTGCCGTCGTCGCCTACTGTGATGGTCGTGCCGTCCGGTAAGGTGCTCTTACCTTGATCGTCTTTGTTTGCATCTTCAATGGCTTTCTTAACGGCGTCTTTTTCTTCTTGCGTTAAGTTCTTTTTGTCTGCAACCGGGGTCTTGTCTTTCGGGACTTTCGGATCGATGGTGTCGGCTTGCGTCTTGGCTTTTTCTTCGACGAGCTTATCGCCTGCGATCGTATCCTTGGATTTGTCCGGATAGGTGATGGTTGCAGTGCCGTCGTCACCTACGGTGATTTCGGTGCCGGCGGGTAAGGTGCTGTTGCCTTCGCCGTCTTTGTTCGCATCTTCGATGGCTTTCTTAACGGCGTCTTTTTCTTCTTGCGTTAAGTTCTTTTTGTTTGCAACCGGGGTCTTGTCTGCCGGGACTTTCGGATCGATGGTGTCGGCTTGAGAAAGCTGTTCCTCTGTCCACACTGCGTAGACAACCAGGTGTCTTTCTACCGGTGTTGTTTCTGTGAATTTGTTTTCTGCTGCTAGTTTTTCAAATTCTGCTGCTGTTGTAACAGTCTTATTTCCAAGTGCAGTTTTTCCTGCTTCGGTTACCCAGCCGAGGAATGTCTTTCCAGTGGCCGTGGGGTTTGCAGGGAATTCATCGCCGGTACCTGCTGCTACATTCGCACCGGTAAATCCGTTGGCTTTGTAGCCATCTTCTTCGTAGAATTTGACATTGTCCGGTACGATTCTTACGTCTTGTTTCTTATCCTCTTCAAATGCACCTTCTGTTGCATTGAATAGAACTCTTGCTTTAACTCTGTTTTCTAACCAGTCTGATGGGACTGATGATCCGTCAGAGGTGTTGGCTAGGAATCTCATGTCCTTGTAAAGTTTAAATGTTTCCCCTAAAACAGGAGCATTTCTTGTCGGGTTAAATTGTTTTAAGAACACTTCATATGGGAATGCATTGTATTTTTTATCATAAACAGTTACTTCTTTTGTAGCATCTGTTGTGATGTTTCCATCTTTGTCGTATTCATTTTCAGCTGCATTTGCCTTTGCTACATAGCGATTACCGTCTTTATCTACATATAATAGTCTTAGAGTACCACCATCGTATCTAGTGAAGCCTTGGACACTTGCAGTGTCGTGTTTAAAGGCATCTTCTGTTTTAGGTAGAGATCTTGGGTCTCTGTAGATTTGGTTGATCTTTTGATTGTCTTTTAGTCCTTCTTCAGACATAGCATAGTCATTTGTGAACATTTCTTGGTAAGGACGGTAGAGCGATTTCTTTAGGGTCAGTAAAGACATATTGTCCATTAAGTCAAGCCATGCTAAGTCTGTGTAGTTATCTACTCTTTCGAACTTTTCAAAGGTCATAGAGGCTGTTTCGCCATCTTGAAGTTCGCCCTTAGAGTTGTAGGATTCGATAATTAAATTTGTACCCGGTTCTACCTTGCCAAGGTCGATTTTAAAGTTGCCTTCTGAAGCTGTGACAGCATAGTTAGGTGTACCTGTAATCATGTTTTTGTCGGTAACTTCCCATTTTACTCCAACCAAAGTATCGACTATTTTAAATTCAAATGTTTTTTCTTCAGTCTTTCCTACCGGAGTATATCTAACCTTATAGTAACCCCTATCATTTTTAAAATCTTTATAGATGTGAGTTGTTAATATTCTTCTTTTATTTTTACCAAGACCTTCTTCACCAAGGCTTAAAACAGGCTTAGATTGGTCTCTCTCTGTACCTGTTTCTAGGTTGTAGAAGTTTACAGATACATTTTCTTTTCCATAATCTTGTAAAAGTACCCTAACCTTGTCACCCTTTTTGATTGTGGCACCTTCTCTTAGAGTATAAGAATATTGGCCTGTTACTCCTTCTTTGGTGATTTGATCAAGTCCACCGGTACCTGCGGCTAATCCATTGTAGTAACCTTGTGGTCTTCTTACCAAGGCATCATTAGGGTCTCCTACTTGGAATAATACTCCGTCATTTTTAACATCTACTCCGGTATCTACTATAGGTGACTTGTAACCTTTTGGTAGAACCATGTCCTTATCAAAAGTTCTTTCATATACCGCCCAGCCATTAGGGTTTGAGTCTACCCATCCGGACATGATTGGGAAGTCTACCTTGTGTTTGCCTGAGCTCTTGAAAGTATCGGCAAATTTACTTTTGTCTACCATGTAGTCTACAGTTGTTATATAACCGTTTTGTTCGTTCAAAATTTTCCAGAAGTTGTCATTATGAACTCTAACAACTTTTTTAACATTCGTATTATTGAATTTAGATGATGCTAAAACGACATAGGCAAATTTATTGTTGCCATTTTCATCTTTCTTGTAGTTAATTTGATCTTTTTTGATTCCAACTTTAGTATTGGCAATTGTTTTTCTGGACCAGTTAAGAACATTGGTATAGGCAATATTGCCGTTCTTGTCAGGTTTTAAATAATCGACAAAGCCAGCATCAAAAATTTGAACATAGGCTGCAGGTTTTCCTTCTTGCTCGTCTTTCGGATCTCCTGTTGAACGTTGTGCTTGGTATTGAGTACTTAGGACAGCAAGTTTTGCCAAGTCTTCTTTATTATCATAGTTGTTGTAGATATATGACAATTCCTCATCTTCAGTTGGATCTGCTACAAATGAAGAGAAGAATCCATTTTGAAGGGCATAAGGATATGATTGAGCCTTACCGCCCTTATAAAATGCCATATCAATATCATTAGCTAATGGAATTGTTGTACTCTTTGTATAGGTTGTGTAGTCCATGGATGAGCCTTTTGGAGCCATGGCATAAATTCTTTCAAATTTAGAATCCATAAGTCTCATTTGTACAGAGTAGTTTTCCTCTCCCAAAGCTTTTATTGTTATACCATCTTTTAGGACAAGGTGAATTGGTAGATTACGTCTACTATTTCCCTTTGAACCTGTCATTAAGCCAAGGTCAAGCCATTTCTCATTTTTGCCCTTAGCATCAACAAATTTGTATTGTTTTGCATCAATTCCTTCTCCGTAGGATGCATTCCAATCAATTTGATTGAAAAGTTTGCTGTCAAATTTTAGTACCATCCTGTACCATACACCGGAGATTGCTTGAGTCTTTTCTTTATAAAGTAGTTTGATAACATCTCTGCCATCTGCATTGGTATAGGTACCGTCGTAGTTAAGGTCGGTAATTTGAGTCGGCTCTGTTGTCCTTACCCTAACTAGTCTTTGGCCTCCTGCAATATCGACAGACCAGTTTCTTTCATCACCCTTGCCTGCTTCTTCATCCCAGTTAGTTTTTGGTTTTCTATTATCCGGAAGCGCTGCTGCCGCACCGGTTTCTTTTGTCGGTGCAGGCGTCGGCTCTTCTCCTCGTGCAAATGCGCCATAGGGGATCATGGTAAATACCATGACAAAGGCCAATGCCCAAGCGATGGCTCGGGTTGCAAAGGTTTTCTTGCTCTGCATAATTTCTCCTTTCTTATCTTTTCGCATCTTTCTTTTATTCGTCGGCAAATTCATACAAGGCCTTGCCTTGTGCCCTTTCTTTTTTGAAAGTGCATCACTCCTTTTTGTCGTGAACGCCATTTCTTCTTTTATCTTTACATGCATATAGTCTTACAAGCTAATTGTAACACTCTTATCTTTTTTTATCTATGTGAAAGAACAGTTTTAGCCTATACCCGCCTTTTATTTCTTTCCTTTTAAAAGTAAAAAATAAAATTCGTTCGGGAGCATTTTTCTTTCACGTAAAATCGGGCGGTTTTCTTCTCCCCGTTCTTTAAATGGATACGAGGGGGAGGGATTGCCTGCATCTTCGATGCGTTTCACCAAATCCTCGGCTTTGACCACAGGGCGGCGGTGTTGTCGTTGGGGGTGGATGCCGATGATGCCGCCGTTTTTGGTAAATTGTTTGTCCGGGTAGAAGTGAACGGCGTGTTCTGCGTTGTTTAGGAGGCCGAAGGGGCTCTCGGCGCCGGCTTCCGGATCGAGTTTGTCTTTCGGGGCGGCGGGCTTTGGGTATAATTCAGTTATATCTATGAAGGCAATTAAAGGAGGATATATGGACAACTTTATTTTTTCGGTACCGACGACGATTTTTTTTGGGGAAGGTCAGGCCCGGGCCTTTGCCGAGGCGGTGAAGTCTTACGGGGAGAAGGCGCTGATCGTGTTCGGCGGCGGCTCCGTTAAGAAAAACGGCATTTACGACGAGATTACCACGGCGCTTCATGCCGCCGGCGTAAAGACGGTGGATCACGGGGGCATCGAGCCGAATCCGCGGATTGAAAGTGTGCGTGCGGGGATCGACCTGGTGAAGAAGGAAGGGGTGGATGTGATCGTGCCCATGGGCGGCGGCTCCACCATCGACGCGTCGAAACTGATCGCGGCGGGGGCGCTGACTGCGGCGGATCCCTGGAAGATCGTGATCGGCGAGGCGAAGGTAACGGGGGCTCTGCCGATCTGCACGGTGCTCACTTTGGCGGCCACGGGTTCTGAAATGGATCAGGGCTCGGTGATAACGAATCCCGAGACGAAGGAGAAGCTGGGCTGGGGCAGTCCGAAGGTGCTTCCCAAGGCGAGTTTGTTGAATCCGGCCTACACGGTGTCGGTGAATGGATACCACACGGCGGCGGGCACGGCGGATATTATGAGCCACACCATGGAAAATTACTTCACCGTGGACGACAGTGCCTTTGTGCAGGATTCCATGGCGGAAGGGGTTTTGCGCGCCTGCCGCCACGCCGGTCCCGCGGCTTTAAAGGACGGCGGGGACTTGGAGGCCCGGGCCAATTTAATGTGGGCCTCGAGCTGGGCGATTAACGGGCTTCTTCGCAAGGGCAAGCCCCAAGCCTGGAGCGTGCACCCCATGGAACACGAGCTTTCGGCTTTCTACGACATTACCCACGGGGTGGGCCTCGCGATTTTGACGCCGCGCTGGCTTCGCCACGTCTTAAGTGCCAAGACGGCGCCGAAGATCGCCCGTTTCGGCCGCCGAGTCTTCGACATTAAATCGGAAGACGATGTGGATGCGGCGAATGAAGCCATCGAGGCGCTCTACGATTTCTTTGTGCGCATGGGGATTCCCATGACGCTGAAGGAAGTGGGCATCGGCGAGGAACATTTGGCGGAAATGGCCAAGGCCTGCGCGGACCATGCCGGCGGCGTGATCCGCGGCTTTGTGGATCTGAAGGAAGAAGATATTTTGGCAATTTACAAGGCGAGTTTATAAGCATAAAAAGAAAGCTGCTCGAGATGGGCAGCTTTCTTGTGTGGAAACGGTGCTTCAGGCTTTACTTTTCAAGGACGGCTCTTGTTTTTTCGCCTAAAAATAAAAAGCCCTCTCCGTGGTCCGCATGTAGGTAGTCTACATTAAGCGTGGAGAGGTTCTGTTGAATCTATTATAGCAAAGTTTCTCGACCTCATGTTGAACTCTTTCATTTTTTCAAGAGTTGGATTTCTTGTCTGTGAATGATGAAGTGGTTATTTCCATTTTGGAAACAACCACTTTTACTTTTCAAGGGCGGCTTTTAATTCCTCTATGGTCTTGTAGGCGGCATGGGTGTCGGCGGCGATTCTTCTGCCCTCTTCAATGGCGGAAAGGGTCTCTTCATTGATGCGATTTGTTTTTAAGCTAAGGGAATCAAAGCGATCGCTCGGGTAATTCGGGCGTTCGAATTCCATTTTCTTTTCATCGTTTTGTTTCGCCATCGTCTTACTCCTCCCACAGAAAAACCGCGGCCTTTGCCGCGGCATTTTATTTTCTGTAACTCTTTGCTTTTTCCAAGCGTTTTAAGATTTCGTCTTTTCCTAAGAGGTAGATAATGTTGGAAAGCTCCGGGCCGTGAACGTTGCCGGTCATGGCGGCACGGGCGGGCATGTAGAGGTTTTTGCCTTTCACGCCGCTTTTCTTTTGCACTTGCTTCATGAGCTTGCCCGCTTGTTCCGGGGAAATGGCGTCCATGTCGCTCACGATTTCTTCCAGGGCGTCGATCACCGCCGGGGCGGATTCGGAATTAATTTGTTCCAGGGCGTCTTCTTCGGTGACTTCGTAGTCGTCGTAGAGGAAGCCGCAGGCCTCAGGCACTTGTTCCAGGCGATCCAGGCCGTCTTGAATGGTTTCCATTAAGACGCGGTAGTGCTCGGGATCTTTTTCCACGTCGGCTTTTGTAAAGAGGCCGACTTTTTCGATGTAGGGCATGGCCATGTCCAGAAGTTCGTCGGCGGAGAGTTCTTTCATGTAGTGGCTGTTGATCCAGTCGAGCTTCTTCACGTCGAAGACGCCGCCGGTTCTCGCGATGCGCTTGGTGTCGAAGGCTTCGATGAGTTCGTCCATGGAGAAGATTTCCTGATTGTCTTCCGGGGACCAGCCCACGAGGGCCAGGTAGTTCACGAGGCCTTCGGGGAGGTAGCCGTGGCCTTTAAAGTCTTCCACGGACACGTCGCCTTGGCGCTTGGAGAGCTTTTTGTGGTCTTTGTTTAAGACGCCGGGGAGGTGAATGTAGGTGGGCACGTCCCAACCCAGGGCTTGGTACAGGTACACGTGCTTGGGCGTGGAGGGCAGCCATTCTTCCCCGCGGATGATGTGGGTGATGCCCATGAGGTGGTCGTCTACCACGACGGCCATGTGGTAGGTGGGGAAGCCATCGCTTTTCATGAGGACCTGATCGTCCATTTCGTTGGTGTTAATGGTGATTTTGCCGCGAGCTTCGTCTTCGAAGGTGATGTCTTCGTCGTGGGGAAGCTTGAGGCGCACGACGTATTCTTCTCCGTTCGCAATGCGCTCTTTGGCTTCATCCAATGAGATGGAGCGGCAGAGGCCGTCGTAGCGGGGCACTTGGCCTTTGATTTTTTGGCCTTCGCGCAGGTTGTCCAGCCGCTCTTTGGTGCAGAAGCAGTAGTAGGCGTGGCCGGATTCCAGCAGCTGATCCACGTATTTTTTGTAGATGTCCAGTCGCTTGGATTGGATGTAGGGGCCGCAGTCGCCTTCTTCGGTGACTTTTCCGTCTTTCATCATGACGCCTTCGTCGATTTCAAGGCCCGCCCAGTTCAGGGAGCGGATCAGGTTTTCGATGGCGCCTTCCACGAAGCGGGTTCTATCCGTGTCTTCGATGCGGAGCAGGAATTTTCCGCCTTTTTGTTTTGCGTAAAGGTAGTTGTAGACGGCGGTTCTCAGCCCGCCGATGTGCAAGTAGCCCGTGGGTGATGGGGCAAAGCGCACCCGTACGTTGTCCATGGTTCCTCCTTATTTTTCCATTAGTGTAAATGCGTGAAGTATGCGGTCGGTCTCCCAAGTGTTTACGATTAAATCTTCGGGATAGTCCAGCTCGTCTATAAGGGCTTTCGCCAAATCGAAATTGCCTACGTCCACGTCCATGTGGGCGTCGCTTCCCACGATGATTTTCATGTTTTTTTCTTTGCCGAGCCCCAGGAGCACGCGCAGGTTTTCTTCTGCGCCGATGCGGGGGCCGTTTTTCTTCAGCGACGAATTGTTCAGCTCACAAAACAGGTCCCGCTCAACGATAAAATCGCTGAGGCGCTCGTAATCCAAGGGGAAACGGGCGTCGTCGGGGTGGCCGACGATTTTTACCTGCGGGTGTTTGCAGGCGTTGATCACGGCGTCGGTGTTTTCTTCTTTACTCGACGGGGTGAAGCACTGTTTGTGCAGGCTCACGATGGCGTAGTCCAATTTTTTCCGGTCCGGATGGATGTCGATGGTGCCGTCGACGTCGACGATGTTGGCTTCGACGCCGCAAAGGACCACCACGCCGTCCAGCACGCGGGGCACGGCACGGTAGTTGTCGAATACGGCGTTGTTTTCCACGCCGGCCATGGCCATGGCGTGGTCGCTGGTGCCGATGATTCGAAGGCCTCGCGCCCGGGCCCAAGCGACGTTTTCTCTCAGCGTCGAATAGGCGTGTCCGGAGGCGATGGTATGGGTGTGGAGATCAATTGATAGTTCCATAGTGCCTCCTTTCTTAACGTTTCTATTATAGCACAGGGGATTCTCGGGAACAAAAAGCAAAAAAAGAAGCCCGCGGGCTTCTCTCTATTGGGGTTGGCCCGTGGCTTCCAGGATGTCGTAGTAGCTCCACATCTTTTTGTTGACATCTTTAAAGGGATTGTTGCCGTAGATATCCAAAAAGTCTTTGTCGGGTTTGCGGTCCAGGGCTTTGTTCAATGCCGCGCAGACTTCCTGGCGGGTGATTTTCGCTGAGGGATTGAAGCGGCCTTTGCCGTTTCCGGTCATAAGCCCCGCCTGCCCGACGGCGCCGATGTAGCCTTTGGCCCAGTGGTTTTTCTTTACGTCGGTAAAGGAATTGCCTTCCGTGGGTTCAAGGCCGGCGTAGGCGGCGAGGATGCGGGCGAATTCCGCCCGTGTAATGGATTGATGGGGCTTGAAGCTGCCGTCTTTGTAGCCGGAGATGAGGCCCCGCTTTTCCATAAAGCCAACGGATGCGGCGAACCACTGGCTGTCGTCTACGTCTTTGAAGGACGTGTAGCCGGCCACGGGTTTGTTGCCGTTGGCTATGCGGGCGATGACGGATGACACTTCCGCCCGTGTCATGGCTTTTTTCGGCTTGAATGTTCCGTTGGGGTAGCCGGTGACGAAGGGGGGCCGAGCCACTTTCATGGCTTCCGAAAGGCTGTTTTCCGCATTGGCGATGTCCGTCATGCCGGCGTCTTCTTTGGCCAGGATAAATTGCCCGGTGGCCACGGCGGCGTTGACCTGGAGCTGCTCCACTTTCTCCCGCCCGTGCATGTTCACGGAGGTGAGGACGCGGAGGTAGTCGTCGATTTTTTTCTTGTCGCCGGAATAGGCCGGGCTTTGTGCGTCCGCGCCTCCTGCGACGGTGGCCATGACTTCTTCCTCGCCCGCTTTTGTGGTGAAGAGAAAGCGCAGGGCCGTGCCCACGGGCTGAGGATTGATGACGACGCTGAAGCGGCCGTCGTTATCCGCCAAGCCGCGGCCGATTAAGGTCTTGCCCCGATAGACGCGCACGCCGGCGCGGGCGACGGCGGTGCCGGTCAGGGTGTTTGCGCCTTCGGCGATGGGATCCACCGTGGATTTTTTCCCGCTCGGCGCGACCGGGGCGCCCTTGCCCGTGTCGCCGGTGACGTCTTTTTGCACGCTATGGTTTTTGCCTTGTTTATCCACTGTGGCGATGACATAGGACATGGCCACTTGGTCCACGTTTTTTACGCCTTTTTTAAATTTTCCGCTCATTTTCAGGGTGAAGTCGCGGCTTGCTAAGGCCTTCACGTCGGGGATGACCAAGGTGACGATTTCTTGCTTGGTGCTGTCGGTTTTTGTGGACATGAGGCGGTAGTCGTTGTCGGTGAGGCCGCCGGTGAAGGTGGCTTTGTCGATGTGAATGGTTTTATCCACGAGAAAAGACAGGGAAAATGTCTTAAGATTGCTCTGATAGTCGCTCGGCAGGGTGACGTTCAATTCCATGCCGTAGGGGTCCGATGCCTTTTGCTTGTAGGTCGCCGGAAGGTTCAGTCGGCTCTGAATGTCTTCCGCGGCGTAGACCGCCGTGGACGCAAAGATCAGCAATAGGGCCAAAAGGGTGCACATTCTGCGTTTCATAAAATCCCTCCTTCTGTCTATTATAAACGATACAAAGTAGCCTCGCCGTTACGATTTCATAACAGTTTTTCTGTATTTCCCGAAAAAGAAAAAACCCCGCGCTGCGAGGTTTCTCTCTAATCATTTAATGCATCGGCGATGCGCTGAAGGGCATCTTCCGCGGGGAGTTTTTCCATGTCGCCTGCGCGGCGCTTGAATTCCACCACGTTTTCTGCGGCATCTTTTCCCACGGTGAGCTGAAGCGGAATGCCCAAAAGGTCGCGGTCTTTAAATTTCACGCCGGCGCGCTCGTTGCGGTCGTCGAGAAGGGTGGCGATGCCTTTTTCTTCAAGGGCATCGTAGAGTTTTTCCGCCAATTCCATTTGCTCTTCTTTTTTCCCATTGGCCACGGTGATGGCCACGTCGTAGGGCCCCAGGTGAAGGGGGAAGTTCGGCCCGTTCTCGTCCCGATGGTTTTCTAAAACAGCGGACAGAAGGGCCCCGGTGCGCCAGGTGGCGCCGCCTGAAATATAGGGGGCTTCCTTGCCTTCGTCGTTTAGATAGCCCACGTTCATGGCGTCGGAAAAGGCCGCGCTTGGCTTTTTGATCCGCGCCACTTCAAAGGCCTCGCGGAAGGTGTAGGGTTCGCCGGCCGGTGAGACGTCGCCTTCCGCCACGTCGAGAAGGTCGTCGGCGACTTCGCCTTCGAAATCCCTGCCGTAGTTGACGTTTTTCGTGTGGTAGTTTTCTTTGTTGGCGCCCACCACCATATTATCCATGGCGGTGACGGCGCGGTCCACGATGATCCGCGCCTTTTCCCCGAGGCCCACGGGGCCGGTGAATCCGGGGAAGGTGCCCAGCTCGAGAATGGTCTCTTCATCGAGCATGTCGATTTTATCCCCGCTCACGCCCAGATACTTTTCAAGCTTCTTTTGATTCAGCTCCCGGTCCCCGGGCACGAAAACGAAGACCGGCTCGCCGTCGACGCGCAGGTCCACGGCTTTGGTGCAGCGGGCGGGCTCGATCCCCAACATATCGCTTAAATCTTTGATGGTGCGGGCATCGGGGGTGTAGACATCTTCCGCTTCTTTCGGTGCTTCGCCTTCAGGCAGCCGGTAGCGAATGGGGGCCTCCTCCATCATGTAAGCCGACTTGCCGTCCAAGGCCAATACATCTTTATAGCCCTCCGCCAAGGCGTAGTACACCACAGCATCCGTCGTATCCACGGCGCGGCAATCGATCCCCAGGTCATTTAAGAGATGTTCGGCGCGCCGTTTTTCCTCGCGGAAAAAGGCCTCGGCTTCGTCCCTATCGCTGTCGAAGCGCATGCCGTCAATAACAAAATAGGCGCGGGCATCGGCCAAGCCTGCCGCGGGCTTTTGCACGTCTTTGTAGCGCGTGGCCTTTTCGTAGAGAAAGAGGGGCAACTGCTTGTAGCTTTTTAATTCGCCGCTTGCGAGGCCCAAAAAGGCTTCCTCCGATTCCGGGGAAAGGGCGGCCTGTCGATTGGTGCGATCCGCCACCTTGTACATGCCGCCGTAGCTTTCCCAGCGGCCGCTTTCTTCCCACAGGGCGCGGGGTTGAAGGGGGCTCAGGGAAAGTTTCAGGCCATCTTTAAAAAAGTCTTTTTCCAGCCGCGCCTCCAAAGCCTCTTTCAGCTCGAGGCCGTAGGGCAAGAGGGTGAAAAGGCCCACGCCGATTTCTCGCGCCATGCCACTTCTCAGCATCCACTTGTGGGCTTCGGTGCGGGCGTCCGCCGGCGCTTCCCGCAAGGTGGGCAGATAGTACTGTGAAAGTTTCATGGGTCCTCCTATTCCGCTTGGCGAATGCAGTTTCTCACGGCTTCCATAAAGCCGTAGGATGCCTCCGTGGCGCCGGAGATCGTGTCCACATCCGCCGATTGTTTTCGAATGACACTGCTTTCGAGTCGATCGAAGGCATCTTCCACGACGCCGACATTTTCCTCGTGTTCCACGACGCTGACCCGGTCGATGAAGCCGTCGCGCACCCGCATTTCGACGGAAATATCCCCGACCATGCCCCGTCCCGTGGAGACGTAGCTGCCGTCTTTTAATAAATGTCTGCCTTCCTGCCTTAATTCCACCGGTTCCGATTTATTTTCTTCGGCGACAGGCTCTTCGGCGCTGTAACTGAGGGAGCTGCCGCAGCCGGTGAGCGCAAGGCAAAGGGCCAAACTCATGGCGAGTTTTTTCAATGGAAATGCTCCTTATCTATATGAATCAATCAAATTATCTACTATTTCCATTATAACCGATTTTCTACCATATATGGTGGTCAACAGACGACGAACCACTATTTTTTGTCATTTAAATCCACGACGCTTTGGCGCTTAATGATTTCCACGGGCAGAAGGATCATTTCTTCGCTCTTGTCCGTGTTTTTCTTATCCAGCATTTTGAAAAGCTTGCGAATGGCCACGGCGCCGATGTCGTAATAGGGCTCTTTTACCGTGGTGAGCTTGGGCCGATAGATATCCGACAAGGTGCTTCCGCCGAAGCCCGCGAAGGACATGTCTTCGGGGATCTCCATGCCGTGATCCCGCATGACGTTCATCAGGTGAACGGCCATGAGATCCTGGCTGCAGAAGAGCACGGAATACTTGCCCTTTCTGAAGTCATCTTCGTGTTCTTCGAAAAGCTCCAAGGCGTCGGCTTCGGTGAGGCCTTCGCAGTAGAGGGTGGAGGGCTTTAAGCCCGCCGCACGCATGGCGTCGCGGTAGCCGCGAATCTTGTATTTTTCGTTGGTGCGGTCCATGTCTTTTCGCATGGCCACGTAGCCGATGGATTTGTGGCCCATATTGATCAGGTAGTCGGTCATATTGTAGGAGGCGGCCTTGTTGTTAATGGTGACGGTGGGCGCCTCGTCTACATTGTAGAAGCGGTTAATGACCACGCAGGGAATTTTAAATTCGTCCAGCTTGTAGAGGAGCTTTTGATTTAAAATTTCCGAAATAATAATGATCCCTTCCACTTGTTTTTGGCTGAAGAGATTGGCGAATTTGATTTCCACTTCCGGATCGTCGTAGGACGAGGAGAGCAGAATGTCGTAATTGTACATGCGGCCGATTTCTTCCACGCCGCGCAAGACTTGGGAGACGTATTGGTTCCCTATATCGGAGACGATGACGCCGATAATGTTGCTCTTTTTCGTGACCAGGCTTCGGGCCACTTCGTTGGGCTTGTAATCCAGTACGCTGATGGCGTGAAGCACCCGCCGGCGCGCCTCGGGACTCACGGGTTTGGAGTCGTTGATGACGCGGGATACGGTCGAAATGGACACGTCCGCCATTTTTGCTACGTCTTTAATGGTCGATGCCATACTTACCTCCTATTTGTAATCAGTTGAATGGCGCCCGGCACCACTTCGATGGTTTGCGGCAAGCGGGGGCCTTTTTCGCCGTCGATGTCCACGTGCATGGACTTATCCGCCTCGACGGTGATCTTTTTTCCGTGGCGATAGATGAAATGATCGTGGTCGATGTGTTTTCCCAGGCCGATGGTGCGGAAAAGCTCCAAGAGTTTCGAGATGGTCATCTCTTCGATGACCGCGAGCTCCAAAAGCCCGTCGGTAACGTCGGCTTCAGGGGAAATTTTCGAAAAGCCGCCGACGCTGTTGGAATTGGACACCATGACCATCATTGCCTTGGTGTCGATGACTTCGCCGTCGCAGTCGATGTGAACGTCGAAGCCGCTTTTTAAAAAGTCTTTTTCGCGAAACATGCGAAAGCCCTCGGCGTAGTAGGCGAGTCTGCCCACGGCGGATTTTGCCTCGTCGGGTACTTTGTAGCCGATTTCCGAAAATACGCCCACGGCACAGACATTAATAAAGGCGCTGTCTCCGCAGAGGCCGATGTCCACGGCGCATGTTTCTCCTTCCGCGATCATGGTGTAAAAATCATAGGGATCTTTCGGCATGCCCATGGATTCGGCGAAGTCGTTGACCGTGCCCGCCGGATAAATGGCGAGAGGCGTGGTTCGCTTCGCTTCATACATTCCGGAGACCACTTCGTTCACCGTGCCGTCGCCGCCTACGGAGATGATGCAATCTTCCCCGTCGTCAGTGGCGGCAAATGCTCGGGCGTCTCCTGCTTTTTGCGTAAAATTAAGTAACACGGACGTTCCCTTTGATGCAAAGGGGGCGATTAGTTTTTTTATAATTTCAATGGCCCCTTCCCGGCCGCTGGAAGGGTTGGCAATAATCTTGATTTTTTCCATTTAAACCTCCGCTTTTATTATACGCTATGGGGAACGATCTCACAAAGAGGAATCTTGCTTTTTCCTTCCCTTTTGTTCGGAAAATTTTCCCGAAGGGCGCGGGAAATAACGCGCTTTTTACCGAAAAATGGGCTTTTTGATCGGAATAGATTCCGTTTTTGCCGCGAATTTGCCCCCGTGCAGGAAAAAGATTTTATTTTTCCCCGCGAAATGCACGGCCGATTGCGGCAAGCGTTTCTTTCCTTTTCCCCGCGTGTGATTTTTTAAGGGACGCTTTTTTACACGGCCTTTATTTTTTTCTAACGCCCGTCCTTTATACTTGAGGCGTCGTTTCGGGCAAGAAAAAAGAAGCGGCTTAAAACCGCTTCTCTTGTTTTGTCTTACCGCGTGCGCAACACGTCTCTCAATGCTTCCAATACTTCCCGCATAATATAGAAGTAATCCACCACATTGTTGGCGTTGAAGGAGATGGTCTTTGCCGTGTCCGAAATGGAATCGGAGACCACCTCGGCGGTGTTTTTCAACTTCAAAGACGTTTGATCCACGGTGCGCGCCACATTGTCGACGGTGTCCGTGACGTCCCCTACGGTGGAGGCGATCTTTTCCACTTCCGGCTTCACGACTTCCACCATTTCCGTGGCGTCGGTGGTGAGGCGGGAGGCGTTGGATGAGATAATGGTGACATTATCGGTGATCGTCGGGAGCTTTTGCATGGTGTCGTCGATGACGGCTTCGTGGGTCTCCAATTTGGTTTTGACGACCTTTAAAATGCCGGCGACGTTTTTCAGGGTGATCATTAAAAAGACCAGGGCCCCGATTCCCGCAAGGTAGAGTAGAAAGCGCAAGAGGTCGTGCAAATTAATCATGGTGTCCATTGTGACCTCCGTGTTCTACTTGCTTTTCTTTTCGTCTTTTACAACCTTTTCGGATTTCTTTTCTGCGTCTTCTGCCGCTTTGGCGATTTTATCGGCGCTGTCTTTTACTTGGCCTTTCGCTTCTTTCGCTTGTACTTTGGTTTCTTCGCCTACTTCTTTGGCTGCGTCGCCGACGGCCTTGGCGGATTCTTTTAATTCGCCCTTGACGTTTTCGCCTTCTTCGCGAACGATTTGGCCGATGGCTTTTGCCTTGGCCTTTGCGATTTCGGCATCGTCGCGCACTTCGTCGGCCTTAATGGCGGCGCGAAGTTTTAAATCATCGTAGGTGTCTTGTACGGCTTGTTGGGCTTCGTAGGCGCGAATGGATAATTCATCGGCCGTGTCCAGAGCCATGTCTTTGGCGTTTTCAGCCAATTCTCTCGAGCGATCGGCGATGTCTTCGCGGGTCTTTTTGCCGCTTTGGGGAGCGAGCAAGAGGCCTGCTGCGGCGCCGACGGCGGCACCTAAGGCGAATTTACGGGCCCGTTCTTCTCTTAAGTAGCGTTCACGTTCTCTTCTTACAAAATCAAAAATCATAGTCGTCAACCTCCAGTTTTTCAGTTAGTATTGTAATGGTACCCAAGCACGGTGTAAAGTATGCAGATTATCGGAAATTTCTCATATGAATCGGAAAGGAGACTTCCTTTGCTCATCGACTCCCACAGCCACTCCCGCTTTTCCTTCGACTCCGAAGCGGATTGCGAAGAAAATATTCTCGCCGCCATCAAGGCCGGCCTCGGCGGTTTGGCCTTTACCGATCACATCGACCGGGTGGACGGCCCCTTGGATTTTTGTTTCGACTTCGACGACTACATCCGCACCCTTCTTCCTTTGAAGGCCCGCTACGAAGACCGGATCCTCGTGCTCATCGGCGCGGAAATTGGATTGAATCTC
Organism: Peptoniphilaceae bacterium; assembly: GCA_902363535.1. GTDB lineage: Bacteria > Bacillota > Clostridia > Tissierellales > Peptoniphilaceae > Aedoeadaptatus > Aedoeadaptatus acetigenes. The sequence goes on from CABJAE010000004.1 coordinate 131,058, forward strand.
CGGAAAAATGATTGGATCGAATCGGCCATGGCAGACGATCGCTTCGATTACTTTATCGGCTCCCTCCACACGGTGGATAATAAAGACGTGGCATCAACTTTATACACCTATAAGGGGGATCTGAAGCCTTTTTATAAAAACTACTACGACGCCATGGTGGAAGCCGCCACGAACACAAGGGGCTATCATATTCTGGGCCACATGGATTATTTGGATCGCTACGTACAGGACAAGGGAATGATCCCTCCCTTCGCCTTTTACAGAGATCAGGTGGCGGCGGTGCTGGAGCATTTGATCCGAAAGGATTTGGTCCTCGAATACAATACGGCGGGCAAGTACAAGGGCCTCTCCTACGGCAATCCCAAGGATGACATCCTTCGCCTCTACCGGGATCTGGGGGGCGAGCGAATCTGCCTTTCTTCCGACGGCCACAAATCGGCACACATAGGCCGGGATTTCGAATCGGCGAAAAATCATCTGATTCATTTGGGCTTTACCTGCGCCACCTATTTCGAAAAGAAGGTGCCGAAGGAAGTTCCTCTTTAGGATTAAGTTTATCTCTTTTTTACAAAAAGACCACGGTGAGGAAACATTTCTCCATTATACTGGTTGTGGAAATCGGGAAAGACCGATGGCCTATTTCTAAGTTTTCATTTCTCACTCCCTTTATGAGGCGGCGCGACGCGTCGTCTTTTTATTTGCTTATATGGACAATAAAATATACAATCTACTTTGAAAACGCTCTACCATTTTAAATCAGAAAAAGGTATACTGGTACTTGACGATTATATGGTTCAAGAAACGGTATTGTCGTTTTTATAACAGAATAGAGGAGGTTGTATGACGAGTATCGCGTATCAATTATTGGAAAGCCATTTGCTGGAAGGCACGCTCTCTCCCGGCGAAGAGATTAAATTGAAAATCGATCAAACCCTGACGCAAGACTCCACGGGCACCATGGTGTATTTGCAATTGGAAGCCATGGGCATCGACGACATTCAAACGGAGCTCTCCGTGGCCTACATCGACCACAATATGCTGCAAACGGGCTTTGAAAATCCCGACGATCACGAATTTATTCAGTCGGCTGCGGCGAAATACGGCCTCGTCTTTTCAAAACCCGGCGGCGGCATTTGCCATCAGGTGCAACTGGAGCAGTTTGCCGCACCGGGCAAGACCTTGGTAGGCAGCGACTCCCACACGCCCACAGCCGGCGGCCTCGGCGCCCTCGCCATCGGCGCCGGAGGATTGGATGTGGCCGTGGCCATGGCCAGCGGCTTCTACTTCCTGAAAGTGCCCAAGGTTTTAAACGTGCGCCTCAGGGGCAAATTAAAACCCGGCACGAACGGCAAGGACGTGATCCTGGCCATTTTAGGGAAAAAGACCGTAAAGGGCGGCACGGGCTACATCGTGGAATATTCCGGCGACGGCGTGAAGAATCTTTCCGTCACGGATCGCGCCACCATTTGCAATATGGGAGCCGAGCTCGGCGCCACCACCTCCGTCTTCCCCTCCGACGAAGTTACCCGGGCCTTTTTGAAGCGCCACGGCCGTGAAGAGGCCTTCGTGCCCCTGGCCGCGACCGAGGATGCCGTCTATGACGAGGTGCTTGATATCAATCTTTCCGAAATCGAGCCCGCCGTGGCCAAGCCCCACTTGCCGGATCAATACGAAAAGGTGAAGGACCTGGGCATGGTGAAGGTGGATCAAGTGGCCATCGGCAGCTGCACCAATTCCTCTTACACGGACATGATGAAGGTGGCTCAAATCTTAAAGGGCAAAAAGGTGCACGAAGACGTGAGCCTGGTCATCTCTCCGGGGAGCGCCACCATATTAAACGCCCTGTCGAAAAACGGCGCACTGGCCATTATGATCGAAGCCGGCGCCCGCATTTTGGAAAGCGCCTGCGGCCCCTGCATCGGCATGGGCCAGGCACCGAAGTCCGGCGCCGTGAGCCTGCGCTCCTTTAACAGAAACTTTAAGGGCAGGAGCGGCACAAAGGATGCAAAGATCTACCTCGCAGGCCCTGAAACCTGCGCCGCCTCCGCCATCACCGGCTACATTACCACGCCGGATTCGGTGGATGCCGTCGAAGAGCCGGATCACTACGAGCACGCCACCAATTACCTGATCTATCCCAAGGAAAAAGCCGCGCGCCCGAAGGACGTGAAGATGGGACCGAACATTAAGCCCTTCCCCATGGCACATCCCTTGGAAGATGGTTTTGAAAAGACCATTCTTCTCAAGGCCTCGGACAATGTGACCACCGACGACATTTGCCCCTCCACGGCAAAGCTTCTGCCCTACCGGAGCAATATTCCCGAGCTTTCCAAGCACGCCTTCTCCACTTTGGTAGACGACTTTAAGGCCCGGGCGGAAAAACACGGCGGCGGCATTGTCGTCGGCGGCGACAATTACGGCCAAGGCTCCAGCCGGGAGCACGCGGCCCTCTTGCCCCTGTATTTAGGCGTGGAGGCCATCGTGGCAAAAAGCTTCGCCCGCATCCACCGCTCCAATTTAATCAATATGGGCATTCTTCCCTTGGTCTTTAAAGATCCCGCCGATTACGACAAGTTAAAAGAAGGCGAAACCATCTCCATGAAAGACTTAAAGGCCTCGGTTAAAAGCGGCGAATTTATCTTAACCGCCGGCGGAGAAGACATTCCCCTCGTCGGCGACTTCAGCGAACGGGAAAAGACCATGCTCTTGGAAGGCGGCTATTTAAATTACACGAAAAACAGGAGGGCATAATGAAGACAGTAACCTTAATCCCCGGCGACGGGATCGGCCCGGAAATCGCCGCGGCGGTAAAGAAAGTGTTTGAGGCTCTGAAGGTGCCCGTGGTTTTTGAAGAGGTGAACGCGGGCAAGGCGGTCTTTGAAAGAGAAGGCACCTACCTGCCCGAGGCCCTCTTCGAATCCCTCGAGCGAAATAAAATCGCCTTAAAGGGCCCCATTACCACCCCCATCGGCCACGGCTTCAGGAGCCTGAATGTGGAGCTTCGAAAGAAATACGATCTCTATCAAAACATTCGCCCCATTAAGCCCGCGGCGGATCTTCCCATGAAGTTCGACGACGTGGACATGGTGCTCTTTCGGGAAAATACGGAAGACCTCTACGCCGGCGTGGAGGAAGTGATCTCGGAAAACGAGGCACACTCCATTAAAATTATTACCCGGGACAAATCCGAGCGGATTATTCGCGCGGCCTTCGACTACGCCGCGGCCAACAAGCGTCGATCGGTGACCGTGGTGACCAAGGCCAATATTATGAAGGCCACAGACGGCTTGTTCCTCGACGTGGCCCGGAACGTGGCGAAAGACTACGACGTGCCCATGAAGGAAATCCTCGTAGACAATATGGCCATGCAGATGGTCATGAATCCCGGCCAATTCGACGTCATCGTCACGGAAAATCTTTACGGGGACATTCTCTCCGATTTAGGCGCCGGCCTTATCGGCGGCTTGGGCATGATTCCCGGCATGAACAAGGGCAAGGACATGGCCATTTACGAATCCGTCCACGGCTCAGCCCCGGACATTCAGGGTAAGGGCATCGCCAATCCCACGGCCATGCTTCTCACATCCTGTTTAATGCTCGACGACATGGGCGAAGGGGCCTCGGCGGAAAAGATTCGCCGCGCCGTTTACGACGTGTTGTCTAATCCCGATACCCGCACGGCGGATCTCGGCGGCAAGCTGAGCACCGAAGACTATGTACGGGCTTTAATAGAAAGAGTAGGTGAGTGATGCTCAATCAAAAAATGGACCACCGCCTGGACGAGTTGGCGGAAAAGATCACGAAACGGGACACGATCAATCGTGAACTCTACGCCAAGTACGATGTGAAACACGGCCTGCGGGACGCCGACGGCACCGGCGTCCTCGTCGGCATTACCCGCATCGGTTACGTCACGGGCTACGAAAAAATCGACGGCAAAAAAGTCCCCATGGAAGGGGATCTGCTCTATCGTGGCTATTCCGTGAAGGACATGGTGAAGGATTTTAAAGAGACCAATCGCTTCGGCTACGAAGAAGTGGCCTACACCCTGCTCTTCGGCAATTTGCCCTCGAAAAAAGATTTGAATTTCTTCAAGGGCCTCTTGCGGGAAGAGCGGAATCTGCCGAGAAATTACTTAGAAGACACGATCCTGAAAGTGCCGGGGCGGGACGTCATGAACAAAATGATGCGCTCCACTTTGTGTCTTTATTCCTACGACGCGGATCCCGACGGCACCTCCACGGCCAATGTGCTCCGCCAAAGCGTGAGCCTTCTCGCCAAGACGCCCCTCATTATGGCCTACAATTACCAGGCCAAGAAACACTACATCGACGGGGACAGTTTGGTCATTCACTACCCGGACAGCGACATGTCCACGGCGGAAATGATTCTGTCTCTGATCCGGAAAAATTCCGACTACACCGACGCCGAGGCCAAGATTTTGGACCTGATGCTCGTGCTTCACGCGGAACACGGGGGCGGGAACAACTCCACCTTCGCCACCCACGTAGTCTCCTCATCGGGCACGGACACGTACAGCGCCATCGTCACGGCCCTGGGCTCTTTGAAGGGGCCTCGCCACGGGGGCGCCAATCTCATGTGCTCCGCCATGCTCGACGACATCGCATCCAATGTGCGGGACATTCACAATGAAAACGATATCGAAGATTACCTGCGCCGGATTTTAGGCGGCCAAGCCTTCGACGAAAAGGGCCTGATCTACGGGATCGGACACGCCGTCTACACCTTGAGCGACCCGCGGGCCGAGCTCTTAAAGATGCAGGCGAAAGTTCTCGCCGAAGAAAAAGGCTACAGCGATCAATACAATTTCATTCGCCTGGTGGAAGACATCGGCGGCCGCCTCCTGCAGGAGCGAAACGGCACCGCCTATCCCCTCACCGCCAATATCGACTTGTACTCGGGCCTGGTGTATCAAATGCTCGGGATTCCCCGGGATCTCTACACACCCCTTTTCGCCACCGCCCGCATGGCCGGCTGGTGCGCCCACCGTTTGGAACAAGTCCAAGACAAGAAGATCATTCGCCCGGCCTACGTCCACTTAAATTCCAGGAAAAAATACCTGTCCATGGACGACCGCAACAACTAAGCTGCTCCCCTCGCAAAGTCGAGGGGACTTTTTGTTGCACTAAGATTGTAAATTCAAGAAAATAAAAAATACCGCCTGTCTTTCGGACAAGCAGTAAAATTTGTGTGTTGAGTTTTAGGCTTTGGATGAAAAACTGTCTGTGCAACCGTGCAAACAGATTGTTTCCCATACAAAGCGGGCAGGGCTAGCCGCATAAGCGGCGCAAGGGGTGCAGCCCCTTGTACGGAACGCAGTGACGCAAAACAGCCCAGACTTTCATGTGTCCGGGCTGTCTGCCTCGCAGAGCGCACATACAAGGCTTACCCCTGTATAGAAGTGCGCCCTTTGTTCCAAAGGGATTATTGCGGACTACCGAGAAGCCTTTTCACTAACAGCCAACACAAAGTCTGCCATAGTCATTGCGGAGTTTACAAATAGGCGGGCGTGATGATCCGCAATGCTAATTCTTTTCGCTCCAACACCGTGGGAATCGCTTCCTTTGTTTCGCATTTCAGCTATTGCAGAAAGAATCTTTTCCAATCCAGAAAGTAACCCATTAATACGCTTATCCATATCTTTGCTCTGGTGCATATTGTATAGCTGCTTAACTTGGTTGTAGAGTTTCCCGATGTCACCACTTTCGGATGGATCTTCGCCTTTCTTTTCGATAACATAGCAAAATACTTCTTCAAGTAATGTGCGCGATTTAGTGATGGCGCTATCATAATTCCCGTCTATGACATCTTTCATAGCTCGATCCGACAGATCGGTAATGTAGCTTCTATCTATCGTTTTGACAGAAGGAGTTGCTACACTAACGGTTGATCCGAGTTTGCGGATAACAAACACTTTTCCCACCTGTACAAGCTCATTCCCACCAAAATACAAAGCGCCATTGATCTGACCGATTACTGCGTTTACGATCTGAGCATATGCATACTCTATAACTTCCGGAGTTTGCCCTCTCAGTTTGTCTACAAACTGCCCTTTTGAAAAAAGGAACGCAAGCAAGTCCGATTCCCGCTTATTCTGAATGCAATGTGCCAACAGATCATCAAGATATGCCCATCTACTTTGAGCACCACCATTCCATCCATATGTGACGGGTAGCCCAAATTTGTTTGAAATATCACATAGCGTCGGTCCGCTCAAATATGGCATTGAAATCTTAATGCCGCTATCTGTACCGTTGACTTCAAGCGTACCGAAATCCTCATCGCCATCCAAAATAGACAAGATGCTTTTTTCACGGAGCAGTTCAAATTTTGATTTTTCTTTTGGCAAATTATTTCCTCCATCATGTAAATATATAGGAAGATGTAAATATATAGGAAGCGATATTACATACCGTTGTAGTTCTCCCAACGCCATCTGATGAAATCACGATTGGTAAAGTCGGGGAGAACAATTCTCGGCGGGATGGTAGCACCATAGTCCATTCGTGCCCTTGTGGACAATTCAACCTCGCCTGTTTCGGAAATGCGAAGATGTCCAGCATCAAACAAAGTATGAATATCCGTTCTCATCGCAAAACCGTTTGCAATGGTATCTTCGCCGTTGTATTTGAACGGCTTGATATGTGCAGCTTCAAGCACTTCTGGCATGGTGACATTCGTAATGATGCACCGCTGGCAAGCAGCAAGAACATCGTGGCGGAATTTGGCTTGATTAGGGCGACTGATTCGGAAATTCTGAACTCGTTTACGCTCAACCTCCGATGCTACTTCACTCGTGCGGATTTGATCCAGGATTATTTGCAGAGAAGCATCAGTAATTGGAGTCGCAAGAATTTCAGCGATTTCAGATTCGATAAGGGCATTGATGTGATATTGTTCAGCATCTCTCGCCACGCCATCAGCCTTTTCTAAGTATCCGTAATTTTCAAGGAACAGCAGATATTCTCTGGCAATACGAAAATCATTAGCCCCCTCGCAACAATCAGGCCAATCAGCAATGGTAATCTCGCCAGAGCGATACCAAAGAATAAAATTCACATAGTCTATAATCTGTGCGTGACAGCCGGAAAGCGGTATAATAATCTTCGTCAGCTCTGTGGTAGTTAAGTAGCCTTGTTCTCTCTTCTTGAGTTCCATAAGCACCGACAGGATAATTCTGAGGGGATAAATGATGAGGCTGTGGCTTTCCCAATTTAGACATTCAGCAGGAGTCTGGATATGACTGTTCGGCAACTTGAATGTCTGAACGGTTATTGCAGAAAACTCTGTCTGAGAAATATCATGCTCGGCAACTCGGCGTCCAAAATCGGTAAGACGGATCAGACCTCGGCTATCATCAGGAATCAAGCCGACAGCTTTCCAATATTGACCAGAATTACGGATAATATTTCGTTCGCCTGTTCGTCTTGCGAGATCAACACCAATGGAGTCGCTTATATCATTCGATAACTCAATCAGCTCGTCTGCAAATTCTTGTGAACTATATTTTAATCCTCGTCCTTCCAGCTTTTTCATGCGGAAAAGAACACCTAACAAGATAACAGGATCGTTGATACCCTCGGTGCATTGTAAGCAAGCCCATTTCCACTTGAAATCAGGGAAAGGTTTTGTCGGGACAAAATCTTTTGAAAACATCTACTTGTCACTCTCTTCGTATTGATTGAAAACATTTGCAACAGCATAACTAAGCAACGGCGGCACAGCATTTCCAATTTGGCGATATACCGATGAGCGATTGCCTGAAAACGCATAATCCAACGGAAAACTCTGCACCGCTGCCAACTCACGGCAAGACATTCTTCGCTGCGCATTCGGATGGGGCAGGATAACAACTCCACCCTTGTTGTCGCCACGGGCGGTAACAGTCGGAGCAGGCTTTTCAGGATCCAAAGCTCTGTGTCCAAGATAACCGTTAAATTGCAGTTTGTACTTTGAATAATCATGATTTGGCAGGTCGTTAGGGAGATCAGGATCGGGAATAACGGACACTGCTTCTCCAACGCTGACCCATTTCGGCAAACCATCCTCCCCATCCTTGCTGTTAGTAGGATCGGGGAAAATGTACTCAAAGTCAATATCGTTGCGAACACCAATAATAATTACTCTTTGTCGTGTCTGTGGCACACCGTAATCAGCGGCATTAAGAACTCGATAGTCCACCCTGTATCCAAGGGATGAAAAATCTCTCAAAATCATTTGAAAGACTGTTCCCTTGGCTAAGTTTGTAAGCCCTTTAACATTTTCGGCTAAAAAGAATTTCGGCTTCTTCGCATCAATAATTCGGATCAGTTGCTTATATAAAGCGTTGCGCTCATCCGCTTCATGACGCTTCATGTTGGCAACAGAAAAACCCTGACAAGGAAATCCGCCAATGATAATGTCACACTCAGGAATTTCTTCTGCGTCAATTTTTGATATATCCTCGCAGACAATGTGATCGCTCAAATTATGCTTGTAGGTTTCAACAGCATCCTCATACAAATCATTTGCCCAAATGATTTCATGACCAGCCATTTTGAAGCCTAAGTCAAGCCCTCCGGCTCCACTAAAAAGTGATACTACTCTCATACAATTTCTTCCTTTTCAAGTCTCATCAATTCTGTTCCCAGTATTCGGGCGAACATAACCGGGACAGCATTTCCGATTTGACGATAACAAGAGCTCATTGTTCCAACGAAATGAAAATCTTCCGGGAAAGTCTGAACACTTGCGCTCTCACGGATTGTCAATCGGCGCTTTCCGTTGTAATGGGGGATTGCACAAACGCCGCCTTTTCCATTTCCTCGTGCAAGAACAGTAGGGGACGGCTTATCAGGATCAGTTTCTCTATGTCCCGTAAAATTACGATACTCAACTTTGTAAGCTGAGTAGATGTGATTGAGGACATTGTTTTCTTTGTCAGGGTCGGGGAAGTGGTCGATTGCTTCTTTGATCGACACCCATTTTTGCAGTTCACCGTTTTTAGAGTGAGAAGGCTGCGGAAACGCAAATCGCAATTTCTCTCCCAAATCTACTCTCTGGCCGATGATGATAACTCTTTGCCTTGTTTGTGGAACGCCATAGTTTGCCATATTCACAAGATTAACAGATGTGATATAGCCAGCGGATTCAAAGTCAGCCACGATTTGTTTAATTGCTTCACCCTTGCCAAGACTAAGAATCCCTTTTACATTTTCCGCAATAAAAAATTTAGGTTGTTTGATTTTGATTGTGTTGTAGAAAAAGCGGTAAAGCTGGTTTCTATCATCCTCAAGTGTTCTTAACCTGTTAGCCTGTGAGAATCCTTGGCAAGGAAATCCACCTACAACAACATCAGCATCAGGTAATGTGGAAATATCAATGTTCTTAATGTCGTCACAAACAATATGATCTCCGATATTCTCTTTGTAGGTAGCTACAGCGTCCTTATCAATATCATTAGCCCAAATCACAGTGTTGCCAGCTTGGATCAACCCCAAGTCCAATCCTCCAGCGCCACTAAATAGCGAAATGATTTTCATAACAGTTTCTCCTATGCTCGGTCAATCAGCGTTGTTTTTGTCCGCCGTAATACATATCTCAAACAACTCATCGAGCGAACACTTAAACAACAGGCATAGTTTCTCGACTGTATCATAATCAATTCGTGTAGCTTTATCGTTATATAAGTTGGAGATAGTATTTCGAGATAATCCCGTCTGCTTATGCACATCTTGGATCGAAAAACGGTTCTTGCCCATAAGCGTTGATAGATTGCAATGCACCGACATGGTTTTTCCTCCTACTTGCAAATTTAGTCTATTATATCAAAAAATCCGCGCAAAGTAAACTGCTTCCTTGCTATTTTGATTATTTAACACGATTTTTTAAGCATCTTGCTGACTTGCTTGGCTATATAAGCGATTTGCAGGATAACTTTATCCCGGTTTTTTGCAGATACAACCGTTTTTCTTTGGCCACTCACTCGCCGTCTGTTTCCGTTCCTCATTGTATGGCGCAGTCAGTCGGAAACTCAGTCTGCCTTTTTCAATCTCAAAGGTCAGTCCGCCTTGCTCGTCATCGTCCATCTGGCGGCAGCATTCCGGGTGTTTCGCCGCAAATGCTGTCAGCCGCTTTTTTAGGTCGGTGTTGTGGGTCTGTACCTCGATCATATTACCATACTCGTCAAAATAGATGGCAGTGGTCTTTTCTCTCTTGGTTAGTCCTGTTCGCATAAAACCTCCTGTTTTTCATAAATTTTTCTCGGCTCTTGAAATGGAAAAGCGGTGCGATTTTCCGATAGAAACACTCCAAACTATGTGGAGTAAGTTCCAACTGGTGCTGTCGGTTTATTTGTCACTTTTTCGGCTCTTGACCGTGTTTTCATTCTTTTCGGTTTGTGCGGCTTTTCAGCCATTCCACAAGCTCATGCTTCATCACCAACTTGCGTCCGCCGATCCGCAAGGTTGGAAAATCCGGGCTGTTCAGAAGGTTGTAAGCGCCCGCTTTGGAAATCTGCAATGCTTGCTTTGCATCCATCACATCAGGCATGGTTTCAAACGATTCTCTACTCATAAAAATCTGCTTTCTTGCATGAAAAAGCAGCAGTCACCTTTTCGGTCACTGCTGCCGTTTCTGCATCTGTTTACTTGTCCAAATACTTCTGATATTCCCCTGTCACGAAATCCTCATAAGCGTCTGCAATCTTTGTAATCCGCTTATGGACTGCGCTTACGGTCTTGTAGCCAACCCCGTCTGACAGATGCCATAATCAAAATTTCTGGAATTACTTTCTTATGAGCACCCGTCTAAGCCGAGGGGATTTTTTTGCGCAAAACGAAAAACAAAAATTGATATGCGTCGACAATAATTTTATAGACAAAAATAGCCTCCGGGCATAAAATTAACTTGATAGCATCTATCAATTTAAAAAGGAGGTTCTCATGATTACCATCGACCATTTACATAAAAGCTACGGCACGAAAGACCAACGGCTCCACGTTTTAAAAGACATTACCTTTACTCTGCCCGACGGATGCATGGCTTGTCTCTTGGGCCCTTCAGGCTCGGGGAAGTCCACCTTGCTGAATATTCTGGGCGGCATCGAAACTATGGACGAGGGCGACATTATCGTGGCGGGCAATCACCTGGCGCCGATGAACAAAAAACAGCTGGAGCTCTACCGCAGAAAACAACTGGGCTTCGTCTTTCAATTTTATAATCTGGTGGAAAACTTAACCGTTCGGGAAAATATTCTGACCGGTGCCTACCTTTCCGACGATCCTCTGGATGTGGACGCCTTGGCCGAGGAGCTTGGAATCGTCGATCAGCTGCATAAATTCCCCTCGGAAATTTCCGGCGGCCAGGCCCAGCGGGTATCCATCGCCCGGGCCATGGCGAAAAAGCCTTCTCTCTTTATTTGCGACGAGCCCACCGGCGCCCTGGATTACGAAAGCGCCAAAGCCGTCTTGCACTTAATCGAAGATTTGAATCGAAAGTACAAGACCACGGTGATTATCGCCACCCACAACGAAGCCATTGCCTCCATGTGCCGGGTGGTTCTCCGCCTTCACGACGGCGCCCTGAAGTCTTGTGAAGAAAACGAGCATATCCTCTCTGCCGAGGAGGTGCAATGGTAATGAAAAATCCCATTCATCGACGAATACCCCGGCTGTTTATTAAAAAGCCCGGCACCTATTTGCCTCTGTTTTTCATCTCCCTTCTCACCGTGGCATTCATCTCGTCCTTTTTCATCAGCCAAAATTCCATAAAGCCCATTTACTACCGGGGCCTTCGGGAAAACAAAGTGGAGGACGGCCAATTTCTTATGGCGGATCCTTTAACGAAAGAGGCGAAGGAGGCCATAGAAAAAAGGGATTTGGATCTCGCGGAAAATTTTTACAAGGACGTCCGCTTCCGCACCCCCGGCGATGACGATTCCCGGGAAAAAATTCTTCGTACCTTCGTCAATCGGGAAAAGATCAACACCGCCGCCATTCACGCCGGCCGCCTGCCGGAAAAGAAAAACGAGGTGGCCATCGCCGCCAACTTGGCCAAGGCGAGCGAGCTTCACCTCGGCGATAGGCTTATCCTCGACGGCGACGATTATGTGATTACGGCCCTGGTAGCCACGCCGGATTACTCCACCATTTTAAAAACCCAAGGGGATCTGGCCATGGACACGAAGCATTTTTCCGTGGCCTTCGTTACGAAAGAGGCCTTCGATTCCCTGAAGGAAAAGACCAATTACCTCTACGCCTACAGAAATCACGCCCGCCTGTCGGAGGACGCGGCAAGGGATAAATTCGAAGACATTCTCACCGATGCACAAAGCTCAGGTCCCCTTCTCGGCGCCACCACCACCTACGACAATCGCTGCATCCAATACTTTGTCGACGACATGGGCGGCGACGTACCCATGATGATGATCACCATGGTGCTTCTGTTTATTTCCCTGGGCTTTATCAGCGCCCTTCAAACCCGTGGCCTGTTGCGAGAAGAGGCGCCGGTGATCGGCACCCTCCTCGCCATGGGCTACGAGACGAAAGATTTGATTCGCCACTACAGCCTCATCCCTACCTGCCTCACGATTTTCGCCGGGGTGGCGGGCAATATTATCGCCTATGTGAAGGGCTACGAGCTGTACGCCGGCCTTTACTACACCTCTTATAACCTGCCGCCCTTTGTTCCCGTTCTTTCGATAAAGGCCTTCGCCATCACCACCCTGATCCCCTTGGGCATCGTATGGCTGGTCAATCGCCTGCTTCTAATGCGCTACTTCCGCCTGTCGCCCCTTCGCTTTTTGCGGCGGGAATTTTACCGCAAAAAAAGAAGGAGCGCACCGTCTCTCGAGGGCCTTTCCCTTATACGTGCCGCCCGTCTGCGGATCCTGGGTGAAAACCGATTAAATATCCTCGCCCTTTTCTTCGGCATGTTCGTAGGCAATGCGCTTCTTCTCTTCTCCATGGCCCTGGGCCCTATGTTCGACGACTACACGGATTCCATACAAAAAGACATGAAGTACAATTACACCTATATGGTAAAAACACCGGATCCCGACGTTCACGCCGACAAGGGCCTAAGCCTAACCATGGACTATAAAAAGGGCGACGACAAAAGTGATCTTAACATCCTTGGTCCGGACAAGAACACGGCCTACGACAAGGATCTGCCATCGACCATGAAGGACGACAAGGTCGTGATCTCTACAGGCCTCGCCAAACGCGACAAGCTAAAGATCGGCGACACCATCCAAGTAAAACTTCCCGGCAAAAAGGAATACAGAAAATTAAAAATCGCCGCCATTGCCCATGACATTCACTCCGTTCAGGCATTGATGCCCATGGAAACACTGAACAAATTTATCGACAAAGATGCAAAGAATTTCAATCTCTACTGGTCGCAAAAGCCGCTGCACGTGGACGACGAACGACTTCTTACCACCATCGACCGGGCAAAGACCGGCGCTTACCTGGAGTCTTTTTTAGAAAATTTCGACGGCGCCCTGCTTACCACCCGTATTTTAGGCATAGTTTTCTACTTTACCTTAGTCTATACCGTAAGCAAGTTGATCTTGGAAAAATCTCAAAAGGATATTTGTTACCTGAAAATTTTCGGCTATAAAGACAGGGAAGTGGCATCCGTTTATCTATTGGGCTTAGGTGTCGCCGTGGCGCTCTTTTATCCCCTGAGCCTGCCGCTCTTCGATCCCCTTATGCGCCATCTCTTCGCCCTGTCCGTATCGAAGCTTTCCGTCTACATGGAGCCTCACTTCGCCGCCGAGAGCTATGTTGCCATCTACGCTCTTGACCTCGCTGTCTTTGCCGCGGCCCAGGCTTTGGGCGTCAGGAAGATTAAGGGCTTGAATATGGTAGAAGAATTGAAAAAAGTCAGTGGCTGAAAAGTGGCCCCTGTTTGACTTTTCCTTTTTAACTGATTATACTTATCATTAGCAAGATACAGTATGATTTTTAGGAGATATAAGGAGAAAATTATGGCTTTAATAGGAAAAACATTACCCGAGTTTAAACTCGACGCTTATAATCCCGCGAAGGACGAATTTGTAACGGTGTCCAACGACGATATGAAGGGTTCTTACACCGTTCTTATCTTCTACCCCGCCGATTTTACTTTTGTTTGTCCCACGGAGCTTGAAGATATGCAAGAATCCTACGACGAATTAAAATCCCTGGGCGCCGAAGTGTATTCGGTTTCCGTGGATACCCACTTCGTTCACAAAGCTTGGCACGACAATTCTAAGGCCATCGGCAAGATCAAATACACCATGATCGGCGATTCCAACAAAGAACTCACGAGAGAGCTCGGCCTTCTCGACGACTCGGGCAAGGCCCATCGCGCCACTCTCGTCATCGACCCGGACAATGTGATCCAAACCGTGGAAATCAATGCCGACGGCATCGGCAGAAAAGCCAATGTCAATATTAACAAGGTGAAAGCGGCCAAATACGTCGCCGAACACCCGGGCGAAGCTTGCCCCGCCAAGTGGGAAAGCGAAGCGGACGCCACCCTTACGCCGGGACTGGACCTGGTAGGTAAAATCTAATATGTTAGATACAAATCTAAAGAACCAGTTGGCCCAATACTTTGACCTCTTGAAAACGGAGGTCACTATTGGGCTTTCTGCTCATCATGACGACGAAAATTGCAAAAAGGTTCGGGCTTTTGTCGAAGAAGTGGCGGCCTTGTCGGATAAAATCACCTTGGTGGAGAAAGATCTGACCTACAGCCCTTCCTTCGAAATCAAGGGAAGCTTCGATCACGGCAGGATCGTCTTCGCGGGGCTCCCCTTGGGCCACGAGTTCGCCTCTTTCGCCCTGGCCATGCTCCAGGCGGGGGGAATCGCTCCGAAAATAGACGATGCCGACAAGAAGCGGATCCAAGGCCTGGCGCCGGCGGATTTCGAAACCGTCGTGTCCCTTTCTTGCCACAACTGCCCCGACGTGGTTCAGGCCCTGAACATTATGGCCATTATCAACCCGGCGATTAACCACACCATGATCGACGGCGGCAGCTTCCAAGATCTGGCGGAATCCAGAGACGTTCTCGCCGTGCCCGCCATTTTCAAGGACGGGGACTTTTTCGAAGGGGGCAAGCAATCCCTTTCAAGCATTTTGGAAAAGCTCGGCAGCAAAGTGGACAAAGACGAATTTAAAGACAAGCCCCTTTTTGATGCCCTGATTATCGGCGGCGGGCCGGCGGCGGCTACTGCCGCCATTTACGCCGCAAGAAAGGGCATTAAAACCGGTCTCGTCGCCGGCGAATTCGGCGGTCAGGTGAAAGAGACGCTCTCCATCGAAAATATTCCCGGTTTTAAATACACGGAAGGCCCCGACTTTATGGATCAAATGGAAAATCAGGTCGCTTCCCTGGAGGTGGATAGGATGACCGGCGTCCTCGCCGACGGCATCCATACCACCGACAAACAGGTGGAGGTCAAGCTGAATAACGGTGCCAAGCTTTTTGCCAAGACGGTGATTATCGCCACCGGCGCCAGATGGCGACTCATCGGCATTCCCGGCGAAACGGAATTCAGAAACAAAGGCGTCGCCTATTGTACCCACTGCGACGGGCCCCTCTACAAAAGGAAAAATGTGGCCGTCATCGGCGGCGGCAACTCCGGCATCGAGGCGGCCATCGATCTGGCCGGCCTGGCCAAGCACGTCACCGTCTTGGAATTTTTACCGGATCTTAAGGCCGACGACGCCCTCTTGAAGAAACTAAAGACCCTCTCCAATGTGACGGTCATCACCAATGCCCAAACTACCGGTCTCTACGGCGACGGCAAAGTGGAAAAACTCGCCTACACGGATCGGATCAGCGGCAAGGCCGAGGAGATCCCCATTTCCGGCTGCTTTATTCAAGTGGGTCTGGTGCCCAATACGGAATGGCTAAAAGATTCCGGCCTGAATCTTTCCGACAGAGGCGAAATCCTCACGGCAGGAGACGGATCGACCAATGTGAAACGCGTGTTTGCCGCCGGCGATGCCACAGACACCCTCTTTAAGCAAATCGTCATTGCCGCCGGAAGCGGCGCCACCGCCGCCCTCGGCGCCTACAACTATCTTATGGTCAATGAATAAAATAAAAAAGGTTCTCTATTAACCATTGAAGAGCTCGGTGAAAACCGGGCTCTTTTTTTGTGCGCTTTGCCATGAAACCATCCATTGAGGACTTACTCCCCACGGAAAGTTTATAGCCATTTTGTATTTATCCCACCAAAAAAGCCCCTGCAGGGGCTTCCTTCGTTTATAAATTGTTCGAAAAACTAGTCGTCGTAGTCGATGACCTTATAGCCCTCGAGATCCGGCGCCTCTTCCATGGTCATGCCGTAGACATCGTCCCCGTCATAATCATAGGCGTCGGCGGGGATCTGCGCTTCTTCCTCGTCGCGCCAGGCTTCGTAGGCCTTGATCTCCTTATCCAGCTTTTTAAATACATACATCAACACGGCCACGTCGTCGGCAAAGCCCACGGCGAAGATGAAGTCCGGCACGATATCCATGGGATTTACCAGATACATGAGCCCGGCCACGATGAGAAAGAGGTTTCGCTTCTTCAGGCCTCGGTAGCGGCCGGTGATCGTGTCTTTTGCAAGCTTCCAGAGGAGCAGGCCCTCTCTTCGCACCTCGGCCATTTTGCCCTCGCCTTTTAAAAGGGCGAAGCTTTCTTCGGCGAGCTTTTCCATGCGCTCGGGATCGGAGACGATTTTCTTTGCGCGGGGCAGGTATTTAAAAAGGACCTTGGCCCAATTCATTCCTTGCACCAACTTTCGTCGTAGGGATCTTCGCGCCAACGATTGAGGCGGGCCTTTTCCTCTTCGCTTAAATCGCCGCGAGCCACGGCCACTTCCGCCAGTTCCGGGAAGGTGGCGAGGGATGCGTGTTTAAAGCCCGATGCCGCGAAGTTTTCTTCCGCCGCCTTTAATTCGTAGCTGAAAATGGAAATAATGCCCACCACATCGAGCCCTTCCGCTTCGCAGGCCTTGGCGGCGTCGATGGAGCTGCCTCCGGTGGAGAAGAGGTCTTCCACCACCACGACTTTCTCTCCTTCTTTAAAGGCCCCTTCGATTCGCTTGTTCTTGCCGTGGTCCTTGGCCTTGGAACGAATAAAGCCCGAGGGCATATCCAAGATCCAGGAGATGTAGGAGGCGTGGGGGATCCCCGCCGTGGCCGTGCCGAGGACAGCTTCGGCTTCGGGAAACTCACGCTTCACCAAATCCGCCAGGGCCTCTTCGATGACCTTCCTGGCCTCGGGATAGGAGAGGATCAGGCGATTGTCGCAGTAGATGGGGCTCTTAATCCCCGATGCCCAGGTAAAGGGCGCATTCGGCGACAAACTCACGGCGCCGATATCCAATAAATGTTCGCATACGGCTTTCATTGGTTACCTCCTAAAAATTCTTCTTTAATGGCTTTGTATGCCGCCACGGGATCCTTGGCCTGTGTAATGGGCCGTCCCACGACGATGTAGTCAACGCCTATATCCCGGGCATCGGCCGGCGTGACCACCCGCTTTTGATCCCCGACACTTGCTCCCGCCGGGCGAATCCCCGGGCAGACTAGGGGGAAGGATTGGCGAATGTGTTCCCTTAAATACTTTCCTTCCATGGCCGAGGACACGACGCCGTCGGCACCGCCCTGAAGGGCCAAATGGGCCAGGTGGTACACCGCATCTTCCGCCGAGCGGTTTTCACCTAAGAGGGCTTCTTTTCTGCCTACATCGGAAAAAGACGTGAGCACCGTCACCGCCAGGAGAATGGGCGGGCGATTCATGTCCTTCACCGCTTCTCTGGCGCGCATAAACATTTCCCGGCCGCCGGAGGCGTGGAGGGTGAGCATATCGACCCCGAGACCCTTTAAGGAGCGCACGGCTCCCGCCACGGTGTTGGGAATGTCGTGGAGCTTTAAATCCAAAAAGATCTTATAACCCTTGGTCTTCAGCTCCAATACGAAATCCGGTCCGGCGGCGTAGAACAGTTCCATGCCCACTTTCACGAAGGGTTTGTGCGCTTCGCCGTCGAAGCGGGCCAAAAATTCCCGTGCCACATTGGCTGAGGGAAAATCCAAAGCGACGATGACGTCTTTTTCCATAGTCAACTCCTTTATAGTTAATCCGTTTGATTTGTTTTCCAACATAGTATATACCGAAAAGAGGAAAAAAGAAACGAAGGCGCCCGCGGGATCGGCTTTCCTTATTGGACGCTGTCTTGTTCAATATGAAGGAGACACAGGGCCAAGGTCATGAGCCCGAGAAAGAGCCCAAAGGCGCCGTAAGCGGCAGCGGCGCGGATCACGCCGAGAGACCAAAGCCCGGCCAGGCAGTAGGCATACATGGCCGCCCAGAAAACAAAGAGCACCCAATCCTTCTTTCCCCGAAAGGAGAGATTCTTCCTCGCGCCCGCGAGGGTTATGATCAGCTTGAAAAACACGCCGCACCAAAGAATAAGAAAGGCCACGCAGCTGAACCACTCGTCGGTCAACCCGTCCAGAAAGAGGGCTACGGAGGAGAGGATTCCCACGACGGCCACGGCCGCCGCGCCAATGAGCAGGCTGATGAAAATTTCTTTTCCGGTCGAGGAGGGCGCGCGCTTTCGGCGAAGCTCTGTCATGTAAACCAAAGCCGGGGTTTCAAACATGTAGCCGAGAAAATTCACCCACACCACGCTCATAAAGAGATGATGGGTCACGGCGAGATTGATCGGCCTTCCGTCCCAGATCCAGAAGCCCCCGTCTAGGCGAATGGCCGCCACATCCAGCAAAAGGTCCATGGAGACCACGAGCCAGCCGGCAAAGAGGGCGGTCATCAAGGGGCCGAAGGGAAATTTTTTCGCGATGCGCCGGGCGCAGACGGCGACGCCGCCCCACATGAGGCCGCCGAAAAAGGGAAATTGATAGGGCGCAGGACCGACCTGAATATAAAAGGCGTGGCTGTAATGGTAGATGTCCGTCAGTCGAACGGCCAAGAGCTCCAAGGCGAAGCCCGCCAAGGCGGCGGAAAGAAACAGTTCCCCTTCTTCCCGGTCTCTCTTTCTCGTGATGTCGAAAATAAGCATGGCTGTCAAGATGTAGCACATGATCTCAAAGCCGTGGATCCAAACCATGCTTCCCCCTTTCTAAGCAGAGAGGAGCCCCAAACGCCGGACTCCTCACAGATTCACAGAAACCAATGCTTCCCTATTTGAATTTTTCGATTTCGTCCACGATGGCGCTTAACGAATCCACCTCGTAATCTTCGATGCGGCCCTTATCGGCGCATTGGGCGAGCTTCGGGTCGATGGGCAAGGCGCCCAGGTAGGGGATGCCTTTTTCCTCGGCGATGGCGGCGGTTTTGCTTACGCCGAAAATATCGTAGCGCACGCCGGTGTCCGGAGCGATAAAGTACTGCATGTTTTCCACAATGCCGATGACGGGCAGGCCCATCATCTTCGCCATTTTAATGGCCTTTTCCACGATCATGGACACCAAGTCCTGAGGCGAGGTCACGATGACGATGCCGTCGACGGTCATGGTTTGAAAGACGGTGAGGGCCACGTCGCCGGTGCCCGGAGGCATGTCGATAAAGAGGTAGTCTTTCTTGTCCCAATTCACGTCGCTCCAGAAGGTGGTGAGCATATTGCCCACAACCGGCGCCCGCCACAAAACGGGATCCGTCGGGCTTTCCAAAATGGAATTGACGCTCATAATGTCGATGCCCGTGGAGGTTTTTAAGGGGCGAATGCCCTTTTCCGTTTGAAAGACCGTGCCGTCGGTGCCGAAAATTTTCGGAACGGAGGGGCCCAAGATGTCCGCATCCAAGACGCCGACTTCTTTGTTTCTGCGCTTCATTTCCGAAGCCAAGAGGCCGGTGACCATGGATTTACCCACGCCGCCCTTACCGCTTAAGACGGCGATGGTTTTTCCGATGGAAGAATTTGCGTTCAGTGGTTTTTTTAGTGATTGTTTCTTTTCCATGGGCTACACTAATTTCGACATGACGGAGTTGACTTTTTGATCCAAGCTGGCCTTTTTGTCTCGGCGGTCGTCGATTTTGACCACGGAGTAGACGCGATCGGCGCCGGCTTCAAAGACGGCTTCCTGCATTTTCCGCACACAGGCGAAGAGCTCGTCGATGTCTCCTTCGAGGACGGTGCCCATGGGGTTTAAGCGGATTTCCACTTTGTCGTTGTCTTTTACCGCATCGTAGGCCGCCGCAACAAAGGGGCTGCACGATGTCTTTTGGGTTCCGATGGGAACGAGGGTTAATTCTACTACTGCCATAATGACCTCCTGTCGTCAGTTCTTCAAAAATCGAATGATGTCCCAAATGACGATCTCGCTGGCGCTTTCGTGGAGCAGATCGTGTTTCATGTGGGGATAAATTTTGTTTTCGTAATCTTCATACCCTAATTTGTAGAAAGTTTTCGCCGTATCCGCCAATCCCTTGGCGCCGCCGGTGAGGGGATCTTCCGTGCCGTTTAAAGCCAGCACTTTCAGATCGGGATTCTTCACGGCGTAGCGGCCGTAATCTTTTAAGCGGGAGGCGCTGTCCCAAATGGCCATGGCGCCGCCGTTTAAATAGTAATTCACCAATTTGTCGTCGCCTCTGAAGGAATGTAAAAAGGCGGGATTGTTGCTGATCGTATCCAGGGCCGCCTTGGTCTTTGAATCCATCATGCGGATCAGGGCGCCGCGGCGCTTGGGGCTGGTGTAGAAGCTTTCCACATTGCCGAAAAACAAACCGATGCCGGCTTGGGGCGGGTAGCACACCAGGCCCGTTAAGATCAATTTCTCGATGGCATCGTCGTGGGCCATAATGTAGTTTCTCGCGATCAAAGAGCCGAAGGAGTGGCCGAACATGGCAAGTGGCAGGCCCGGGTAGCGATTTTTAAAAAACAGGGTGAGGGCGTATTGATCCGCCACGATGTCGTCGATGGATGAGATATAGGCCCGGGGATGATCCGCCGAGACGGAATCGCCGTGGCCCCGATTGTCCGAGAGGAGCACGGTGAAGCCCGCCTGCGCCAGGCGGTGGGCGAAGACTTTGTAATAGCCGGAATGTTCCTGTGCCCCATGGACGATTTGCACGAGGCCCCGTGGATTCTCGGCTTCGATAATGGTAAAGGCCAGGGGCAGGCCGTCGATGGGGGATTTGTAGGCGCCGGTGATCATGCCGTCTTCGTGATCATAAAGGGCCAGGCGATGAATGGGGCCTGATGCTTCCCAGAGGGCCAGCTTGCGGGCGGTATTCTTTTCACGAGCTTTCGCCGAAAGTTGCGGCACGATGGAGGCGCCGACAAGAAGGCCTGCGGCCAGAGGCCATGGGCTGCGTTTTTTCATGGAAACCTCCTTTATCTCCTAAAAATCTTCCGTGGTGAAAAATGCGCGGACGGCGTCGTAGAAATCCGACACATCGTCGACGTGAACCACTTCGTGGACGCCGTGCATGGCCCAGGTGGCGATGCCGATGTCGATGGCTTCCATGTCTACGTGGCGCAGGCTCAAAGGCCCGATGGTGGAGCCGCCCCGTTGACCGTGGGGATTGGCGAAGGTCTGCACCTTCAGGCCCGCCCCCTTCATCATGCGCTTAAATCTTGCGCTGCTGTGGCCTTGGGTGGCGTAGCTTCTGCTGGCGGAAAGCTTCACCGTGACGCCGCCGCCTAAAACAGGGGATGCGGAAGGATTGGCCTTGTCCCGATAGTTCGGATGATCTGCGTGGGCCATGTCGCAGGAGAGGAGGAAGCTTCTCGCCAGGGCGCGGAAGTAGGCCTCCTCGCCTAAGTCGCCGACGATGCGGCGAAGCACATTGGGAAGGAAACTGCTGTCGCCGCCGCTTTGGGTGAGGCTGCCGATTTCTTCCTGATCGGCCAGGTAGACCACTTGGGTGAGGTTCTCGCTTACCTCGGCGGATAAAGCCATAAAGGCCGGGTAGGCCGTGGCTAAATTATCCAGTCGCGGCGAAGAGAGCCATTTTTTGTCGGCGCCCACGAGGATACTGTCCCCCCAGGGATAAAAGTACAAATCGTAGTCCAAGATCTCTTCGGGATTCGCATCGGCGAGAGCGGCCAAATCCTTCAAGAAGCCGCCGTCGTCCCAGGATTTTGCGGCCAGGGGCACCAGATCTTTTCCCGCCTTAAAGACGTGGCCGTTGTTCACGTCCTTGTGCAAGTGGGGCGCCAGATGGGGAATGGTGGCCACGGGATCACGAAAGTCTACGGGCACGCTCTTTACGCCGGCCTCCCCATCCACGATCACACGGCCCGCCAGCGACAGGGGCCGGTCGAACCAGTCGGCATTAATGATGGCGCCGTAAGGTTCCACATCCATTCTCACGCAGTCCTTTTCGCCGCGCACGCCGCCGGGCAAAAGGCGCAGAGCCGGGCTGTCCGTGTGGCTGATCACTGTGCGAAAAGCCATGGTCTCGGGATCTCTCTTTCCCATGGAAAAGAGGAGGATGGCTCCGTCTTCGTTTACCACGTAATACTTGCCGCCTTCTTCCAGCTCCCAGGCGTCTTCGCGATCGAGGCGCACAAAGCCCGCCGCCGCCATTTGTATATGCTCCACCACTTGGTAGGAAGTGGGGCTTAAATCCACGAAAGACTGTAAATCCTTAATATTCATAACTGCTCCTTTCAGTACTATTCACTCCTATTAGTATAACAGAATTCATTACATCCCTTGTATCTTTCTTCTTCTCCGGGGTATATACTTATTAGAAAAGGAGGCATGTATTTTATGGATTCCGCTGGGCAGATCCTGCCCGAATTACTTCTCATTGTCCTACTCACAGCGGCTAACGCTTTTTTCACCGCCACGGAAATCGCCCTGGTCTCCGCCAATCGGGAGCGCATAAGCAATTTGGCGGAAGAAGGCGACAGGCGGGCGCAAAAAATTTTGGCCCTTACGAAAAATCAATCCCGCTTCCTCTCCACAGTGCAAACGGGGACGACACTGGCGAGCTTTTTCGCCGCGGCACTGGGCGCCAAGGCCTTTGTGCCTCTTCTCTCCGCGCTCTTTTTGTCCGCCGAGATTTCTTTTTCCGACACCTTGGCCTTTGTTCTCGTGATCTTTATCCTCTCCTACATCAGCCTGGTCTTCGGCGTCTTGGTGCCCAAGCGCATCGCCCTGCAAAAGGCCGAGCAAACGGCCCTGAAAAACGCCGGGGCCGCCACGGTATTTTCCAAACTCATGGCGCCTTTTGTAAAGCTTATCGCCTTTACCACCACCTTGATCCTAAAGGCCACGGGCAATTACTCCAAAGATGTGGAGAAAAACATCAGCGAAGAGGAAATCAAGTCCTACCTCCGCGTGGGCCAACAACACGGTGTCATCAACGAATCCGGCGAAGTCATGATGGTGAACATTATGGACTTCGACGACAAACTGGCCTACGAGATCATGACGCCCCGCACGGCCCTCTACATGCTGGATTACGACGAATTCGATACGGGAAAAATCCGGGAAATGCTCGAATCCGGCTACAGCCGCGTGCCCGTCTATCGGGACAGTCCCGACCACATCGTGGGCACCATCTACATTAAAGACCTCTTCGTGGAATACGCCAAGCGCAGCTACCGCTCCATCGACATCGAGTCGGTGATGAAAAAGCCCTACTTCGTTCCCGAAACGAAAAACATCGACCGCCTCTTGCAGGAGCTGCAGTCCACGAAAAATTACCTGGCCATATTAATCGACGAATACGGCGGCTTGTCGGGCATGGTCACCATCGAAGACATTGTGGAAGAGATCGTCGGCGAAATCGAAGATGAATACGACCACGATCTGAAGCAGATTTTAAAAATTAACGACTACACCTATGTGGCCGACGGCATGGCGGAATTGGATACGATCAACGAACAGCTGGATCTGGAGCTGGAAAGCGAAAACCACGAAACCATCTCCGGCCTTACCATCGAGCTTTTGGGCTTTATTCCGGAAGCCGGAGACACGAAGAAACACAAGGTCCTCTACGGCAATTCCGTAAAGCTTACCACTTTGGGCGTAACGGACAAGCGCATCGCCCGGGTTGAAATTCAACTCTTGGATCGAAAGGCGAAGAAAATCGAGGAGAAATAAAAGGAGGCCTGAATGAAGAAAAAAGCATTTGCTGCGCTGATTTTATCGGCCCTTCTCTTCCTGCCCCGAGCGGGTTTCGCCGAAGGAGAGCTGAAAAAGGATCCGACCCCCGCGGTAAAAATTCAGACGCTCTGCGAAGCGGGCCTCATCGTCGGCGACGAAACCGGCGATCTCGCCTTGGGCCGCCCCATTACCCGCGCGGAATTTTCCAAGGTCCTGGCCTGCGCTTTGAATCTTCAAGGGGATGCGGCGGCCCTTGAAAAAGAAACCTCGCCCTTTAAAGACGTGGCCGAGACCCACTGGGCCAAGGGCTATATCCACGCCCTTACCTTTGCCCAAGTGGATCGTCCTCTTCCTTTGATTCAAGGCTACAAAGACGGCAGCTTCTTGCCTGAGAAGCCCGTAAGCGGCGCCGAAGCGTCGAAAATCGCCGTGATCCTCGCCGACAAATCCCTTACCGCCGAGGAAGCCGCCTCCTTCGGTTGGCCCGACAGCTGGATCTACCGGGCCATGGCCTTTTCCCTTCCCGTGGCCGATTGCCCCTACAACGCGCCGGCCACCCGCGAAGCCGTCTTTCTCACCCTCTACGACATTCTCTACACGAATCCCGATTACGATACGGAAATCGCCCGCTTCCTCTACTTAACCGATGGGCTCAATCGCCGCCGCACCTTCGATCACGGGGCCTTTCAAGAAGCTTTTTTAAATCGCCTCAACGATGCCCGCAGGAAGAATCATTTGCGGCCCTTGGTTCTCGACAAAAGCCTGGAGGCCGGCGCCTACGCCCGGGCCAAAGAGCTCGCCCTTTACGGCAATATGCGAATCGAGGGCGAGCGCCACGTGCGGCCGGACAAGCGGCCCTACTACACGGCCTACGATTATTTGAGCCACAAAAAGCCCGCCTACTTCATCGGCGAAAACCTCATTCAGTATCCCTTGCCGAAGACGGGTGCCGGCGGAGGTGCCGTCCTTCTTACGGATCCCGAGGTTCTGGCCGAGGAATGTTTCAAGGCCTGGGAAAAGAGCCCGGGCCATCGGGACAATATGCTCTCGCCCATGTATAGGAAAATGAACATTCAGGTCTACACCGGCCCCACCATTCGAGACGAAGACGACGCGAGCGGAGGCATACTCGTCGGCGCCCTGGGACTGAGCCGATAAAGCCAACACAAAAGACATGTGTGAAGACCTGTTTTTTCAGTTGAATTAGCCGAGAATAGATCACCTTCATTTAAGAGCGCCACCTTATCGAGGCATCTTTGTTCTTGCCCCCCCCTAAAAAATAATGTATAATGAATAAAGAAACGATTCGAAAAAATGACATGACAAGGAGGCTGTTATGAAGATTATCTCTTTATTGGCGGGGTTTTTCGTCCTCGCCCTCGTCCTTCTTCTTGTGATCCTTTTAATCCGCCGGCTTTCAGCCGATGAAAAAGATAGAAAAGATCGAGGAAATAGAGATCGAGACTGACAAACCTCGATCCGGCAACAAATTCGATTCAAGGAGGTATAACCATGTTACAAGGGCTCGCCTTACTCGTGTTCATCGGCAAATTCGCCTTTGCCATCGCCGCTTTCGTTCTCATCATCCTTTTAATTCGCCGCCTTTTGGCCGACGAACGGGACAGAAAAGAACGAAAAGAAAGAGAACATAACGAAGACAAATAAATTTGCGAACAAACGCCTTTCGGGGCGTTTTTTTCTTGCAAAAATTTCCACAAAAAAATCGAGCAAGCCCGAGCTTACCCGATTTTCTCAAAAGCAATAAAACCTTAGTGGCCTTCGTTGTAATAGTCGTTGCGCTTCATGTCTTGGAACACCACGTGAACGTGTTCCCGGGGCGTGTCCGCCAATTCGTGGATCGTGTCCGTGATTTCCTTGGCGATTTTTGCCTTCACTTCGTCAGAACGGCCTTCGATTAATTCGACGTGAACGATGGGCATGTGCTACCTCCTTTGTCCTCTGCAATCTTTCTCTCATTATTATAAAACGGCATGATCCGCCCTTCAAGTCGGGCAAATAAAAAAGTGCACCGTGAGGTGCACCGATCAATCTCTTTCCACAATGGGTTTGATTTCTTTCTCGTTTACTTTTTTCATAAAGGCGATGGCGATGAGCATGGCCATGAGTTCCGCAATGGGGTAGGCGAGCCATACATAGGCCAAGACGCCGGTTCTCGAGAAGAGATAGGCCAAGGGCACAATAAAGATCAATTGGCGAACCAGATTCACGATCATGCTCAAGAGGCCGTTGCCGAAGGATTGGAAGATTCCGGAGCTGATAATGCTCACGGCGGCAAAGATAAAGCTGAAGGAGATGATCCTCAGGGCCACGACGCCGATGGAGAGGAGTTCCGGCGAGGGGTCGAAGAAGCCCATGAGTTGCGCCGGAAAGAGTTGGAAGATAATAAAGCCCACGCTCATGACCACCAGGGCCACTTTGTAGGCCAGCTTCATGACTTCGTAGATTCGATCCCTGTGCCCGGCGCCGTAGTTGTACGCGATGATGGGGATCAGGCCGTTGTTCATGCCGAAGATGGGCATGAAGATGAAGCTTTGCACTTTAAAGTAGATCCCGAGAGCCACCACGGCGGCGGCGCCGAATGCGGCGAGAATGGCGTTGATCAAAAAAACGGACAGAGAATTTACGGAAATCATAATGGCCGAGGGGATGCCCACGGCCAAAATACCCTTAATGATGTCGCCGTTGACATGGAAGTGATCTTGAAGGAGGTTGATTTCCTTGTTCCGCTTGAAATTCAAATAGAGGCCGAATAGAAAGGCGATGATTTGGCTCGTTACCGTGGCCACCGCCGCCCCGACGACGCCCAGTTTCGGGAAGAAGGCCCAGCCGAAAATAAAGAAGGGGTCGAGGATAATGTTCAGCACCGCGCCGAAGAGCTGGGTGTACATGCTGTAGACGGCAAGGCCCGTGGATTGCAAAAGCCGCTCCATGCAGATCTGGCCGCAAAGACCCACGCTGAACATAAAGCAGATGTTTAAATAGCGCACCCCGTCTTTTATGATTTCGGGATCGGCGGTTTGCATGCCGATTAACTGCGGCGAGGCCATGGTCCCGAAGACGGCAAAAAGAATGGCGACGATCATATTTAGCAGAATGCCGTGTTGGGCGCAGAGATTGGCTTCCCGCTGATTTTTCGCGCCTAAGTGGCGACTCAAAAGGGCATTCATGCCCACGCCGACGCCGATGGAAAAGGCGTTAATGAGCATTTGCATGGGAAAGGCCATGCTCACCGCCGCCAGGGCTTTCTCTCCTAAGCGGGAGACCCAGATGCTGTCCACGATATTGTACAGGGCCTGTACGAGCATGGACAAGGCGATGGGCAGGGATATGCTCATCAATAGCTTCGGTATGGGCTCGTAGCCCATTCTGTTTTCTTCCATTCTTTCACCTCCTGTGGTTTTCTGACAAATGAAAAAGGGCACCTCGGCCCTTTTTCCATTCCACTATGCTACCACTACACATAGGCCGAGTCAAGTTACTCCACACTCTTTAATGCTTCCACCATGTCGATGGTCTTGAGTTTGTTGTGGAAGTAGACCATGAGGAGCAGGGAAATCACCACGGTAATGGCGGCGGGCAAGAGGTAATTTAAAAGGCCCAGCTTGGGATCCAACATGGCGAAGTCCGGCACCACCACGCGAATGACCAAAAGGTGCAGGCCCTTGCCTACGACAAAGCCCAGGAGAATCCCCACCGCCGTTAATGTTCCCGTCTCCCTGTAAATGTAGCGGGTCACTTCTTTCGGGTAGAAGCCCAAAACGCGAATGGTGGAAATTTCCCGGCGCCGTTCTTCGATATTAATATTGGTCAAGGTGGAGAGGACCACCACGGCCAAAGTGGAGGAGGCCGCCAGGATGACGAAAACAATGAAGTTAATGTTCCCCGCGATTTCGTCCACCATGTGGCGCATGTCGCCGATGCCTGTGAGGGCCACGACGGAATCGTAATCCTTGTAGTAAGACACGTCCGCCCTGGCGGCGTCGACGAGGTCCCCATTGGTCTTGTAGCTCTTCTTAAAGATTTCTTCGTAGGTGTCCGGATCCATATACAAATAGTGGCCGGCGTAGCCTTCGGTGATGGCGGCCACGGGCACGTCGTAGAGAACGTCGTCGTCATTTTTTATTTCGATGACGCCTCCCGCCTCCACGCCTTTTATGGCGGCGAGTTTTTCCGTGATCACGGCGCCTTTTAGGGGAATCGGTGCGCCGGTCTTTCGGTTTCTCAGGGTCACGACCCGTTTCAGATCTTTTTCATTTTCGGGAACGATCATGGTCACGGGCTGGTCGATGTAGCCTTCATCGCCCACGGCCAGGGTTTCCACATAGGCGGAGCATTTGGCGCGAATGTGTTTGTCTCCCTCGATTTTCGCCTTGTAGGCTTCGTGAGCCTCTTTATCCAAGAGGGGCTCGTAGAAAATCAGGTGGTCGTAGCGATTCAGCTGATCGAACTGCTTTTCCACCAAGCCGTCCACGGAGGTGCGAATGCCGAAGCCCAACACCAAGAGGGCCACACAGCCCATGGCGCCGACGATGGTCATGGCCATGCGCTTTTTGTCGCGGAAGAGATTGCGCGCCGTCACTTTTTGGAAGAAGGACAGGCGGCTCCACAGCCACTTGATCCGTTCCAAGAAGATGCGTGTGCCCTTGGCCGGGGGCTTGGGCATGAGGAGGGCGGCGGTTTTAAGCTTCAGGCTGCGGTGCACGCTCACATAGGCCACGAGGCCCGTGGCCACCATGCCGATGAGAATGGCGAGAATGATTCGCCCGGGATAGAGGGCCATGGAGAGCTGATCGAAGATGCCGCTGGCCAAATAGGCCTCGGCGATGACCTTACTCAGCAGGAAATTGCCCAAGAAGGCGCCGGGGATGCCGCCGAGGAGGGCGGCGAGGGTGCCGAAACGCACGTATTTGTCGGCGACGGCGCCGTTGTTGTAGCCCAGGGCCTTGTAGGTGCCGATGACCGTGCGGTCGTCGTCCACCATGCGGTTCATGACCGTAGAGGCGAGGAGCATGGCGATGGCAAAGAGAAAGACGGGGAACACGGCGGAAAGCTTGTCCACCCGATGGGCGTAGTCCAGGAAGACGAAGGTACGCATCTCTTCGTTTAGAGGCGTGATTTTATAATCGGGCTTTTTTAAAATGGTGAGCAGTTCCTTCGCCCGATCCACGTCTTCCTGCCCCTTCACCAAATCTTTTAGGGCATCGGCGCGCTTCTTTTCATAGGTGGCGCGGGCCGAAGCCAGGTCGCTTCTGCCGCTTAAGAGCTCTCTTTCCGCGGCGTCCAGCTTTTTCCGACCTTCCGCTTTTTCACGGGCGTAATCCGATTTGCCCTTGCTGTATTGATCTTCCCCTTCGCTGAGCTGATCTTTCGCGGCGAGAATGGCGGCCTTGCCTTGAAGGAGGGATTTTTCTTTTTCGCTTAATTCCCCTTCTTTTTGGCGAAGCTCCGCCTTGCCCGCTTCGATGGCGGCGAGAGCTTCTTTTGCTTTGGCGCGGCCCGCCGCCGTCTCCCGCTTCTTTTCCATAAGGAAGGCTTCTTTTTCGGCGAGGTCACGCTTGGCGGCCTCCAATTCTTCTTTTTTCTTGCGCAGTTCTTCCTGTTGGGCGCGGATTTTTTCCGCCATGATCTCGCGGGCGGCCTGTGCCTTCATTTGGCCCTGAATCATTTCCGTTCCCTTGGCGATGATGCCGTCGGTTTCGGCGAGGGCGCCCTGAGCCTTCGCCAATTCCCCGGAAGCGGCGTTCAGGGCCTGCTTCGCCTCGTCCGCTTTTTCCTTTGCTGCGAGGTAGTCCGAATTTTTCAGTTGTTGTTCCAATGCGGCCCTTTTATTCTCGGCTTCATCGATTTGCCCCTTAATTGCATCGGCATCCGCGCCCTCTTGATTCAATTGCGCGGTGAGTTCGCTGATCTTCTTATCCAATGCGTCGATCCGCCCCTGCACGCCATCCATACCAAAGTCCTTCACGGCACCTTGTGCGGCTTCGTAAGCCTGTTGGGCAGTTTGTACCGCGGCGGCCTTTTCATTGACCGTAGCTTCCTTCGCAGGGCGGGCGGCCTTGGTGGCGGCCACATTTTCTTGGGCCTTGGCGATTTCTTTGGCAGAAAAGGGCAGCTCCGGCAAATCGGGAAACTGCACATCGGGGATCTTCCCCGCCTCTAGCTTCTGCTTCGCCTCGTTCAGCGCCGCCTCTTCCTTTAAAATCTGATCCATGGCCGTGTCCGCACGGGCGATACCTCCGCGGGCCTCGCTTTCCTTGCCCTGAATGTCGCTCATAGCGGCGGCCACGGCATTTTTTCCGTCGAGAAGGGCCTTTTCGCCGCTACTCAACTGATCTTCCTGAAAAAGAATGCTCTTTCTCGCCTGATTCAGCTTGTCCCGGGATTCGGCCAATTTCCTTTCCCCTTGAGAGAGGCCGCGGGCAAACTTCGCCCGATTGTCCCTGAGGGCGCGGGCGCCGCGATCCAGCTTCCGCTCCCCTTCGTCGATTTTTTCCAGGCCCCGATCCAATTCGTCGTAGCCTTCTCGTATATCCGCTTCCCCTTCGTCGATGTCTTTTCGCTTGTCCGCCAACAACTCGTCCAGCCGCGCGTCGCCCCGGTCCTTGAAGCGGTGGCGAAATTCCTTTCGGTGGGCGGTGTTCAAAGATTTATACTCCTCGCTGTAAACGGCGAGATTCTTCAGATCGTCGAAGAGAAAATGCACTTCCGTAATTGTGGGGTCCTTAAAAGCCAAGGGTGCGACGTAGCCGAAACCGTCGATCTTGTCGCCATTGGACGTGGTGCCTTTGTCCGCTTTGTCCAAGAAAATCGGACTCGTGGCAAAGCCCACCACTTTATAGGAATAACCTTCCATCATGGGCGGGGCGTCTTCGTCGAGAAGATCCTCTTCCTTTTCAAAAACCACAGTGTCCCCGATCTTGTAGGTATCCTTCAAGGTAGGATCCAGGAGAATCTCATCCGCTTCACGGGGCAGGCGGCCCTCCTTTAAAATCGGGCGGCTGATCCGCTTCGGAAGGGAGGAGAGGTAGAGGGTCTTTAATTCCTTCGTGGTCAAATAGCCCGTGTGGAAATACTCCTTTGCCCGCACTCCTTCCATATCCGCGATGAGGCGCAAATCTTCCTCTTCCATGCCGTCGGAAGCGGCGAGGCGCAAATCGTAGGCGTTGGATTTCTTCAGGGTGTCGGCCACGGTGCGGCGCATAATGGGCCCGGTCACCGTGAGTCCCACGAGAACGAAGACCCCTAATAGCACCAGGGCCAAGAGGGAGATAAAGCGCATTTTGTGGCCGGTGATCTCCCGCAGAAAATCTTTTTGTCTCGCATCCATACTACCACTCGATTTCTTCAATGGGCACGGGGCGCTCGTTTAAATACATGGCCCGCACCTTGGCGTCGCTGATCTCGATAACACGGTCTGCCGCATCGGCAATGGCTCGGTTGTGGGTAATGACGATGAGGGTGTGGTCGTGTTTGCGACAGCTTTCCTCCAAGAGAAGGAGCACCTTCTTCCCGGTCTTGTAATCCAAAGCCCCGGTGGGCTCGTCGCAGAGAAGGAGCTTGGGATTCTTCCCCAGGGCGCGGGCGATGGCCACCCGCTGTTGCTCCCCGCCGGAAAGTTGGCTCGGGAAATTATTCATCCGCTCGCCCAAGCCCACCCGCTCCAGAATCATTTCCGCATCCAGAGCGTCGTCGACGATGGCATTGGCCAGTTCCACGTTTTCCAGAGCCGTGAGATTGGGGATTAAATTATAAAATTGAAAGACAAAGCCCACGTCCTTTCGCCGGTAGGTGGTGAGCTCCCTGTCGGAAAAGGCCGCAATGTCTTTGCCGTCCACCAAGACCTGACCGGAATCGTTGGTGTCCATGCCGCCCAAAATATTTAAAATCGTGGACTTGCCCGCTCCCGACGGGCCGACGATGACGACAAATTCCCCTTTTTCGATGGAAAAAGAAACCCTGTCGTTGGCCACGGTCTTCGCCGATCCCGTGCCGTAGGTTTTCGTCGATTCGATAAATTCTACATAGGCCATGAAATCCCCTCCTTTGCTTATGACTATCTTACCACGTTTAAAGCCGCGAAACACCTTGCAAGGCTCCATTTCCTTCAGTACAATACATTTATAAACCGGCGACCGAAAGGAGGCTTCATGAACGAAGTATTTACCATTACCGAAGACGACTACTTTGCCTACCAATGGCATTTATTTAAGCACAATCCCACGGCCAAGCGCAGCATGACCATTCAAATGCTCGCGCCCATCGCCGTCTTTCTCGCCATCGCGATCTTTTACATGGCCACGAAAAAGCCCGTGAAGGGCCTCTATCCCCTTGGCGTCGCCATGATCCTCTGGCCCTTTCTTTACCGCACCTTCTTTTTCCGCAGCATGAAGAAAAAGCTGAGAAAGCTGATCCGCAAAATGGAAAAAGACCTGCCCATAGGCGAGCACCGGGTGGCGATCACCGATTCGGGCATCGCAGACGGCGACGTAGCCTTCGCCTACGACGAGATCCGCGACCTCATCGCAAACGAAAACTTCCTCTACATCTTTTACAAAGACGCCGGACAAGCCTATCTGCTGCCGAAAAATCTGGCGAATGAAAAAATAAACAGCTACATCGGTAGTAAAAACAAGAAAGGATGATTCCCGTGAAAAAACGCCTTACCCTACTCTTCACCCTGGCCCTCCTATTCTTTGCGGCTCCCGCCGCATACGCCGCCGACTTCACTCTGTGGATCAACGGCTCCAACCCGGCCGGCGGCGAAGACATGCCCTACATTAAACAAGGCCGCGTCATGGTGCCCTTGCGACTGATCTCCGAAAGCTTCGGCTTCGACGTCACCTGGAACGGCGCTGAGCGCAGGGTAACCATGACCCCGGCCAACGACCGCGTGAAAAACATGCCCACCTTCAGCGTAAAAATCGGCAGCCGCGACATTTACGCCAACGGCAATCAGCTGGCCACCACCGATGTTGCGGCGGAAATTCGAAACGACTACACCTACGTGCCCCTGCGCGCCATCGCCGAACTCTTCGGCTACCCGGTGCGTTGGGACGATAGCGAGCGGGCCGCCATTATCGGAAACGAAGAGCCCGTGCCCTATGTCAATCGCTTCGGCGCGAAAGACATGGCCCTCTCCCTCGACGGACAGGATAAGGGGCAAATCAACGCCTTCGCCGAAAAGGGACAGCTCTACGTTCAGGCCGATGCCTTTGCCAAAGCCATGACCATGAGCTACAAACAAGAAGGCATGACTTTTAGCGACGATCCCCTGGACCTTACGATCAATATGAAGGCCAAAGACGGCTTCGGCATCACCTACGACTGCCGCTACGTCACGTCCACCGACGGACTGAACTTCGGCATGTACGCCATGGACAATTATATAATCCGCGGGAACAAAGCCTACATTGCCATCAACTGCTTCGTCGATGCCAAACACATGAAGCTTAATGTCGAAGGCGATTCCATCCGCCTTACGACGGATCCCGCTCCGGAAACCTACCCCATCACCATTCTGAAATACGAAGATGAGGGCCGCAGAGTCCGCTACCTGCCCTCGAAATCCGACATGAACGTGGTATGGAACGGTAAAAACTATCGATTAAAAAACAGCGCAGGAAAAGAAGAAAACCTGGGCAAATACATGGAACGGATCTTTGGCGACGACAGCCTCTATCAATCGCCCCCATCCGACAAAACCTTCCACCGCGCCTTTGGCATGAACAACCACTTCTACCTCATGCGCCAAGGCAAAATGGTCATCGGCGGTGCCTCCGACTGATCGAAACAGAAACGACGCCCGAAAAGGCGCCGTTTTTTTGTACCTTGAATTTACAATCTAAGTGCAACAAAAAATGATCCACCGTTTTCTGGTAAAATTGTGTCGACGAAAACCAATCAACCAGGAGGAACGATGAATCATTATTCTCATTTTACACTAAAAGAGCGTGAG